>DIMG01000010.1:0-74676 GCA_002425415.1 Micavibrio sp. UBA5572
GCTCAAATTTCTCTTTGGACATCGTCTTTTCCTTTTTCTAATTCAAATTATGCGTCTAAATTATGCCGCAACTTTTTTCTTAACTTCTTCAACCACGTTGGCCGGAACAGCAGCGTAGTGGTCAAACACCATCGAGTACTGCGCACGACCTTGAGACATAGAACGCAGGTTATTGATATAACCAAACATGCTCGAGAGAGGAACCATTGCAGCAATAACTTTTGCGTTACCACGGTCACTCATACTGCTGATTTGTCCGCGCCGTGAGTTCAAATCACCGATCACGTCACCCATATATTCTTCAGGTGTTACCACTTCCACTTTCATGATTGGTTCGAGCAATTGCGGGCCTGCTTTTTGCATCCCTTCTTTGAAGGCTGCGCGGGCAGCGATTTCGAACGCAAGAGCAGATGAGTCAACATCGTGATATGCACCATCCGTGAGACGAACTTTGAAGTCCACAACAGGGAAACCAGCAATAATGCCGGTTGTTTGAGAGGCCAAAAGACCTTTTTCAACGCCCGGGATGTATTCTTTAGGAACAACACCACCAACAATTTCGGATTTGAATTCGTAACCTTTTCCTGCTTCGTTTGGCTCGAATACCAAAGTTAAGCGAGCATATTGCCCCGAACCACCGGATTGTTTTTTGTGGGTGTAATCTATTTCAGCCGCCTTGGTGATTGTCTCACGGTAAGCCACTTGAGGAGCACCAACATTTGCCTCCACTTTGAATTCACGCTTCATACGATCAACGAGAATTTCAAGGTGCAACTCGCCCATACCCTTCATGATGGTTTGACCCGATTCATGGTCAACCGACACGCGGAAAGACGGATCTTCAGCAGCCAAGCGTTGCAAGGCAAGACCCATTTTTTCTTGGTCAGCTTTTGTTTTTGGCTCAACTGCAATTTCAATCACAGGCTCAGGAAACTCCATACGCTCTAAAACGATAGGTTTGGAAGAATCACACAGAGTGTCACCTGTTGTTGTGTCCTTCAGGCCAACAATCGCCACGATGTCACCAGCAAAAGCTTCTTTGATTTCTTCACGGTTATTAGAGTGCATAAGCAACATACGGCCAATACGCTCTTTTTTATTTTTTACAGAGTTCTGAACGTAAGACCCCGATTCCAATTTACCGGAGTAAATGCGGGCAAAGGTCAAAGAGCCAACAAACGGATCGTTCATAATTTTAAAAGCCAAAGCAGAGAATGGCACTTCATCAGCACAATCACGGCTATCTGAATCATCAGAATCAACTTTTTTACCCTTAACCGCTCCAACATCGAGCGGGCTAGGAAGAAAGTCAACAACGGCATCTAGAAGAGTTTGAACGCCTTTGTTTTTAAAAGAAGAACCACAAAGCATCGGCACAAATTTCGAAGCCAATGTCCCTTTGCGGATACAACGTTTCAAGGTCGGAATATCTATTTCCTTGCCTTCAAGGTAGGCCTCCATAGCTTCGTCTTCCATTTCGACGGCCATTTCAACCATTTTTGCGTGCCATTCATTGGCTTTATCCAGAAGATCAGCAGGAATTTCTTCTTCGCGAAATGTTGCGCCCAGATTGTCAGAATCCCATACAATTGCCTTCATTTTCAGAAGATCAATCACACCCGCAAAATCAGATTCAGATCCGATCGGCAGATTAACAACCAACGGGTTTGCCCCAAGACGCTTATCTACATCTTCCACACATTGATAGAAGTCTGCGCCGATTTTGTCCATTTTGTTAGAAAAGACGATACGAGGCACTTTATATTTATCACCTTGACGCCATACTGTTTCTGTTTGAGGCTCAACCCCTTGGTTAGAGTCCAACAAACAAACAGCACCATCAAGAACACGCAAGGACCGCTCAACTTCAATTGTGAAATCCACGTGACCAGGAGTGTCAATAATGTTGAAGCGGATTTTTTCGCCAGGAGCCGCACCCTCGGAAGGCCCCGTCCAGAAACAGGTTGTCGCAGCAGAGGTAATGGTGATCCCACGCTCTTGCTCTTGCTCCATCCAGTCCATCGTCGCCGCACCGTCATGCACTTCACCAATCTTGTGAGATTTTCCGGTGTAGTACAAGATACGCTCTGTGGTTGTCGTCTTACCCGCATCAATGTGAGCCATGATGCCAAAGTTACGATAGTGTTGGAGTTCAAATTCGCGGGCCATATTAATCTCTTGTCCTTAAATTCCGTTCAATTCCTAGAAACGATAATGGGCGAAAGCACGGTTTGCTTCAGCCATTTTATGCGTATCATCACGTTTCTTAATTGCAGACCCACGATCATTAGCCGCTTCATAAGCCTCTGCAGCCAAACGCTCAGCCATTGTATTCTCACCACGCTTACGAGAAAAATCACGCAGCCAGCGCATCGCCAAGGCCACAGCACGAACCGAAGGAACCTCGATAGGCACTTGATAGTTTGCACCACCAACGCGACGGGATTTCACTTCAACTGTCGGGCCTATTTTTTTCAAAGCCAAAAGCATAATGGCCAAGCCGGTACTTTTATTTGCAAGATCCGCATTCAAATCCATATCATTGGCGGCTTTTTTGTCGAGCATCTCAATCGCATCATAAACGATACGTTCTGCGACCGATTTTTTACCACGGGTCATGATAATGTTGATAAATTTTGACAACGTGGTGTCTCCAAATCTTGGATCGGGAAGAATTTCACGTTTCTTAGCACTATGACGACGGGACATTTGTCTTCAATCCTCTCAAATACAGTTACTTAGGCTTTTTCACGCCGTAGCACGAGCGCGACTGCTTACGATCTTTAACACCCTGGGTATCCAGCGCACCACGAACAATACGGTATCGCACACCCGGCAAATCTTTAACACGACCGCCGTGAACGAGAACCACAGAGTGCTCTTGCAAGTTGTGACCTTCACCACGGATGTAGCAAATAACCTCGACGCCCGTAGTCAGGCGCACTTTGGCAACTTTACGCAGAGCCGAGTTAGGTTTTTTCGGAGTTGTTGTGTACACACGGGTACAGACACCACGAACCTGAGGGTTCTGTTTCAGAGCCCGGTTCTTTTTGCGTTTAACCTGTTTTTCCCGCGGGTTACGGATAAGCTGTTGAATTGTTGGCATGCTGCTGCCCTTCAGTCCTTTTTTATCTCAAATAATTAAAATGTTGTGGATGGTTGGTGTCGTACCGCGACAAAACATTTAAGTCAAGGAATTTACGCTCCCTTATCAATATTTTGTCTTCCACGGATACCCCCGAGAGGGTTTTTAGTGTCGCGTCTAACCAAAACAAGTAACTGATTTTTTATTTATTTTCAATTACTTGCCAGATGGATACTGCCGACACATCCAAAACAAGTTCGCGGACTATACTCTGCGATTCCACTCCGAGTCAATTGTTATTTTCATACTTTTTTAATTTTTTTTGAATCATTTGAATCACTTAAGTAGAAACGGTCTTATTGTGACAAATTCTAGCCTCGTCAATTACAGACTTTGGTTTTTTGCTATATTGTTCTTTTATTATGTCAACTTATTTCGGCTAATAAAGGTTTTTTATTTGACATATTATAACGCCTGTTATATATTTCGTGCAAATTAACATGACATGAAGAGGGTTTATCATGAGTAAGAAATTGTGGCCGGCATTATTAACAGCTGCCTTTACTTCGTCAACTTTGGCGGCAGATACCGGTTTGGCTGCGAGAAGTGCGGGAAGTTATGTGGATAGATTTAAGATTGCTACCTGTGGTAAGTCGGTTAGCTTTGGTGCTTCTGATCCGATCTCTGAGGCCTTCAAAATTATTTCTGATAGAATCAAGTCAGGCCAACATTGTCTCTTGTACAAAACGGGTAACTTCATCCAAGTTGTGGGAACGATTGATGATACCCAGTGGACAAACTCTGGATCAGAAGCTGATCGTAGCAAACAAATTGGGCGCTGCGTTGTTAGTGGTTCGAACGAGGATAACCGTGAAGCTTCCTTAAAACGTATTGTAAGCTTTGGTCTTATAAATCTCCCTGTTCAATATCAATTATCCTGTTTTTCAGTAGACTCTAACGGAAACTGGCAAGAGAGTGGAAGAGAGGTCAATCAATTCTTCTCTTACAGCCCCAAATAGGATTCTGCGCGCAGCAAAGCTGTTCGCTGTTCTGGATTCCGTTCGTGCCTACATTCTTTACGGAATGCCTCAACGGAAGGACGATGCGTCTAAATGGCTTTACGCTCAATTCTATAAATTCATCATAAAAAACCACCCCCGAACTGGCTTTGGGGGTGGTTGAATTCTTTATTAGACTTACGATTAGCTGTTTGCGGCTTCGGCGAGTTGTGCTTCGAAATCGTCTACAGGGGCTGCAGCTTCTTCCAAGGCACTGGTTGCTTGCTGTTGGGCTGCAATCGCCAGTTTGTCGCGCCCTGCAGCCAATTTTTTCAATTGGTTGACGTATGCGCCCGTTCCGGCAGGGATCAAACGACCCACGATTACGTTTTCTTTCAAGCCATGCAGCTTGTCCGATTTCCCTTGGCAGGCCGCTTCGGTCAGGACACGTGTTGTTTCCTGGAAGGATGCCGCCGAGATAAAGGATCGTGTCTGCAAAGACGCTTTAGTAATTCCTTGCAGGATCGGGCGACCTTCCGGTGGACGTTTTCCTTCATCAAGGTATTTCTGAAGTTCGATTGCAAACTCATCACGTTCAACATGCTCACCAACCAGATAGGTTGTATCGCCAACGCCGGTGATTTCAACTTTTTGCAGCATTTGACGCACAATGACTTCAATATGCTTGTCGTTGATTTTTACACCTTGCAGGCGGTAAACGTCTTGAATCTCGTTGATAAGGTAGTCGGCCAGAGCCTCAACACCCATCACATCAAGAATGTCGTGAGGCACCATCGCACCATCAAGAAGTGAGTCACCTTTACGAACGTAGTCCCCTTCTGCAACTGCCAAATGGCGACCTTTCGGGATCAAATATTCAGCGGCTTCCTGTGTGGCATCCGTTGGACGAACAACTAGACGGCGTTTGGCTTTGTAGTCTTTACCAAATTCAACCTGACCTTCGATTTCAGAGATGATGGCTGCGTCTTTCGGACGACGGGCTTCAAACAACTCGGCAACACGTGGCAGACCACCGGTAATGTCACGCGTTTTCGACGTTTCGCGTGGAATACGCGCCACAATATCACCCGCTTTGACTTCCTGACCGTTTTCAACGGAGAGAACTGCATCCACCGATAAATAGTAATTGGCAGGCAGGCCGTTTGGCAGAGTAATCACTTCACCTTTTTTGTCCAACAGGGCAATACGAGGTTTCAGATCACCACCTTTTGGCAGAGAACGCCAGTCAATGACCACTTTCGAAGAAATACCGGTTGCTTCATCCATTTTCTCGGAGATCGAAACACCTTCGATCATATCAAAATAATGGGCAACACCGTCTTTTTCGGTGATGATTGGCATAGTGAACGGATCCCATTCAGCCAACTTATCGCCAGGTTTGACTTTTGCACCTTCTTCGGTCAACAGACGTGCGCCATAAGGCAGGCGGTGAATTGCTTTTTCAGCACCCTTTGCGTCTTTCAATACAATTTCAGTGTTCCGTCCCATGACGATATTAATGCCATCGGAGTTTTTAACCACGTTGTGATGGCGAATTTCGATGACCGCCGGAATTGTTGCCTCAAAAGATGATTTTTCAGCACCTTTTTGAGCCGCACCACCAATGTGGAATGTCCGCATCGTCAGCTGTGTTCCAGGTTCACCAATCGACTGGGCGGCCATAACACCAACAGCTTCGCCGATGTTAACCTCGGTACCACGTGCCAAATCACGACCATAACAACGGGCGCAAACGCCAATTTGGGTTTCGCAGGTCAGAACAGAACGAACAAGGACAGAGTCCACACCTGCCGTTTCAACTGCTTCCGCTTTGACTTCATCAATCAAGTCATTGCGGGATACAATCAAGTTGCCAGACAATGGATCAACAATGTCGGTTGCCGCTGTCCTCCCCAGAATGCGTTCAGACAAGGATACAACAACATCCGCACCATTCATCACAGGGCGCATCGTGATTCCACGTTCTGAATTACAATCTGCTTCGTAGATAACCGCGTCTTGAGCAACATCAACCAAGCGGCGTGTCAGGTAACCAGAGTTCGCCGTTTTCAACGCCGTATCCGCCAAACCTTTACGAGCTCCGTGGGTCGAGTTGAAGTATTCAAGAACCGACAGGCCTTCTTTAAAGTTGGAGATAATCGGTGTCTCGATAATTTCACCTGATGGTTTTGCCATCAGACCACGCATACCAGCCAACTGACGGATCTGGGCTGCGGAACCCCGCGCTCCAGAGTGAGCCATCATGTAAACTGCATTCGGCATGCCGGTGGAGAGATTGGAAATTCCTTTCATCATCGCATCAGCAACTTCATCGGTACAGCGTGACCAAATATCAACGACCTTGTTGTATTTTTCACCCTTGGTGATAAGTCCATCCATATATTGCTGTTCGTATTCCTTGACCTTGGTTTCGGCATCCGCCACCAATTTGACCTTGGCTTCAGGAATAATCATGTCATCCTTACCAAAGGAAATGCCAGAGATACAAGCATAACGGAATCCGAGTTTCATCATACGGTCACAGAAAATTACGGTCTCTTTCTGACCGCAGTGGCGGTAAACCACGTCAATCAGATTCGAGATTTCTTTTTTCGTCAGAGTCGTATTCAAAACACTCACTGGAACGTTTTTATTTCTTGGCAACAAGTCCGCCAACATCATACGACCCGGTGTTGATTCAATCAGACGCGTTACTGGTTCACCTTGTTCATCAACCGTGTCGTAACGACATTTGATTTTCGAATGAAGCGACACGACTTTGGCTTGCAAAGCGTGATGAATTTCACCCATATCACGGAAGATCATGCCTTCGCCGATTTGCTTATCCATCGCAATCGACAAATAATACAGACCCAAAACAATATCCTGAGACGGCACGATAATCGGTTTACCCGATGCCGGTGACAGAATGTTGTTGGTCGACATCATCAGAACACGGCTTTCCAACTGCGCTTCGACAGACAATGGTACGTGAACAGCCATCTGGTCACCATCAAAGTCAGCGTTAAACGCGGTACAGACCAATGGGTGCAGCTGAATAGCTTTGCCTTCGATCAGGGTTGGCTCGAACGCCTGAATCCCCAAACGGTGCAATGTCGGCGCACGGTTCAAAAGAACAGGGTGTTCGCGAATCACTTCTTCGAGAATATCCCAAACTTCGGGGCGTTCGCGTTCGACCATTTTCTTGGCGGCCTTCACCGTTGTCGCCAATCCGTAAAGTTCCAATTTGTGATAAATAAACGGTTTAAACAACTCAAGCGCCATTTTCTTCGGCAGACCGCACTGATGCAATTTCAGTTCAGGCCCCACCACGATGACAGACCGACCGGAGTAATCCACGCGTTTTCCGAGCAAGTTCTGACGGAAACGACCTTGCTTCCCTTTGAGCATATCGGACAAGGATTTCAGAGGGCGTTTGTTTGCACCGGTAATCACGCGACCACGACGGCCGTTATCAAACAGAGCATCCACGGCTTCTTGCAACATACGTTTTTCGTTGCGGACAATAATATCCGGCGCGCGCAGTTCCATCAGGCGTTTCAAACGGTTATTCCGATTAATCACGCGGCGATACAGATCGTTCAAATCCGATGTTGCAAAGCGTCCGCCATCCAAAGGTACCAACGGGCGCAATTCAGGAGGAAGAACAGGCACAACGTCCAGAATCATCCATTCAGGGCGTGTTCCAGAAGAAATAAACGCTTCGATCAATTTTAAACGTTTGACCAGTTTTTTACGTTTGGTTTCGGAAGAACAATCACGGAGTTCTTCTTCGGCCTTCTCTTTTCCGGCTTCAAGGTTGATTGCAGAAAGAATTTCCTTGATGGCCTCCGCACCGATGCCAGCACGGAAGTTTTCTTCGCCATATTCCTCCTGCGCGTCCATGTAGTCTTCTTCGGACAACATTTGCAATGGTTTCAGAGCCGTCAAACCAGGATCAATCACAATATAGTTTTCAAAGTATAAAACGCGTTCAAGATCTTTCAATGTAATGTCGATCATCAAGCCAATGCGGGATGGCAATGATTTCAAAAACCAGATATGCGCAACAGGAGAAGCCAGTTGAATATGCCCCATGCGTTCACGGCGCACTTTGGTCAATGTGACTTCAACGCCACATTTTTCACAGACAATCCCTTTGTATTTCATACGTTTGTATTTACCGCACAAGCATTCGTAATCTTTTACAGGTCCAAAAATACGGGCACAGAACAAACCATCACGTTCAGGTTTGAATGTCCGGTAGTTAATGGTTTCCGGTTTTTTGACTTCACCAAAAGACCAAGACAGAATTTGTTCTGGCGATGCCACGGAAATGCGGATCGAGTCAAAATTCTGGAGGCCGGTTGGCTGTCCAAAGAGGTTCATCAGTTCGTTCATTTTATATTGCTCCGTATAACGGGTTTGAATTCTGGTTTCTCTAGCAGCCTATGGGTCGCGATCCGCAACCCATAGTCATTGATTTATTACTCTTCGTCGGTCTGGTTCATTTCAACATTCAGACACAAAGCTTTTAATTCTTTGGTCAAAACGTTGAATGATTCCGGTACGCCGATTTCGAAATTGTCTTCGCCGCGAACAATCGCTTCGTAAACTTTCGAACGGCCAGCCACATCATCCGACTTAATGGTTAAGAGTTCTTGCAGAGTATAAGCTGCACCGTAAGCCTGAAGTGCCCAGACCTCCATCTCTCCGAAACGCTGACCACCGAACTGGGCTTTACCACCCAGAGGTTGCTGCGTAACCAAAGAGTATGGACCAATCGAACGGGCGTGAATCTTGTCATCAACCAAGTGGTGCAATTTCAAGACATACATGTACCCGACCGTTACCGGACGATGAAATGGTTCACCTGTACGACCGTCAATCAGAGTCACCTGACCAGAGGAGTTCAGACCTGCTTTTTCCAGCAATTCCGTAATATCCGCTTCCTCAGCACCGTCAAAGACCGGCGTAGCCATCGGAACACCGCCACGTAAATTATCTGCCATTTCGATGATTTGACCATCATCTAGCAGGTTTACTTTTGCTTTGTATTCACCTTCGCCATATACATCTTTGAGTTTGGCTTTCAACTTGTCGACTTCGACCGCGTTCGGGTGCTTTGGATTAGAGAAACTGTCAACCAGTTCACCAATCTGCCTACCTAAAGATGCCGACGCCCAACCCAAGTGGGTTTCCAAAATCTGACCAACGTTCATACGGGATGGAACACCAAGAGGGTTCAAAACAACGTCAACAGGAGTCCCATCTTCAAGGAACGGCATGTCTTCGCATTTCATAATGCGCGAAACAACCCCTTTGTTTCCATGGCGACCCGCCATTTTATCACCTGGCTGGATCTTCCGCTTGATGGCCACGAAGACTTTAACCATCTTCATGACACCCGGTGGCAATTCGTCACCACGTTGAAGTTTTTCAACACGATTTTCAAAACGCTGCTTAACGTTATCAACGGCGTCATCAAATGTTTTTCCAACCGCTTCGATTTCAGCCATAGCCGCTTCATCTTCGATGCCGATTTGACGCCACATACCGCGTTTTTCGATTGATTCGAGATCTGCTCCGTTGATAATTGCGCCTTTCTTGATTTCAGTTACACCCTTTGGTGCCGTTGCCACGGTTTGACCAATGAGCAATTCTTTCAAACGAGAATAGAATCCGTCTTCAAGAATTTTACGTTCATCATCACGGTCTTTTGCCAATTGATCGATTTCTTCACGTTCAATCGACAGTGCACGAGAATCTTTATCGATACCACGACGATTAAAGACGCGAACCTCAACAACTGTTCCTTGCGTTCCCGGAGGAAGACGCAAAGAGCTGTCTTTGACATCTGCAGCTTTTTCACCAAAAATTGCGCGCAGCAATTTTTCTTCCGGTGTCATCGGGCTTTCGCCTTTTGGTGTGACTTTACCAATCAGAATATCACCAGGACCAACTTCGGCACCGATGTGAACGATACCGCTTTCATCAAGGTGCTTCAAAGCTTCTTCACCGACGTTCGGAATATCACGTGTGATTTCCTCAGGTCCCAATTTGGTATCACGCGCCATCACTTCGAATTCTTCGAGGTGGATGGATGTAAATACGTCATCGGCCACAATCCGTTCGGACAGCAAAATCGAATCTTCGAAGTTATAACCGTTCCAAGGCATGAACGCGACCAGCACGTTTTTACCAAGAGCCAATTCTCCAAATTCCGTTGATGGGCCATCAGCAATGATGTCTCCCGCCTTCAACATATCGCCCACTTTCACCAGAGGTTTCTGGTTGATGCAAGTCGATTGGTTAGAGCGTTGGAATTTCATCATTTTATAGATGTCAACAACAGGTTCATCAGAACGCAATTCTTCCGTTGCACGAATAACAATACGGTTTGCATCCACTTCAACAACGACACCTGACCGACGCGCCGTAACAGCAGCACCAGAGTCACGCGCCACCGGCAATTCCATACCAGTTCCAACCAATGGTGCATCAGAACGCAACAAAGGAACGGCTTGACGTTGCATGTTCGATCCCATCAGGGCGCGGTTCGCATCATCATTCTCAAGGAATGGAATCAACGCCGCAGCAACAGATACAATCTGTTTCGGCGACACGTCGATATATTCGATAAGTTCTGGTATCGACATCAAGTTTTCACCAGCTTTACGGCAAGATACCAAGTCGTTTGTGAATTCACCAACGTCACTCAGCTCAGCATTCGCCTGTGCAATCGTGTATTTAGCTTCTTCCATAGCGGACATGTAAATGACTTCGTCAGTTACCTTACCATCAACAACCTTGCGGTACGGCCCTTCAATGAAACCATACTGGTTGACGCGGGCAAAGGTCGCCAGCGAGTTAATCAGACCAATATTCGGACCCTCAGGTGTTTCAATCGGGCAAATCCGTCCGTAGTGGGTCGGGTGCACGTCACGCACTTCAAAGCCCGCACGTTCACGGGTCAAACCGCCAGGACCGAGTGCCGACAAACGACGTTTGTGGGTAATTTCGGACAATGGGTTGGTTTGATCCATAAACTGGGACAATTGTGATGATCCAAAGAACTCACGTACCGCCGCTTGAGCCGGTTTGGAGTTAATCAAATCATGGGGCATGTAATTGTCGATGTCGACAGAAGACATCCGTTCACGAATCGCACGTTCCATCCGCATCAGACCCAAACGAACCTGATTTTCCATCAATTCACCAACCGAACGCACACGACGGTTGCCAAGGTTGTCGATATCATCGACTTCGCCGCGACCATCTTTGAGTTCGTGCAGATATTTCAAAATAGACAAGATGTCTTCTTTGGTCAAAACGCGCAGCTCGTCACTTGCGGACAAATCAAGACGCGCATTCATTTTCACACGACCAACCGCTGAGAGATCATAACGTTCCGGATCAAAAAACAACGAGTGGAACAGACCTTCTGCCGATTCGACTGTCGGTGGCTCACCCGGACGCATCACGCGGTAAATATCGATCAGCGCTTCTTCGCGTGTATCGCATTTATCCGCCATCATTGTGGTGCGAATGTATGGGCCAATATTCAAGTGATCGACCCCCAAAACAGGCAGCTCTGTCGCACCCATTTCCAACAAGGTTGCAATGTCTTCTTCGGTCAATTCATGCCCTGCTTCGAACATCACCAAACCGGTATTCATATCCATGACATCACTTGCCAGATAAGAACCGACAAGAACTTCTTCTTGAACGATAATTTCTTTCAAGCCATCTTCGGCCAATTTACGCGCGAGACGCGGCGTAATTTTTGTTCCAGCATCGGTCATCACTTTGCCAGATTTTGCATCAACCAAGTCATAGATCAACTTAACACCACGGAAACGCTCGGCATCAAATGCTGTTTTCCATCCCTTTTTGTCGTGGGTATAATTGACACTCTTATAGAACGTCGCGAGGATTTCCTCGTTGCTCATTCCCTGAACCAATAAAGGATCAATTTCACGGCCGTTTTGTTGGCATTCCAGAATATATTTTTCCGTTTCCGCACCATAAAGAGCGCGCAAAAATGTCGTGACCGGCAATTTGCGGCGGCGGTCAATCCGCACATTCAAGATGTCTTTTGCATCAAATTCAAAATCAAGCCATGAGCCACGGTAAGGAATAATGCGTGCGGCAAACAAATATTTACCGGAAACGTGAGTTTTTCCACCATCATGGTCAAAAAATACACCAGGAGAGCGGTGCATTTGGGAGACAATAACGCGCTCTGTTCCGTTGACAATAAATGTCCCGTTACGAGTCATCAGCGGCATATCAACCATATACACGTCTTGTTCTTTAATATCGCGGATAGACCTCAAACCGGTTTCTTCATCCACATCAAAGACCGACAAACGCAAGGTGACACGCAATGGCGCAGCAAATGTCATGCTGCGGGTGTAACATTCCTCAACATCATATTTAGGATCTTCCAATTCGTATCTTACAAAATCAATCTCTGCTTTGTCTGCAAAATCCTTAATCGGAAAGACAGTCGACAGAACTTCCTGCAGACCTTGCATTTTACGATCGTCAGCAGCGACATTCATTTGCAAGAATTGTTCGTAAGAATCTTTTTGAACCTCAATCAGGTTCGGCATCGCGGCAACTTCGCGGATTTTACCAAAGGAGCGACGAATACGTTTGCGTCCGGTAAAATTATCAACAATGGCAGAAGGAGAGAGAACAGGAGACGCTTTTTTTGCAGTCACAGTTTTTTTCATGTTTTGGCCCTTAACAGTCTGAAACAAATACGAGTTCAGTTTTCAACAATTTCGGAAAAATTGATTTTCATTCGACCCGTCTATCTGTATCAATCATGGCTTGCGGCGTTGCCAGATGATTACAAACGACAATACTTGAATGAAGCTCGACTTTTTTCCTTATGGGTCCGCAAATAAAACTCAACAGAAAATACGCATTTTTCTGTTGGGTATGGGGTTCTACCTTATCAAATGGCTTGAGTCTAGTAAAAATTTCCAAATTTTTAACTTTTTTGGTTCAGGGAGACATTTGTTCTTATGTCATATCTTGCTTGACAGCCCGTTTAAACAATAGAATTGATGAGATCTATTTCTTAATTTAAATGATTATGTAATATTTTGTTCCACACATCTTGTGACTGGGTGATAACTGCTTGAGCCCAACCTTGTTGTGTGGGGCAAAAGGCTGTACGCATGCGTTGGATAATTATATCTTTACTTGCATGGTCATCATTATATTTTTCAGACAGCAAGGTTCGGTTCAAAATAGCCCCCAGAATATCAATGCCCGGTATATGAGCCTGTGTCGTTCCGAATTCCAAGGTTATAGGATAAACATCAATTTCAGGAGGGAAGTTAAATGTCTTCCAGTACTCGCCTATATCTCCTGTAACATTGGCAAAATATTCGTCTGTGACCCGTACTTTATCCGGCGCTATCAATTTTTGTGCCAGATTCTTTGTTTTTTCTCCAGCAGATTTGTCGAGGTATAATTGTAAAACCCCGAAAGGCCCATCTCCGGTATGGCAATCAAAATGCCAGATTTTTTTGACGGCTGGTTTTATAATTTCTGTTGTGATAATTTCTTGCCATGTCGTGCGTGCGCAGCATGGGCTTTGCCCCCCGTAATAGGGCAATGAGGGATTTGTGTATTGGCCTTGCACAAAATTTCGTTTGAATTCAGCCTGCCCTTGTTTCACGAAAGCTGTATAAAGCAGCCGCCCCCACATCATACCAAGGGATGGCGATGATAAATTGGCCTTATCAAACGCATTGGAAATGGCTGTATTCGCCTGCGTGGGAATAAAATCGGCAGACGCAAAATTGATAAAATTGCGAGCGGGATCTATATTTCTTCCTCCTTCCAGATCTTGATCTGTGCGCAAGGCATAATATGCCCCATTGGGATTAAGGGCATGAACAAAAACAAATTTTGTATCGCTCAGATCGTGGTGGCTTGCCGCACGACCTACTGCATCAAGGCCGATTTGTTGAGCAACCGATCCAGCCGGAAGTTCTACGCCATGTAACCCCGATGACATGACAACAACTTTTGAGGCTGAATTATCCCCGATCACCGCAATATCCGTTGCCAGATCAACGTCAGTAAACCCCACGTAAGGCATATGATACAATTTTGCGCCGCTTTTTAATGCTCTCTCGCAAAATTTATCACGATTGTAACCGTATGTCTGAATCATCCCCATCACGTGCCATTCTAGCAAAGCTCTTTCTAGGAAATAGTTAACCCGATCCAAAATACTTAAAAAAAACACCCCCGATAATCGGGGGCGTTTTAAAATATTCAGTTTGAAATCCAAAACTATTTGAGAGAGACTTTCGCGCCTGCATCTTCAAGTTTTTTCTTGATTTCTTCAGCTTCACCTTTTGCAGCAGCTTCTTTAACTGCTTTTGGTGCGCCTTCAACAAGGTCTTTTGCTTCTTTCAGACCCAAACCGGTAATTTCACGTACAACTTTAATCACACCGATTTTGTTGTCGCCAGCGGCTTCAAGAACGATGTCAAAGCTGTCTTTTTCTTCAACCGGAGCAGCAGCAACTGCAGCAGCGGCAGGAGCAGCAGCAGAAACGCCCCATTTTTCTTCCAGAAGTTTTGCCAAATCAGCAGCTTCCATAACAGTCAAAGCCGAAAGGTCTTCTACGAGTTTTTCCAAGTTAGCAGCCATAATTTAATCTCCTTTTTGCAAAAATTAGCTACGATATTCAGTTTCGAAACGACCCTGTTATCAGGGCAGGTTCGGAATTTTTATAAAAAACAGAATTAAGCCTGTTTTTCCGAGTAGGCATTGGCCAAACGTGCCAATTGTGCAGCCGGTGCTTGAATAAGACCGACTAATTGACCGCGAATCTGATCGAGTGTTGGCAATTTTGCTAATGTCTCAATCGCAGCAGGGTCAAGCTTCATTTCGCCGAAATATCCGCCGACAATTACCAATTTACCATTAAATTTTTTAGCAAAATCATAAATGGTTTTGGCCACAACCAAAGGCTCTTCAGTTGTGGTTGACAGTCCGGTTGGCCCTGTCAACATATCGTTGATTTCTTCGTGTTTAGTTCCCTTGATTGCGATTTTTGTCAATGTGTTCTTGGTGACCTTGTAACGGGCACCTTGAGCACGAAGACCTTGACGCAATTCAGTCACTTGCGCGACAGACATGCCAGTATTGTGGCTGACAATCACGATTTCAGTGCTGCCGAGAGTCGATTTCAAGGCATCGATCTCTGTTTGTTTTTCAGCGCGATTCATCGCTGTTCTCCTTAGTTTATTAGCCAATAAAAAAGCGGCTCTTGTGAAGCCGCCCGTCCAAAACATCTTACAAATCTAAACCAACCCACACACCAAATCTTACGACCTAGTCTGTGTTACGATTGGCCTATCTGTACAGGTGGGCTAACCCATTATTTTCCAAGGAAGCTCCTTAAAGAAAACCTGTAGTCCGGGACAGGAATGGGGCGTTTATAGGGGATTGGTGGAGGGACGTCAAGGTTTTTTACAAAAAAAGCCCCGAAGGGCTCTTTCAATATTCTGGCACTATTCTAGTTGATCATTAAAACCGAAGGGCCATTTGGTAAGTTCGGGTAAAGGCGACCCCTAGGGCGCGGTGTTTCACGAGAATATTGTGATAACAAATTCGCAATAGCCTCATCATACGTCCCTTCAAAGGAAAAAGCATTATTGATCGGGTAGTCATAAGGACTACTCCATTCAACTTCCACTTGAGCTAATTTACTCCAGTCTTCTACAACTTCTTTCAAAGTAAAACCAGGACGCGCTTTCCAAGTGTGTTTTAATACCGATTTCATAACAGGAACTTTTTGCTCCTGTTTTTCTTCTGCTACTTCAAGCTCAACAGGAGCAACCACTTCAGGGGCGGCTTGCTGCCGAGTGCCGATCACCAGCATCTGATCCTGAACTGCCGAAATCAGGTTATGAGACTCCAACGCATCATTCAAGACATCTTGCCATGGTTTACCACCGCGCCACGACACCAAAAGACCAGCATCAGCACTGTTGTTAAACGCATAGGCATATTGTGACGGGACAATATCACGCAAAGCCAAGGCCAAAGGAATCTCTTTACCAAACCCTTCCAGAACTGGCAGATCCGCAACAGGGGGTGGCGCTGAAACACTTTCAGTGTTTTGAGGTTGCGGTAATTCTTGTTCTTCAGATGTCAGTGAAACAGGGGCAGACTCGTCTTCTGTTGTTTGCATTGGCGCAGCGGTGTCTTGCTCCACCTCTAATATACCGATAGGGGGCAATTCCTGAGAATCAACATTTGTTACAGGAACAGGAAGCGTTTCTACCGCATCAGGATCCGGAGTCAGAGGCCCTGAATCCGTCATGGACTCTGCTATCCCAGAAGCAGCCACAGTGGCGGAACCTAATTCCTGAACCTTTTGAGGGGGAGGTGTCCAATCAAACCCAGCCTGTGCCATCATAGGAAACCCTATCAAGCCAACCGATACAACTGCGCTGAACGCTATATTTTTTAGCAACATTAACTTCTCCACAAGCCAATTAAAATCGGCACAATAAAATGCCATAGTTTCCTAACATACGTTCCAAGCCATTAAAACTCAAGAAACAATCTACCAGAATATGGGCAGAATTATAAAGCGATTCCTTTAACGCCCGTAATCTTTTAGTTTTCTATGGCGAAACTTTGTTAATCCAGGGCGGTAATTGCCAAAAAGAAACAAACGGGACGATCTGAGCGCTGCAGGAAAGGTCAACCCTTTTTTCTCCAACAACCAAAAGAAAAGTGTTACCACAAAACATAAAACAAGCGTTGAGATCCGTGCATAGAATAAAAGTATGCAAAATGGAATAATCGCACGAACATCAAAGCCAAAAAAACGAACTGGCCGCATTGAATTTCTCCAATGCCAATTCATCTGCTCTTGCATATCCGATATTTGATTGGCCATATTTTCAGTCTAACGCGAAAGTCTATTCAGAAGGTTAATAATCTCAATGGCAGGAAATCCTAGCCCGAACCGCCACCAGCCGTCAAAATCAGGTAGAACCGCTTTTCAATCAGTCCTTTTTCAAAGACCATCGTAGCAGATTTATTCATTGTCCGTCCATAAAACGGGATCATCCGTTGAATTTCTACGCCCCATTGATCGAAATCCATGTCCAAAAGCTTTTCTCGTACTTCATCCGGAAAAACCATCCATTCACGAACACCAATCCGGCCACCATTGACTTTTGGAACCAATGCTTGTGTTACGATCATACGCATGGTTTCCATCAATGCGTAGGCACGTTCCGAACGCTCTTCTTTTTCAAATGCAGAAATCATCCGACGAATTGTTGAGGCCACTCCCGTGGTGTGCGTTGTCGTATAAACAGCGTGACCTGTCTGCGCTGCTTCAATTGCTGCGGAAATAGTCTCGCGGTCACGAGCTTCCCCCACTAGAATAATCTGGGGTTTGCGACGCAACGCATTTCTAACGCCGTGAGCAAAATCGGGTAAGTGACGTGGAATTTCAGTCTGGGATACCAAAGATCTGGGAGAATGAATGGCATCGTAGGTAAATTCAATTGGCGCTTCATAGGTCAACATTTTACCACACCCTTGCGGGCGTTCCATCATCATACGGTTTCCGGCGGCAAGAAGGGTTGTTTTACCCGAACCCGTTGGACCAGTAATAACCACCATTCCTTGACGGGGAGCCCAGCCATCAATGATTGGTTGCTCAATATTCAGATCTTCCATGCGTGGAGGTTCTGCAGGCATAACCCGCATTGTAATCTGGGCGGCATCGCGACCACGCGCCAAAATCGCCGTGATATTCACACGAAAACGGGAACGGGAATAGCGATCAGGGCGAATTTCATACGAGATGTCCAAATCACGACCAGAGGCCAAACGCGCAGAAGCGTCTGCTCCATAAATCTTGGTCAAAAAGGCATTCATATCCGCAGCATCCAAAGGCCGATAGGTGGATGGATACAAAATACCATGCACCTCGGTATAAACCGGACGATCTGTCTGGATAGAAATATCGGATGCCCCTTTTTTTACGCAAAAGAGCAAAAAGGCATCAACATGTTCTTCGGAAAAACGGTGAGGTTCATCAGGCCATGTTTCAACGAGAGACTGATCTCCCTTGACCAGACTTACCGGCTTGCGGGCTGCCATGTTTGAGATCCTGAAATGAGCTGTGGCGTTCCAGTGATAACAACAGCGCGGTCACCAATTCTCATGGTTTCCGCTTCTCCCGTTACACCGCGATCAATTTGTTGTGCAAAGGGCGCTGACACCATGCCTTGAGCTAACAATTTTCTGTAGCGAACCATGCCATCAAAATCTGCGGCCAGACGATTCAAATCTTCTTCAAATACTTCACTGCCCTGCGAATAGCCCTCTATCCAGCCCTTTTTAACAAGATCACGCCAGAAAATGCGCTCTTCCTCATTTTTCGGGCGAAGAATTTCAGGAGGCTCTTCAACTTTCCCCCAACCTCTTTCGAGATATGTTCTCCAGTTTTTGGGAGCGGAGACAATTTTTACATTTTCATTAATACGATAGATCGCATCGGATACTGCAGCCGACTGACCATCCCCTTCAATCAAAAGTGCATTCAGGGATTCAGAAATAATCGGGGGTTCGATCATAAAACCGGAAGGTGCCGCAATCAAAAGCTGACGAAAATTGAAAACCTTGTCCAGATAGCTGGCTCGAACATCCAATTCCTTACGTATTTCATAGCTTCTGGCGGCTAATCCACCTCGTGCGCCGTATGACAGAGCCGCTTCTTTCATAGCTTCACGGCGAATATCGACTGGAAGGCCTTTTTCTCCGGATTTTTCAACATAGCCCGGAATTTCTTGCAGAGCTTCCATGGGTTGTGGGATTGAGTTTTCAACACCATAATTTCTGGTTGTAGCCTCTTCCGGTGTTTTTGTTAGCTCAAGAGATTGAGCCTGAACCGGATATGTCCATATTCCAGTAAACAACAGCACTACGGCACAAAGTCCTGAAATTCCGGCTTTATTGTTTTTATATAAATGCTGGGTCATGCCCTTTTACCCCGAATAATATCGTTAGAATTCCTTGGAGACGTCGCCCAGTCCTGTGACAGGCGAATAGCTCAGTTCCACAACCTTGTCGACCGAGTTAACGTGAACATTTGCCCGTGGACCCAATTGCAAGCCAATTGAACGCAAAATTTCTATGACCGGTTTGTTGGTTACATTTACTTCAACAACGACCGGTGTCGCTGGTGCTGCACCCAATGTTACGAATTTGTATCCGGAACGATCTGCCAACATTTTTGTTATCGAATCAACAGGGCCTACCCAGTTGATAGTTACCGCACGGCGCAATTCAGCCGGAACGTTTCCAACAGCCGGTACACCAGCTTCCGGTGTCCGTTTTTGTTCAACAGCCGCCAAAGTTTCAAGCGCATTAGATGCGCGGTCTGCAGCCTGAGCCAACATCATGGAGACTTTATCAGGTTGAGCCACTAGTTGAGGGTCTTTAACCTTAACAGGAGAGTAGGTTTCACAGGCAGACAATGCTACCGACAAAACGCATAAAGAAAATACCAGAAAAATGGAACGTAACATTGTGCCTAAACACCCTTTTTGCCAAAAAAACCTACCCCGAGCACTCGGAGACCGATGAAAGTCATAACACATTAGCGGTTTAGCTGACTCGAAACAAGCACCTTAATGCCGTATTTGACAGGATATTTCATTTTTTTAAAAAAATTGAGGACTTAACGGGATGCGCTTTTAATCAGCCCATTTTTGCGCATTGATTCTATAACCTTTGCCCGATAACCATAACCTTTGCTCGGTGTTCTGGAATGATAATGGGCAATCGCTGTCGACAAAGAGCCTGTTTCATCCATGTGGCCGCGCAGAATCCAAGCGGCGACCCCCATATTGGTGCACGCATCATCCCTGACCCAACGTGCGGCTGTCCCACTATCAACCCCCCAGTATTCTGCCAATTGAGGAATCCAGATGGTGTTAATTTGCATCGGCCCCAGATCATAAGATCCGTTGGTGTTGTGAACCTGTTGGCCGACATTTCCACCTTCAACCTGCAAAATCCCAACCATAACGGCAGGTGGCACTGAATATGTCTGTGCCGCTAACATCAAACAGGCTGCTAAAATCTTACTCATTTTTTTACTTTCCCCGCCCTCTTGTCTATCATGATGTCAAGTTTCTGTTATGCCGAATTTTTCTTAACAAAGAATGACATTGGACTTGATGTGGTAGAGTTACCACTATCCTTTGTCGGCATTGCTTTTAATTCGGCAACTGGCGTCATTTCTTTTTCAGCAGATTTATCAATTTTGGGGGATTTTCCACCCGATCCACCCGATGAGGTAGCTTGTGCTTCTCCGTTCATACCCGGGATAAATACAGCCCCCAAAACCTCAATCATCTGAATGCGCAAAATAAATGCTTGCCAAAGGCTGGTCATAGCGGGTGCCATCCCTTGACGGGCTTGTTCTTCTGTTGCCATCAGCTTGGCCATTTCGGCAAAGTGGCATTGGCTGTAGATTGATGCCACGATCCGCAATAAAGCCAAATCTGCCTTTGCGGTCATCCTTTCATCATTCATTGCCGGAAACATTCTGGTACGCAGCACTTTGGCTTCCCGCACAAGGCGTTCGCCTACGTCCTGAACCAACCGTTTTTCAGGAACGCCAAAAGAATAGGACATCACAGAGTTGATCGCGGGTAACAGAGCGCTAATGTATAAAATACTAACTTGGGAGGCATCGCTCGGAGCGAAATCATTTTCCATCTGCGCCAAGCGTCCTGTAGCATCTGCCGCTGGAGCAAATCCGTCGGCGTAACTGATAACAGCATTTAAAGCTGATGTGACACGCTCGATTTCGGCATCCGTTGGTGAACGACCTGCCAGACGATAAATATTGGCAATCATTGGAGAGGCAAGGCTGGTTAATGCCAAACGAAGCGAATCCGCTTCGTTTTCAGGCAATTTCAAGTCAACAAAATCAGCCAGTGAGATGCTCATTTGTGTGGATTTGGTCAAAAGACCTGCCACCTGCTCCGCTTCGGGCTTTAAACTACCATGCTGAGCGGGATCCGGACTCATTTGCTGACGCACAGAAACCTCGCTGATTGCCGCCACTAAGGGCGCTGCGAGTTTTTCCAAAACTTGTAACAAAAATGCTGACCGTTGTTCCATAAGCACGCCTTGTAGCCGAAACTTTATTTTATCGCAACTCTGTAATTAATTTCTTTAGATCCGCCGAACGTCCCTGAAGCACTTTAATTTGACCGCTCATATCCTTATATACGGAAAATGGAGTTGCGTCCAGTTTCCAGTCCTGCATGACCTGCATATTTCTCTGTACCCCTTGTGTATTCGCATTACGATCCACCAAAAGTGAGTCAGCTTTTCCATCCAGATGGTCGTACAGGTCTTTTTGAGGTTGAGGGGATGCCAGAAGGTAAGACGCTTCCTTCAAACTCCGGTCACTTAATACTCCCACTGGAATGAGGCGAAGCTGTACCAAACCTTTTTCAAGGAATCCTGATGTTCTAAAATCTTGTATCAAATCATGGCAATGCGGACATTCCGGATCAATAAACGTGTAAATGACCGGAGCTTTTTCATTCCCCAAGGCAATCCAGTTGGCCGATTCTGCACTTTGAAAGAGCTGTTCTGCCTTATTTTTTGTGACAGATTTCAACACTTCTTGCGGGTTTGATAAATCAGGGGCAGCAGAAACAGGACTTTCACTCGCGCTTTCTTTATTTTCCGGTGGTGGGGAATATCCGGCGAGACGGTCAATTGCAGGGCCTTCTTTTTTTCTTAAAGTGTTAATTTGTTGCAAGGTGATTGAATCTCCCTTGTTATTAAACAAAATCCCCAACAGCATTCCCTGACCGTCTGCCGTCACATAAAAATATTGTTCTTCACCATTTTGAATGGTGACCCAGCCATCAAGCCCGAATTCTCGTCCCAAATATCGTGCCTGCGCACCTTGTGCGACAAGGTTTTCCAGTGGTGCTGGCATTGGCGGGGTTTTATTGCCTTCCGCTTGTGCACTTGTTACACCCAAAATACCAAAAATCATCATCCAAGCAACAGCAGCGCCAATATGCCCTTTCATTGATTTATGTGAAAATTTCCGGATAGACCCAAAGGCCTTTGAAGAATGGAATATCATGACACCCTCATGTTCATATGTAACTGCCCAGTAGCCCGTTCGGGCGACCGCAGGGCATCATAACCTATGTTCTGTTCGTGGAAAACAGATGATTTGTAATTTATTTAATCGGCTATCCAAAACAATTGGCCTATTCAAAGTAATCCAATCGACCTGTATAAAGGCGGATAAACTCCATCATTTGATAATCAGGAATTGGCCGTGAGTAACGATACCCTTGAACCTCATCACATCCTTCATTTATCAAGAAGGTCTCATGTTCTTTGGTTTCCACACCTTCGGCGATAATTTTCAGATTCAATGAGCGCCCCAAACCGATAATTGTTCTAGCAATTGCAGCATCATCAGGATTGTTCAATGCATTCCGAATGAATGATTGGTCAATTTTTAGACGGTCAATCGGGAATTGGCGTAAATAAGACAGAGAGGAATATCCCGTTCCAAAGTCATCAATTGCCAATTCGACACCCAAGGCATGCAGCTCTTTCAAAGTTCTCACTGTTTGCTGGATGTCTTCCATGAAAGCACTTTCTGTGACTTCCAGTTCCAGTAAATGAGGGTTAATTCCTGTTTCCTCTATCACTTTACGAGTATGAGCAACAATATCACTTTGCTGGAATTGCTCTCCCGAGACGTTGACCGCTATACGAATCATATTTCCTTTATCGTGCCATTTCTTTGCCTCAAGGCAAGCATGACGCATGACCCATTCGCCAATCGGTACAATCAGACCTGACTGTTCGGCGATTGGAATAAACTCGACCGGAGAAATGAATTTTCCACCCTCTTTACTGTTATCTTTTTTGAACCAGCGGATCAGGGCTTCCGCACCAATTACCTGACCAGATTTCAAGTCAAGCTGGGGCTGGAAATACAAGGTCAAATCTTTGTTTTCAAGCGCATTTCTTAAATCCCGCAACATCTGGAATCTGGCCTGAACTGCCTTATCAAAATCCTCAAGATATTCACGGATACAATCACGACCTTCTTCTTTGGCGCGATTGAGAGCGATATCCGCATTTTTTAAAACCTGATCGGGATCAAGAGCATCATCGGGAAATGTTGCAACACCAATTGATGCCCTAACCTGAAATGTTTCATTGAATACACGAAAAGGTTCATGCGTAATAATGCTGCGCACTTTATCGCCCACATCCTTGGCTGTAATCGAGCCAATTGTCAGCGGAAATGTCACGGCAAATTCATCTTCCCCTGATCGTGCCACAACAGCACTTTCCGGCAAAGATGAGCGCAAACGTTTACCAACGGCGGACAAAATAGCATCACCGACATTATGCCCCATCGAATCATTGATGTCTTTGAAGTGATCCAAATCAAAAGCCACAATTGCCAAACGTGTCATTTCTTTCTGGTTTTCTGCCGCCAGTTTCACGTGCTCGGATAATTTTTGAATAAACAAAGTCCGGTTTGGAAGACCCGTTAACGTATCGTAATACGCCAGTTTATGAATCTGGCTTTGAGCTGCACTCTTAACCTGACGAATGTTTTTCGCATTCTGTCTGATAAGCTCCTGCGTTGCGGAAATTGTTCCGCCAACTTCGTCCTTATCATCATACGGAGAGACTTCGATATTCGGCGCTTCCGGATTTGCAATGGCCAGACTTACATTATCCCTGAGAAACAGGATCGGTTCCAAAAGCCATTTTCCAATAGCAATCATTAGAACGGTTGTTACAAGAGCAGACATCAAAAACATAATCAGAATGTTTTGGCGCACATAAAACGCAACATTTGATGCTGCTTTGCTGGCATCGAGGCGGGCGACTATAAAATACGGTAGTCCGTCAATATCTTTAGGACGAAACACCACCTCATAATTCCGTTGATCGTTACTCAAAAACGTTTTTGATAAGTCGCTTTCAGAAAATAATGTCGTAACCGCATTCTCACCACCTATTCCCAATAACTGAAAATCGATCGAATAAACCGCGAGCCCTGAAATAGAGGTAAAAGAAACCAATCGGTTCATCTGTGACACCGTGTATGGTGGAGATAATCTGTCTATGACCTTGTCAGAAGCAACTGTAACCAATGTCCTCCGCGCGTCTTCTTTCAAATCGAATAATTGTTCTTGTTGATAGCTTTTCAAGGTCAGCACCATCAACGTAGCCTGAACAGTCATGATGGTCAAAAACACCGCCATTACAATCTTCCAACTGAGACGACTGCGCCACATACTGGTACTGGTTTTTGAAGATGTATTTTTCCTTGTAAACAAGCCTGATTTTCTCCCCAATTTGTCCGCTCTTGGCACGGATGAATATTGCGTTTGTGCGTCGGATCTCATTCGTATGTCTTTACCCACAGTGAATGCCTATGAGAAAGTTTCCTTTCTCCCCAATCAATCAGAATACACAGGCAAAATTAAGACTTCGTTTAGATTCGTATAGATTTGTTATGCCTTAAGTTAACGGACAGCCATGATAGCATCGGAACAAAAACGTACAATATATAATTAAAGATATTATTAAAACGATTTCGCGTTCTCCTCGAATTTTACCATCTGCCCTGCCTGCCCGTCACCCAGCTGGCCATTCCTCGCAACAATTTTACCATTTACGATTGTTATAACTGGCCATCCTGTTACCTCCATCCCGTCAAAAGGAGTCCACGCTGTGCGTGAAAGTTGTTGTGCGTTCGTTATGGTCTGTTTTTTCTTTACATCTATGATTGTAAAGTCCGCATCATACCCACGTGCCAACCGTCCTTTGCCCACAATCCGGTGAATGCGTTGTGGGCCATAGCACATCAATTCAACAAGCTTCTCGATGGTCAAGCGACCTTCATTAATATGGTTCAGCATAATCGGTACGAGAGTTTGAACGCCTGGTGTTCCACTGGGGCTTGCCGGATATTCATTTGCTTTTTCTTCCAAGGTGTGCGGCGCATGATCAGAGGCCACAATATCTACTGTGCCATCGGAGATTGCTTTCCACAGTGCATCTTGATGATTTTTTTCTCGAATAGGCGGGTTTTGCTGAGCTTTACTCCCCAGACGTTCGTAACATTCCGGTGCGTGCAAGGTTAAGTGATTGGCCAAAACCTCGACACTTGCAATATCTTTATTCAATGCAAGAAATTCCATTTCCTGTGCGGTTGTAATATGCAGCACATGAACACGGCGCATATGTTTTCTGGCCAATCTGACCAAACGTGTTGTTGCCGACAAACAAGATTCGGCGGATCTCCAAACCGGATGCAGTAAAACATCGTGACTGTCTCCCAATATGGTCTTTTTGTTTTCATTCATCATCATTTCGTCTTCAGCGTGTACCGCAACAACACGACGACCATGGGCAAGGACAGCTTCGACTTCTTCATCTGTTGCCGATAGCAAATCTCCGGTACTGGCTCCCATGAAAATCTTAATTCCACAAACTCCATCTAGCTTTTCCCATTCACCAAGATTGGCTGCGTTTTGTGCCGTTCCACCCAAATAAAACGCATGATTTACCCATGGGTTTTTTGCGGCGCGAGACAGTTTATCGGCAATCGTTTCCGGCGTTGTTGTTAAAGGATTGGTGTTGGGCATTTCAAAAACAGTTGTAATTCCGCCCATCGCAGCGGCCTTCATCCCCGTTTCCAACACTTCCTTGTGATCTGCCCCTGGCTCTCTGAAGTGAACCTGTGTATCAATCAAGCCCGGGAGAATGTGAAGCCCTGTGCAATCAATTGTCTCTTCGGCTTTTATTCCCGAGACATCGCCGATTGCCACTATTTTTCCAGCTTTAACGGCAATATCGGCTTGTGTAGTTATGCCGGGGAGAACGGCAATCCCATTTTTTAAAATCAAATCGGCATTGGTATTGATCGAAGATACAGGCATTTACATTCTCTTTTCTATCATCTCAGGCAGGTTTTAGACCAGATTGAAGACTAGACTTTTGATCAAAAATGTCAAAATCCTTTTTGAAAGTACCTTGTTTTTAACCTTTTGGCAGCTATTTATCTGGTATTCTGGAGACTTGAGGATTTGTTTCCGAAATCCCCACGGGTTTGACCGAGTGTACAACTTAAGGACTTTGATGATGACTTTTACAATAACGATTTCTTTGGTTGTGGCAAGTCTGGTGGCTGGTACAGCTGTTGCTGGGGCTATGAAACAACAAAAAATTCAAGCAGCAAGAGTGCTTGCGAGAAGTCGTCAGAGACGCTAGGCTGTTTTCCGCTTAATAATGCGGAGACAGGCGTTCATGACAGACCATTATACATTCAGATTTTATAACTCGCTGACGCGGCAGAAAGAGGCTTTCGTGCCGCTGGAGAAGGATCATGTCAGAATCTATGCCTGTGGACCGACTGTGTACAGTTATGCTCATATTGGCAATGCCCGAATGGCGGTGGTCTTTGACCTCCTCGCACGGGTCATGCGTAGCTTGTATCAAAAAGTTACCTACGTCTCGAACATCACAGATATCGAAGACAAAATTATCACGGCGGCACGTGAAGCCGGAGAGGGTATTGAGTTTGTTACGCGTAAATATGAAAGGATCTATAACGAAGATATGGCTACCCTCGGCGTAGCTCTCCCCGACATCCAGCCTCGCGCCACAGAAACAATCCCTGAAATGATTTCTTTAATCGAGAATATGATCCAGCGTGGCCACGCGTATGAGAAAGACGGCCATATTCTCTTCAATGTCCCGTCCTTCCCTGAATATGGCGGTTTGTCAGGCCGTTCCCGTGATGACCAGATTGCAGGGGCGCGTGTCGAAGTTGCGCCTTATAAAAAAGATCCTGCCGATTTTGTGTTGTGGAAACCGTCAACACCGGATCAACCCGGTTGGAACTCCCCTTGGGGATTCGGGCGGCCAGGATGGCATATCGAATGCTCTGCCATGGCAGAAAAACATCTGGGATTGCCAATTGATATTCACGGGGGCGGGGCTGATCTGAAATTCCCGCACCATGAAAATGAAATTGCCCAAAGTTGCTGCGCCCATGGATCTCATGATCTTGCTTCTTTCTCGAAATACTGGATTCACAATGGCTTTTTGACTGTTGAAGGCGAGAAGATGTCCAAATCTCTGGGCAATTTTATATTGGCTCATGATTTGATCGAGCAAGGAATCTCTGGTGAAGTCATTCGCTTTGTTTTGCTCTCAGCTCATTACCGCCAACCGCTTGACTGGTCGGAAAACGGTGTGGCAATGGCACATAAATCACTGGATAAATTCTACCGTATTCTGGATGAGTTATCCGATGTGGCCAACATTGATGTTAAAATTCCTTCGTCTCTCATAGAGGCTTTATGCGATGATCTGAATTCTCCAAAGGCTTATGCTGAGTTGAATTCTCTGGCCAAAGCTGCGGCAGATCAAAAAACACCCGAAAGCAAAGCAGCTTTTGTAGCTGGAGCTCGACTGATGGGATTCTTGAACCAAACACCTGCCGAATGGTTTGGTGAAGCGACTCAATCCGCTGATATTGATACGATGTGGGTCGAAGGCTTATTGCTTGAGCGGACAAAGGCACGAGCAAACAAAAACTTTGCACGATCTGATGAAATCCGCGATGAGCTCGCCGCCAAAGGAATCGTCATTGAGGACTCTCCCCAAGGGTCGAAGTGGAAGTTAGGCTGATTTTAGAAGATTGGACTGGGGATCGGTGATCGGGCCATCGGCGCGACCATGAATAAATTGATCGACATAGGGGTTGCCTGATTTTTCCAAATCTTCGACAGGGCCCGTCCAAACAATCTTGCCTTCATGGATCATAGCAATATGATCTGCGATTTTTTTGGCCGAGGCCATATCATGGGTAATGGTCAAGGCGGTTGCGCCCAAATTTTTTACACATTTTCCGATCAATTCATTGATAACATCGGCCATAATCGGATCAAGACCCGTGGTCGGTTCGTCAAAGAAAATGATTTCGGGGTTTGTAGCAATGGCACGTGCCAAGGCGACGCGTTTTTGCATGCCACCTGAAAGTTCCGCAGGATACAAATCAGCAATGGCTTCGCCCATTCCGACAGATTCGAGTTTTTCAATTGCGAGAATACGCGCATCTTTTTTGCCCATATCTTTGCCATGAATGAGACCAAACGCGACGTTATACCAAACCGGAAGAGAGTCAAACAATGCACCCCCTTGAAACAACATGCCGAATTTTTTCATCATCTCTTCACGAGCGCGTGTCGAAGATCCTATCATTTCTTGTCCATCGACCTTGATTGATCCTTTGTCGGCTTGAATTAAACCCAACACACATTTGAGCATCACCGATTTTCCGGTTCCGGAACCGCCAATAATTACCATTGAACTACCGACCGGAATATCCAGATTAATGCCTTGAAGAACATGTTTTGTTCCAAAGGATTTGAATACATTTCTCATTTCAATTTTATTACGGATGGTCATGAGAAGAAAACCTGTGTCAGCAGATAGTTAAAGATCAGGATCAAAATGGATGCCGTTACAACTGCGTTGGTTGTTGCCCGCCCAACGCCTTGCGCTCCACGCCCCGAATTATAACCGTGGTAGCAACCCATCAAGGTTACCAAAAATCCAAAGGCTGCCGCTTTCACCAAACCGGAAATAATATCCATGTTTTCCAAGACTTGCCATGTTTGATAGAGATAACTTCCAGAGCTGAACCCCAAAACATGGGTTGAAACGATATAGCCGCCATAAACACCGATAATATCCCCGATCAACACCAGAATCGGAAGCATGATTGTTCCGGCAATGACCCGAGGCACCACCAAATATTTTGTCGGGTTAACCGAGAGAGTCGAGAGGGCATCAATTTGTTCTGTGACGCGCATTGTTCCGATTTCTGCAGCAATCGCTGCACCAACCCGACCCGCAACCATAAGGCCTGCCAAAACCGGAGAGAGTTCCCGCGTAATCGAGAGAGCCACCACAGAGGCAATCGCGCTTTCAGCATTGAAGCGGGAAAACCCCGTGTAGCTTTGCAACGCCAGAACCATTCCGGTAAACAAGGCGGTCATGCCCACAACCGGCAAGGAATAGTATCCGATATCAATAAATTGGCGCAAAACATGTTTGATAAAAATGGGCGGGGTCAGACAATGACGCAGCGTTTGGAGAACAAACATCGTAATTGACCCCAATGCCTGCACAACATTGATGATCGAATGGCCAATGGCTTGGCACATACTTTGTACAAAAGGGATTTTTTCCCGCAAAAGCTCAACAGCTGCATTCATAACCCCATGTTTTACATGCAAATTATTTAATCTCCAAGGATATTTTTTCATTGGCTCTATAGCCAAGACCATAAAAAACCAGATCCCCGCCTGCGCGGGGAAGACAGGAATGGTGTTTGTGGGAGAGGAGATGACGGGAGAGAGGGTTTGGGTGATCGGAGATAGCCGGATTACATTTAAAATCGCTGTGATTATTTCTCAGAATTTAAAAAATATTTAAAATAGGGCTTGCATAACTTTTCATATTTATCTACATATTCTTTATCATTAGATATGAGGAGAAATCATGACAGGTATGCAAATATCACACACTAAGCTTTTTTCCGCTCTTGCTCACAGCACGGCCGACGATTTTCCTAAGCAAGTACGTTTTTGGATTAAAAGATTTGAAAATGGGATTCCCGAAAATACCATTAAACATGCATTTTTAGCTGCAGTCACAAAGTCTGCCCAAACATGCCCCCCCGCTGTTTTGCAACAGGTTCTTTCTGACCTTAGCCAGAACACAAGCGAAGCTGTAAGGCTTGTTTCCGTAGAAATTAAACGTTTAAAAGATAAGAAGCCTGATGCCGTTCCTACACAACATGAATCGATACTGGAATTTTGTAGTTGCTAAGGATGCCTTTATACAGGTTTAGCAATGAAAATATTTCTTGCTAATATTTTCATATTCACTTACCTTGCCATGATTATTTATTAAATTATAAGGTTACTCATGACAAATACTGCAGACAGACCTTTCTCTGATATTGCTACTAGCGACAGATTCCAGTTAGTCGGCGCAGTTATTCGTGCTCTCAATGGTTATAACAACCAAATTCCCGATGAGCTTGCTTCCGCCTTTTTAGAAGCTGTTCAGGAAGCTGGCCGCGAAGGTGATTGTGCCAATGCATCGCAAATTGCCATTGCCTATATTGCTGATCGCGCCCAAGGCAAAGTCGGTTATTCTGCTTGCATGAGAATGTCAAATCTCTCCTCACGGGATGCTCTTGTTCAAAGGGAATGGCTTAAAGTAGCGGCAGGCAAAGACTTTGCCTCATCAATAATAGACACTATGCCAGCGTGTCAACCTTTGTAGGGAAGAATTTGCGTTCCAATTCACTGTCTGAAAAGACCAGTGGGTTGGTGCGTGTCCATTCGCAATCTTCAAGAATCTGACGGAAATAGGCTTCATTGACCGGATCGGGCATATCTCTGCATTCCATGGTGTAGGTCAAAGTCCTTGCGATAGGAGCAAGGTATGCGCCTTCCGAAGGGAGGGTTGATAATGTCATCAATTCTGCGGGCAATATCTGATCGCTGCCGCAGACTTCGCGGGCGCTGCGTTGCAGGCGAGCATCCATCAGGTCAAGGGTTCTGCTGTCCGTAGCATTCACCAGACCTGCATCTTTCAACCATTCCAATACCAAATGAGAGAAGCCGTAAAGTGGCATATCCTGTTGTTCGTCCTGATCTTCGGATTTTGTCCAAAGCTCGCTTGCGATCATCGCCAAATCACCCAATTGAGAGGCGATGATCTGACGCCATAGGCCGCCGAGACCTTGTTCGCGCAAATCCCACGCCATACGCAAAGCGCATAAATCATGGTCAGCGCGGCGTAATCGGGACATCAAAATCTGATCGTCTGCAGTCAGGTCAAAATTTTCCCGTACGCCCGTCATATCATGCCAGATTCCGCGAAGCCCGCGTGCCAATTCGAGAATAAAGGCGGCACGGTCGTTTTGTGACCGCGCCAGTGTTGGAGGAGATACTGAGAAACGGGGCAAAATTAAAATCCGCAATTGAGGATCAATGATGTGGCAGGCTTGTTCAATGTCATCCACTTCGATTGACCAATCTTCAAATCGGGCATCATAGGCCAAATCCCGTCCCAATCTTGTCTCGCACAAAACAGACAGCCCCCAAACCAGCGCATCTTCATCGGTTTCAAAATGAGCAGGACGTAAATCGGGTTTATTTAATTCTGAAAATTCTTGAACCAGATGCAATAAATCCTCTAACGCGACGGCCTCACCTTCTTCATAAAGGTCAGTTGAGAAATCATCATCTTTCTCAGTCAAGAAATCATCAGGGTAAATGTCGTCAAGGATGCGCATATTTCAAAGGTTCTATCTAGGAATGTAAAAATTTATTTTTCGGAGAAATCGGGCAAGAGTTGCCGTTCCCGTATTTATGCCTGATAATAGTTAATGCTCCCTTACTAAATTTCTTTCGCTTAAAAAAAACTTAAGTTAAACTTTGAAAATAAATTACTTTCCGCTTCGTATCGAAAGTTTTCAATTGTTAGAGGGCTTTAATTTAATGAGGAGACCGATGTTGTGACTGCCTGAAGCGGCAACGTGATTCGAACGCATGTTCCAACCCCGACTTGAGATGTGATAACCAAAGCCCCGCCATGTAATTCAGCCAATTCCTTGGTAATCGCCAAGCCCAAGCCAGATCCTTCATGATTCCGCGTGAACTGATTTGCCGCTTGCTCGAACGGTTTGGTCACATAACGCAATTTGCTGGCCGGAATGCCAATTCCTGTATCCTGCACGCTGATCGTGACCGAATCGTCGTCTGCTTCGCACTCAATCCGAACCTGACCGCCTTCGTCCGTAAACTTAACCGCGTTCGACAAAATGTTCAAAACCATCTGCATAATCGCTCTGCGGTCACCGCTCATTTGAAGATCTGTCTCTTCCGGTATCGCTGAAATGACTTTTACATTGCCATCCAAAGCCCGTCCTTCAATCATATGAACGGCCAAACGCAAAACTTTATGCAGATTGAAATCTTCTATATCGAGCGTATATTTTCCGGCTTCGATTTTCGACATATCCAGAATATCACTAATCAAATCAAGAAGATGCTCGCCGCTTTCCCTGATCCCGCCGATATAATCCAGATATTTTGGCGTTCCGATCGGGCCTAACATCTGGCGTTCGATCATCTCGGAAAATCCAATAATTGCATTGAGCGGTGTCCGCAGTTCATGGCTCATATTGGCCAAAAATTGTGATTTTGCTGCATAAGCACGTTCGGCAGATTCCTTGGCTTCACACAACTCACGTTCATGTTGAGTGCGTTCGGTAATATCTTGCATGATACCAAACAAGGACACCACATCGCCCTCTTCATCTTGCTCACATCGGCCTTGCAGCAAAATGAAACGCACTTCTCCGCTTGGGCGAACAATGCGAAATTCCATTTCGTAATTCTTCTGTTCAATCATGGCACGCTGGAAGGCTTGTGCCATTCTTCCCCGATCACGGCGATGTAACAGATCATTGACGCTGTCAATCGTTGGGATATAGTCCTCGGGTGACTGTTCAAAAATGCGGAAAATTTCCGAAGAAAATTCCAAGCGTTCATCCCCTATACGCCATGTCCAATGCCCCATACGGCCGATTGACTGGGCTTCGGATAATTGCTGTTCACGGCGCAGCAATTCAGCTTCATGTGCTTTTTCTTCGGTCAGATCTCTGGCAACCATAAAAAGATGGTCACCTTCGACTTTTAAACGACAATCCAGCCAACGCATCGACTGATCGGCGGCAATAATACGACATTCGCACGCGACAAGCGGAGAGGTTCCATCTTCATTGTTGCTGGATACCAAAGTTTTAAACACCGGCTGAACATAGGGGCGATCTTCGGTATAAATCATATCAAGAAAGGATTTTCCTTGAATATCTTGCGCATCAAAACCCAAGGACAGAAGAAAAACTTCATTGCTTTCAATAATTTTTCCCCGCGTAGACATCATAATCAAAAAATCATGCCCCATGGATTGAAATACATGGCTGTTTTTTTCCCAGATGGTGCGCTCATCCTTGGTGGCTGTTTTTGCAACTTCTTTTGATTCTGCACTTTTTTTTGCGGGTGACTTTTGAATGGTTTCGAGAATCTTCTCCAAATCGGGAACAGCCACTTCTTCACTGGATACGACCAGATAAGATTTTTTTGCGGGCAGGTCTATGCGGTCAAAGCGTAGATTGGTTAAAAAAGAAGTTCCTTCATAGGTCAACTTGACTGCGTATTCTCCTGGAACAATCGATGCTGTCCACGCATCACCAATATCTTCAGATTTCTTGGAAAACATCCCCATATACGGGCGGTCATGAAGAGCGTCTTCCGGGCATTCAAATTCCAGAATATCACGCAAAGCTGTATTGCGTACCAAAGTTTCCTTCATGCCCAGTTTTTTAAGCATGGCCGACGTCGCGTACATGATTTTGCCGTCTTCCCCGACAACCAAGCGCAAGGATACATCTTTCTTTCCGGCGGTCTTGGAAGGATTACCCTCTTTTTTGCGGGACAAGGTGGATTTCCGAGTTCCGGCAACCGCTTTTTTGCGGGTCGGGGGGGGGGCTTTGACTGTTTTCTTTAACGGTACTTTGGCGGGCATGTCTGTGCTATCCGATGCGATACGAATCAAGAGGCTCAAGTATGGCATAGATTATGTCCTGTTTGGGAGGTTTTTTTATTCCCTATCAGCCTGCTCCTTTTCCATGAAAAAACCCGATGAAGACTGCGCGTCTTAACATCGGGTTTTACGAGAGAAATAGATCTTTTCTAGTATTTAACGCCACAACCGTATGATTGTGTTGTCGCATTTTCAACAGGTTTACCCTCTTTCAAAGCCGCGAGAGCTTCACGAACGTAGTTCTTTGCTCCTTCAAGGCTTTCGGGCTTATAACTGTTATTGTCATCAATCGCGCCTGCGTAAACCAGAACACCGTCTTTATCGATTACAAACATATGGGGCGTGGTTTTTGCACCATATAAATGTCCAATAACTCCGTTGGTATCAAGAAGCTTATTGCTTGGATGTGCGGCTTGTTCTGCCATAATTGCTTTGGCTTCTTCAGGGGTTGTAAACCCTTCCTTGCCTTCAGAAGAAGATACGATTGAAATCCAGACAACGCCGTCATCCGTGGCTTCTTTTTGAAGTTTTTGCATGTTACCACTGTCATAATGTTTTTTGACATACGGGCATTCATGGTTGGTCCATTCCAGAACCACTGTTTTGCCTTTCAACGCCGACAACATAACGTGTTCGCCATTGACATCATCGAGCATAAATTCCGGTGCAGGTTTTCCAACTTCTGCCACGGTGCTTATTTCAGAATTGTCTGTTTCAGGGGCACTCATTTCAGGCATCATTTTGTCTCCCACGGCTTCGCCATGGTGATCTGCCATTGCAGGGACGGTTAGAGCCAGCATTGCAAGCGCGGCCATTATAAAAGTCTTCATCGGATTGTCCTTTCCTTGGGTTTCCGTTTTGGTTGAAATATTACGCTGTTATTTAATCGCGCTTTCCACTCACAAATTCAGCAACCAGTGCTGGCGTTAGAATTTGCGGAAGAATTTGCTGTTCGGGACGTTTCCCTGTTTCAGGATCACGTGCGCCGATAAACACATAGAGCGGAACTCCGCTTCGTCCATGCTTTGTCAAAAATTCCGTTATTTCGGCATTCTGGTTTGTCCAGTCGCCTTGGAAAACTATAACCTCATGGTCTGTAAACAACTTTGATGTGACCTCTGTTGCCAAGGCAACACGTTCATTCCATTTGCACGTAATACACCATGCCGCCGTCATATTGATAAAAATCGGTTTATCCCCGCTGAGCGCGTCTTCATAGCCCTTGGTCGAGTATGCGTGATGATTGGTCAGAGCATTTTCTACGGTGTTCTCAAGTCCGTTGACCATAGACGGTTTCATCGCGCTTAAAGCCACGATCAGCAATGCCAAAGCCAAAGAGGAATAAGACAGAGCGTGAATGGCAGACTTCATCGGTTGATGTTTGGGTGTGTGGCGTGCAATCCAGACGGAAAAAGCAATCATAATCAAGCCAAACAAAGCCAGCATCACGCCATAGTTGCCCGAGACTTGTTGTGCGTAAACCCACACCAGCCATGCAACAGATGCGTAGAGAGGGAAGGCCATAAATTGCCGGAATGTTTCCATCCATGCCCCTGGTTTTGGAAGTGCCTTGCGCAAGGATGGCACCAAGCATAAAACCAAGTATGGTAGAGCCAAGCCCACCCCAAGTGCTAAAAAGACTGTCATTGCCACAACAGGACTTTGGGTCAAAGCAAAGCCCATAGCCGTGCCCATGAAAGGCGCGGTACAGGGTGTGGCCACAATTGTTGCCAGCATACCGGTGAAAAATGTTCCGGAATAGCCATGTTTGGCGGCCAGTTTATGGCCAATATTGCTGAACAAGTGTCCTTTGAATTCGAAAAATCCTGACAGATTAAGTGCCATGACAAACAGCAAATAGGCCAAGAGTAAAACCACCACCGGATTTTGTAACTGGAATCCCCAGCCTATTTCTTCCCCAGCGGATTTCAGTGCAATCAAGGCCGCAGCAATTCCCCCGAAGCACACAAGAATTCCCGCCGTATAAAAAAAGCCATGAAAGGCCGCATATTTTTGTTCTTTAGCCGACATCTTGACCAAACTTAGAGCCTTCATCGACAAGACAGGGAAAACACAAGGCATCAAATTCAGGATCATGCCCCCCAAAATAGCCAGAAAAATAGCTTGCATGATTGTGACTGTTTCCCCCGAAATTTCATGATCTGAATTATCCGGCGAGGCCGTTGTCGGTAGAAGAGCTGCCGCTTTCATATTGCCGCCGCTGATTGCGACATCCAGAGCGAGTGCTTTTTCCTGCCCTTCTTTGGTCTGATAAACCAGAACGCCTTTCAAATTCCTCAAAGCCGATAGAGGGCGCGTGTCACGTTGGACAAGAATTTCGAGGCGGTTGTTTTTAACTGCAATTTCCTGAGGAGCAGGATTGAGCAGAATTCCCCATTCTTCAGGGTAGAAAAACAAGTCGGTGGCCTTTTGAAGTTCGGGAATAAAGGTGTCATCTGCATCAAAGGTCAGTTTCAGGGTTTGATCTTGCTCTTCGATCATTCCTTGCCAAACCATTTTTTCCGGCATCGCTGCTTTTGCTGCAATAAACAGGTCGGGATCGGTTTCTTGTCCCAAGTTTGCCGCTGTTGCAATCGGCAAGACCAAGGTTGCTTTGGTAAATTCTGGAACGCAAATGTCCTTACACACCAGCCATGAAATATCAGCGGTTAAGGTGACTTCGCCAGATGTTATGGTTTCAGGAGCTGTGATCGAGGTCAGTAAAATATTCTTGCCGGAAAACCCGTAATTCATTAAAGGCCCGTAGGCTATTCTATGAGGTTTGGGAAAATCGATCTCTCCGGCTGTAAATCCTTCGGGAAGTGTCCAGATTACGCTGGTTGTTTCACCGGAATCTCCCGGGTTTTTCCAGTATGTATGCCATTCATCCTGATGGTTTTGTTCAATCGCAATAGTAAGCGTTTCTCCGGGGGAAATCGCATCCTTTTCCGGAATCACATTGACCACCACATATCTGGGAACGCCGTCTTTAAGCGTTTGCGCCTGTGCCGGCAAATTCACCCACGGTATGCTGGCCAAAATTGCGAGAATGCTTAAAGAGATTTTCAATATCATGGGGGTGTTCCTAAATACTTATTCCTAATTCCATGCAGCATACGCGAACGGGATGAATTGTCCAATCTTGCATCTTAGTCTTTTTCTTCCTAGAGTGTTTCGGTTGTTTTGACAAAAAAGTTACAGGTTTTTTTATGGTTTCAGAATCTATCTGCCTTTGGGCGCCTTCCGCTTCTCTTAAAGCCAGTTCGCATCTTATTGCTTTTGCCAAGAAGAACGGGTTTGCGGGTGATGTTGACTATAAAACCCTGCATGATTGGTCTTTGCAAGACGTCGGGCTTTTCTGGTCGAAATTCTGGGATTATGCGGGAATTATCGGGGACAAGGGCTCGGTATCCTTGACTGATGGCGATCAAATGGAACATGCCCATTTTTTCCCCGAGGCCTCATTGAACTGGGCAGAAAACCTGCTCAAACGTCGCGATGACGGTATGGCGATTATGTTCCGTGATGAATTGGGACGGGAGCGATTTCTGACTTTTGCGCAACTGGCTCAATCCGTATCGTCTTTCCAACAAGCCCTGCGGGATGCCGGAATCGGTCAGGGTGACCGTGTCGCCGGATATATGCCCAATCTTCCCGAAACATTGATTGCGGCTTTGGCGACGGCTTCATTGGGGGCTATCTGGTCATCTGCCTCACCGGATTTCGGGGTGCAAGGCGTGATTGACCGTTTTGGGCAGATCGAGCCTAAAATCCTTATTTCCGTCGATGGGTATTTTTACAACGGTAAAACCGTTGATGTGCTTGGAAAAATTGCGCAAGCTTTGCCAAGCCTTCCTTCTGTCGAGCGCGTGATTATTGTTCCGTTTGCTGCGGAGAGTCCGGATTTATCGGGCATCAAAAATGGCCTTACTCTTCAGGATTTTGTTGCGAGTTTTGCTGCACAAGATCCTGAATTTGTGCGTCTTCCTTTTAATCATCCGTTGTTTATAATGTTTTCTTCCGGCACGACCGGTATTCCAAAATGTATTGTCCATGGCCATGGCGGCACTTTGTTGCAACATATGAAAGAGCATTTGCTGCACTGTGATATCAAACAAGATGACCGCGTTTTTTACTTCACCACCTGCGGGTGGATGATGTGGAACTGGCAAATTTCGGCTTTGGCGTCCGGTGCGTGTCTGATGCTCTATGACGGGTCGCCGTTTTATCCCACCCCCTATAGTCTGTGGGATTATACATCCAAGCATGGCTGTTCCCTGTTCGGCACTGGTGCTAAATATATTGATGCGCTCAAAGCCGAAGGATGTGTAGTCAAGGACAAATATGACCTCTCTACACTTCGTACCATTACTTCGACAGGCTCGCCATTGGTTCACGAAAGTTTTGATTACGTTTATGACACCATCAAATCTGATATTCATCTGGCCTCGATTTCAGGCGGGACAGATATTGTTTCCTGTTTTGTGATCGGCAATGTTTTATCCCCCGTTTGGCGTGGAGAAATTCAATGTGCCGGACTTGGGTATGCGGTTGATGTTTTTGATGATGCCGGACAACCCTTACCCAGTGGGGCGGGCAGCGGCGAGTTGGTTTGTACAAAGCCGTTCCCGTCGATGCCGATTTATTTCTGGAATGATGAAGGGCGCGAGCGTTATCACAAAGCCTATTTCGACCGTTTTGACAATGTGTGGTGTCATGGAGACTGGATCGAACGTACGCAACATGATGGGTTTATTATTCTAGGTCGATCGGACGCCACACTTAATCCGGGCGGGGTTCGGATCGGAACAGCCGAGATTTATCGTCAGGTCGAACAGATTCCCGACGTGTTGGAAAGCATTGCGGTCGGGCAGCTTTGGGACAATGACGAACGGGTTATTTTGTTCGTGCGTCTGAAAGACGGGGCTGTTCTGGATGATGGTTTAAAAGACCAAATTAAAAAACGGATTCGTTCCGGTGCATCGCCCCGCCATGTTCCGGCGAAAATTATTCAGGTCACAGATATTCCGCGCACCAAAAGCAACAAGATTGTCGAGCTGGCGGTTAAGGAAGTGATTCATGGCCGCCCTGTTAGAAACGTCGAGGCTCTTGCGAACCCCGACGCTTTGGAACTTTATAAAAATCTGGAAGATTTGGCGCGTTAAGAAATTTTTTCTTAACCACCACCTATCATGTCCATTCCTATCTGGTTGGTCGCTGTCCGTGCTATCCCGCCCAAATCCTGTTTGACAGTTGATTCTGGTGGACGCGGCTGTTGTCCTTGAGGAGGCATTTCCGATCCGGTTTTTGGGTCAAAATAGGTCGTCTGGGCTTCAAGTTTCGCTGGCAATCCATCTTTGACCCCTACTGCAGCTCCCCGCATTGCAACTTCTGCCTTATATTGATCGAATCCTTGTGGGGAAAGATGTGTATCTTTGGTATATTTTACGCTGCCATCTGGTTCAATTGAACTGGCCGTGCGCAATTTGACATTTCCAGCCTGATCCGTTTCCAAGCGTATTGCTCCATCCGTCGGGATAACATCAACCATTTTTCCATCTGCACCTTGAACCTTAATTGTACGAGCTTCCCTCACCGTCCGATCCCCATGCTTCACGTCATGAAACAATTGACCGTTAGTTGGAAGAGCTGCCATAGATGGTTTTTCATAGATCGAGTGAAGGTTACCTCCCATTGAGAGACCCAAGTTACTGGCAAGTCCCATTTTCGGATTTCCAGTCAAATTGCCAATAAAATCCATGATTTTTTGTATCAATTGTTGGAAAAATTCGCCGATATTGCCCATAGCACCCTTCATGTCGATCCCGAACATATTTTGCATGAGGCCACCCAGCTTGCCCATACCTTCGCCCATTTGTAGCTTCGACTGAATACCCTTGACGTATTTATCATCCGCCAAAAGTTCTGGCCGCTCCATAAGAGTTTCCATTTCTTTTTTGGCTGCTGTTTTCATGGCGTCAGGCATTTCACTCTCGTCACTGGCCATTTTTGCCAAAGACTTTACAAATCCGGGATGTCCTTTGAGGTTTTCTGCAATTTTTCCTTGAAGAGCCGTATCTCCGGCAATTCTTTCTTCGAAGCCTTTGGTCACAGATTCCGATACACCAAATTTATCATGAGCAGCATCTGCAATTCCTCCAGCCAACTGTGCAATTCTTCCATCTTTTCCAATCGTATCTTTTGTCGAAAAGAACTGGGAAATATCTGCATCACTTTTTGTTGCCAATCCTGCAAAAATCTTCTGCCCGATTGCATCAACCGAGAAGGTTCCAGCAGGAAGTGGGGGGATTTCAATATCTGGCGCTACGGTAGGAGTCACAACCGTTGTTGGTGTCGCTGCCGAAATGGCAGAAGCAGGAGCTTTTGTATGCTGTTGCCCAGTGGGTGTTGACCTTGCTGCTGGTTTTTTTTCAGTCGTCGCCGCAGCGGGTGCCGCTACCGTTGCCGCGACTGGTGTTGATATGGTGGCAGGAGCTGCTGCTGGCGTGGTTCCTAAAAGGGTGCCTAAATTTTTACCGTCATATTTCAAAATGATTTGTGCTGCTTGAGCCTGATTTCCCTGCAAAGATTCTTGCAATTTTTGTGCTGCTACTGGATCCTTTGCTAAATCAGCTTCTAAATGCTGTATCAAGTTTGGGTCTTGCTTTAATTTCTTAACGACTGCTTCGGCAAAGGGCTTTACCGTCTCTGATTTATTCGCCACATTAGTCAAAAGCTCTGTTACGCGCGGAGCTTTGTCCATTTTTTCTGATAAATCCGCCAATTTATCTTTGGCGGCAATAGCCGAGTTTGCAGATGCGGACGCCTTATCTAAAATCCCTTGCGGGTTCATTGTCCTATATTGATCGTTGTAAAAAGCTGTCCCTAACTCTGCCAATGCCTGTGCTTTATTCATAACCACTCCTTCTAGTATTACTAGTATTACACCATAAATTACCTAATATTATTCGGGTTTAAATGCCCGTATATCTTACAATCAATTTGGCGGGGTATATGTCCCGCGGGAATTTGGCATCTTCCATATAGATCATCATTACCTTGTCCGCCTTACCTAAGTATTTGCGAAATGGTTTGTGGATTGTCATACCCAAACCCTGCACTTTTCCGCTATAGGTTACAAAGGTTAACAAGGCCAAATCCATATCATATTCAACCCATTCAATTTCTTCAGGTAATGGCTGATTATACAGCACTGCAGCATTTGAATCGATATCAACCAGCAATTCCGCATCACGGCCACCGCTGACGATGCTTGGTAGAACCGGTGCGTTTTCAGGGATAACATATTTCATATCCAATACGGGGTTTCGCGAAACCCCCAGAACGTCCAATTCGCCATCCAGATCAAGTGCCATTCTACCCTTATCTCTCTTCCGGTTTTATATAGCTTTCTATATTTTTCTTGCTTTCTTGATTATTATACTGAAAAACTCTCAAAATCACAAACTATTCACACGATTTTCCGTGAATATAGATTGGTTCAGGATATATGACAGAGATTAAAATTTGTGGAGTGACTGAAAAAAGACATCTTGATGTCGCGCTTTCGCATGGGGCGCGGTTTATCGGGTTGGTTTTTTATCCGAAATCTCCCCGCTTTATTGATCCTGAGATGGCCAAAATTCTTGCCCGCAATGCTCCGACCGGTGTGCGTATGATCGGGTTGTTTGTTGATCCCGATGATGCTTGGCTTGACCATGTCATCGCCGCTGTTCCACTGGATATGATCCAGTTACACGGAACAGAAACGCCTGTACGCGTTCAGGAAATCAAAAGCAAATTCCATCTGCCGGTTATTAAAGCCTTTCCGGTTGCAACCCGCGATGATCTTGGCGTTGTCTCTGCTTATGAGCCGATTGTAGACTGGTTGTTATTTGATGCCAAGGCCGTCCGTTCAGCAGAAAAGCTTGATCCGCTTCTTCCCGGAGGAAATGGTCAGAGTTTTGACTGGACTATTCTTCTGGGACGGAAATTTTCAAAACCGTGGATGCTGTCCGGCGGGTTACATGCTGGTAATGTCCGTGACGCCTTATCCTTATTGTCCCCCGATGCAGTTGATGTGTCCAGTGGAGTCGAGGCTTGTTTGGGTCAAAAAGATGCTTTAAAAATCGCCGAGTTTATCCAAACGGTCAAAAACTCTTAAATGAATGTCTTTGGCCTTGTCTTCCGGTATCGGTATCGGGGCTGATACCATTTTTTGCCACTGTTCGAGCCGGACCTCCGAAATCGGTTCAAATTTGCTGATCCATTCGGCCGTAAATCTGAAATCCCACCATTCTGTTGATAAAAAAACCAGTTCTTTGCCCATCCGACTAGCGGAAATTGCCATGGCCTGATTCAAACATTCACGGTTGGATTTTATCGAAGGTGCCAAATTCACGTATTCACGGTGGGCTGGATTATTTTCAGCATCAGGCCGATCTGAAAAAGCATCAAACGCTGTCCCGAAATCAATATCGTGTCCATTTGCATCTTTTGCAGCTATATCGACCGCCATGCCACGCGGATGGCCGCCCTGACCCGGACTTGATAAAAATCTCGGTTCTTCCAACCAATGGGGATGAGTGCGCACAATATCTGTTTCAATCATTTTTTGCTGCGCTTCTATTGGGCGAAGGCAATCTTTTACGACCAATGTCCAATTATGGTTTTTTCGTAAAATTAGTGCCGCAAAAAGGGTGAGCGTCACCAGATCGATATGCCCCCACATTCTGGCCTTTGGATGGTAAATCTGACCGAATAAATTTTCGGGGTGTTGTGCGTTGGCATAGGATAAATCCACCTCGATCGGGTGGGTGGATGTGAATAAATTAAACGAAATCAAGTCATCAGGTAAAATTAGTTCCATGCTTTGCTTTATACCTCTTTTCTGAATAGCTGTCTTGTGCGATAAACGAGGCCATGAAATGGCTCGGGCGCTTCTTTTTATTTCTTATTTCCCTCGGTTTTATCGGGGCTGCTGCTGGCGTTGTTTTGGTTTGTGCTATTTTCTACAAATACGGTCAGACTTTACCTGAATTCTCGCAGTTACAAGACTACCGCCCTCCCGTCGTCACCCGCGTTCATGCCGGAGATGGACGTTTTCTGGCTGAGTTTGCCGAAGAAAAACGGATTTTCGTTCCGATCAGTGAAATTCCAGACATCGTCAAACAAGCCTTTTTATCCGCCGAAGATCAGGATTTTTACAAGCACAAAGGCGTTGACCCGAAAGCGGTGGCGCGTGCCATTGTTACCAATTTGAAAAATCTTGGGACAGGTCGTCGTCCGGTGGGAGCATCGACCATTACACAACAAGTTGCTAAAAACTTTCTTCTGACCAACGAAGTTTCGTATGCCCGTAAAATCAAGGAAGCCATCCTTGCTTATAAAATGGAACAGGTTCTCTCGAAAGACAGAATTCTGGAACTGTATATGAACCAGATTTTTCTGGGCGCACGGTCTTATGGCGTTGCGGCTGCGTCCTTACATTATTTTAATAAGCCATTAAACGAGCTAAATGTTTCTGAGGCTGCGTTTCTGGCAGCTTTACCCAAAGCCCCTAATAATTACCATCCGGTTCACAAGCACGAGGCTGCAGTGGCGCGTCGTAACTGGGTGATTGACCGCATGGTTATTGAAGGGTATGTGACCGAGGCACAAGGCGAACTGGCAAAAGAAACATCTTTAGTGGTTGTTCCGGTCAAGGATGATGATGTCGTTGATGCTCCCTATTTCGCCGAAGAAGTCCGTCGTGAGTTGATTAAGGATTATGGGTCTGATGCTTTGTATGGTGGAGGATTATCTGTTCGCACCAGCCTTGACCCACGGTTACAATCCATTGCCGAAACTTCTTTGCAAAACGGCTTGATGGAGTACGACCGCCGCCACGGTTGGCGGGGTTCTGTTGCCCGTCTGGGGACGACTGAAAACTGGCAAGACGTTGTTAAAAATACACCGGGGCCTGTCGGAATGCTGGCGCAATGGCGGCTCGGAATGGTTCTGGATACTTCTGCTGGCCGTGTTGAAATCGGTTTCAGCGATGGCAGCAAAGGCCGTCTGGGTGATAAAGAAATCGAATGGAGCAAATCCAAGCCCTTAAAGGCCGGTGACCTTATTCTGGCAGAAAAAGCAGAAGATAAAGAACAGGCTGATAAGACTCCTTATTTATTGCGTCAAGTTCCCGCTGTTCAGGGTGCGATTGTTGCTCTTGATCCCAATACTGGACGAATTCTCGCCATTCAAGGTGGGTGGAAATTTGATGGCAGTGAGTTTAACCGCGCGACACAGGCCGAGCGTCAACCCGGTTCTGCAATCAAGCCATTTGTTTATCTGGCGGCATTGGATAAAGGCTATACCCCTTCAACTATTATTCTGGATTCCCCTATAGTGTTTACTGATAGTGCCGGAAATGTCTGGCGTCCTGAAAACTATTCCGGTGAATTTTATGGCCCGACGCCATTGCGGGTCGGAGTCGAGAAATCCCGCAACCTGATGCCGATCCGTCTGGCACAACAGATCGGCATTGAATCTGTTGTTGAATATGCCAATCGTTTCGGCGTTTCCAAAAATATGAAGCCTTATTTATCTGCCGCACTTGGGGCAACAGAAACAACGTTAATGAAACTCACTACGGCTTACGGTATGATTGTCAATGGCGGGAAAAAAGTTTCTCCGACTTTTATTGACCGCGTGCAAGATCGCTTCGGCAAGACCATTGAAAAATCAGACACTCGTCCTTGCGTGGGATGTGGACCATTGGTGCGTTGGGAAAACCAATCGACACCCGACCTTCCCGATACGCGCGAACAAATTGCAGACCCGCGCACTACTTATCAGATGGTCTCTATTCTTGAAGGAGTTGTTCAACGCGGAACTGCCAAAAAGCTTCTCTCCCTTGGCCGCCCTCTGGCCGGTAAAACGGGGACAACCAATGATTCTAAAGACGCTTGGTTTATCGGCTTTACTCCTGATTTGGTGGTCGGCGTTTTCACAGGATTTGATGATCCAAAACCTTTAGGTAAAAAAGAAACCGGATCTTCTGTCGCTTTACCCATTTTCAAGGAGTTTATGGAGAAAGCACTCGATCAAGTTTCCCCGACACCGTTTCGTGTGCCATCCGGTGTGCGCATGGTGCAAGTCAACGCCAAAACAGGCCAGCGCACTTATGCTGGTGATCCCAATGCAATCTGGGAACCGTTTCTTTCTGGAACAGAGCCTGGAACAGTTCCTCCATCTTATAGCGGATACCGTTCTTACGATGATGAAGAATCACAACATGATGCACAATTCGAAGTTCTTGATGAACCCCTTCCTGCTAGTGAGCTTTTAGAACCCCGTCCAGAAAATGGGTCTTCTTCCATGCAGGGCACTGGTGGGTTGTACTAATTTCCAATCCGTGACTTGCTATTAAAAAAAGTTTGTGTAAAAATTTATTTATGATAGATTTTGTCTCAAGAAAATAAAATATGCCTACCTCATCGGGATTTTCATTCCCTTATAAAAAAATCAGGTGCCCTTGTTATCATGTGGCACCTTTTTTTATCTCATTCTGTGTTGGTTTATATTATAGTCTTTCGTATTCAAGGAGAACTTCCATGCGTTATATTTCCACTCGCGGGCAAGCCACCGAATCAAGTTTTATTCAAGCCCTTTTATCTGGTCTTGCTTCGGATGGTGGATTATTCGTTCCTGTTTTCTGGCCATTTCTTGATGATATCAATTCAGATCATACTTATTCCGACATTGCCCTGAAAGTTCTTTCACCTTTTATCGCCAAAGAAATTCCAGAAGATGATCTGAAAAAAATTATCGCGGATACTTATAACCAAAATGTCTTTTCTGATCCCGACATTGCCCCGTTAAAGCCGATCGGCAATGATGTTTTTTTGATGGAGCTTTTTCATGGCCCGACTTTGGCATTCAAAGATGTGGCCTTGCAGTTACTCGGTCGGTTATTCGATTACGTTTTAGAAAAAAATGGACAGACAATCACAATTATCGGCGCAACATCAGGTGATACCGGATCTGCCGCTATCGAAGCCTGTAAAGGGCGTAAAAATATCTCTATTACCATTCTTCACCCCCAAGGGCGCACTTCAGAAATCCAACGGCGTCAAATGACCAGTGTCATTGCAGATAATGTCCACAATCTAGCCGTTGAAGGCACATTTGATGATTGTCAAAATCTGGTCAAACAAGCTTTTTCCGATCAATCTTTACGAGAGGCCAAAAACCTGTCGGCGATCAATTCAATCAACTGGGCGCGTATTATTTCCCAAAGTGTGTATTACGTTGATGCGGCGCGTCAACTTGGTGAAACACCCGCATTTGCTGTCCCCACCGGAAATTTCGGCAATATCTATGCTGCGTGGGTTGCCAAACAAATGGGGGCAAATATTGGATCTTTGGTGATCGGGTCAAACCGCAATGATATTCTGACCCGTTTTTTTGAAAGCGGAGAGATGAAGCTCCACGATATTGTTCCGAGCCATAGCCCAAGTATGGACATTCAGATTTCAAGCAATTTCGAGCGATTCCTTTATGATTGTCTGGGGCGCGATTCAGATCGGCTCAATCAGCTTATGGCCTCCTTTCGGAAAACAGGTCATTATACTTTAGAAGAGGATGCGCTTGACGGGGCGCGTAAAAACTTCATTGCCCGCAGGTGCTCCGATGACGACACTGTTGCTACGATCAAGAAGGTCTATGACGAATCCGGCATTATCATTGATCCACATACTGCGGTTGGGGTTCATGCCCTTCATACGTCCGGACTTGAGCATCAAGGCCCTTGTGTTGCTATGGCGTGTGCACATCCTGCCAAATTTCCTGATGTGGTTCACCGCGCCATCGGTGTGCGACCACCGTTACCGGATCATTTGGCAGATCTCTTGACGCGTCCTGAAAAATTCAGCGTCATTGCCAATGATTTCGACACTCTTAAAACCCATTTGCTTTCTGTTTAAAAGTTTCTGGTTTTAAAAATTAACACTCTGGAAAATTTATGAAAAAAGGGCGGGAAAGTCCCGCCCTTTCAATCTCTCATTTCTAAATCCAGTGAGGATTAGAAGTTGATTTGTGTACCAACTGTTACAGTTGTTGCATCTTCATCAGATTCGTCTTCTTCTGTGTAAGCAACAGAACCACGGAAGGTCATGCCTGGACCGTAGGTGTAAACAACACCACCGGTGTAACGATCGAGGTCGATTGTATCATCATCGTCGTTTTCGTTCAGGTAAGATAGACCGAGTTTGTATGGGCCAACAGTGTAATCACCGCCAACAACCCATGTGTCTGTGTCGTTGCTGTCTTCGTCAAGGTTGGTGTAAATTGCACCAAGACCGAAAGCACCGATATCCAAATCAGCACCAACATTCCACTCGTCTACATCGTTGCCGCCATCAGCATAACCAGCACCGAGGATCACACCTACGTTGCTAACCATACCTTCATAACGAGCAGCCAATTCCCATACATCATCTGTATCTTGAACGCCTTCAGCGGAGTTCCCTGTTACATCACGTGAATCGTCACCAGCTTCAGGAGTGAAGGATGCACCAGCTTGGAAACCAGAGTATACTGGAGACAAGTAAGTGATTTTGTCTGCTTTTGTGCTGAGGTCGTTGTCGTAGTCAGCTGCACCAAAAGTGGTTGGGCTGATGTATTGACGGATACCATCGATGTTGTCGTCTGCAGAAGGAGCAGCAACTTGCAACAAGTAAGCAGCGCCGTCTTCAGAACCGAAGTTTACGCGACCCCAAGAGCCAGCGAAGTAAGCATAAGATTCATCAACATCAAAGCTATCGCCTGAATCGGCTTTTGCTTCGATATGAGCACCAACAGTCAAACCATTGTCCAATGTTGTTTCGCCACCGAAGTGTACTTCTGTGTTACGAAGGATGTCCACATCGCGAACGTCATCTTCGTTTGTGTAGTTTACGTAGCCTTTAAAATGACCACCGAGGTTCAATTTAACGCCTGAGTCATCTTGTGCCATTGCTGGGGAAACAGCAAGGGTCAGAGCAACAGCAGCAGCGCCGAGCATAAGTTTATTCATGGAATATTCCTCCAATTAGTGTTGAATTCCGTAGTCAAGTTCCTGAGAACCAGTACCACACGAGTGTGTCGCTGTTTTTCAGGAATCCAGACAGACACAGGTGCTATATTCCTCTTCCTCAGTCTTTTTTCAAGCAAATGGAGCAAAGCAATCATAAATCAGAAAAAGGTGTGACATAAAAAACACTATTGTTTTTCATATTTATTCAGGATGTTAGCTGTCCAGCAAATTCCGGCCCTACACCCGCAATCCACGGATGCGCGTCCCCAGACTCTTCATAGGCTTTTTCCTTTAACAGGCAAGACTCAAGCCCAACTCGATAATTGGGGTAAAGAAGCTTTACACCCAGATCTATCTTGATCTTGGTATTGCGTACGGATTTATTTTCCGAGTAAAAGCTGATGGTAATCGGTGCCAGATTCGCATCCTCAAAACGCACCAATGGGGGAGGCTCCTGACCCAGCAAACGGGAGGCATAAGCAATGACTTCATGGCTTGGCGCAGGCTCATCATCCGCAACGTTGTATATTTCCCCCGCTTTGGGCGCATGCATCGAATTGACTAGTACTGCCACAATATCATCAACATGGACGCGACAGAATGCATGACCCGGTTTCATAATACGGCGGGCTATGCCCGATCTGATAGAATCCAATGCACAACGGCCTGGCCCGTATATTCCCGCCAGTCTGAAAATATGGACTGGCAGTTTATGACCGTGGACAAGGGATATCCATTGATTTTCAGCACGGGCGCGGCGTGTCCCGCGAATCGTGGATGGGCGTGATGGTGACATTTCATCGACCCATGCACCGTCACGGTCGCCGTACACTCCGGTCGTTGATAAATATCCAACCCATTCCAGTTCCGGCATCATGTGGATAATATCTTCGGCATGATGTTCGAAGACAATGTCACCTTCCTGACCCGGAGGCGTCGAAATTAAGAGATGCGTTGTCCCCGCCATCATGGAAAACGGATCGCCCAGAGGCTTGTCATCATCAAAAACGTAAGCTTCCAAGCCATGCGCCCTCATGGCTGCCCGTTTTTCTTTCGTCCGCGTCGTTCCGCCGACAACCCATTCTTCTTCACCTGAAACAGATAATGCCCGCAAAGCTTCCGCCAAATGGTGGGCTGTATAACCATAGCCAAAACAAAATAACTTTTTCTTCTTCGCCATTCTTGATTTTAAATTTCTTTGTAATGTGCTGTCCGAAATCAAATCCTTGATTTTCGTTGGGCAGAACCAATAATCTATTATTATATAATGCTGCACTTGCGAAAAAGGCAAGAGAAGTTTGCTCCTATCCCGTAAATAGCTTAAAAATCAACATTGCCGTAATGTTTGGCCGGTATATGACCGGGAAGTCTTTCTTCCAAAACACCTTGGAAACTAGGGCGGGACTTTACGCGGGCATACCATTCACGGGCAACCTGATGCTGATCCCATGGAACATCCCCAATATAATCCACGGTCGATAGATGGGCAGCAGCGGCAATGTCTGCTTGGGAAAAATGATCGCCTGCCAGCCAATTCCGTTTTTCACACAAGAAGCTGATGTAATCGAGGTGGTAATGAATATTGGCATGCCCCGCCCGAATGGCAGTCCCGTTTGGTTCTCCCAAACGTAAAAACCGTTTCATCATTTTCTCTCCGACCAGATTGTCGGTGACTTCCCGTGAAAATTTTATATCAAACCACGACACCAAGCGTCTTGTTTCTGCCCGTTGTGAGGAATCCGCGCCTAGAAGGTTAATCTCGGGATAGACCTCTTCCAGATACTCCCCTATGACCCAACTCCCCGAAAGGGTCGTTCCATCTTCTTCAACCAGAACCGGAACATCCCCCGCAGGATTGAGAGCCAAAAAATCAGTCCGCCTTTCCCAAACTTTTTCCAGTTTGAGATCGAATACCAATCCCTTTTCCGATAGTATGATTCGGATTTTACGGGAAGACGGCTGAAGCCATAGATGAAAAAGTGTGCGCATCTTGATTTTAGAGTACCCGAATTCTACACTTACGACCAGTGGTGAATTGTCACTTCGTTGATATTCATTGCATAGTTTTATTTTTATTTTTATTTTGGGGTCTTTTATGAGCAATCATTACACGCGCGTTGCTATTGTTTTGCACTGGCTGATCGGCTTATCCATTATTGGCTTGCTCATTCTGGGTTTGACGATGGAAGATTTTCCTGCCGATTATCGTAAGACTGCTTATATGATTCACAAATCACTGGGGCTCAGCGTTCTAGTTTTAAGTCTCTTCCGTTTGATATGGAGATTAACGCACCCCGTTCCGGCGCTGCCTTCCGACATGAAAGTCTGGGAAAAATTTGCAGCACACGCCGTCCATGCCGGACTTTATTTTTTGATGATTGCTTTGCCGCTCACCGGATGGGCTCTGGTTTCAAGTAGCCCCAGAGGTTTTCCGACGATCTGGTTTGGTTTGTTCGAATGGCCTCCTCTGCCGGTTTTATCCGAAATCGTCAATAAAAAAGAAGTTTCCCACAGTTTTGCAAATATTCATGAAATTTTAGCGTGGATTGCAATCAGCCTGATTCTTCTTCATCTGGGTGCGGCGTTGAAACATCATTTTATAACTCGTGATGGCATATTGGTCAGGATGTTGCCGTTTTTGAAGCCTTTGTCTTTAACAAAGAAAGATATGTAGCGGTTTCAAACCCCGCAATGTCAAAAATCGAGAGAAAATTTCCTTGTCTTTGCTATGGCAATCAGGCAGTTTGTGCCTTCGCAGAATTGTATCTCTAATAATGAAACGAGACTTGGTATTATGACCGAATTTTTTCACGCCTTTCTTCTTGGAATCGTAGAGGGTTTTACCGAGTTTTTGCCCATCTCTTCAACAGGACATCTGATTTTGGCCGGAGATGCGTTGGGATTTCATATACCAATCGCCAAAATGTTTATGGTTGTTATCCAATTGGGCGCGATTTTATCGGTTTGCTGGCTTTATCGTGTACGTCTGTTTGACGTGGCTTTGCATCTGAACGAGAAGAAACAACAAAATTTTGTCCTTAAAATTATTGTCGCTTTTATGCCTGCTGCCGTGATCGGCCTTTCCTTTCATCATATTATTGAAGAAAAGCTCTTTTCGCCCCTTATCGTGTCAATCTTTCTGGTTGTCGGTGGGGTTGCCATTGCCGTTATCGAAAAATTCAAGCCTGAAGCCACTACACAAACAATCGATGATATTTCTATCAAGCAGGCTTTTATGATCGGATGCGCGCAAATAGTCTCTCTTGTTCCGGGCACTTCACGTTCCGGCGCAACCATTATGGGCGGGATGCTGGCCAAACTTGATCGCAAAGCAGCCACAGAATTTTCATTCTTTCTGGCTATTCCGGTTATGTTCGGCGCAACTTTTCTTGATATTTTTAAATACGGCACCTCTTTGACACCGCAAGATATTCTGGTGATTGCCGTCGGGTTTATTGTGTCATTCTTTGCGGGTCTGGCCTCTATCAAATTTTTGGTCAAATTTGTTGGGTCGCATAGTTTTATGCCCTTTGCTATTTACCGCATTTTGTTCGGTGGAGCCATGCTGGTCTATTACACGCTTTAGATTTTCATGAATCTGACTATGGTTTCGCCATAGGATTTTTCAAAATCGATTGTCCCAAAAGCGGATGGACATCTCCATTCCTTTTCACTTTCAAGAACAATCCATGCCCCATCGTTCAACCAATTTCCGTTTTTTAGATTGATTAGAGTTGGTTCGATCAAACTCTTTCGATAGGGCGGATCAAGAAAAACCAAATCAAATTTTTCTGTTGCTTGCGGCCTTGTACCAATTTTTGTAACATCTTCTTGTTTGAAAATGGTGGTTTTATCCAGTTTCAAAGCACGGGCATTATCTTGTGCGAGAGAAAGGGAAACACGCGAGACATCACAAAAAAATGCGCTGGCAGCCCCTTGGGACAAGGCCTCAAGACCCAATGCACCCGTGCCACAAAATCCATCAAGAACATGGGCATCCACAACTGCCCCACGAGAAAACAGAGCGTTGAATATTGCAAGGCGAACTTTATCTGTGGTTGGCCGGATGTCTTGACCTTGTGGTGTTTTTAGAGGATGGCCTCTGCATGTTCCGCCAATAATCCGCATTGATATTCAGCCCGAAAATCTTTCTAGTATATTTGTTTGACAATATCTGCCGGTAATTTTTCTTTAACCTGACGTTGAGGCAGTTCAAACAAATCTCCGCGTTGGAGTGTCCCCAAATCAAACGGCCCGTAAGACAGACGAATAAGACGCGAGACCTGATAGCCCAAAGCCTCCATCACGTTACGGATTTCTCGATTTTTTCCTTCGGTCAAAGTCATGGTCACCCAAACATTTGTGCTATCAGATTTTTGCTGATCATCAATATAGGCGTGGATTGCGCCATAACGGACACCGTTCCAAACCAAACCTTTTTGTAATTTATCCAGCTTTTCGGCAAGGGCGGCCTGACCACCGCGCCCCGTTGCGTGAACACGCACACGATATGTCCGTTTCAAGCCTGTCGATGGAAGTTCCAGTAAGCGTGATAATCCGCCATCATTGGTCAAAAGAAGCAAGCCTTCAGTGTTCAAATCCAGTCGTCCAACACTAATCAAACGCGGTAAATCCTTGGGCATTTTTTCAAAAACAGTCGGGCGGCCTTCCGGATCTTTGGCTGTCGTAATCAAGCCTGACGGCTTATGATACAAAAACAGGCGCGGTTGTTCTTTTTTTCCAAGTTTATTGCCATCTACAACCAAATTATCGCCTTCGGTGATAAAAGTTGCCGGTGTTGTTACCGTTTGGCCGTTGAGTTGGACACGTCCGTCTTCGATCATCCGTTCGGCATCACGCCGAGAGGCCACGCCCAGCCTTGCCATGACTTTAGCGATCCGCTCGCCCCGTTCGGGATTGTTAATATCCATTTTGCTTTTTTCCGCATTTCTCATTAGAACAGTTTTATGAGTGATGACATTTACCATACAAGAATGCAAGCGGCACTGGAAGAGGCACGTTGTGCTGCCCTGCGCGATGAAGTCCCCATCGGCGCGGTTCTGGTTCATCGCGAGAGCGGCGAGATCAAAGCACGTGCCGGAAACCGTACCATCGAATTATGTGACCCCACTGCCCATGCCGAAATTCAGGTTATTCGCACTGTTTGTCTGGCTGTTCAGGCACAACGGCTCCCAGAGTATGATTTGTATGTTAGTCTTGAGCCATGCCCGATGTGTGCAGCGGCCATTAGTTTTGCACGGATCGAAACTGTCTATTTCGGGGCAGCCGACCCCAAAAGCGGCGGATTGACCTCTTCGGTCAATCTTTATTCCCACGCCCCGTTGCATCACAAACCAAAAATTGTCAGTGGGCTATTGGAAGAAGAGTGTGCGCAGATTCTTAGAGAATTTTTTAAGGCCAAGCGTTAAATAGCCCTCTAACGCGGGATCATATCTGATTTGGGCGGTTCTATTTTAGGGCATTCAAACCCTTCCCTTCTAACTTCTACGCCTTTTTTGCAATCATTCAGCAAGCTCAGACGATCGACCTCTAAGACAACCGATGTGATCACTGAATTAAATGTCATCGCGAGAACCCCTGCCATCAAGGCACTTGATCTGACTTCTTTTTTTGTCGATAGAAAGATCGCGCCGAGGCTCATAACGTTAAACCCAAAAGGGCTTACGACCATTGATATATTATTCAGGGCATTGGCAGAACCAACGGATAACGCAACATAACCCATACTTTTTCGAAACAGAACAGGAAGGGTATAAGCTGCCAATAATCCTACGGCGATATACTTCCCTGTACGAGGTTCATCTATCAATGTGCCCGCACTGGTCAGGAGTGTGGGCATGGACATTTTTACAAAAACTTCTCTTCCTCTTGTTGGCGGTGCATCAATTTTTTTATTTCTGCTATTGTCTAAATTACCCACTCTGTTTGTCATTCCTAAATACCCTTTTCGTAATTTCATTAACATAATGCGTAATTGTGGGCAAGGAAAAACCCGCTGATGGTTATCAAGCGGGTTTGGTTCTTTATAAGATGTGGTAATCTCTTGACGATTTAAGCAGCCGTTACCTTCTTACGAATAACATCTGTATCGATTTTGGCCAAATCATCAATGCGCATTTTGTTCTTGGTATTGACTTGATAAGCCAAGCGGCAATGGTGATCGCAATATATCATTCCTTCGGATGCCTGACCGCCACAAAATTTGAACCCTTCCTCTTTCGGGTCACCCACTGGCCAGCGGCACATCTTTTCTTTCAGTTCAATCAACTGAACCCCTTCGCCAATACAAAAATCCGGTTCGATTTTCGGCATTATCACAGGAGCGATCATATCACGGCTGGTTACTTTGTTGATTGTCCGCGCTGTCCTCGGCTCGGATGGTTTTCGTGGTGCGCGGGCAACAACTGCTCCTTCACCATTTTCCTGAATGGGAGAAACACGACCTGATAATTTCAGACGGTGTGCCTTTCCAATCACTGCGTTTCTTGTGACACCACCAATCAGCTTGGCAATCTCGGCGGCTGTCTTGCCTTCTCCCCATAATCTTTTGAGAAGCGCAACGCGTTCATCAGTCCAGCTCATATCTTATTTTCTCCTCCAGTTTTTGATCCATTTCGTAACGAACGGGTATAAAATTTGTTACGAATTTTCTTGGAACTGAAGTTACCTTATCAAAGGGATGATTCGTAGCTCAAGAATCCCTGATTCGTTTTTCGCTTTTATCCACAGCGAAGACGCAATTGATTCTTTTTTTGGAGTTATGCACCGGAATCAAGACCCCATTCCGAGTAATAATCGGGATCGTCTTTCCATTTTGTCGTGACGCGGACAAATAATTTCAGATGAACAGTTGTATCCAACATCTTTTCAAGCTCAACACGGGCACATGTTCCGATTTCACGCAGACGACTTCCTCCCTTACCAAGAATGATGGCTTTGAGATTGTCACGCGTCACGTGAATGGTCTGTTGAAGACGGATGCTGCCGTTGTCAAACGGTTCCCAGACTTCGGTTTCAACCGTGATTTCATAAGGGACTTCTTCATGTAATTGTAAAAAGACTTGTTCTCTTGTCAGTTCGGCCGCCAGCAAGCGCATCGGCATATCCGAAATCTGATCTTCATCATACAACCAGATTCCTTTCGGCAAATGTTGAACGCACTCTTTCAATACGTCTTCCACTCCATCCCCTGTTTTTGCAGAAATCATAAAAGTGGCCGTAAACGGGCATAAATTATTCATCATCACAGCCAATTCCAATAATTTTGGTTTGGCAATGGCATCGACTTTATTCAGCAATAAAAAAACAGGGCGATCTTTAACAATCTGACTTAATCGTTCCAGTACTTTGCGATCATTTTCATTGGGCCCTTTCTTTTTTGAATCAAAAATATAAGCCACCATATCGCCTTCGTCTGCACCCGACCATGCCGCCGATACCATCGCCCGTTCCAATCGGGTTGACGCCGTGAACAGGCCGGGTGTATCCACCAAAATGACTTGTGCCTGATCTTTTATCACAATGCCCATAATGCGATTACGTGTGGTTTGAACTTTCGGAGAAACAATCGATACTTTTGATCCAACCAATTGATTGACCAGCGTTGATTTTCCCGCATTCGGTGCGCCAATCACAGCGACATAGCCGCAGGAGCGGTCTTGTTGAGTTTCGGTCATATTATTTTTTATCTTTCAAAAAATCATAAAGAGTTTGTGCTGCCTGTTTTTCTGCGGCGCGTCTGGATGTTCCGGTTGCTGTGACCGGATCATAGCCTTCCAAAGAAACCTGAATAGTAAAAACAGGCGCATGATCGGGGCCTTCCCGTTCAATAATCTCATATTGAGGGATAGGCAATTTTCGTCCTTGCGCCCATTCCTGTAACGCCGTTTTCGAGTCCACAGGCGGTTGAACCAGCGTGTAGATTTTATCACCCCATAAAGATGTGATGACTTCCTGACAGGCAACATAGCCATGATCGAGAAAAACAGCCCCGATGATTGCTTCCATACAATCAGCCAGAAGATTTTCCTGTGTGCGTCCGCCAGACGCACTTTCAGAAGCCGATGTCCGAACAATTTCAGATAAATCCAGATCATTGGCGATTTGTGCCAGAGTTTGAGTGCAGGCCAAAGCCGAATGGCGCCGCGCCAAAGAGCCTTCATTTTCGTAGGGAAAACATCGATAAAGAATTTCAGCAACCACAAGACCCAGAACCCTATCACCCAAAAATTCAAGGCGTTCGTAATTGTCTTCTTCGGTCACACTGGCATGAGTCAAGGCGTGACTCAAATGATCCGGATTTTTAAAATAATACCCCAAACGATCCTGAAAAACTTTGAGCCTCATTGTCAGCTCTTCATTTTCCTGGTTTATCTCGGGTGAACGCTTACTCATTCATGAGCCTTTTTTCAATGTTGTTCCATTGCCAATTCTGGTGAACAGGCGGTTATAACGAACAGCCCACGGCCATTTCCAGACTTCCAACAAACTGGCCGATCCATCCGTCGAGAAGAAAATAACTTCGGCGCGGCCTTCCAGATTATCGTAGGGGACATAGCCCACCAGATCCAATACGCGACTATCACGGGAATTATCGCGGTTATCGCCCATCATAAAATAATGGTTTTCAGGTACGGTATATTTATCGGTATTATCCAGCATGTCGTTATCGGATTCTTCGTAAATTGTGTGCTGAACACCGCCGGGGAGAGTTTCGATATACTCCATTGCCCTTGCTTTTCCCGCAATTTCTTTGCTGTACTCGACCATTCCCACAACCTTCCGTTCCACACGAACATCATTGATATATAAACGCCCGTTTATCATCTGGATGGTGTCGCCTGGCAAACCAATCACACGTTTGATATAATCAATATTTGTATCTGTCGGTAATTTAAAAACAACAACATCACCACGTTCCGGCGGCTTCGCCATGAAACGTCCATCAAAACTTCCTATGCCGAAAGGTAAGGAATGACGACTGTATCCGTATGAGAATTTAGAGATAAACAGGTAATCTCCCACCAAAAGATTGGGCACCATCGAGGTAGATGGGATATTGAACGGTTCATATAAAAACGTCCTAACTATCATTGCCAGTAACAAGGCGATAATAATCGTACGGGCTGTTTCACCGAGAGTTTCCTCTTTTTTTGAGGAAACATCTTCCTGGATTTCAAGGGTCATAGTTTTGGGTTCTTCTTTGCTCATGGATTTGTCTTAACCAATATTTGCGTAGAAATCCAGCCTTTCCTAGCCGTTTTCCCGCTGTTATATAGCTTCTATCACTACATGAGCCTGCGCCAAAGGTGGCTCATCGGTCAAAGTGATATGAATATGGGCGGTTTTTCCTGTCGGGGTGATCTGATCCAACTTGACTTTGGCTCCGTTGGTCAGGCGCAGGGTCGGCTTTCCATTTTGGTCATTAATCACCGCAATATCACGCATATAAACACCGTGATTAAATCCCGTTCCCAGAGCCTTCGAGCACGCTTCTTTGGCCGCAAATCGTCTGGCATAGGTGGCAATATGCGTTCCGGCAGATCGGCGACGCTCGGCTTTGGCAATTTCTTCCGGCGCAAAGCATCTTTGAATAAAGCGTTGCCCGAATTTTTCGAGGGTCTTTTCTACTCGTCTTATATCAATCAAATCGCTGCCCATGCCAATTATCATAATTTGGGTGGCTCCGTCAGTTTGCGCCCAAATTTATGAAGACGGTGCATTTTCCATTGTTTTTGTCTAATTCTGGCCTGACGTACCAGACGGTAAAAAATCAGGTAAAAAATAGGCCATGACAAAAAGGCCAAAATAAACCCGCCAGATACCCATGGCACGAATAACCCCAGCGGATCAGTCTCGATTTCATGAATCAATTCCTTAAGTTCAAAATGCTCCGGCATTTCACGGACAGGTAGACCAAGAACATAAAAGACCCAGTCGCCCAATTTATAGGCTGCCCACCACATAAACGGAAATGTCCACGGATTTCCAACCAAGGTTCCCGCAACACTGGCTAAGACATTTCCACGAGTCAGCCATGATAAGGCCGCAGCAGAGAAAATATGTGTCCCAGGAACAGGGACAAAAGAAATAGCTGCACCAAATGCCATTCCACGCGCAATTGAGCTAGTCGTATCTTTAATGCGCACCAAACGATGTTGCACATAGCGGAAAGTTCTTTTCCAACCCATGGTTGGCCAAAGTGCTTCGCGTATATTTTTCAGTAAAGTTCTTTTATTTCGACGGCCAAACATGTTGTTCTTCTTTTCTTATCTTCCTCTGGCTCGCTCGACACTCACGACTTGTGGCGTTGCTCGCAAAGCCGCGACGATATTATTCAAATGTTTGGTGTCTGTCACTGCTACATCAAGGTACATGTCCCAAAAGTCAGCCGAACGACTGGTAATTTTTAAATTGGTGATATTTCCACCACTTTTGCCAATCACAGTCGAAAGCGTTCCCAACGCACCGGGCGTGTTGGCAATCGTGACTATTAACCTCCCGATACGATTTTCCGGATTATCCTGCCCCTCGCCCCACGATACATCAATCCAGCGTTCCGGCGTGTCGGCAAATTGTTCGAGCGTTTCACAATCAATCGTGTGAACCGTAACGCCTTTCCCTGTTGTCACAATCCCAACGATCCGGTCGCCGGGTAACGGGTGACAACATCGCGCAAAGTGAACCGCCATACCGGGGATCAACCCTTTAATCGGCATCGGTTGCAATTTACCGCTGCGCGGTTGGTTTTGAGCAGCTTTAATTGTTGGAATATCTTCCGGTGATGTAATTTTTGCCAATTCCTGTTCGGACTTATGAGCAGGAAAAATACTGCGGAAGACATCACGGGCAACAATATTTCCAGCCCCTACACCCGCATAGATATCATCAACTTCTTCGCATTCCCGATACTGGTCGACAATGCCGTTGACGGCTTTGTCTGTAAATTCATAGCCTTCAGTCTTGAAAACTTTTTGCAACATGGCTTTACCCAATGTCACATATTCCCCGCGCTGTTGCTGGCGGATAAAACGTCTGATATGTGATCTGGCTTTTCCTGTTACAACAAAGCGTTCCCATGTCGGAGACGGGTTTTGTGTTTTGGCGGTTACAATTTCGACTTGATCGCCGTTTTGTAATTTGGTGTTTAATGGCGCAATGCGCCCGTTAATTTTCGCGCCTATACATCTGTTGCCTACATCCGAGTGGATAGCATAAGCAAAATCAATCGGAGTTGATCCGGTTGGAAGTTCAAACAAATCGCCTTTGGGCGTAAAAGCAAACACCTGCTCTTGAAATAATTCCAATTTGGTGTTTTCCCAGAAATCTTCAGGGCGTTGATCTTGTTCCAGAATATCCAAAAGCTCACGCATCCAGCGGTATTTTTTGGCTTCGACAATCGCTGATTTTACATCGGTTTGTTTATAAGCCCAGTGTGCCGCCACCCCGAAATCAGCTTCAGCATTCATGTTTTGTGTTCTGATCTGGATTTCAATCCGTTGGTTTTCAGGGCCAATAATTGTTGTGTGAATCGACCGATATCCGTTGGGTTTCGGTGTCGAAATATAATCCTTGAATCGCCCGGGAACAACCGGATATTTTGAGTGGACAACCCCCAGCGCATGATAACATTCCGCCAATGTGTCCACGACAATGCGAAACGCCATAATGTCCGAAAGCTGTTCAAACGACACATTCTTACGCTGCATTTTTTTCCAGATGGAGTAGCGGGTTTTTTCACGCCCCGTCACCTGACCGCTAATCTCCGCTTCTTTAAGCAGACCTGTCAGTTCACGGATAATGTTACTGACAAGGTCAGAGCCTTCCTGACGCAAAAATGACAGACGGTTGGTAATACTGTCTCTGGCTTCACCATTGATATAGGAAAACGACAAGTCTTCGAGGTCTTCTTTCAATTTGTGCAGACCCACCCGTTCCGCAAGCGGGGCATAAATATCAAGCGTTTCGCGGGCAATGCGAAACCGTTTTTCAGGTTTTGCAAGGTGATGAAGTGTACGCATGTTATGCAGGCGGTCAGCCAGTTTTACCAATAAAACACGAATGTCTTCAGACATAGCCAAAAGAAGTTTCCGGAAGTTTTCGGCCTGTTTGCCCTCAACGGTCTGGCTCTCAATTTTAGTTAGCTTGCTGACGCCATTGACCAGAGAAGCAACTTCGGGAGAAAACTTTTTTTCAATCTCTTCATAAGTCGCGCTGGTGTCTTCTAATGTATCGTGCAGGATCGCCGTGATAATTGTGACGGTATCCATTTTCATGTCAGCGAGAATCCCTGCTACTTCCAGCGGATGGGTGTAATAGGGCTCTCCGGATGATCTGGTCTGGCCTTCATGTTTGAGCTTAGCAAACTCCACCGCGTCCACAATCGGTTGTGGATCGGCATCTGGATAATATGTATGAATTTGCGCAACCAGTTCGGCGGCAGAAGACGTCATGGACAAAAAAACCTATAAATAGACTATGCAAACCTATGTTTATCACCCTAGCATGAAAAATAGGTAAAAACACCCGTGACAAAAAAGATTTCTTTCAAAGACGCGGACTCTCTCTTATTTCACATATAGATTAGGAAAGTTGCCTTCGAAGGCCACCAGCTTTGGTGCATCATGAACTATGACATACATGCTGTCGGGGTGGAACGCGACATAATTCTGATGATGGGACTCGGCGGGATAGAATTGATCCAAAGGCTCCAATGTTGTCGTAATTTTCTTACCCAGCAGATCGGTTGCGTCAATCTGGTCAATATATTGACGCGCCACTTCTTTTTGCTCATCCCCCTCATAGAATATGGCCGAACGGTACTGGGTGCCATGATCGGGTCCTTGGGCATTCAGTTGGGTCGGGTCGTGAGCCACGGAAAAGAAAATTTTAAGAATTGTTCCCATGGTCACCTGTTGCGGATCATATGTGATTTCGACGGCTTCGGCGTGGCCAGTATTGCCCCGACTGACCTGATCGTAAGCGGCTGTTCCGGATTCTCCTCCAGCATACCCGCTGACGGCATTTTTGACACCTTTCAAATGCAGAAAAACAGCCTCTATGCCCCAAAAACACCCCCCTGCAACAACGATTTTACGTTCGGTTTCATCGGCATTTATACGCTCGTCTACCACAGGATCAGGGAGGTTTACCGCTCTCGCCTCATTTAAAGAACATCCGAACATCATCAACACCACTGCACTTATAAGAACGATTTTTTTCTTCATTCCACGTCCTGTTCAACAAATTTTATAGCCAAGCCATTGTTACAATAGCGCAAACCTGTCGGTTGTGGCCCGTCTTTAAAGACATGGCCTTGATGCCCGCCACAGCGGGCGCAATGATATTCAGTGCGGGGTAAAATCAGTTTGAAATCATCACTGGTCTCCACATGGCCTGCGATGGCCTGATAAAAACTCGGCCAGCCTGTCCCTGAATCATATTTGCTGCCTGACGTAAAAAGAGGAAAATCACATCCGGCACACACAAACAAGCCTTTGCGATGTTCCTCAAGCAAAGGAGAGGTAAAAGGACGCTCTGTTCCTTGTTCACGCAACACATTATATTGTTGCGAAGACAGTTCTTTTTTCCATTGTTCGTCCGGTTTCGTCACTTTTATAATCCTTTCCTGATCCGATATAACGGCTGCGCTTGATGGCAGGATTGAAAAAATCCGCGTTGCTCCCCATACGGACGACATCGCTACCGCTCCAGTCAGAGCCATCCTAAAAATTTGTCGTCTGGAATATCGTTCCTGAATTTCAGGTTTTTTCATACTGGACATTCGTCCCCATCTGCATTTTTGTTACATTTATTATAATGTCTGTATCCTGCCTTTTTGTTCTTATCTGGCCTTTAGAAGTGCTGCGTTCAGTTGTTTTTGGGTAATCTGAAACGATTGCTCGACTGTACCGCCCAGAGAATCCACAGAGACAAATCCTCCACCCGTTTCCTGTCCGGCATACATTTTGTTAACGAAATCATATTCAGCCAGTTTTTGACCCGATTGCAGGTCGCGGCGTTCAACCATCCAAACACCGGTATTGGTGCATGCTCCAATATAATATTCCGGACTTTCAGTTATTTTTTGTTTGAGCTGCTTCATACAGGCTTTTGCTGCCCTGACGGACGGGCTTTGGGGTTGTTCCCCTTCCACTATCGCGCAAGCACTTAAGCCAAATAAAAGACACCCCGCAATCAGCATGGTTGTCAATCGACACGGGTTTTTCCTTATTCCTGACGAACAGTCACTTTGTGCTCGATGATCTTCTCGCCCTGAGGCAAGCTTAAAAGCCTGATACCAATTTCGATGTCCATATAGGGTGTGGTCGGCAGATCTGTGCATTTAGATAGATACTCCGCGAAACGGTTAGCAGCTTCGGTGGGTTCTGACTCGTTGAGGGGGCGTAACAGTAGAAGGGCGTATTCGTTTGAACGAATCTGTGCAATAATATCAGATTGGCGACGAATACGCACGAGATGTTGTGCCAATTTGGCAGCAATCATCTCTGCATCATAGGTTCCATCATTTGCAGCAATCGTATTATAGTTTTCAAAGCTTATAAGAATCGTGTGTGCTGTTTCTCCGTAGCGTCCAGCACGATCAATACAAGAGAGAAATAGCTGGTTATAAGCCGATTTGGCAATGACTCCCCCTGCGCTCGGGAAGTCAATGTCATCATTTGATAAGTGACGCATCAAATTATTCATGTATTCCGCACGTTCGATAATGCCTTCAATGACTGTCGGATTGATCGGTTTGCTTAAAATTTCGTTAAATCCACCATTGACGGCTTCTTCCATATTCAGGCTGTCGGACAGTAAAACCAAATGGACATTCCGGCGTACGTTGCGGCGAATATTCATGGCCATGGGTTTGATATTTATAACTGGAGCAGGATCCATAAAAATCACATCCCAACCCTGACTAACTATATTATCAAGGCTTTCTCCCTTTTCGGTATGAATGCTTACTGTATGCCCCAAAGGCTCTATTCGAGACTTAATCATATTGGCGGTCATTTCGTCCCGATCAACAATTAGTATTTTCATAACTTGTCCTATTGGCTTTTGGGGATTTAGAGAATCTTTCCCTGACCCATGATGTCAAAATTGTAGTTAAAAAAAAGCTAAAAAACGTCAATTTTACGTTTCGAACCCAGTTATATTTGAATTGACAAGTTTTTTGGCCTCGGATAGATGTATCCGCCTACCTTTTATACGTTTTTTGCTCCAGTGCCCTGGTGGCGGAATTGGTAGACGCGCAAGCTTCAGGTGCTTGTGTCCTCCGGGACGTGGAAGTTCGAGTCTTCTTCAGGGCACCATTTTTCTTGAAAAATCAGTAAAAACCTTATATTCCAACACCATGACTATTTATTTACACCAACATGATTTGCCTGACGATCTAGCTTTTGGCGGCTCGGTGGCAATTGATACAGAAACAATGGGGCTCAACCTGACTCGTGATCGGCTTTGTCTGGTTCAGCTCTCTTTCGGGAACGGAGACGCCCATCTGGTTCAATTTCCGGTGGGGTCGGATTACAGTTCTCCGAATTTGCGGCGCTTACTTCAAGACTCTTCTATCCCGAAATTATTCCATTTTGCGCGATTTGATATTGCATCGATCAAGGCCTATATGGGCGTCACCTGTACGCCCGTCTATTGTACGAAAATGGCCTCCCGCCTTGTTCGCACCTTTACCGATCGGCATTCCCTCAAGGAATTGTGCAAGGAGCTTTTGGGCGTCGAGTTGAGCAAACAGCACCAATCATCCGATTGGGGACAAAGCGTGTTGACCGAAGAACAGAAAATATATGCCGCCAATGATGTCTTGTATTTGCACAAATTGCGCGACCAACTCGATGTGATGTTGGAACGTGAGGGACGTAAAGATCTGGCACAGGCCTGTTTTGATTTTCTTCCTGCACGGGCTGAACTCGATTTGACCGGTTGGCCAGAGATTGATATTTTTGCCCATAATTCATAAATCCTCCAAGGACAACGAGAATGGCTCAAGCTATGACACAACAAGGTTTCTTACCTTCATCTGACCATGAAGACCTGTTATCTGCCCGTCGGACTCTGGCAACAGAAATCGAGGGATTGCGCGCGTTATCCCAATCCTTGAACGGTGAATTTATTTCCGCTATCACTGTTATTCAAACAATGAAGGATAAAGGCCGTGGTCGTTTGATCGTGGCCGGTATTGGCAAAAGCGGGCATGTTGCACGAAAAATTGCTGCAACTCTGGCTTCGACAGCCACACCGTCCTATTATATTCACCCGGGTGAAGCCAGTCATGGCGATTTGGGTATGATTACCGAAGATGATGTTATTATTCTGTTGTCTTATTCGGGCGCGAATGCCGAACTGTCCGATATGATCGGATATTCCAAGCGATTCAATATTCCTTTGATTGCAATGACTGGAAATCCTGACAGCCCCTTGGCAGAGCATGCCGATATTGTTTTATTGCTTCCAAAAATTCCGGAAGCCTGTCCGAATGGTTTGGCTCCCACCACATCGACAACGCAAATGATTGCTTTGGGTGATGCGGTAGCGGTTGCTTTACTCGAACGCTCCGGTCTGACTGCCGATCAATTCCGCGTCTGGCATCCGGGCGGGAAGCTTGGTCAGAAACTCCGCAAAGTGTCCGATCTAATGGTCAAGGGGAATGATTTACCCTTGGTGTCCCCGTCCACTTTGATGTCCGATGCTCTGATTACTTTATCAGAGAAAAATCTTGGGTCGGTTGTTGTTATCGATGATGCCGGTGCCTTGCTTGGTATTGTAACGGATGGTGATTTGAAACGCCATATGGGGCCAGATTTGCTGCAAAAGACAGTCGAATCCATCATGACCAAAGCCCCACACAGCGTTCATGCTGAAATTCTTGCGGCTAAAGCTCTGGACGTTATGGTTGGGTCTGCTGCTTCCCCCATCACCTCTTTGGTTGTGACCAATGATAAAAATATTGTTGTTGGGCTGATCCGTATTCAGGAGTTGTTGAAAGCCGGTCTGGTATAAGATCGACATGACAATAGACCCTCCCCATGCCGCGCCTTCTCTTGACCGTCTCGTCCGAGGCGATGAGGACATTGCTGTCCTCGCCAAAAGAACCAAGCGTTATTCTCGTCTTGTCCGCAGTATGCGTCTTTTTTTGCCGATTGTGGCTTTGGCCATTGTTGTGGTGTTAATGGTCTGGTCTGATCGGGAAGCTCCGTTAAAGGCTGTGCCACGCGAGAAAATTTCTCCCCAGACTGCCAGCCGAAACGAACTGGTTAATCCGAAATTCCAGTCCGAAGACAGTGACAATCAGCCCTATACAATCACTGCGGATAAAGCCACTCAAAACTCCGAAAATATGGATAAAATCCTGCTGGACAAGCCTGTCGCGGATATTAGCCTGAAAGGTGGAAATTGGGTGGCTCTCAAGGCCAAGCAAGGGGCTTATAATCAAAAATCAGGTGTGCTGGAACTGGATGGTTCGGTTCAGATGAACCACGATACAGGATATGAAATCCAATCCGATCACATGAATATTGATGTGAATCAACAAATGTTGTCCTCTGACCGTGCCGTGACTGGTCACGGCCCCTCCGCAGAAATTTCAGCTCAAGGCTTGGAAGCCGATGGGAAAACAGATACAGTGATTTTTAAAGGGCCTGCCAAATTGATCCTGCGTCAAGCAAAAGACCCTATAAAGAATACAAGTAAAGATCCTGTCCCTGCCCCCGCAAAAGACCTTGCCGTGGAGAATGAAAAAAAATGAAACTTCTTCCCTTGTCCAAACTGTTTTTTATTACCCTGATAGGCTTTATGCTGTTTGGCACATTGTCCAGCCATTCGGGTTATGCTGAAGAGGTTGCCTTGCCTCTGGAAATTACGGCAGATAGTGCTCTGGAATGGAATCAAACCGCAAAAACCTATGTAGCGCGTGGTAACGCACTCGCCCAACAAGGTGACTTGTCGGTCAAAGGCGATGTTTTAACCGCGGAGTATGCTGGAGCAAATAACAGCACCAGCGATCTGACCAAAGTGACCGCCAAAGGGCATGTCGTTCTGACGTCACAGAGTGATGTCGCCACAGGGGATCTTGCCGTTTATGATCTGGTTGCCGGAACAGTAGAATTATCCGGAAAGGCCGGATCACGCCCCAAAGTGACCAAAGGGAAGGATACTCTCGAAGCTGACAATATTGTTGTCACCTTAAAAGGTCAGACGCTTGAACGTGCCGAAGCAGCAGGTGCCGTTTTGATTACAACGTCAGGCGAACAAAAAGCCAGTGGTGATAAAGGTATTTATACCAGCGCGACAAATATTGCAGAACTGGTCGGGAATGTTAAGATTATGCAAGGGTTTAACTGGTTAGAAGGTGATTACGCCAAAATGAACTTAACTACCAAGGTCAGTACCATAACGGGGCAGAAAAATCGTCCGCGTGTTAAAGGCATTTTCTATCCGTCTTCCGGTAAGAAGAAGTAGACCTCTTCATGACATCGCCGCCGCCCCCCATTCCCTTTACTCATTCCCGCAAGCATTTGCATGCTATTTCACGTGGGTTGTCTGTCCAGCACCTCTCCAAATCTTATAAAAAACGTCCAGTTTTGCGCGATGTCAGTATCGGTGTACAACGCGGGGAAGCCGTCGCCATTCTGGGCCCGAACGGTGCCGGTAAAACAACCTGTTTTTATATCATTACCGGTTTGATCCAACCCGATGGCGGCGATATTCTTCTGGACGGGCAAGAAATTACGACTTTGCCGATGTATCGGCGTGCTCGGCTTGGTATCGGCTACTTGCCTCAGGAAGCTTCTATTTTTCGTGGACTTTCGGTTGAAGATAATTTGAGGTCTATTCTGCAAACACAAAAAGACCTGAGTAAAGACGATCAGGAAAATTTGCTTGAAGATTTACTCGTTGAATTTTCTGTTTCGCATTTGCGCCGCACGCCTGCTATTGCTCTTTCCGGTGGCGAACGTCGCCGCGTTGAAATTGCCCGTGCGCTGGCCTCCCGCCCCCATTTTGTTTTGCTGGATGAGCCCTTGGCTGGTATCGATCCGATTGCGGTCGGAGACATTCGTGCGCTTATCAGCCAACTTAAAACCCGTAATATCGGGGTACTGATTACCGACCATAATGTCCGTGATACACTCGGGATTGTTGACCGTGCCTATGTTCTTCATGACGGCATGGTCATGACCGAAGGATCACCAGAAGAAATCGTTGATAACGAAGATGTCCGTCGCGTCTATCTGGGCGAAGGATTTTCGTTGTAATTTGTGATCCTGATTTCTTCTGATGCAGGCTTTTTAAGTGTCTGTCATCTTGCCTAACGTAAATTTTAACCTTATAAACAATGAAAGGCTTTGTTTGAATCTGACAAAGCTCTTGGTACAACTTTAGAAAATTAACATAACCATTGTCATATTATGGGTATTTTAGGGCTATAATACAACATGCGCGTGGTCATAAATAAGGTGTTAATTTTTATACCCGCTCTTTTAGTGGGCTTGTGTTGTTTGAGCCCTGTCGGTCACGCACAAGTTCTCGCGCCTTCTGCAGATCCCGGCAGGGTGGATCGCCCCCCCATCGCCGAAAAAATTCTTTCTGATCTTTTGCCTGAAATAACTTTGAAAAGCAGCAAACCGGATTTGCCGCCCGACATGGTTAATGTAACATTTGTTTTAAACAGCCTGACGCTTAAAGGTGCGCGGGCTTTTTCTGCGAAAGAGTTAAGCCGTTTCTACCAACCGCTCTTGGGAAAAACTATCGATTTGAAACAGCTTTACGGGATTATGTTGCAAATCCAGCAACTTTATCTGGATGAAGGCTATACGGTTTCAAAAGTTTTTCTTCCCGAACAATCCATCGAAAATGGCAATATCACGTTTGTTGTTCTTGAAGGGTTTGTGGCAAAAGTTAACATCGACCCTTCTTTCCCGAAGAGTTCTATCCTAGATGATTTTGCTACAAAAGTTTTAGCCATGCGCCCGCTTAACACAAAGAAATTAGAGCGTTTGATGTTGATCCTGAATGATAACCACGGTTTAAATGCATCCGCTGTTCTTTCCAAATCTGATACTTTAATAGCAACTGACCTTTCTGGTTTGAATTTACGTCTGATTCGAAATTCTAACAAAGAGTCTGATCCTAGCCCTTATCTTTCTTTTGATAACTACGGTTCTAACTATATCGGATCAGGGCAATGGGGATTGGGGACGGGTTTTAATCATGTGGGCATCCCATATTCAGAACTTTTCTTGAGCGGAACGATGACCACATCCAGTCAGGAAATGAAACAGGGAAATATTTCATATCACTTGCCGTTATTCGGGGTTTCTGGAACAACTTTACGATTATCTTCGGAAATTAATCGAACAGAACCTGGGGGTAGCCTTGATGATCTGGATGTTCAAGGAAAGTCGATGAATTTATCCGCTCAAATAAGTTATCCGATTATTCGCCAAAGAGACAAAACATGGCTGGTTAGTGGACAATTTGAATATAAAAACGTTGGAACAGATTTATTAGGTGATCCCCTTTTTCGTGACCGGATCAGATCTGTTGGAGTGACCTCCCGTTATAGTTTTTCAGATAGTCATGATGGTCTTAATTTTATACAAGGCAGCCTTTCTAAAGGGTTGGATATTTTAGCTGCTCGCGAGACGGGATCTCCTGATCTTTCTCGTTTGCAAGGCCATAGTGATTTTCTCAAAGCTGAATTTATTTACACAAGACTCCAAGCTATTCCAAATAACTTTGATCTCCTCTTTTCATTCGCAAGCCAATATGCTTGGGATCCTCTTTTGTCATCCGAAGAATTCGGATTTGGCGGAGGATATGTGGGAAGAGGCTATGACCCGTCTGAAATTACAGGAGACAGAGGATTTTCAACATCACTGGAATTGCGTTACAATAAGACTCTTCCTGAATGGAAGGCCGCTTTACAACCCTATATTTTCTATGATTTTGGGAAAATATGGAATATAGATTCACTGGATAAGACTGTGGTTTCTGCTGCCTCAGCCGGAGCAGGGTTTCGTTTGAATTTTAATGACTCTTGGGTTATAGGCTGTAATTTTGCGATACCCTTGACGATGACCCCCAATAATCCGCCCCAATATGGCCATGAATATGGTGGCCGCATCCTCTTTTCCCTAAAAAAAGAGTTTTGATTTTTTATAACATTGTTTTAAGATGGCGATTGGTTATTTTACCTCCTTTCCTTGAGATATTCGTTGATATTTCCCGTTATAATTTTCGTTAATACCACAATGGAAATAAAAGCAATGCGTTCAACCTTACAATCTTTGCGCTCCACAACCGCTCTTGTTGCGGTTGCAATGGTATGCACGAATATGGCTTTTGCTTCTCCTAAAGGCGGCTCGGTTGTTGCGGGAACAACGACAATTGAAAATGCCGGTTCCACAACAACAATTAAACAGACCTCTAATCGATCGATTATACAATGGGATAGTTTCGATCTAGGGCGTTCTGAACATGTTGATTTCAAACAACCCTCTACTTCCTCTATTACCGTTAACAGAATCCAAGGAGGGAAATCTTCCCAAATAGATGGCAGGATTACCGCCAACGGGAATATTATGTTGCTTAATCCAAATGGTGTTATCTTTGGTGCCCGTTCACGAGTGGATGTTGGCGGCATTGTTGCTTCAACCAGCGATCTTGAAGACGATGCCGCTTTTATGGCTGGTGGCGATATTAAGCTAACACGTTCGGGGAATCCGGATGCACAGGTTATCAATCATGGAGCCATGACAATTGGATCAGCGGGTCTAGCGGGTCTTGTTGCTCCCCATGTCGAAAATCACGGAATGATTGAAGCGCGACTAGGAAAAGTCGCTTTAGCATCAGGTGACATCAGTACGATCGATTTCGCTGGGGACGGCCTTATCAGCGTTGAAGTGTCTGATAGCGTCGCCAAACAGATGGTTAAAAACACCGGAATAATAAAAGCAGATGGAGGGTCGGTTCTTGTCACGGCCGCTGCTGCTCGTAACATAGTTGATAATTTGATTGTTAATGAAGGGCAGATAGCGGCAAAAAGCACACCGTCCCGAAAGGGAGACATCCGGTTTGTTGGATTACAATCAACAATTCAAAATACTGGTAAAATAGAAGCCAAAGGCTCTATATCAGAAGACGCTGGATCGGTTAAAATCGAAGGGAAATTTATATCGTTAGGCGGAGAAATAAACGCCGATGGGAAGAGTGGTGGATCGATAGATGTTCAAGCTCAAACACTCTCGTTGGCCGACAACATAACGGCAAAAGGCTTGATTAACAAAGGTGGATCTATTGACGTTCAGTCATCTAATGTCACTTGGGAAACCTCAACTTCGAAATTGAATGTGGATGGTCTGACTGATGGTGGAACAATTCGTTCGGTGACAGCTGGAAACCTAACAAGCTCTAGTCATCATAGTGCTATTGGTCAAACCGGAAGCGGTGGTCAGATTGATATAACAGCAGGAGGAATTAAATTTCTTTCTTCAAAAATTGATGCTTCTGGTGAAACCAGTGGAGGAACGATTCGTATTGGTGGTGAGTTTCAAGGTGGGAAAAACTTGCCAACGGATGAATTACCAAATGCTCAAATCGTGACACTTGACCGAGGAACACTGTTACGCGCAGATGGGGCTGGAAATAATGCCAATGGCGGAACAGTCATTGTTTGGTCCGATATGGACACGATGGCTCTTGGAAATATTTCTGCAATACCAGGACTAAATTTAGGCTATGGAGGATTTGTCGAGGTGTCTTCTGCTGGCGACCTTCATTACGATTCAACCGCTCAAACCGGTAGAAATGGGCGTGCTGGAAGCGTTTTGCTTGATCCTAAAAATATTATCATTGCTAATTCAACCTTTAATCCGACGGCCATTATCATGGGGCGCGGATATACAGGCGGCAATAATGTTGACATGCCCTTCTTGAGCGATGGGGCAGATTTGGCCACGTATGGTTTGTCGCTGGATGGAAACCGGATGGCGATTGGCTACATCAATGACCACGGATTTAATAACACGCTGGAACGCTCTGGTGCTGTTTACCTTTACTCTTTTTCAGATTCGTCTTTCAGTGGCGGAATACTGGAAGGTATTATGGGGTATGGCTATACGGGGGGTAAAAATGTAGATGTTTCCCAGTTGGGGCGGTGGGATCGTTTTGGAATGGATGTCTCTCTGGATGGCAATCGTTTGGCCGTTGGAGCCTATACGGGTGATGGAAATGCCAATATTCTTGGAGATTCTGGAGAGGTTTATCTCTATTCGTTCAGTGATTCCGTTTTTAACGGAGCCATATTAGAAAGCCGAATTGGCGCAGGTTATACGGGCGGAAAAAATTATAATATGACCGGAATTTTGGGGTCGAACGATTATTTTGGGAAATCCGTTTCATTGGATGGCAATCGTTTGGCCGTTGGAGCCTATGGAGGAGATGGTTTAGGCAACACAGTGTCGAATGCAGGGGAGGTTTATCTTTTTTCTTTCTCGGATGCTCTTTTTTCAAATCCGGTTCTTCAAGCAACAATCGGTTTCGGATATACTGGCGGCAAAAATATTAATGTGGCTCTGGATGTTAACGATTATTTCGGGTGGGATGTCTCTTTGGATGGCAATCGTTTAGCCGTTGGTGTCCGTGAAGGAGATGGTTTTGGAAACAGCACGACTGCGGCGGGCGAAGTTATGTTGTTTAGTTTTGCCGATTCCATTTTTAGTGGTGGGATTTTAGAATCAACAATCGGTTTCGGATATACTGGCGGGAAAAATGTTAATAACAGTGCCCTTGATGCTTCTGATTATTTTGGTTGGTCGGTTGCGCTTGATGGCAATCGTTTGGCGGTAGGCTCTTATGCTGATGATGGCAATGGAAATTCATCCAGCAATTCAGGAGCGGTTTATCTCTACAGCTTTTCTGATTCTATTTTTAACGGGGCGACGCTGGAAGCTCGTATCGGGAATAACTACGCGATTCTAGGCGGAAAAAATCTTTCCCGTCCTAACGAGGCAGGAGGTTCAGATTTATTTGGATCGGCTGTTGTTTTGGATGGCAATCGTTTGGTCGTTGGAGCCAAAGGAGATGACGGCTCAGGAAATTTGAATTTAGATCAAGGTGCTTTTCATTTCTATACCTTCTCTGATGCGGTCTTCAATGGAGGAACGTGGGAAGGGACATTGGGTTCAGGGTATAGTGGTGGAAAAAACGTAACCTTTCCTTTCAATACCGCATCAGATTCACCAAGTGACCGGCTCGGCGTGTCTGTCAACGGGACTCGAATTGCAATTGGTTTGCCTTATGATGATGGATTTGGTGACAGCTTATGGGATTCCGGTGCTGTTTTTCTTTATTCTTTTGCGAGTAGCGATTTTGATAGCGGGATACTCGAAGGCATCATTGGAAGTGGCTACACAGGCGGAAAAAATATCAATCTATCTGGAATGCTTGGTGGAGGAGATTTATTTGGTCAATCAGTTTCACTAGACGGCAATCGTTTAGCTGTCGGTGCTCCCTATGATGATGGCAATGCCAATGTGCTGACAAATTCCGGTGCCGTTTACCTTTTTTCTTTTTCTGATAGTCTCTTTTCCGGTGGCGTTCTTGAATCGCGCATAGGACGCAATTATTCCGGAGGAAAAAATTATAATCCAACCAATCTGACAGGGGGCTCTGATTATTTTGGATGGGATGTCTCTCTGGATGGCAACCGTTTGGCCGTTGGAGCTTATGGAGATGACGGGTTAGCGAATGCTAGGGGAGATTCCGGTGCTGCTTATTTATTTTCCTTTGCCGATAGCTTGTTCACTACCCCTACTTTGCAATCTATCATCGGATACAATTATACCGGCGGAAAAAATTACAATTTATCCCAATTGGACAGCAGTGATGTGTTTGGCAGTGGCATCTCTCTGGATGGGAATAGATTGGTGGTTTCGGCAAGATATGATGATGGATTTGGAAATGTAACCACAAATTCCGGTGCTGCTTATTTATTTTCTTTTGCCGATAGTTTATTTACCACCCCCACGTTACAAGCAACAATGGGATATGGTTATACGGGTGGAAAAAATATTGATATGTCTATGCTGGAGACCAGTGATTATCTGACTGGTGTTTCTTTGGAAGGAGCGGTTCTGGCTTTAGGCGTAACAAGGGAGGATGGCTTTTCAATTAGCGGTACAACAGATTACGGAACGGTTTTTCTTTATGCGTTTGATGATTTGTTGTTTTCCAATGGTCTATTGGATGCCACAATCGGTTATAATTATACTGGCGGAAAAAATATCAATACCAATGGCCTTATCACATCCTATGATTATTTTGGATCGAGCTTATCTCTCGATCAAGGAAATTTGGTCGTAGGTCTCCCTGGTCTTGATGGTATTTCGGATTATTTTAACGGAACAGGGGGGGCTTTTATTTACCGCGGCAACAGTTATGCGCCAGCATCAGGATCAAGCTTTGCCAATTTACCCTCCACAACGATTGGTATTACGCCGGCCAATATTTCTGCTTTGCTTTCCACACCTCAAAATGTCACCCTTCAAGCCAGTAACGACATTATTTTGAGCAACGATTTAGCTGTCAATAATGTATCTGGAAACGGTGGATCTTTTACGATGCAGGCTGGACGCAGTATTCTTCTGAACGCCAATATTGTGACCGATAATGGTAATTTATATCTATATGCTAATGAAGACTTGTCTGCGGGCGTTCAAAATGCGCACCGTGATTCCGGTAACGCTGTCATCGAAATGGGATCCGGTACTTTTATCAATGCCGGAACTGGAAACGTCGAGATTCGTCTTGAAGATGGAACAGGAAAAACCAATAGAACCAGTGGGCATATTACATTGGGCGATATTACGGCAGGAACTGTTCTTGTTCGAAATATAGATCAGACATCAAGCATTATCCTAAACGGACAGTTAACTGCAACGGGGTCTGGCACCCCAATAACCCTTGCCTCTGGAAAGGATTTTATCAATAATTTTGGAGCGAGTGCCCTCAATACACCCTCAGGCCGTTGGCTTGTTTACTCTGATAACGCAATTCTGAACACCCTCAATGGAATTACTTCTGATTTTTCAATCAATAGCTGCGTTTATCTTGGTGCGTGTGGAGCAATTCCAGGGACAGGCAATGGTCTTTTATATGAATACGTTCCCAATATTTTGAATATTTCCGTTAACACCTCCCGCTTTTATGGAGATAGCAATCCAGACAATGCAACGTTGCAGTCTTTATTTCTTTATACCGGATTTCAAGGTGCTGATACTTCCGCTGTTCTGGATGTATTGCCGACATCTACAGTTGCAGGCAGTGCTTCAAGTACGGCAAATGCCGGAACGAGTCATGCGATTACCCTGTCAGGAGGATCGGATGATTTTTATACCTATTACCTGCTAGACCCCAGTTTCCTAACCATTACACAAAGGCCTGTCAGTGCCGTCTGGGTTGCTCCTCTGGTCAAAAATTATGGGGATGCCAACCCGTCCCCTTCTTTGAGTTCTTTTACCTATAGTGGCTTTACCAATGGGCAAACGGCTGGTTCCGTAAACCCTACCGTTGCAACAAATTTTGGAGGAGTCTCAACAACAACTGGGGCTGGAACATATAATGTCGGCGTGACTTTCACGAGTACAAATTATCTTATTACCGCTCCAGACACCACCTTGACGATCGGCAAA
>DIMG01000010.1:74946-75209 GCA_002425415.1 Micavibrio sp. UBA5572
CGATCGGCAAACGCGATATTACTTCTTCATGGACAGGTGTTTTAAGCCGTACTTACGGAGATGCCAATCCAACTGTCACGACATCCAATTTTACTTATACAGGGATGGTTAATGGGGATACCGGTGCCGTGGTAACGGCTTCCGGAAATTATGGGGCGATTACATCTTCCAGCAATGTTGGATCATATTCTGTAGGCGGTAATTTTTCTGCATCTAACTATAATATTACCAATGCCCCGACCACCACCTTGACGATCGGCAAA
>DIMG01000010.1:75488-75733 GCA_002425415.1 Micavibrio sp. UBA5572
CGATCGGCAAACGCGATATTACGGCGGCTGTCAATAATGCATCGCGAGCTTATGGGGATGCCAATCCATCTTATACTTGGGCGGATGTGACATGGAGCAATTTGGCAAATTCCGAAACCGGTTCGGTTCTGGATACGATGACCCTTTCTTCTCCAACCGCAGTGGCGACTTCCAATGCAGGATCAACCCATAATATTGGGCTGAGCGGATTTAGTGACAATAATTATAATTTAACCGGATCAACA
>DIMG01000010.1:76022-217445 GCA_002425415.1 Micavibrio sp. UBA5572
ACAGCAGGAACTCTGACGATCGATCAAGGCGCATTGACGTTGAGAGTCGCGAATGCATTAAGAAAGACACAGACTCCCAACCCCTCTTTTTCTTATGGGATTGAAGGATTGAAAAATGGAGAATCCCCTTCTCTTGTCACTGGGGTTGTTTTGTCAACAAATGCAAATATATTTTCACTCCCCGGGCGGTATGCTATTACTGCCTCGGGCGGAGTGGCTCTAAACTATTTAGTGACCAATTATATTAACGGTGAATTGACAATCAGTACCAACAATATCCCCAATACTGTGGAGCAGACTCTGTCCGGAAGCGATAAGGGATATATGCAATTTGAACCTTTGTTTGAAAAAAACAATCAAGAACAATGGGTTTGGGGACAAGGCATGGGGCGTCCGGAGAAGGTATTTTCTATTATTTCTGATGAAGAGGCTCAATCTTCCGAGAATATGAAGTCAAATGCTTTAATATTTCTTACAGAAAGCCTTAGGGAATTATTTGGCGTCTCCGTATTTAATTGATGAGGATCCATTGACATTCAGCGAAGCTGAATGATGAAAGCTGCAAGATATAGTCTTTCCAAATAATTTTGGAGCATTATCACGGAGTTCAGAATAACAATTTTATGCTTGATAGTAATTTTAGGGGGAAAACTGGAGCGGGTGAAGGGATTCGAACCCTCGACATTTACCTTGGCAAGGTAACGCTCTACCCCTGAGCTACACCCGCGCTGACCAGTTTTTATAACTGGTGGGATTTATAATGTCACTTTCATGCAAATGCAAGAGGAAGTTTTCAGCCTTTATGCGCCGATTTGAATGAGAGACGCATAATAACCCATGGGACGTCCGGTCATGGCATCCGGTTCAACAATAATCATTGAACTGCGTTTTTTGACTTTTTCGGCAACTTCATCACGCAATTCATAGTGCATCAGATCGCCTTCATGTTCGGGGAGGTCATAAACCAGCATAAAAAGCTTCTGGTCACGGTAATATTCAATCCGTTTGACACCGCCCGGCAATGATGCGTCACACACCAATGCTAAATCTCCGTCAGGTAATTGGCCTAGTTCAATGTTCATGACATACCCCCTGGCGTCATTTCAGGTGTTCGTGAAATATTCACTTCAGGGGCATTCTTGACCGGATCGACAGTGGATACCGTTGCACCAATCGGACCTGTCGATCCCATTACTGCTCCCAGAGATTGTACGCCTCCAATAACTTCAAACCTTTGAATTCCGTCCATCGCCATGCGGTATATCCTTTTGTTTCTTCTTACGTTTTATGTATACCCTTAAATAGTTTCAAAATTATTGAAAATAGATCAAATTTGATCTATTTTTCCGCTTTTTCCCACTGTTCTTTCTTGGAAAAAGATATATATCTATATATAAAGTACATGATTAAATATTATTGTACCATAAAACTTGTGAAAAAAGGAAGCTTTTCCACAGGAAAGTACGCGTTTTTAGAAAACGGGGAGCGCATTTCTATTTTGACAAGTGTGTTTATCACATTTATCAAGAAAGAATGTCAGATCATGTTCCTTTATATAATTCTGAAACCCTGTTGTGTCGATTGCGCGAGCAAGGTCATGCGTTCTCGCTTTTTCATCATGTGCCAGTGTTTACTGTTGAAGAAGCGGAACAGGTTTCTGCCGATATTCCCGGGCTGCATACGCGCAATTTATTCTTGCGTGATAAAAAAGAACGCATGTTTTTGATTACCTTGCGCCATGACACACCGATTGACCTTAAAAAACTTTCGAACATGCTTGGCGTTGCGCGGTTCTCCTTTGGGTCTCCTGATCGGCTTTGGACTTGTCTTGGCGTTACACCTGGATCAGTTACGCCCCTTTCCATCCTGAATGACCAATCAGGGCAGGTTCAGCTTATTCTGGAAGATGAGATGATGAAGGGGGATCTTATCAATATGCATCCGCTTATTAACTCGATGTCGATCAGTCTTTCTCCGCAAGTTTTAATGACAATCCTGCAAAATCACGCTATCACTGCACGTGTTATGGATTTGAAAGAAGCTGCGCCGGATTTATAGTCCGATCTCCTTTTCAATAAAAACCTTAAAGGAATTCAAATTATGCTGATCGGTATGAATAACGCCCCGATATCACCCGTTGACTATGTTTATGATGTCACCACTGCTGATTTTGAAAATACTGTCCTCAAAGCCTCAATGGATCGCCCTATTCTGGTTGATTTCTGGGCACCGTGGTGCGCTCCGTGTAAACAGCTTGTTCCAATGTTGGAAAAAACTGTTGCTGCCCAGAATGGAAAAGTTGCTTTGGCCAAAGTCAATATCGACCAAAACCCCGAGCTGGCACAAGCCTTTCGCGTTCAATCCGTTCCCATGGTGGTTGCCATGTATATGGGGCAACCTGTATCCGGTTTTGCCGGTGTGCGCCCACAAGCCGAGCTGGATCAACTTATGACCCAGCTTATAGAGCTTCATAGTCAGAATACTCCTGATACATTGGATATTCCAGCAGCTCTTGCGGATGCCGCCTTATGTCTGGAGCAAGGCGATCTGGCTTCAGCCCAAGAAATTTATGCGCATATCATGATGAATGACGAGCAACATATTGATGCCTATTGCGGCATGGTGCGCGTGATGATTGCTGCGGGCGATCTGGAACAAGCCGCCGGACTCATTTCTTCCGCTCCAGAAGCCATGACGCACGATTCAAAATTTGCCGCCGTCGTGACCGCGCTGGACTTGGCACAAAATGCCCAAAATGCAGGAGAGTTGGCAGAGATCGAAGAAAAACTTGCCCAAAACCCCGATGATTTCAATATTCGTTTCGAATTCGCGGAAGCGTGTTTTGCCAAAGGATTTAAGGATAAAGCCGTTGATATTCTGATCGGGATCATTACCAAAGACAATGCTTGGGAAGATGGAAAAGCCCGTTTGCAGTTGTTGAAATATTTCGAAGCATGGGGATTTGCCGATCCAGCCAGTGTGGCAGGTCGTCGCAAATTGTCCTGTGTCCTTTTTTCCTGATCCAATTCTTCTATATCTTTTGTTATGAGCAAGAACCCTTTCGACCCCATCTTTTCTGAGTTGCCAGAGACCATGCCGATCTTTCCGTTGGAAGGTGTGGTTTTGTTGCCGCGTGGTGACTTGCCGTTAAATATTTTTGAACCACGCTATTTATCCATGGTTGCCGATTCCTTAAAAGGATCATCGCGTATGATCGGTATAATCCAGCCTTTTGGGATACAAAATGCGGCCAATGGTGATGTTGTTTTCCGCACCGGATGTGCTGGACGGATTACCCATTTTTCCGAAACGGAAGACGGGTGTTACAAAGTGACATTGCGCGGGATTTGTCGGTTTCACGTTCTCAAGGAATTAAGCCCCAGCGCATCCGGCTATCGGATTATTCGTCCAAACTGGATGTCTTTTGAAAATGATATGACTGCCGCAAGCTGTGTGCTTGACCGATCCAGTTTATGTTCGCTGCTCCGGCAGTACTTTGAAATGCAAGACATTACACTCGACTGGCCTTTGCTGCACGAAATTGAGGATGATGAAATCCTGATGACCATGTTGGCGATGATCTGTCCTTTTTCTGCTTCGGAAAAGCAAGCTCTTCTTGAAGCCCCGTGTTGTAATAGCCGCCTTAATCTTTTTATGTCCTTGTTGGAAATGTCGGTTCGTCATGGTCATGACGGCTGTTTGGGGTCTGCCCATTAAGCATCCATCCATAACGTTTGACAAAGCTATAGAGGTTGATAAATTACAACCATGACATCTCCATTATCCCATCAGGTTGACCCACGTTTGCTGGATATTCTGGTTTGTCCTTTGACCAAAGTGCCGTTGCGTTTTGATCGGGATAAACAAGAATTGATTTCCGATCAGGCTGGTCTGGCTTATCCGATCCGCGACGGAATCCCGATCATGCTGGTTGAAGAAGCCCGCCAGCTGGATGACAGGGAAATCAAGAAATGACTGCTGCACCTGCTGCTCTTGCTCCATGGCCAACCGATCTTGTTTATACAAAATCCGAACGGGTTTTGTATGTCACCTATGACACTGGCGAAAAATTTGGCCTGACTGCTGAATTATTGCGCGTTGAAAGCCCGTCTGCCGAAGTTCAAGGACATCACCATAGCGAAAAAGTCCATGTGACCGGCAAAGAAAATGTTACTATTCTTGCCGTACAACCCGTTGGGAATTACGCCGTTCGTCTGGTTTTTGATGACGGCCATAATACCGGACTTTATTCATGGGCTTATTTGTATGAGCTGGCACAAAAACACCGCATCAAGCCTGCGAGCTCTTGCGGATGCGGACAATCCAACGGCGGATGTTCTTCCTAATATTTTCTTGCGCTGCCGAAAAAAATCGGTTTAGATAAGGTAATGCAAACGGTTTTTACAAACTCGCTTCTTCTCCTTCGACTTACCAACCCCTGAGACAGGTGGTTGGTTTACAGCTTGTCCTTGTTTCGGGGGCTATAGAATTTCCGTTATTTTTATAAATTTCTATATTTTTGAAGGACTTATTATGCCTGATCCAAATCGTATCATTATTTTCGACACCACTTTGCGCGATGGGGAGCAGTCCCCTGGATGTTCCATGAATCTGGAAGAAAAACTGCGTATGGCGCAGTTGCTTGACGAGATGGGGGTCGATGTGATCGAAGCGGGTTTTCCGATTGCATCCAAAGGAGATTTCGAGGCTGTCGAAGCCATTTCCCGCACCATCAAAAATGCCACTGTGGCCGGACTATGCCGCGCCATCAAAAAAGACATCGAGGCTTCTGCACAGGCTATTTCTGCTGCACCCCATCAGCGTATTCACACGTTTATTTCTACGTCGCCTTTGCATATGAAATACAAACTTCAAATGTCGCCGGAGGCCGTGTTGGACGCGGTTGCCGAGTCCGTTTCTTTTGCACGCAATTTTACCGATGATGTGGAATGGTCGGCCGAAGATGGCAGTCGCACCGAAGACGATTTCTTGTGTCGATGTGTCGAAGCCGCAATCTCTGCAGGTGCTACCACCATCAATATTCCCGATACGGTCGGCTATGCGATGCCGGATGATTATGCTGCAAAGTTTACCATGCTGCGCCATCGTGTTCCCAATATCGACCATGCTATTTTATCGGTTCATTGTCACAATGATCTTGGGCTGGCTGTTGCCAATTCTCTGGCGGGTGTTGCTGTCGGAGCGCGTCAGATCGAATGTACGATTAACGGGATTGGCGAGCGGGCAGGGAATGCGGCGTTGGAAGAAATTGTAATGGCGATGCGTACCCGTCCCGATACCATGCCTTACAAAAACAATATCAACACGCAGATGATTACAAAAATGTCGCGCACTTTATCGTCGATTACCGGTTTCGTGGTTCAACCAAACAAAGCGATTGTCGGGGCGAATGCCTTTGCCCATGAAAGCGGTATCCATCAGGATGGCGTTTTAAAACATGCGCAGACCTATGAGATTATGACTCCTGAATCTGTCGGGCTGACAAGATCAAATCTGGTTATGGGCAAGCATTCGGGACGGCATGCTTTTAAATCAAAATTGGACGATATGGGGTATACTCTGGGAGAAAATGCCTTCGAGGATGCTTTTAACCGTTTCAAAGACCTTGCTGATAAAAAGAAAAATGTGTTCGATGAAGATATTATTGCTTTGGTCGAAGATGAAACAGGACGGGACAATGAAAATATCCGGTTTGTTTCTCTGGTTATTCAGGCAGGAACCAAAGGCCCTCAAATTGCTTCGATTGAATTGGATGTTGAAGGTGAGCGGAAATTTGCCATGAGCGAGGGCAATGGCCCTGTTGATGCGATCTTCAAAGCCATCCGCATGATTATCCCGCATGATGACGCTGTTCTTTTGCTTTATCAGGTTCATGCCGTGACAGGTGGAACGGACGCTCAAGCCGAAGTCAGTGTTAAAATCGAAGAGAACGGTAAAACTGTGGTCGGACAAGGAACGGATGCCGATACGCTGGTGGCCTCTGCTCGTGCTTATATTCATGCTGTCAATAAGTTGATCGATAAACGGGAGCGCACCGCACCGCCAGAGGCTGTTATGAATAAGTCCGAGCGGGCAGGCCCTTAAAGAGGCTCTTCCTTGACAGGATTCTGAAATTCTTCACAATGGGCAAGGTTGAACGAATCAATTTGTTTTGGTCGTTTTAGCCTTGCCCTTTTCTTGCCTAAAATTTTGTCTTTTTATTCCATCTTGATTTACGAGGATTCCATGCCCCACTCTCTTTCAATTTTTTCTGCGCTGGTACTTGGATGCTGCGCTCTTGTTCCTGTTTCTTCTGCTTATGCCGCACCTGATCTGCCAGGTGATTTTTCAGCAAATGTGACGTTGACTTCCGATTACGTTTTTCGCGGCATTTCCCAAAGCAATGAAGAGCCAACCGTTCAAGGCGGTATTGACTGGTCTCATCCTGAAACGGGTTTATATTTAGGCCTTTGGGGATCTGGGATAGATTTCACCGATGCATCTTCCGAATTTGATGTCTATGGCGGAATTTCAGGGACAGTCGATGATCTGACATGGGATCTTGGCGCTATTTACTATCACTATCCTGGTTCCGACGATGATTTGAATTATGATTTTTGGGAATTGGCGGCTGCTGCCGGATATGATTTTGGTATTCTGCAAACCAGCCTGTCCTTAAACTATTCGCCTGATTACTTCGGCAATAGCGGAGATGCTTATTATCTTGCAGCCTATGTAACCGCCCCTCTTCCTTATGATTTGACGTTGAACGGTCATGTCGCCCATCAATGGATCGATGACAATGCCGCGTTCGGAACAGATGATTATACCGACTGGTCTTTGGGTCTGGGATATACATTGGAAGGGTTTGATCTGGCTTTGACTTACCACGATACCGATCTGGATGAGCCTGAGGAATGTGCTGACGGATGCGGAGCACGTTTGGTTTTATCGATTTCCAAGTCTTTCTAAAAAGTTTGCATAATATCTGGGGATTCTGTATAGTCCCCCGATATTCTTTCTGGAAATTTAAATATTTTAAACTGTATTTTAGGAGCTCACGATGCGCGCATTACTTCTTATTCTTGTTGGTTTTATGTTGTCCGTTCCTGCTTATGCTGCAGAAACATCATCCAAACCTTCCTTGGTAAAAGGAAGCAAGTCATATCAGTCCCGTAGTGTTCCAACTGATGGTGTAGATAGCGACAACGTTCAATCTATCGAGCCCGCAGCTGGCGGAGATGTTTCCGATGAACAGGGAAAAATAGCCAGCAAAGTCGGCGCTGCTCAAGATGAAACTGCGCAAGACATCAAAACAAAACCCCAGATGGTTTTACACGGCAAAAAATAGTCGCCGTCATTCTCATAACATTTTTTATTTTTAATAAGGCCGGACTTTTTGTCACGGCTTTATTTTTTACCTAAATTGGCGTCTGTATTTATATTTTCATCCTTTTTACTGCCCATTAAATAGAGTAAAGTCCATCTTAATGAATTTCTCATGATTTTTTTATATTCTTCAAATCTCACCACTTTTCTAACACCCCCTGACAAACGAGGTCTTACGATTATGTTCCTTACCAATGTTAAAAGCTCTATCAAGATCCCTCTTGTCATGGTTATTCTTGCCGTTATCAACGTTTTAGTTGTCAGTACCGTTTCTGTTACAAATGCTGATAAAATGGCCAACCATATGACTGAAGATCAAATTGCAGCGATTGACAGCAATGCTGTTGCCAGACTTGAAGCCTATATGGCGTCGATCCAAGAAGATCTTGTTGTCAATGCCGATAGCGATTACATCCGTCAGGCTCTTAGAAGTTTTCAGAGCGGGTGGAATGATTTGACTGCGACTGATAAAACAGACTATCTGCACAAAAAATATATTGAAGAAAATCCGAATGAGACCGGTAAAAAACATCTTTTGGATAGTGCACCAGATGGTAGCCTTTACAGTATCGTACACAATAAATATCACCCTTGGTTTCGTAAGCTTTTAGAACAGCGCGAGTATTACGACATTTTCATTTTTGATGATCAAGGCAACGTGGTTTACACCGTCTTTAAAGAACTTGATTATGCCACTAATATGTATACCGGGCCTTGGAAAGACACGGATCTTAGCCTTTTGTATCAGGCTGTCAAAGCTAATCCAGAAAAGGATAAAGTTCAGTTTTTTGATTTTAAACCTTACGCCCCTAGCTATGATGTTCCAGCTGCTTTTGTTGGCGCTCCAATTCTTGATAAAGATGGCACCTTTATGGGCGTTCTGGCTTTCCAAATGCCGATCGGGCGTATTAATGCGTTGGGTGTCATTAACAAAAGCATCTCTCAAACCGCACGAATTCGTATGATTGGCTCGGATTTTTTACTGCGCAATGATCCAGATCAGGATGATACTGTAGATCCTATTCTTAAGGAGAAATTTGAGAATCAAAGTGTCAAAGATGCTTTTGCAGGAAAAGAATCTGTTGAATGGATGAGCTATAACGGCAAGAAGATGATTACGTCTGCTACACAAGCGAAAATTTTTGACAAAAATTGGGTGGTTGCTGTTTCGATTGATGAAGATGAGGCCTTGACTGGTGTTCGTCAAATGAAAAAAGACATTACTATATTTTCTGTAATTGCTCTGGCCGTTATTGCTTTAATCTCTATTTTATATGCACGCACCATCACGGGACCAATCATCTCCTTGATGAAAGTTATGGGCTTATTGGCGAACCGTGATTATACAGCCATTATCCCTTTCCTCAAACGTGGTGATGAAATGGGTGATATGGCGCGGACAGTTGGCGTCTTTAAGGAAAATGGTCTGGCTATCCAGAAGCTTGAAATGGAGCAAGAGGAAGCCAAAAAACGGTCTGACATCGAAAAACGTGATGCGATGAATAATCTAGCCAATGATTTTGATACTCGTACTTCCGGAATTATTAAGTCCTTAGCGGCTGCCGCAACGGAAATGCAAGCCACTGCACAGCAAATGACCTCTGTGTCTGCCAATACGACACATGCCAGCCAGATTGTTGCCTCTGCAGCTTCCGAGGCTGACAATAATGTTCAGGTTGTTGCCGCCGCGACCGAAGAACTTTCTGCATCAAGCCGTGAAATTGCGCAGCAAATTTCCAATGTAGCGCATAAGTCCAGCCGAGCATCAGACGAAGCGGAAAAAACTAGCCAACAAGTCGGCGAACTCAATGCGTTGGCGGATTCAATCGGTGACGTTATTTCCTCAATCAAAGAGATTGCCGAGCAAACCAATCTTTTGGCTCTGAACGCGACTATCGAAGCGGCGCGCGCCGGTGAGGCTGGTAAAGGTTTTGCCGTTGTTGCAGACGAGGTCAAAAAACTGGCAACTGAAACAGCCAATAAAACCGTCGAAATTGATGAACGTGTCGGGCGGATACAAGCGGCTATCCGTAGTAGTGTTGAAGCCGTTGGGCGCATTATTAATGATGTTCGGGAAATTGACCATGCAACCTCAGCCGTTGCCGGAGCGGTTGAAGAGCAGAATGCTGCTACGGCTGAAATCGGGCGGAATGTTAATGAGGCTTCCCAAGGTACGCAGCAAGTCGCGCAAAACATTCATGATGTTCAACGTAATGCCGAAGAAACCGGTGAGTCTGCCAATGCCTTGAGCGATGCAGCGTCAGAACTTGCTCATATTGCAGAATCATTGCAGTTGCAGGTTTCCGAATTCCTTCAGGAAATTCGCAGCAAATAAGGTTATTTAAAACCTTTTATAAAAGCCCTCATCCATTCAAGGTGAGGGTTTTTTCATGAAATTATCCTTTGGCTGATTTTAACCTAAATTTTTCCCGTTCTGTCGAGACAAAGACTTGCTTTTTTATGCAGTTCTCACTATAAGCGTCCCATTGCCCTAAAGAATGAAGAGGATTTGAAATGGCTCGCGTTACCGTTGAAGATTGTGTCTTGAAAGTTCCTAACCGCTTTGAGTTGGTTATGGTGTCCGCCCAACGTGCTCGTCGTATTGGGACAGGAGCAACTTTAACGATTGATCGTGACAACGATAAAAACACTGTCGTTTCGTTGCGTGAAATCGCCGAAGACACTGTTCAAGTCGAGGAAATGAAAGAGGATCTAATCCGTTCCCACCAACGTGTTTTTGCCGTCGATGACGATCAAGACGATGTTATGGAAGAAATGGAAGGCGAAGAAGAATGGAATGCTCTGGTTGCCCAAGCCAATGACAGCGGGTTTTCAGCGGATGACTCTTTTGACGACGACGATGATGATGGCGATGCTGGTATTGAAGATATTGCCGGATATGAAGAAAAAGCCGAGTAGTCTTTTTGCCTTAAGCCCATCTCAAAGCCCGCCTTTTGGCGGGTTTTCTTATTTGGAAAGACTATATAATTCAGATTTTTCTAAAAAGAAGTTCCTATACTAAACCTTACACCGTCTTTACCGTTAGTCTGATGATAAGCACCGACACACACTGATGTCGAAGAGGGGATAGGAACATCTTTGATTTCTGGTGTTATACAAGCCCCTACTTCAAGCTCTTTATTTCCTCTCTCCGACCCACCAATCGATGCTGATACCTTGAAATATGGACTCAATGTGTTTGTCGTGCCCGTTTTGTGATCTAGCCTTAGTGCGGCGACCACATCCGGTCTTGAGCCAAAACTTGTAGAGGCTCCTATACCAGCTTGCAAAATTGTGGATGAACCATCTGTGTCTGCATGGGTCGCTGTGATCGCAGCAGAAGCATGCATGGCTGCACCCTTTCCGAGCAATAAAGTTCCTGTTACTTCTGCATCTCCCTTGAACTCTATCTCTTTTCCATTGGATAGGGCAGTTTTTCCTAATGCTTTGGAAATGGTTGCCTGAATTTCGGCTCCGGGTCTAAAATTTTCTCCGATACCAACGGCGGCCTTGACGTTGACATTAAAGAAATCGGGATCAGAACCGGACTTGGGATCGGGCTTGGATTCGTATATGTCGCGACTGGCGATGGCAAATATGCTATGCTTATTTCCTTGGACTGAGTCAACCACGCCGTAAGACCCCCTTTTTATATTTTTCATATACACTTGTATTATGGGGTCATATGGTTAACTTTTTGTTATTTTATTTTCATAATTTATTGCATTCGCGTGACCAATACAGTAGTTTATGATCCATCGTCATAATATCGGGTGGCTCATAGAAGCTTTTAGAAGCTTTGCTGCTCGATCAAGCGGGGGAAGAAATTTAAAGAAAGTGAATGTCATGCGTGCCGAAAAACCTCAATTTCCTACACTCAATGCAGTTTTATTGTCTTTGTCTTTAGCCTTTGTGCCCCCTTCTTATGGGCAACAGGAAGAGGTTGCCCGAGCCCCTTTAAAACCAACATGCGATTTTAGTACACAAAGCGTTTTGGGGGCGGTTGCCGGAACATTACTCAGAGGAATTGGTGGGGGAAAAGATCGTTCCGGTATGGGATCTGTCGCTGGCAATTTTGCACAAGCGAGTATCAGTCCCGGATGTGCTGATCGTTCCAAATTTCCCCACGAACAGCCCAATCAAGAGAAGGTTCAAGCTCCAGCACATGGCGAAGCAAGGGCGATCGAGCCAACAAGGTAATAATTTCCTTGGCCGTCAGCCTGAATCAAATCTTGTGCGCCAAAGGGTTCAAGTTTTTGGCGCAGACGATATACATGGGTTTCCAGTGTATGTGTTTCTGTTCCTTCCATATATCCCCATACGCATTCGAGTAAATTCTGGCGGCTTTCTCTTTGTCCTTTGGCATCATAAAGCGTTCTTAAAAGCAGGCGTTCTTTATCCGTGAGCCTTATTTGACTGTCACTTTCCTTATGAACCAGCATGTTTTTGTCCGCGTACAGCCAGAATTCTCCAAAATCATAAGCTTGGTCATCTTCGATAAATTTATCTCTGCCCGAAAGCAGATAGCGAACACGGTCAGACCATTCTCCCAGATGAATAGGAAGTTCCAATTCCTTGGCAAAAATTGTTTGATTGATTTCCAAATCCGGTGGGACGGTTAAGTCTAGTTGAACGTCAGGCAAGTGAAGCAATTGTTCTTTCAACAAAGCCGCCAGTCTGGAATCATCGATATTGATATGAATATTCTTTTTAGTCATGGCCGGATTTTATCCTGTTTCCATCGCTGATGGTACAGGTTTTGCATTATCTCTTCAGAAAAGAGGATTTTAAATGATTTATCCTGTCCAAACATTGGATCATTCTGTGGATACTTCCCAGACCAACTCCGCTAAAAGTGGCGGTCAGGCTTCTTTTCGCCTGCAATCCGGACAAAATGAACGCACTAATGGCAGCATGCCAGTCTGGGAAAAATCACCCCAATTTTCCCTGCCAAACGGGGCAGAAAATGCCTCTTATGCTGATTTATCCCTTGGCCTTCAGTCCGAACAAGCAGCAAATTCAACAAATTCCAAGGATTCAAGCTTTGGTTTTCTTGATTTTCTCGACATTATCAACCCCTTACAGCATATCCCGATCATTGGTACAATATACCGCCATATCACTGGTGACGAAATCGGCGCGGTCGCGCAAGTGGCTGGCGGGGCTCTTTTCGGTGGGCCAATCGGCGCAGCGGCAGGGGTTGCGAGTGCCGTGGTTTCCCATGAAACAGGGAAGGATCTTGGCGATACGCTGGCAGGGTTATTATCCCCATCCCATGATCTGGATACTCTTGACGGAACAACGATTGCTTTTGCCGATCTGACCCGCACGCGTTCAGCCTATAATAGTTAAAAATTCGCTTGATTTAAGGCTTATAGGCCAAAAGCACTTTAAAACCACAGCTCACCCCCAGCGTTTCAATCCGAATAAATTTTTGCTGAAGGATTTTTTCATATGGTAAATGTACGTTTGCAACCAAAGTTAAATTTCCTCCGGACTTCAGGCTTTGTGCCGCTTTTGAAATAAAGCTTTGCCCAATACGTACAGACTCCTCCTTACCATCATGAAACGGGGGGTTCATGATTATAAAGTCCAAATTGGTTGGTAACGTATCGGATATAATATCCAACCAGAGGCAATCGGCACGATCCCTATATCTTTCAAGGTTTAAGCGGGCGCAATCAACCGACCGCGCGTCGTATTCCAATACAGCGAGGTGAGATACTGACGGTGCATGCTCAAGGACAAATTTTGTCAGATCACCGCAGCCGCCACCAAAGTCAGCACCCCTACCTGACCAAAGCTTTGACCAAAGTTCTGGATGAACCGTTTCCATTAGAAATTGGCTGCCTTTATCCAGACGATCCCATGAAAAAACTCCCGCTTGCGTCCACTGCCCATCTACCCGATGGGTTTTTGCGCCTGTTTCTATGATCTTTTGGCACGCATTGACACCCATAGTCTGAGTATTTGTTGTCCAGACGATGCGGCTTTTATGTTTTGAAAATGACTCAAACGGGCAACCCATTTGGGAAAACATCTTGTCCAATGATTTTCCACCCCGATCATTTTCAAGCGAAACAATCACCAAAGCCCCTGTTTTGGCGGCACGTAGGCCTGAAGCCAGATAATACGCAGTTTCCTGTTTTTGTTTGGTTCCAATAATGAAAACTGCAGAATAGAGTGCGTGGTCGATTCCATCAAGAGAAACTGGCTTTTTGCCCTTAGCGATCAACCAATCATGTTGATCCTTATACGGGGTGTAAAAATGGTCAAATTGTGCCTCCAGATCGCCGCCTATCATTAAAACAGGGGAGTCGAAAGACTCTTGACCCGATGATCGAGAGGCCAGTATAAAATCCAGTGCTTTTTCGGAATCGCTCATGCTCTTGTTAAATCCAAATTTGTGAATCATTTCAAATAGTTTTTTCTTTGATCTTAATGTCGTATTTTTCAATCTAGGACTTGTTGAAGACGACTAATCACCCTAGATTTGCCTGTAAGAAACCGATTTTACAACGACTATACAAGGAATTTCCTCTCATGTCCTTTGATGCAACGCCCACCAAGAGTTCCTCAAAAACGCCTATCTGGATCAAGATTGTTCTTTTCCTTGTCGTGATTGCTCTTCTTGGTGGAACTGGCTTTATGCTGGTCATGAAAATCAAATTTGCTGATTTCGCCATACCTCAAACACCTGCCAATGTCGTTGTCACAAAGACTGTGCCTGTTCTCTTCGAAGAAACGATTGATGCCATCGGGACTGCACAGTCCAATGAATCTGCAGATATTACATCCACAGTTACCGAAACAATCAAATCGATCAATGTGACCGAAGGACAGTTTGTCGAAACCGGAACTGTCATTGTCGAGTTATCTGATGAAGAAGAATTGGCAACACTGAATGAGGCCACGCGGTCTTATATGCGCTATAATGCATTGACCAAGAAGAATCTTGGGTCTGCTGCAGATCGTGATGTGGCTTTGGCAAAAATGGAAGTGGCCAAAGCCCAGTTGAATGAACGCCGGATTACTGCACCGTTTAATGGTGTTATAGGAATTCGTGAGGTGAGTATCGGTGATTTGGTTACCCCGGGAACTATTATCACAACCATTGATGATGTTGACCCGATCAAACTCGATTTCTCTGTTCCTGAATCCTATATTTCATCGTTATCCAATGGAATGAAAATCAAAGCTAGAACCGAAGCTTATCCCGATAAAGTATTTGAGGGAGAAATTTATACCATTGATTCTCGTGTTGATCCTGACACGCGATCTATTCGTGTGCGAGCGACTGTTGCCAATCCAAATGGTGAATTACGCCCCGGATTGTTGATGAAAGTTTTGATTATACGCCGCGCCTTTGAAGCTTTGGCTGTTCCTGAAGAGGCCATTCAATCTGCCGGAGACCGCATGAGTGTTTATGTTGTCGATGCCGAAGGACAAGTTTCAAGCAAAGCCGTTGTCACCGGATTGCGGGAACCCGGATATGTCGAAATCATCTCTGGTCTTACTCAAGGGGATTCCGTCATTATTGAAGGTCAGATGAAAACTGGTGACGGGGCTTCGGTTAAAATTGTCGAAGAACGTACCATTGAGCAAGCCCAATCGGCTGCGCTGGATTATTCCATCAAACGCAAAAAAGATGCGATAACTGACCAAACCGATGCGAAAGAAACGGCTGAATAATGATCCTATCCGATATTTCGATTAAGCGACCTATTTTTGCTGCTGTTATCAATTTGCTGGTTATCATCATCGGGATTGTATCCTTTACCCGATTGGAGTTGCGCGAATATCCCGATATTGACGCACCCATTGTTTCAGTTGAAACGGCTTATACAGGAGCCAGTGCCGAAATTATCGAGACTCGTGTGACAAAAATTCTCGAAGATAGTATCGCCGGTATTTCGGGTGTTAAATCAATTGATTCAAAATCTTCAGACGGGTTTTCAAGTATCTCGGTTGAATTCAAATTGGAAAAAGATATTGAAGAGGCCGCCAATGATGTGCGTGACCGCGTGCAACGTGTTCAAAGCCAATTACCAGATGAAGTGGAAGCCCCGCAAATTTCAAAAGTTGATGCGAATACGCGTGCTTTATTCTGGATTGCCTTTAGAAGCGAAGTGCGAGATGGTCCTGCTCTGACCGATTACGCAAGCCGGTATGTGAAAGACCGATTGTCTGTCGTTGATGGTGTATCGCGTGTTCAAATTGGTGGTGAGCGGCGTTATGCCATGCGCGTGTGGTTGGATCGTCAAGCTTTGGCGGCACGTCACCTGACCGTGACTGATATTCAAAAAGCTCTTCTTCAGGAAAATCTTGAATTGCCTGCAGGACGCATTGAATCTCTGGATCGTGAGTTTTCTGTTCGGGTTGACCGTGTTTATAACACGGTTAAAGATTTCGGCAATCTGGTGGTTACCCGTGGGAATGACGGGTATCTTGTTCGTCTCAAGGATGTTGCTGCTCTTGAGCGTGGTGCAGAAAATGAGCGCACTGAGCTTCACTATAACGGTATTTCTTCTATCGGCCTCGGCATTGTCAAACAATCCAACGCCAATACGCTGGATGTGATACGCGGCGTTAAGGAAGAAATGGAAAAAATCAAAACGACTTTGCCCAGAGATATTATCATGGAAACCGCTTTTGATTCCGGTATCTTTATTGAAGGCGCCGTTCACGAAGTTTATTTCACAATCCTAATTACGCTGGCTCTGGTTATTTTTGTGATCTGGTTATTCCTCGGGGATATTCGCGCCACAATCATTCCGGCTGTGGCCATTCCTGTTTCGTTGATCGGATCTTTTTCGGTTCTTTTGTTGATGGGATTTTCGATTAACCTTCTGACGCTTTTGGCTCTTGTTCTCGCCATTGGTCTGGTGGTTGATGATGCGATTGTTGTTTTGGAGAATGTTTACAAACGTATCGAAAAAGGAGCTCCTGCGCTTGCCTCTGCGCAAATCGGGACGTCGCAAGTTGCTTTTGCTGTTATTGCCACGACACTGGTTTTGGTTGCTGTTTTCTTGCCTGTCTCTTTGATGCCTGGAAATTCGGGGCGTTTATTTACCGAATTTGCATGGGCGATTATCGGAGCAATTCTGTTTTCTTCCTTTGTTGCGTTGTCTCTTTCTCCGATGCTGTGCTCGAAAATTCTTAAAAAACCAAAACTTGATGAACATGGTCAGCACAAAACAAATTTTGTGACGGCATGGATGAATCGTTCACTTGAGCGTTTAAACGTCAAATACATGAAAGCTCTTGATTTCTTGTTTGGCAAGCCTCTTATCATTATCGGGTTTATGTTTGTGATGATTGGTTTTGGTATTTTCTTTGTCAAATTCATCTCTTCGGAATATGCCCCGAAAGAAGACCGTGGATATTTTCTGTCCTTTATCAAAGCCCCTGAAGGATCCTCTTTGGAGTACACCAAACGGCAGGTCAAAAGTGTTGAGCAAAGCCTGAAAAATCTTTTACCTCCCAGTGCGTTAAATAACCAGAAAGGCACAAATGAAGCGCATGGCGTTGTAACAATTATTCCTGGAAGCTTTTCTTCTACTGGTGCTGTAAACTCTGCTTTTTCTTTTATCCTGCTGAAAGAATGGGGAGAGCGGGAGCGCTCGGTCAGCCAGATTGTCTGGGGTGATTTTATGAAGGGTACACCCGGATTGTTTCAAGAGTTTATGAGTATTCCAGGCGTGATGGCATTTCCGATTGAGCCCGGGTCATTGGGGCAAGGCGGATTTTCAACCCCTGTTCAATTTGTTATCCTTGGAACTGATTACAGCGAACTTGCCACGTGGCGCGATCTGGTTATGGCTGAGGCCAAAAAGAACGAGAAATTGCGCAATATCGACTGGGACTATAAAGAAACAAAACCACAATTACGAGTTGTTATCGACCGTGACCGTGCTGCGGATCTTGGTGTGAGTGTTCATGATATTGGATCAACCCTGCAAATTTTTATGGGGTCTTTACAGGTTACGAACTATATCGAAGATGGCGAGCAATATGATGTGATCCTACAAGGTGAAGATCAAGACCGCGTGAAACCGATGGATATGAACAATATTTATGTCCGGTCATCCCGCACCGATGATCTTATTCCTTTATCCAATCTGATTTCCTTTAAAGAAACTGCGAATTCCGGCGAACTGAACCGTTATAACCGAATGCGAGCCATTACAATTTCTGCAAACCTTGCGCCGGGATATACTCTCGGGGAAGCGTTAAGTTTTCTTGAAACAACCGCCAAACAGGTTTTACCAGCGGATGCGCGGTTTGATTACAAAGGTGAGTCGCGCGAGTTTAAAGAAAGTGGCTTTGCCATTTATGTTGTATTCTGTTTTGCCTTGATTGCGGTTTACCTGTTTCTTGCTGCCCAATTCGAGAACTGGATTCACCCATTGGTCATTATGATGGCCGTTCCTTTGGCGATTGTCGGGGCATTGTGGGGATTATTCCTGTCTGGTGCGACGTTGAATATCTATACCCAAATCGGATTGATTATGCTGGTTGGGCTTGCTGCTAAAAACGGAATTTTGATTGTCGAATTTGCCAACCAATTGCGAGATGAAGGGTATGAATTTTACGATGCCTTAAAAACTGCTTCGTCTACCCGTTTGCGACCGATTTTAATGACATCGGTTTCTGGGGCGGCTGGATCATTACCCTTGATCTTTGCCAGTGGTGCGGGTGCAGAAAGCCGTTTTCCTATCGGGATTGTTATTGTGAGCGGAGTTATCTTTTCAACCCTGTTTACCTTGCTGGTTATTCCTGCTTTTTATTCCATGATGGCCAAGAACACCAAATCTCCAGAATATAACGGTCGGAAACTTGAGGCCGAATTAAAGGCACTTGAACAGTCGGAATAATTGCATCATAAACATCGCATGGCTCATTTTTCTTCCGCTAAAAGCAATCTGACCGAAGGGTCTATCCGGTCTCATCTCATTCGCCTGACATGGCCAATGATTTGGGGAATATTGGCGATCATTAGTTTCCAATTGATTGATACATATTATATTTCTTTGCTTGGAACAGAAAAGCTGGCAGCCATCAGCTATACTTTTCCTGTGACCTACGGCATATTTTCGATCTTTATCGGTATGGGCGTTGCCATGTCCTCGGTCGTGTCACGATTGATCGGCGAAGGAAAAACGGACACGGTCAAACGTATTACCTCACATGGTATGTTTATTGTTCTTTTGATGAGTATTCTGGCAGCGTTAATTGGTATTCCGTCCCTTCATTCTTTATTTTCGGCTATGGGGGCTGATACTGACACAGTCGCTGCAATTCGCACCTATATGATCCCTTATTTCTTAGGAACATTTTTTATCAGCATGCCTGTTGTTGGAAATGCTGCGCTGCGCGCCTCGGGTGATGCCATTGTTCCCGCCATCATTATGACGATTGCCGCTGTTGCCAATGTCATTCTTGACCCGTTGTTGATTTTTGGTCTTTATGGTTTTCCACGTCTTGAACTGTTCGGTGCTGCGATTGCCACCGTTATTTCGAATTTTTTTGCCATGATTGCTGGTCTTATTATGATGCACAGGCGCGGATTGTTTGATTTATCACATATTTATAATTTCCATGGTTTTCGTGATTCAGCCAAGCGTCTTTTATCAATTGGACTTCCTGTTGGCCTGACCAGCATGTTGCCTGCCTTTGTCAATTCAACCATCAATGGATTATTATCCAAAGATGGGGATGCCGCCGTTGCGGCGTTCGGAACAGCGTCACGGGTCGAGGCTTTTACACTGGTTATTATGATGGCTCTTTCCATTGGTATGGCTCCGATTATCGGGCAGAACTGGGGCGCAGGCCGATTTGACCGTGTGCGCGAGACTGTGCGTGAGGCTCTGATTTTTTCCGTGGTCTGGTCATGTTTTGTTGCTGTTGTTCTCGCTAGTTTGGCACATTCTATTGCCGATATTTTTTCGGATGATATTGATTTAAAAAATTATCTGGTGCTGTTTTTTCTTATTGTGCCCTTATCTTATCCTTTGGGAAATCTAACCCATGGATGGGGGTCTGTGTTCAATGCAACGGGGCGGCCAAAAATTTCCGCGAGCCTGCTCTTTCTTAAAATGATTGTTTTGCTCGTTCCCGCTTGCTTTATAGGACATCACATTGCAGGAGTAACGGGCGTATTTGTTGCGATTGCTGCCGTGAATGCCGTATCCGGTGCAGGATTTCATTTTTGGGCATGGAAAAAGACCAAACCCGTCTAACTTGGATTTGGTCTTTTTAAAAATCATCTAGAACGCTAACATCTTTTAGCAAAGACCGCGCAATTGTTGTTCAATCACAACCAAGGTTGCAAAATCAGTCGTTCCGGATTTTTCCATCTGACTGATTGTTTCGAGCACGCGATGTGCGCCCGTACAATGTTTATCAATCCAGTTTTTCGCAATATCTGCATCAATGGATTTCTTACCACAGTCACGGATGACCCTTGCCGTCATATCCGATTGAACAATATTGAGAGAATCAACAATACCGCTGGCGGCTAAAGCCAGATCAGGATTATCGCCTTCCATATTTTTTGCCTTAATACGTAGACGCTCGAAGTGAAATTTTGAGCCGATAGCAAAATAGACTTGTGCCGTTTTGTTAATATCCACTTTTTCGGCCTCACCAATTTTGACCAGATCAAATGCGGCACCAATCAAAGGAAGAAGTGAAATTTGTTCTGCCAGATCTTTGGGAACGCCATTGGAGATCCATTCTTTGGTACGCATATCCAAATTTGCCTTAATATCATCAGGAACGACTTGCAATATATTCTTTTTGAGTTCCGCCACAGCTTTGGCAAAAATATCACCATCTTTGGCACGATCTGCCTGCCGTCCCATACGGGTTAGAATCCAGTATGTTTCCCGTTCGGACAGTTTTACCGTTTTTATCATGGCTTTCAACTGGATTGACGCTGGTATTTTATTATCCAAAGCCTCGATGCTATCCCATATTTTTCGAAGACCAAACGCATCCCTGACAATCAAGTAAGCGTTTGTGACGTTCGAAATATCTGCACCAGTGCGCTCGACAACCTTGCGGACAAAAGTAGGCCCCAAACGGTTAATCACAGCATTGGATACAGCCATCGCGATAATTTCACGGCGCAGTTGGTGAGATAAAATTTCTTTACCGTATTTTTTCTTTAACCGGTCGGGAAAATAATTTTCAACCCAATCCAGCATCGCCGGATCGTCCGGTAAGGATGATGATAACAAGGCGTTGGTATATGCCAGCTTCCCGTAGGATACCAACAATGATAATTCGGGACGCGTCAGGCCTTTGCGAATACGCAGGCGATCTTCAATTTCTTCATCATTCGGCAAAAATTCGACTTTGCGGTTTAATGCGCCTGTCCGTTCCATCGAACGTATAAAATCAGCATGTTCAGGCAAAAGATCAGCGGCTTGCATTTCAAGCAACGATAAAGCTTGTGTCTGGAAATAATTATCTTGCAACACCAGCGCTGCAATATCATCTGTCATTTCTGTCAGAAGTTTATTGCGCGTTGCTTGATTCAGTTTATGTTTTGGATCGCGAACGACTTCCGACAACAGAATTTTAATGTTGACCTCATGGTCGGAGGTATCAACCCCTGCTGAATTGTCAATAAAGTCTGTATTCAAGTGCCCCCCTTTTTGAGCGTATTCAATCCGGCCACGTTGCGTCACAGCCAGATTTGCACCTTCACCGATGACTTTGGCACGAATTTCCGATGCATCAACACGCAGAGAATCATTGCTGCGATCTCCTGCCTCTATATTGGTTTCAAGCGTTGATTTAATATAGGTTCCGATGCCACCAAAGAATAACAAATCGGTTCGAGATTTCATTATGGCCTTAATTAATTCGGATGGTGATATCGTCTCCGTATCAAGATCAAATCTTTTTTGGATTTCAGGTGTGAGTTTCAGATATTTTTCTGAGCGCAAGTAAATCTGCCCACCTTTAGACAGTTTAGAAACATCGTAGTCGCCCCATCCTTTTGCAGCTTTAAATAATCTGGCGCGTTCTTTATACGATATGGCCGAATCAGGATCCGGGTCACAGAAAATATGCATGTGGTTAAACGCGCCAATCAGACGAATTTTTTTGGATTGGAGCAATCCATTTCCAAACACATCTCCGCCCATATCTCCGATACCAACCACGTCGAATTCACGAGTTTGAGTATCATGGTTCAATTCACGGAAATGGCGCTTGACAGATTCCCACGCTCCGCGTGCTGTGATACCCATTTTCTTGTGATCGTACCCTACTGACCCACCCGAAGCAAACGCATCATCAAGCCAAAACCCATAATCTTGCGAAATAGAATTGGCGATATCAGAAAACGTTGCCGTTCCTTTATCAGCAGCAACAACCAGATATGGGTCATCTTCATCATGCCGGACAACAGAGTGTGGCGGGATAATTTTTTGTCCCATACGGTTATCTGTAATGTCTAATAATCCACGGATAAAAGTTTGGTAACATGCTATACCTTCAGCTTGATAGGCGGTACGCCCTCCGGTTTTTGGAGGAACTTTTACGACAAACCCACCTTTTGCACCCATAGGAACAATCACAGAATTTTTGACTTGTTGCGCTTTCATCAACCCTAAAACTTCCACACGGAAATCTTCGTGACGATCTGACCAACGCAAACCACCCCGTGCAATCTTTCCTCCGCGCAGATGAACGCCTTCAACACGCGGGGAGTAAACAAATATTTCACGATACGGATAAGGTTCGGGAAGGTTAGGAATTTTCTTACTGTTCATTTTGATAGAAACCCAACTTTTTGGATTTCCTTCAACATCCATCTGGAAGAAATTTGTACGCAAGGATGCTTTCATGGTGGATAAAACAGCGCGCAAGACACGATCTTGATCCAACGAGCTTACGCTTTGCAATTCTTGTTCTATTTTTGTCTCGATTTCATCGCACAAATTGGAAATTTTTTGTGCCGGACGATCGGGAGAAAATTTGGTATAGAAATATTCGATCATCAATCTTGAAATAGCCGGATAATCTGTTGCTGCCTGCTCCATATAAGGCAGGGAGAACGGGATTTTTGTCTGGCGCATATAGCGAACATACGAACGAATAATGACAATATCCCGCCAATTCATACCCGCGAGCAACACTAAGCGATTCAAACTATCATTTTCAATTATTCCTGCCCAAATTCCCTTGAAGCATTCTTCAAAATTTTTACGGACTGTTTGAATAGAATTTTTTGTGATACTATCTTCAACAATACCAACAATTTCCGCATCAAAATCCTGAATCCAGATCGGATGTTTTGCGTCTTTTGGCCAGACCTCATGTGGATATTCTGCTTCGACTTTTAACCCCATATTCTCCAATATTGGGAGAACATCAGATAATGGTACGGCTCGATTCGGGCTATATATTTTTAGAGAAACCTGATTATTCCCTGATCCGTGAGGCCGATACAAATCAACATCAAGTTTATCATTTTTAAGGACTATCTCGACTTTTTCAATATCATGAGCCGCTTGTCTGGTTTGATAGGCTTCTTGATATGAAACCGGAAAAGCGTCTGCATACCGATAAGCGGTGTCTGCAGCCTCATCTTCATTCTCCAGCATTTCGACCAATGTATCGTTTAGGCGTTCACCCCAATTTTGGCCTTCTTGCTGCAATCTTGATTCAATTTTTTCAATATCGTATTTGGCTTGTTTGTCGTCCGTATAAGCCAAAGTGAAACTGGCACGCACCAAGGGCGAGTCATCGACTGTAGACTGGAAACCAACAAACTGAGCGCACATTTCTTCTTCAAGAATCATGCTAAAACGAATTCTCAAACGTGTGTCATAGCGGTCACGCGGGATATATATGAGACAAGACACTGTTCTGCCGAATATATCAGGCCGTACAAACAACGCAATTCTGGGGCGTTCCTGCAGTTTGAGAATATCCATACATGTCCGGTATAGTTTATCATCTGTGATCTGGAATAATTCGTCGCGCGGATATTTTTCAAGAATATGACGTAAAGCACGGCCGTTATGTTCGCCTGATTCAAATCCGGCACGCGCCATCATTTGTTCGACCTTGTACCAAAGATATGGAACTGTCGAAATACCGCGTGAGTAAGTTACAGAGGTGAACAATCCGATAAAATGGGTTTCTCCTGTTAGAGATCCCTTTTTGTCAAAGTGGCGAACAACGACCGAATCAACCGGCACGCGTCTATGTACATCGGATTTTCTCATCAGTTTTGTGATAAAAACTTGTGGAAAATTCTTGCGGGCTTCAAGATTTTTTACAAAGCGGACTTGGTCGACGGAATCCAAAAATTCAGAGTGGCGTTCTTCGCTATATAAGCCAAGCCCACTTCCTTTTAACGAAACGAGAGACTCTTTATTTCCGCTTTTCTTGACCAAAAATTCGCGTGCCCCAAGCAATGTAAAATTGTCATCATGTATATATTGCAAAAATTCCTTATACTCGTTGAACTGACGTTCGTCCTGCTTTGGCAGCTTTGCAATCAGATTTTTTTGCGCATTCAATAGCTGTTTGGTTTTTTTCCAATCGCGCGTGGCCATGCCCGTGTCTGTTATCACGTCAAACAAGTCTTTACGAACCGCTGCCATTTGAACTTCGGTCAAACGCCTGTTCAACTGAATGAACATGTGCATCTGGCCAGAAATTTGTTCCGCTTGAGCCGTGGCTTTATCAAGGTATTCTGTTTTTCCCTTACTGGACTTCTTGTAAATACGCGGATGCCAAATTTGCTCAATCAGATAAGATTTTTCTGCGATATAGGCTGTGACAGAATCAATAAAGAAAACCATATCTTCTGCAACAATATTGATAACTGTATGAACTCCAAACCAGCCTTGTGCGGATTTGGTTGGATTGCACACATCAATGACTGTCTGGCCGGGTTTTCTTTTGTCAGACATTTTCTCCTGATAGGCCACTACGGAATTGAGAAGCTCTTCGTTAATGATATCCTTATCAACATGACGGAGTGGCGTCATATAGGCTTGAGCAAAAGCGTTTTTCTTTACTTCCACTTTCTTTTTTTCTGCGGATTTTTCTTGAATCGTTACGGAAGATTTCTTTGTAGACTGGATTTTCTTCTTGGCTATGGCCGACACAACAATTCTCCTTTGATGGTGCTGCAAATATGCTAAGCTTTTGCCTAACATTCAGGGAGCAAACATGATATTTGACATGAGGTCAAGAGGGAGTGCTCTGCACAAAATGCATTGTAGAAATCTGAAAAAGCTAGAAGGTGTTTTCTATGGAGACTTCTATCGCTTCACGACCCTTTTCCGCCGCCTTAAACGTCACCCGAACGCGTTGGCCAGGCTCAATCTGGTGGATACCGCACCGATCCAAACAAGATTTGTGAACAAAAATATCCTTCATTCCATCATCAGGCAAAATAAAGCCATAGCCTTTTTCTTCGCTATACAGCTTTACCATTCCTTTGGTTGAAAATAGTCCGTGATTCTCTTCGTCTTCCGTAATAAGGTTTTGTTCACATTTTCCCCGAGACAGAATTTTGGTGATTTCGACAACATACGCACCCTTTTCTTTGTACTCAACGCGGCACAGAAGTTCAGCGCCTTCGCCCAAACCAAAAATACCAAGTTTTTGCAACTGAGTGATGTGTAAAAAAGCATCAACCGGATTATCCTCGGGAATCACAAACCCAAAGCCTTTCGTCGCATTAAACCATTTTAGCTTAGCCTTAACCTCTGGCAGCTCTTCTTGTAATGAAACTTCACTTAAAGTGGGCATTCGATAACAATCTTTTTCTTTTCTTATTCTATATAGGATAGGTAAATTTCCGAGCAAGTATAATATAAACTAAAGTATAGCGTCCAGCTTGTTTTACTATACCCCTAATATTTTTTTGCAAATTTGCTGCGGCAGCGTGTCATGACTTTGCCAGCGAATGATGTTAGAATGCAAGTATATGTTATTGTAACATGCAACAATTTTGACTTCGGAAAGGTTCGAGTGTGCTTCAAACCAAGCATTTTTGGAATAATTCATATCCTGCTAATATTCAATGGGACATACAAGAATATGCTGCACTGCAGACCTGTCCTATTTATCATTATCTGGACATTAGCTGCAAAAATTTTCCGAACCGCCCTGCCTTCCAGTTTATGGGTAAAAGTTGGACTTGGGAAGAAATTGGCAACCTTGTTGATCGTATGGCCAAAGGGCTTCACGATCATGGCGTTGAAAAAGGGGTTAAGGTCGGGCTGTGTTTACCCAACTGTCCGTATTTCCTGATTGCCTATTATGCTATTGCCAAAACCGGTGCAACGATTGTCAATTATAATCCTCTTTATGCAGAAGATGAGTTGGCAAAACAAATCGAAGATAGCCAGACTGATTATATTGTGACTGTTGATTTATCTCTGATTTATAATAAGCTTGAGAAAATGCTTCATAGTACGCGACTAAACCAGATTATTGTCTGCCCTTTTTCTGCGAGTCTTCCTTTTCCTAAAAACTTCTTGTTCTCCTTTTTTAAAAAATCCGAGCAAGCCAAAATTCCCAATGATGACCGACACGTTTTCTTTAAACAATTGGTTGGCAATGATGGGCGGTTTCAACCTCCCGCCATTAATGTTGACGAGGACATTGCCCTTTTACAATATACAGGAGGAACAACTGGCGTCCCAAAAGGAGCAATGCTGACTCATGCCAATCTGACCGCTAATGTCGAACAATGCGCCCGTTGGTTTCATGATGTTCATCCGGGGCAAGAGCGAATGTTGGCCGTTATTCCTTTCTTTCATGTTTTTGCTATGACCACAATTTTGAATTTGAGTGTGCGCTATGGCTTCGAAATTATTGCGTCACCGCGCTTTAACCTTAATGAGACGCTGGAGTTGATCCAAAAGACACGCCCCCATTTCTTTCCTGCTGTTCCGGCTATTTACAATGCCATCAATGCCCATGCCAATATCAAAAAATATGATTTGACATCTTTGCGGTATTGTATATCAGGCGGTGCTCCGTTGCCTGTTGAAGTGAAGCGGAGTTTTGAATCCGAAACAGGTTGCGTTCTTGTAGAAGGCTATGGTTTGACAGAGACCTCTCCTGTTGCTTGCGCCAACCCGATTGAAGGCGCCAACAAATCAGGTTCAATCGGATTGCCGTTACCCGGAACTGTTATTGAACTTCATGACCCCGAGACAGGCGATCTTGTTTCGCAGGTACATACGCGCGGTGAAATCTGGATTAAAGGGCCGCAAGTGATGAAGGGGTACTGGAATCGTCCAGACGAGACCGCCAAAGTCATGGCAAACGGGTTTTTAAAAACAGGAGATGTCGCAGAATATGACGAAGACGGATATTTGTTTATTGTGGATCGGATTAAAGATCTGATTCTTGTGAACGGATATAATGTTTATCCCCGCATGATCGAAGAAGCCATATACAAGCACCCGTCAATCGAAGAATGTGTGGTGGCGGGCGTTACAGATCCAGCACGGGGCGAAGTTCCCAAAGCGTGGATCAAACTTAAAGCTGGACGTAGCCTCACGGAAGAAGATTTAAGGTTATTCCTTGAAGATAAGATTTCACGGATCGAAATGCCGCGTCATATCGAATTCCGAGATCAGCCTTTACCCAAAACCATGATTGGAAAATTGTCGAAAAAAGACCTTTTGGCCGAAGAAATTTCAAAAATGTCTTTATAAAATTTTAGCCGCGTAAAGATGCTCCGGTTTTTTGCTCGACCACGGCTATGATTTTTTGTGAAATTCCGTCAATTTCTGCCTCGGTCAGTGTATGATCTCGTGGTTGAAGCGTCACAGAAATCGCCACGGATTTCTTGCCCGTATCAATTCCTTTGCCTGTGTAAATATCAAAAATTTCGACCTTGGTAACCAGAGTACGATCCACGGAGGTAATTGCCCGAACAAAGCTGTCGGCTTCCACACCGCTATCGGCCAAGAACGCAAAGTCGCGTGATATAGGCTGGAATTGAGGAAGATCAACCAGAGACAACGCGGTTCCTTTTTTCTTTTGTTCCGGAAGGTTTTCAAGAAACAATTCAAAGCCGACCACGGCGTCCGACATTTTCATGTCACCCAACAAAGCGGGGTGAAGTTCACCAAAATAAGCCACAACATTTGTACCAAGACGCAATGACCCTGACCGACCCGGATGGTAATAATGCGGGGCATCGCGGCTGACTTGAAGATTGCCTGAAGGCCCTCCGCAGGCTTCGATCGTACGCAACACATCAGCTTTGGCATCATAAACATCGACGCTGCGTGACGTTTCTGCGCTGCTCCAATGTTTCGGGTTTAATTCACCTGTTCTAATCCCACAGGCCACAATCGGTTGTTCTTGTATATCCGCGCCAAAAAATACTGGCCCGACTTCAAACAAAGCAGCATTTGCATGCCCACGATCCGCATTGCGGCAGGCTGCTTCAATCAAGTTTGGCAAGATGCTTGGGCGCATTTGAGACAGTTCCGAGCTGATCGGATTGAGCAATTTTAGCCTTGCTGCTTGTTGGCGATCATTGGCACCGAATTTATGCGCTAGATCTTCTGCCATAAATGACCATGTCACACATTCCTGAAGACCAGCCGTTGCCAGATAGGCTCGTGCTTTACGGGCTTTTTCTCCACGCGATGTTTCGGCGGACTTTGCGACCGCGCCCTCTTTGGTCACGGAGATAACAGGAATTGCGTCATAGCCACGAATACGAGCGATTTCTTCGATTAAATCGACATCCCCGAAAATATCAGGCCGCCATGGTGGTGTGGTGACTGTCCATTCAGCGGAAACGGTAAATCCCAAAGATTCCAGAATTCTTTTTTGTTCGTTTTCCTCTACATCATCGCCCATCAATTTTTTATATTTTAACGGGTTATAAGCGTAGGTTTTTGTGCAGGCGGGAATGTCTCCGGCTTTAATCACCGTTCCGGCTTCGCCGCCACATAAATCCAAAATCATTTGTGTTGCCAGTTCGATCGCGTCAACAGTAAAGGCTGGATCAATGCCACGTTCAAAGCGATAGCGAGCATCAGAGGTGATTTGCAAATCGCGTCCGGTGCGGGCGATTTTTATCGGGTCGAAATACGCGCATTCCAGATAAACATTGGTGGTGTTTTCTTCACATCCCGTTGCTGTGCCGCCGACAATCCCACCAAGACCTAGAACACCACTGTCATCACACACGACGATCATCCCATCTTCCAGCGTATAGGATTTATCATTGAGAGCATCGAGTGTTTCTCCTTTTTTACTCAACCGGATCTGAATATCTCCGCTGAATTTATCGGCATCAAAAACGTGCAGCGGGCGCGACAGGCCAATACAAAAATAATTGGTTATATCGACAAGAGTCGAGATCGGGCGCAGGCCAATGGCTTTTAATTTTTGTTGAAGCCATTCTGGTGATTGACCGTTTTTTATACCCTTAATCAAACGTCCCATAAAAAGCGGGCAAGCCTCTTTATTGGCGTCATCAAAGTGCAAAGTGACGTTTGGTTTCGAAGTGAACTTCCCTTCAATTTTTTGCGTTGGAAGTGGTTTTAATGTTCCAAGGCCAACGGCTGCCAAATCCCTCGCAATCCCGCGTATGCCTGCACAATCAGGGCGATTGGGCGTGACATTGATTTCAATGACGGGATCATTGAGACCATAAATCTCAGCAAGAGGCGTTCCGATTGCTATATCCTCAGGCAGATCGATAATACCATTATGATCTTCACCCAAACACATTTCACGTTCGGACACCATCATGCCGTTTGACTCTTGTCCGCGAATTTTGCTTTTCTTCAAAGTCACATCAAGACCCGGAATATATGTTCCAGACGGAGCAAAGACCGCCTTCATACCTTTGCGGGCATTGGGCGCACCGCAGACAACCTGAACAACACCATCTTCGGTTCTAACCTGACAGACTTTGAGGCGATCGGCATCAGGATGTGGATCGGCTTCCAGAACTTCGGCCACTTTAAACGGCGCAAAAAGAGTAGCGCGATCTTCAACTTCTTCGACCTCCAAACCAACTTCGGTCAATTTGGTTACGATTTCATTCAATGTTGCCGTGGTTTCCAGATACTCTTTCAACCAGTCTATCGTGAATTTCATTTCATCGGTCCTTTTAAATTCTATTTCGTCGCGCGGTTAGGGCGGTTGAGCGGATCAAAACCATAATGGCTGAGCCATCTGGTGTCACTTTCAAAGAAGGTTCGCAAATCGGGGATGCCGTATTTGAGCATAGCAATCCGCTCAATCCCCATCCCAAAGGCAAAACCTTGATATTCTTCAGGATCAAGGCCGCAATTCCGGATGACATTCGGGTGCACCATGCCACAACCCAAAATTTCGAGCCATGAATCCCCCGATCCGATTTTAAGCCCGCCATCTTTGCGCGAACAACCAATATCCATTTCAGCACTGGGTTCTGTGAACGGGAAAAAGCTCGGGCGGAATCTCACCGGAAGGTCATCAATTTCAAAATAGCTGCGGACAAAATCCATTAAACAGCCTTTGAGATGCCCCATATGGGTTGCTTTATCAATAACCAGACCTTCCATTTGATGAAAGACCGGTGTGTGCGTTATATCATAATCAGACCGATAAACACGCCCCATACAGATGATTTTAATCGGCGGTTTTTTTTCCAGCATATAGCGAATCTGAACGGTCGATGTATGCGTACGGAGCAATTTCTTTTGCGCTTCACCTTCTTTGCGTTCGTCATTGGGTAAATAAAATGTATCGTGCATTTCCCGAGCCGGATGCCCCAGCGGAAAGTTTAACGCTGTGAAGTTATGAAAATCATCTTCAAGGTCAGGCCCTTCGGCAACAGAGAATCCCATATCGGCAAAAATCGTGACCAGTTCTTCCATAGTCTGGCTGGTCGGATGAATTGTTCCTTTGCGGTGAGGACGCGTAGACAATGTAACATCCAGCGTTTCTTGCGCCAAACGTGCATCCATTTCCTGTGATTTCAATTGAAAGGCCTGTTTATCAATCAGTCCTGCAATTTCGTCTTTTAACAGGTTTAGTTCTGCACCGGCTGTTTTGCGGTCATCCGGCGACATGGCACCCAAAGTTTTCATCAAATCCGTGATACGCCCTTTTTTACCCAATGCCGTTACACGAACCGTTTCGAGCGTTGCCATATCATTGGCAGCCTCGACCAGTTCAACCAATTCTTTCTTAAGTGCCGATGTATCCATTCTTTTCCTCGTTGAGGGGGATATTCTTGCAAGATTTTTGTGAGAATCGCAAGTCTGCTGTGCTTATTTCTGCGGGAAATAATGGAGGCTGGTGCGGCAAGAGGTTTTGTTCGTATAAATCATATTATGCATAATAATTTCTGCCGAAGCGTGTTGCCCCAATATTTGCGGCTATACACAATGATGAAGGTAGGGTGTTTTCCGGCCGCTTCGTCCTGTTCCCGATCACACATAGATTTCCGTTCGGTAAGAGCAAATGACTGCCTTTCCCCTTCTGTTCTACCTGATGACAAACGCCATGCCAGAAAGGTTTGTCTTCTTGTTTATGGGCATCACATACATTAAACGGTACACGTAAAATCATGCATAATTTTGAAGTATGCCGAGCTTCCAAAGCAGTTTGAAATATTGTTGGGCCATTTAGAAACAACTCTTGACCATCAAAAGATTTTACAAAGTGGGTTGGTCCGTCAAACTCGGCATGAATCTGTGCCTCACGGAAACGAGCACTGACATCGACAACGTGATCCAACTTGGGAATATAGAGGGATGGCACTATTGTTGCGCCCACTGCTCTAAATATTTTTTTAAGACCATATTCGGAATTAGAACGCCTGTTTTTTTCTAAAGGGATGGGCATAAGAGCCCGATGCGAAAACCATAGACTGGCACGAGACACCATTCCACGATGGTCTATTCTTTCCGCTGTGTATAGATAGTCTAAGAATTTTTTGTTGGCGATTACATCCGTATAAATTTCGTTCGCATGAACACGGTCATGCCCCCTGTAATGCTCGGCAACCGCGTCCAAAATAGCAAGGGCATAGACAAATTTGCAGGCGTCCCGCTGACTGAACGTTTCTATAATTTCTGGCACTCGTTTTTGAATCTGTTCCAAAAATAAATCAGGAGGTTCTATCCCGAGTCTGGCCAACGACGACATCACAGATGTTATGTCGTGAGCCGTGGAATGCTCCATCCCTTGGCAAGCTATATCCAGTAAAATTTTCCCAAACTGTTCGGAAGGGCGTGTGTTGAGTGAACGGAATCCATAATAAACTTCTGCGAGGGCGCGGTAGCTTGATTGGCAAAATCCACGCCTTAAATTCTGAGTCAGATCTTGCATATAAGGAGCAAATATCGGGTGACGAAATTTTGATGGGGTGCTCATAAGCTGGTACAGGAGCGTGGGAAGAGAAGCCCCCCTTCTCATCCCAGCCGTGGATGCAGACCCAAACGATCTTACAATGGAATCCATTCCTTACTCAGCCTTTAGATACAAACCGTCCCGAATTTTCTTGTTTTTCCGTTGTATCATAGCTTTTCGTGTTATTTCAAACTTTTAAAATTTCTCTGACTTCAGCCAAATCGTTCACCATATAATCGGGATTTCCCGCCGCCAGGCGTCCGGTTGAAACACACCCCCATGTCACTGAAAAGCATGTCATGCCCAGATGACGCGCGATTTCTGGTTCTTCCAAAGAATCCCCGATAATAAAGGCCTTGGCCGGATCATATTTGTTGTCATCAAGTATTGTTTGCAGCCGTCCCAATTTGGTCATTCTGGTATGTTCAATGTTGCCAAAATCGATATTGCCGCAAATATGGTGGAATTTGTGCAAAACGTGGTGAGCGGCCATCTGGCTTTCCAGCTCTTCTTGAATATAGTTGCTCAGAACCATTGTTGTAAATCCTGCATCCAGCAAGGCATCCAGAAGATCGTGGCTTCCGGATTTTAAGACTGCCGATTTGGCTTCTTCTTTGTATTTATCCAGAAAAACCTGACCATACTGATTGATGTTGGCCAGATAGGTATCGGTATCAATGCCGTTGCGCGTGTAAAGATGGATCACTGGAAAATCCATGGTTTCGCGGTATCGTTCCATTGTAATCGGAGGCCGACCAGCCGCCGCCATGGTGGCATTACATCCCTCAAGATTGGCCTGCGCATCGTCCATCAATGTGCCGTTCCAATCAAAAATAGCGAGATTTAACGCCATTAAATCAGATTCTTCAGTATGGGATTATGCTTGATCGGATCAAATTCGATCATTGTGTATTCGGCAATTCCTTGTGTGCAGAATGGGTCTTTTTGTAACATTTCCCACAGCTCTTGTTTGTCCATACCTTTGGCAAGAAGAACACCCCCTGTGCGTGGAATTTTAGGCCCTGAAGCCAGCAGAACTCCTTGCGCGTAGAGCTCATCCAGATATGTCCTGTGAGGGACAACCACACGCTCGACTTCTTCTATCGGCTTCAGGTAATTGACCAAAACTACAAACATGATGACCTCGTAAATGTTATTTTATTCATAGAATGATTATCGCCCTGATTTTCTAAAAGGCAATCATTCTTTCCCGTCCAATCATTTCAATCTGGGTAAAAAAAATGACCCTGATCGGGTCATCTTGAATTTTTTCTGTCGTTTGGATTAAGCCGCTTTGATTGCTTTTTTGGCTTGATCTACGATTGATTTGAATGCAGCCGCATCATTCACAGCCAATTCGGCAAGAACCTTGCGATCAATTGCAATTCCTGCGACATGAACGCCGTTCATGAAACGGGAATAGGTCATACCATGTTCGCGGGCTGCTGCGTTGATCCGTTGAATCCACAAACCGCGGAAATCACGTTTTTTGTTACGACGGTCGCGGTATGCATAACGCAAAGCTTTCTCAACACGCTGCAAGGCAATCCGGTAGCAATTATGAGAACGGCCGCGGTAACCTTTAGCCAGTTTTAAAACTTTGACGTGACGTGCGTGAGCGCGTGGAGAACCTTTTTTAACTCGGGACATCTTCTTTTTCCTCTCTATTCAACCACGACAGGCGCCGGGTTGTGGTTGGCTTTGCTTTTTCTACGACCATAGGGCAGAAAATTTTCAAGAATAATGCGCCCGTCCATTCCCGACATGACCGACGTACTGCGGGCTTTGCGTTTCATGGATTTGGGTTTATTCATTTGCATGTGACGCATTTTGGCGGGTTTAAATTTCACCTGACCAGAACCTGTCACCTTAAAGCGCTTTTTTGCAGCACTTTTGGTTTTCATCTTCGGCATTTTCTTCTCCTTATGAATATGTTCAAAAAATCCGGATATTACAGTCTCATCGAGGCAGCCGATTGTTAGCCAGACAAGAACCATACCGGGAACCGAAGGGTTATACACAGGTTCCCCCCTTGGAATCAAGAGATTCTTTTATCTTTTGAGCCAAACTCTAGCCCCAAGGCTTGTCAGGCTTGCCTTTTCGGGGGCGAAATGCCCTTTCCAGTAGCTTATTCTTTACGAGTCTCTTGTGAATCGGTGCCATGCTGGATGTTTCAATCTCTGGTATTTCCGTATTACTTTGTCGGGCAATAAAACGCAAACGGTTAAACATTCTAGGATGAGTTGCGAAAAATCCTCCCCTCGGGTTATCAATACATAAAAACATGACATCGCTGGAGATGTGAGGAATGCGAGCGCGGCGGTGAATCCGGATCAAGGCACGCATCAGGGCATCAGGGTTTTTTGTTATCTCAACTGCCATCAGGTCTGCCTGATGCTCCCGTTCAAACATAATAAACAACCGAACCAAGGAGATGGCTGTAAACCCGATCCAGATCGGTAAAAAAATCAAGTTGAGGAAGAACAACTGAACATCTATTGCTATTTTTTCTTTACTCATCCTACTGAAATTTCCGAATTTATCGTGCTTGGTGGTTGCATTCGGCAAGGCGGCAAAGATATTGGTGAATATAATGGATAAGCTTATCCAGCGTGTGTCTTCACCTAATATATGGGCGTATTCATGCGCCAGAACAGCCTCAACCTCATCCCGAGACAAACTCTCCAATAAACCTGTCGTCACATAAATCCGGTCAGTTCCATCTTTCAGTGTGCTGGCAAAGGCATTCCGTGCAAAGGTTTCGATTACAAAAATCTCGGGCATTGATTTTCCCAACTGGATCGCCAAAGTTTCAACCATATTGTACAAATCAGGATTGTCACGCCTTTCAATCTCTTTGGCACGAAAGAGCCCTGCGATAATCTCATCGTGTTGTTTCAGACAGACTACAAACCATATCGCCAAAGCCAAAAGAAGAAAGGGAAAGATCATCCAGAAAACATTGTCAACGCGCGGTGTAAAGTTCGGGTGGGCGACATAAGCCATTTCGCGACGATTAAAAACTACATAGATGAAATAAATTTGCCAATATGCTGCAATGCTGACAATCGGCGGAAATAAAGCCATCAGTACAACAGATTTATTGCGTGCGTTCCATCTAGATGTTGTCAACCCGTTATTGGATAATGCCATGCCCCCAGCCTTTCAATTACATTTTCAAGCTTGGGGTTGCCTTCACTTCTGCAGCACGATCAGCCTCAATTTCAAAGAAAGGTTCTTCAAAATACCCGAATAATTTCGCCAGTATATTTCCAGGGAATTGGTGAATCGCCGTATTATATTCTGCGGTTGCCGCATTAAAAAATCGTCTTGCGGCTGCAATTTTACTTTCCAGTTCAGAAAGCTCATTTTGCAAATAAAGAAAATTCTGGTCTGCTTTCAATTCAGGATAGTTCTCGACCAAGGCAAAAAGTTGTCGCAAAACCTTGCCCAGCTGAGCCTCTGCTTGGAATCTCTGTTCACCAACACCATAGGCATCTTTCACGGCGGTACGCGCTTCAATCACTTCCTTAAATACCTTATGTTCGTGTCCAGCGTAGCCTTTGACAACTTCGACCATATTCGGGATTGTATTATAACGTTGCTCCAACTGGACATCGATGTCGGCAAATGCGTTGCGTCGGCGTTGCCGTAACGCTGTAATCCGGTTGTAAACCACGATTACAATCGCCAAGGCTCCAATTACAAATAAAAACCAACTGCCCACTTCTTATTTCCTATATAAATATTTTATTTTATATATAATAGTATATTGCTATTTTATAATCATGAGTTTAAGATAGCATTAAAGAGGGAATACTCCTTCTTAGCTTAGCTCAGGTGAGTGCCGATTGATGCTTTGATATGGGGGGGAAGTCCTGATCTTCCCATGGCAGATAGATCCATGTGTCTTGTGTTGATTCTACAACAAAGACATCTGTCATTGACTTACCCATCGGCTTGACATGCAAACAGGCATAAGTTGCATCGGGAAGCATGTCCCGAATGATCTTGAAAGTGTTTCCGGTGTCAGAGAGATCGTCTACAACCAAGCAGCCTTTGCCAGTTCCCAGATCGGTGGGGGCATACAGAATCTTGGCCTGTGTTTGAGACTGGTGGTCATAACTTTTAACACTGATCGTTTCGATGATCCGTATATCAAGGTCACGGGCAACAAGGCACGCAGGAACCATGCCGCCGCGTGTTACTGCGATAACACGCGTCCATTCCTTACCGCTTTCGCGGAGTTTGAAGGATAGTGTCTTTGCAAGCACATGGACGTCTTGCCATGAAACGGGTAAATCAATAGGCATGTTGTTTCTTAATATGCATTCGAAATTCCTACAAGAGAGAATTGTACTTTGATAATTTGAACTTCGGGGTATGGAAGATTCAGCAATATCCTGATAATCTGATGGAATGAAATTTATTTGCCTTTCTTTGGCCTTGGCTGGCCTGATCTTTGTTCCGCCCTCCCATTCTCTGGCGGCTAACCCGCCTTCAGCATGGGAAAGTCCAGATGGTCTGGCGGCAGGACGTTTTTATTTCGGTTATACATGGCCTTTCGAAGGACGTGATTTGAATGCAGAGATCGGTGATACTCCTGTTTTGCTCGAACTTTTCTCAGACCCCGGGTGCATGTACTGCCCCCCTGCCGATCAATTCCTGAATGACCTGATAAAAAAAACAAATGTGATTGCCTTATCATGCCACATCAATTCGTTAATGATTGTTCGGGACGATCCTTTGACTTTAACACAGTGTCGCGATCGACAGGTTTTTTATTCTGCGATGCTGCGCGAACCACGCATCACGCCACAGATTTTTGTAAATGGCAGAAATCCGATTAAAGGGTATCTTCACAAAAAGGTGCTGAAAGAAATTCTAAGGAAAGATGTTCCTCCCCCCCAAAAACTGGACATTGTAGCGGCACCCAATAAACTGAAAGGACATGCCCGCCAATACAGTATTCAACTGTCTGCGATGACATTCGGCGCTATCAAAGATTTCAATGATCGTGGCTATGTGACATTGATTGAGTATAAAAAGCCTGTGACCACTACGATTTCCACAGGCCCTAACGAAGGGCTTACATCAGAATATCTTCACGTTGTTTCCCGTATCCTGCCTTTGGCCGACTGGATGGGCGAAGAAGTGGCTTATAAATTCGAATGGCAGCCAGAAAAAGATTCAGCCGGAGCTGTTATTGTCTTCGAGAGAAAAGATACAGGGCTTTTTGCTCTAGGCGAAATCAAGCTTACGCATTAGAGCTTTATCCATGTGACGCTCGTATGTTAGAGGCTACTCGTCAGCCACAGAGCCGTCTTGATTCAATTTTGCACCTTTATGACTAACTTTTAATTCCAGCAATCCTGATAAAAGAAGTTCTTTACGCTTTAATGAATCAAGAAGATCCCGTTCCTGCATCAAGCTCACAGCCATCATTGCAACTTTTTGACGATCTACGTTCTCTGGGGTGTCGTATAAATTAGCGAAAAAAGCAGGGTCTTGATAAAGTTTCTTGGTTAATACTTCCATTTGAGCGTAATAGCTTGGCTGATCCCCGATCAGTTTTTTGGATTCTGCCGATGTTAATCCAAGCTTAGTCAGAACTTTTTGCATATAAGAAGATGAGGCTCCATTTCCTTTTGATTTCATCGCAACCTGATTTGCAAATGTGTTTCCAACCAATTGGCGAACAGCCAGAATTTGATTCAAGTCCTGAAAATCATCCGTTTTTCTCTGCTTTTTGAGGCTTTGACCACTTTCCATTCCGTAGTCGGGATCGCGCAGTGACAAATTCTGGAACAGAGCAATCATCATCTCTTCTTGATCCGTGAGTGTACTGTCACTGTAATTCACATCCAATGTTAAAGGCACGTCAAATACGCGGGTAAAATCTACGTCACGATTGAAAAACAAATCCGGCGTGGATTTTGCAGAATTGCAATACCCCGCAAGCCCGTTACCGCCATCAACTTCTTCACAATATTTTGTTTTAAAGTCGTTCAGATTTCCTATCATGCCGCGTGACGCTTCACCGTATAGTGTGTTCTTTGCCTGAGAATTTCGATCAAAGATAATTTCTCCGAAAACTTTCTTGTTCACATCCAGAAGCGTTTCACTGCTTGCAAGAGAACGCGATAATGTTCCAAATTTACAAATTGTATCACTTGGTTGATAATTATTAAGAGCTCTGGCGTTCAGTTTCCCCAGAAGTGACAATGATGCGTTAGTGCTCCGGCCATCTATGAACGCTCCGATCATCATGGCTTGGTCAACGATTGCATCGCGCGTCTGATCCGACCATTGTTTTACACCACCAACCCATGTCGAGTCATAAGTGGCATCAGGGAAGGTTACGGCTTCACTCCGTATTGGTAAATCAACCGAGACGCTGATTTCAGATGTTCCCAAAATCATGTAAGGGGCTGGCGATTTTTTTACCGGCTCTTTGCTGTTAGGCTGGGTAGAGGGAGGTGTTCCTGTTTTATTTGATTTTTTTTGACCAGCCTTGTTTTGTGACGGTGGAGCATAAATCGGTTTCTTTGCATCTGGAATAACTTGTTTTTGAGGTTCCGTTATACCGATACTCGAAATTTGAAGTTGCACCGGAGTGACCGGAATCATCATCGATGGGCAGCACGCTTCGCCAAGATTTATAATGCTAGCCATAATGTTCGAGGTTCCATCAGCCAACTCCAAGGGAGCCGTCATCTGGATTTCAAATTCTCCACCTTGTCCTGCTATTCCCGATCCTGTTTCTATACCATCCACATTCACCACAACGCTTCCCGCCGGAGAAATCTTCCCCGAAAACGATACCAAGGAGCCGTATGGGTCAAGATCAATGTCCAAAACAGAGCGTCCCACCACTATCGTTTCGGAACTTTGATCGGGTAGGGCAATTTTCAAGCTAAGTGGAACAAATGAATAATAGCGGAGTTTGGAAAAAACAAAATTTCCATATTTATCGGCCTGCGTGACAACACTCTGCCCCTTTCCCGAGCTTAACGAAATACTCGAATGCGGGCTAACCCCTGTTCCCTTAATCTCCAACAATGCTCCTTGATCGTCCGGCACATTGGACGCCAGAGAAGAGGTCGTTCCCATTGACAAAACCAGAGCACCACACAGAAGCGTCAATAGCCGTGAGCCCATCCATTCATATGTTTTTGCCATGCATGTCATCATGCGTTTTCTTTCATCTATTTCAATTCAAACCAATTGATTGCCATTATACTCTTCTATTGGTTCTGTTGGTTTTGCACATCATCCTGATAAGTTGAAATCTCCATTTCAAGAATCGTCGAAAGTAACATTTCGGAGCGTAAAATTGTTTCAAAAATATCCCTGCGCTGCATCAGGCCAAAAGCCTGTAAGGCAGCATACTGACGTTCAACATTTGCCGGTGTATCCATCAAGTTCGCATAAAAAGCAGGGTCTTGATAAAGTTTTTTCGTCAGCACTTCCATTTGGGCTTCGTAACTCGGATTATCCCCTAAATATTTCAAAGAATTTGTTGCATCCAGACCCAATTTTTCTAATACTTTTTGCATATATTTTTTTGATCCTGTCGCTCCGGATGATTTCATCCCGACAATCGCATTGAACGAGTTTTCGGCAACTGACCGTTTCGCCACAATTGCGCGTTGATCCAAATATGTTGATCGGTTATCCACATTGTCTTTTGCTTGTAGACCTCCTGGATTCATGCGTTCCAGAACTTCATGGGCATAGAGGTTGTTCGCCAGAGCAATAACGGATTTTGAATCATCAGTTGCGGCAGCTCCGCTGGAAAAATCAATATTGAGTGTTTTACGAGCATCAACCAATCTTGTATAATTCACATCCATATTCTGTGTTTTATCCGATGGCGGAGTACTACAAATTTCTTTCATGGCGCTACCATAGCTATCCGGATCACAGAATGTAGAGGTGAATTGTTTATATCTCGCCATCCGGTCTTTTTGAGCCCCCTCTTCGGACGCCATGTTGTCATGACCCAATTGTCTGTTTTGCGAGCGTTCGGATAAAACTATCTGGTTTACGCGTCCTTTGCTTTCAGACAGAGCCAAAGATCTACTCAAGGTTCCAAATTTACAGATCGAATCACTAACCGAATAGTCATTTAAAGTTTGCGCGTTCAATTCCTGAAGAGCACGCAGGCTATTCAATTCGCTTTCTCCATCTAAGAAAGCACCGATCATCATTGCTGCGCCAACAATCGAGTTCCGCGATACATCCGTATTGCCTTGCATGGCCGGTTTAAGTTTTGCATCCCACCATTCCGTCGTCATCCAGCTCTTATGAGTATTCATTTCCTGCGTTATATAAGACTGCCATGTTCCGCAATCCGTGCACGCGCCACATGCCATAGCCGAGTGATACGGCATCATAAGTACGATAAATGCCAATGCAAACGTAAGAACTGTCTTCGCTTGCGGTTTTTGTCCTATATTTTTCTGTAATGCCATATCATCTCTCTGGCTTTTGTGGGTTTGTTTTGTGTCGTTTGTCCTGTTCATCGCCACCACTCCCTTATCGTTGTTTTATTTCAGTCGACAGGTTTGCCTCGACTTTTTCGCCATGCGCTCTATTTTCAAGTTCCAGCAATAAAGCCATCAACATTTCCGATCTGGATACAGATTTATATATATCTCTGGTTTGCGCCAAATCCATGGCCTCCAGAGACGCTGAAATTCTTTTGACGTTGGCCTTTGTGTCCATCAAATTCGCGTAAAAGGCAGGATCCTGATAAAGTCTTTTGGTCAGAATTTCCATTTGTGCATAGTAACTCGGATCTTGCTCTTTATCATACCCAGCCTTTGGTGTTCCCAAATATTTTCCATTCAGATATTTAGAGATGTCATCACTTGGCAGACCAAGACGCTCAAGAACTTTTTGCATATAGGCTTTTGATTGGCCACTTCCACCAGACTTCATTGCCACAATCGCGTTATAGGTATTTTGAGCCGCCGCACGTCTTGCTGTAATCGAGCGAACCAAAGCATAGCGCGCAGCAGATCCTTTTACCTCTGAAAGAGCGGAGGGGCTTATTCTGTCCGTGTCCTGACGGTGGCCATACAAGAAATTTCCCAACGAAACCACTGCATTTTCATCGCGTGTCAATGTGCTGTCGGTCAGGTTAATATTGAGAGTTCCCTTTTCTTCTATCGTTCTTGTGAAATCAATATCCCTGTTATATTCAACATCCCGTGGCGCTGTCGGAGACGTCGAAGCCTTACAAATCGATCCAAGACCTCGGTTGTTGTCGCTTGTATCGCAATAATAGGACACAAACGAGAATAAGCGACTCTGGTTATCCCGTCCTCGTCCCGTTGAAGCAATATTGAATTGCGTTCCCAGATTTCTGGACAGGCCTATTTCACTCATAATCGTTTGTTGGACGTTCATTTTTGCTTCTGTTGCTGCCAGACTTCGTGACAATGTTCCGAATTTACAAATCGAATCACTCACGGCATGATCTCTCATTGAATTGGCATTTGCGGATTGCAACTGTGCCAATGCTGCATTTTCTGTGTACCCATCCAGAAAGGAGCCAACCATCATTGCCGAACCCATCCAAAGATTTCGAACGTCATCGGTCAAAGGCATCGCGCCTTTATCTTCAAACTGATCCTTATAATAAGAATTCATAACGAAAGTGGAGCGATATTGATCGAATGCGCTTTTTATCATGCTTTTTGTTGACGGTTTTTTACAACAATTCAAAAACCATGGGCATATACAGTTACAACATCTGCACCGCGCCGCATAAGCAGAGGTTGAAGAGCTCACTACGAGAGCAAAAGCAAGAATACCTAAAATAAACTGTTTTATTTTGACCGGCTTTTTCATCCTAATTTTTTATCCCCTTGCCAAAATAGCGATCCTGTTCTTTAAGAACGTAGATCTCCATCAATGTCGAGAGCAACATTTCTGAACGCTGCAAGCTTTCAAAAATATCACGATCCTGCATCAAGGATATTGCCTTCATTGCCGTTTGCTGACGCCCGACATTATTCGGGGAATCATACAAATTGGCGTAAAATTTTGGAGTTTGGTACAAGCGTTTTGCCAAGAAATCCATTTGAGTGTAATAGCTTGGATTTTCGCCCAAGAGTGCTTTCAGATCCTCTGACGTTGAAAGCCCTAATTCTTTCGCAAGGCTTTCCATGTATTTTTTAGACTCCGATCCACCCTCGGCTTTCATACCAGCCTGAGCAGCGTAGGAGTTCGCGGCCACGCTTCGCTTGGCAACGAGAGATCTAAAATCAAACAATTTACGAATCTGTTCATCTTTTGCGTTTTGCTTCAAACCAGCAATATCAGACCGCCCCAGATTGACGGATAAATCATGCGCATAAAGATTTTCACCCAGAGCAATGATATTTTCTTCATCTTTTGTTAGAGTTGCCGCACCCGTTGCAAAGTTTAATTCCAACGATTTCGGAACCTGTAAAGTTCTGGTCAGATCAATGTCACGGTTTTGCTGTACATCCGATGTCGCATTACATTTTTCTGCTGCGCCAGCTGTTACGCTACCATCCAAACTTCTGTTCAGATCGCTTGCATCACAAAACTTTTCCTGAAATTGTTTCCAACGGCCAATTTTGTCCGCCGATCGTCCGATTGTCGTTCCGTCCCCTGACGCATCTCCGGCATTCATGTTATCTTTCATCAACTGTCGAGCCTGAATTTGCTCCATCAACCCAATCTGGACAGTTCTGCTTTTATCTTCACTGAGCGCCAAAGACCTGGTCAATGTTCCGAACCGACAAATCTGGTCGCTGACCTGATGGCTGTTCATGGCTCTGGCATTAAGTTTTTGCAAACTGGACAAAGAATTTAATGTGGCTTGTCCGTCTATAAACGCACCAATCATCATTGGATAGGCTACGATTGCATTCCGGTAGTTGTCTGTCATTTCCTGCAAGGCTGGCTCAACCTTTTTGTCAAACAAATCGCTCACATAGAAGTCATTTTGAAAATCATCCTGCGATGTCCAAAGCCCCGTTCCCGTGAAAATTTCATTCATTACCGTGCCGGGACTCACGCAGCAATTACAAATCGGATTGTAATATGGCATGACGTTATAATTTGCGGATGAACGGTTCGAAAAAGACATGGTTAGCAATGCTGTACTCGCAGCCAAAAGAACCGTTTTTTGCAAAACCGCTTTAACTCCTGACGCAATTCCCATCGACGAAAGTCTGGAAAAATAAGATTTCATACCCCGACCGCCTGCCAAAATACCATAATTGAGACACCTTCTATTAGGATAACACACGGAAAACAAAACAGAAAGTTTTTCTGGGGTGTTTTTTAGAAGTTAGTGCGCTTCCGCCCAGTTTTTACTCCATCCAGCCTCTGCCGATAGTGGAATGGAAAATCTGGCGACTTGCTCCATTTCCCGCTTTACCAAGGCCGCCATTTCTTCGGCCTTTCCCTCTGGAACCTCCAGAATCAGCTCGTCATGCACTTGTAACAGCATTTTCAGGGGCAAATTTTCGCTTTCTATGCGATTATCGAGCCTAATCATGGCCATTTTGATTAAATCGGCTGCCGTTCCCTGCAATGGAGCGTTAATAGCCTGACGTTCCGCGAAATTACGGCGAGCGGGATTTTTATCGGCAATCCCCGCAATTACACATTTTCTGCCAAATTTTGTTTTTACATAGCCTTTTTGGCGGGCTTCGGTCTTTAGCGATTCCATGAAATTTTCCAATTCCGGAAATCTTTCCATATATGTCTTAATATAAGCGGCGGCTTCCGAGATACTACAATCCAGTTGTTTTGCCAGCCCAAATCCACTAATTCCATAAATAATGCCAAAATTGATCGCTTTGGCTTTGCGGCGAATGTCCGGTGTCACCTCTTCCAGTTTTATGCCAAAAACTTCCGAGGCCGTCCGCGCGTGAATATCTTCACCCGAAATAAAAGCTGATTTCAACGATTCGATTCCGGCCATTTCGGCAACCAGTCGTAATTCGATCTGGCTATAATCTGCCGAAAGCAGAACGTGGCCTTCATCTGCCACAAAGGCGGTGCGAATCAAGCGGCCTTCTTCCGTCCGAATAGGAATGTTTTGCAAATTGGGGTCGGACGACGATAAACGCCCCGTATTGGTTAGTGCCATGGAAAAAGACGTGTGAACACGACCATTTTTTGGATTGATGGCTTCTTGAAGGCTTTCGGTGTAGGTCGAACGCAATTTTGATAAATGCCGCCAATCCAGAATTTTTTCGACAAAGTCATGGCCTTCTGTCGCCAATTTTTCCAAAACATCTGCCGCCGTTGACCAATCTCCGGTTTTTGTTTTACTGCCTCCCGTCAATCCCATTTCATCAAACAAAACCACGCCAAGTTGTTTGGGAGAACCAACATTGAATTTATGACCGGCCTGTTCAAAAATTTTATCTTCAAGCTTTGCGATCTGTTCGGCAAAGTTTTGTGATAAATATCGCAAAACACTCCGATCAACCTTGATGCCTTTTTCTTCCATACGGGCAATCACCGGAATCATCGGACGCTCTATATCTTCATAAATACTGGCCATTTTTTCCTGTGCGATCCGCGGCTTAAAAATTTCATGAAGTCGCAATGTCAAATCCGCATCTTCAGCGGCGTAAGTGCAGGCTTTATCAATCGGAACTTCGGCAAATGAAATTCTTCCCTTGCCCTTTCCTGTTACTTCATCGTAGGAAATCATTTTATGACCACAAAATGTTAGCGCCAATTCATCAAGGCCATGTCCATGACTCGATCCATCCACCACATAAGACAGCATCATCGTATCATCCAAAGGTGTGATGTTCTTAAAACCTACTGCCCATAACATTTGCAAATCATATTTTGCGTTATGTCCGATTTTTAAAATTGATGGATCACTGAAATATGGATTCAGAACAGATACTATTTCTTTTATCGGTGCTTGGCACGGCGTGTCATCCTGCATTCCCAGAAGATCGGCTTTCTTTCCGTGGGTCAGTGGAACATAACAAGCGCGACCCCCGCGTGTAGCCAGTGAAATTCCAACCAGTTCCGCCAATGCTGGCGTTAATCCGGTTGTTTCAGTGTCAAAAGCCAAAAACCCTGTTTGAGTGGCATCTTGTATCCATTCTTTCAATTCGTCTGCCGTCATAATCAAGACATAATCCTGATTTATGATGTCATGGTTTTGTGGTATAGAGGATGGAGATAATAATGATGTTTCTGGTGTTGTCGCTGGTATTGATGCTTGTCCGTTGTTATTGGCAAAAGGCAAACGAGCCACCAATGATTTAAATCCTTGCGTTTCCAAAAAGACTTTCAGTGTCGGGGAAAATAATTCTGTTGGGATTAAATCTTCAACAGGAACAGTCACCGGAACATCATTCATCAGCGTAACCAACCGTTTTGAAATTCTGGCCAGTTCAGCGTTTGTTTCCAAAGCCTCGCGGCGTTTGGGTTGCTTGATTTCATTGGTACGGGATAAAAGACTTTCCAGGCTGCCATATTCAGAGATTAATTGCGCGGCTGTTTTAATACCAATCCCCGGAACTCCGGGGACGTTATCCACCGAATCACCACATAAAGATTGAACATCTATCACTTGCTCGGGAGGAACTCCAAATTTCTCGATTACCTGTTCACGGCCGATTGTGATTTGTTTCATCGGGTCAATCATGGACACACCATCACGAACCAACTGCATTAAATCCTTATCTGATGAGACAATCGTTACATCTATTCCATTGTCATTTGCCAATCGGGCATAAGTCGCTATCAAATCATCGGCTTCGTAGCCTTCCATTTCTATTGTTGGCAATCCGAAGGCTTCCGATGCCTCTCGAATAAGGGGAAATTGAGGCACAAGATCTTCTGGTGCGGGTGGGCGGTGCGCCTTATAATCCGCATAAATTTCATTGCGAAAATTAAGACGGGCGGCATCAAAAATAATTGCGATATGGGCATCAGGATGCGAGGTCAGTAATTTATGAAGCATATTGCAAAAGCCCATCACCGCACCAACAGGTGTTCCGTCAGGGCGCGTGAGCGGCGGTAAGGCATGGTAGGCGCGAAAAATAAATCCTGACCCGTCTACAAGAAAAAGTTCTTTTGATTTCATGTTTTCCATCTTTATTATTTTGTTTCTTTTGATTTTGTGCGTGGCTCAAGATAGTCACGGGTAATATCAATCGTCGATTTTTTACCTATCGCATCATAGTTATTTTTCAGCCAGTCTTTTGCTGCCTGCTGCCCCTGATCGCGTAGCTGTTTCAAGAATGGCCACGAGGTGTCAAACTTGCTTGAGAGATCAAGCTCACTCATCGCGTCTTCAGCCCGAATGGCGTGAATTAGAACATCACGATATTTGCTTTTATATTCTTCTTTTATCATATCATGAGATAAAAGTTTTTGAACAAATGAAATGGCGCGAAGTTCTTTCAAAAGAGACGCATTGAACGTCACTTCATTTAACCTGTTTTCTATTTCTGGTGCCTCTTTCGGAATTTCATTCCGCACCAAAGGATTTACATGCACAATCAAAACATCATTCGAATCAACCTCGTAAAATAAAGGCCATAAAGACGGATTTCCTACAAAACCGCCATCCCAGAAATAATCACCATCCACTTTAACCGCCCGAAAAACATTGGGTAAAGCTGCTGACGCCATAACCATATCAGCAGTTAGTTCTTCTGTTTTAAAAATCCGCGCATCCCCTGTTTGAACATTAGTGGCCGTAATGAATAACTGAACATCTTTATTGGTTCTGATCTTTTTAAAATCAACCATGTCCTTTAAAATATCTAAAAGCGGATTTATATTGAACGGATTGAATTGATAGGGTGAAATATTTTGTGACATGAGATTGATAAAATGTGCGGCATTATTTCGACCCTCATTCCATTCACCTTGCCATGCTGAAAACATATCAGCCATTGCAGAAAATGGAGAGACAAAAGAAGAAGAAAACGCGTTGGGCGCAACCGGACTAAAAACAGATCCGGCTTCGGATACTTTATGCCAAAAATCTTCAAGAGCCTGACGCGCGGCATCGTTTCCTCCTGCAATTAAACCATGCGCCATAACGACAGCATTCATTGACCCTGCAGACGTTGCACTGATTCCTTCAAAATCAAGGCCATCCTGCTTTAAAAATTCATCCAGAACGCCCCATGTGAATGCGCCATGTGCCCCGCCACCTTGCAAGGCCATGTTGATTTTCTTGCAGTCTGTTTTGCCGCTTTCGCTCTTTTTTGATTTAACCATGATGTTACTCTAGGCAGTGCAGCATAAAAAAACCAGAGAGCACTTGCCCTTTGTGCATAAAAAAACGATGATTATAGAATGAGGAAGGATTTAACCATGATGACCCCACAAGATGTTATTGATCGCGAAGACCGTTTTTTGGCTCATAATTACCATCCCTTGCCTGTTGTTCTGGCAAAAGGGGATGGTGTTTGGGTCTGGGATACCGAAGGGAATAAATATCTCGACTTCCTGAGTGCCTATAGTGCCGTAAGTGCAGGACACCACAACCCAAGAATTCTCAAGGCTATGGCAACCCAAGTTGAAAAGCTTGGTGTTCCGTCCCGTGCGTTTTATACCGATGTCCTTGGTGAATTCGCCGAAAGGCTTTGCCAAGTGACGGGAATGGACAGAATGCTTCCTATGAACACCGGCGCAGAAGCCGTAGAAACCGCAATCAAGGCGGCACGACGCTGGGGATACCGTGTTAAGGGTATAAAAGACAACAAAGCGCGGATTATTGTTTGTAATGGTAATTTTCACGGCCGCACAACGACGATTGTCGGCTTTTCTTCTGATGCCGATTACAGGGCTGGATTTGGGCCTTTTTCAAGTGGGTTTGATTCCATTCCATTCGGGGATTACGATGCTCTGGAACGTGCCATTACGCCTGATACCTGTGCTTTTCTGGTTGAACCCATTCAAGGCGAAGGGGGTATTATTATTCCGCCGGACGGGTATTTACGCCGTGCGCAAGAGCTTTGTCGCAACCAGAATGTTTTGCTTATTCTTGATGAAATCCAGACTGGGTTATCCCGCACTGGTAAAGATTTTTGTTTCCAATATGAAATCGATAAGCCCGATGGGTTGACTTTGGGCAAGGCTTTGGGCGGTGGTGTTTACCCTGTATCTGCTTTTCTGGCACGCGCCGATGTGATGGACGTATTCGAGCCCGGATCACATGGATCAACTTTTGGAGGAAATCCGATTGCGGCAGCCATTGGCCTTGAAGCTCTTGCCTTGATCGCAGACGATCACTATTCCCAACGCTCTTTCGAGTTGGGAGAATATTTGCGAGGAAAGCTGGAAGCCTTACAAAGCCCACTGATCCGAGAGGTACGGGGGAAAGGGTTGTTAATCGGTATGGAAATATACACCAATCAGGTTTCTGCCCGTTCAATTTGTGAAGCCTTGAAAACCCGTGGCGTGCTTTGTAAAGAAACCCATGAAACCACGATCCGGTTTGCGCCGCCTTTGATTATTACCCAAGAGCAGATTGACTGGGCAGTTGGTGAAGTGGCTGATGTTTTGTCGTCATTATAAAGTTGTCCCTGATACTCCTTGAAATAATGGAAAAGAATAAGGAAATCAAAAACCCGCCTAAAGAGCGGGTTTTCTTATTCGGTATATATTTCTGATCTATTTCGAATCAGCTTACTGGTGCATCCACTTTAACCGGAAGATCGGCCGCGATCGGTTCATCACTCAACATTTCGATCATCCCAGTGGGTTGAACAGCGAAATTGGCGATAAATAACGCATTGGAATAAAAAACCACAGCGTCGCACAACAGATAACCTTGTTCGTTACGGCCTTCATAGCTGGCTGGACGAACTGTTCCTTCAATAACTGCTCGTGTCTTCGGATCTTCGGTTTGAGGAATATACGGATCGTCCATATTTTCTGCGATCAAGAACGGCCCTTCTTCTCCACGAACGAAAAAACAGAAAAAGCGCAAATATTCGAGAACATTTTCTTCCGTTACAACAATCGGCGCTTTGGCATTCACTTCATGAATCGGCGGCGATGTCCCGTTCAGGCGGTATAACGTACCTTGATCCGCCAGAAAGTAGACCGCAAGGCGAGGCTTCCCCCAGCTACGGTCTTTTAACCGTATCAAAACAACATTTTCATAAAATGGTAATTGGCGCCAGCCAACCTCGGTGGTTGCCGCATTCGCCTGATACTTGCCATCAATAGGGTTCACTTGCGATATGAAGCCTTCAAGCTCCTCCCCGAGAACCGGGGTCCAGTTATTATCTTCGTACATTAAAAATCCTTAGAAGGTTTTGGATAAATCCAGCCGTTAAAATAAGCGATAGACTATGAAAAGAAAAGAGTTTTTTACCCTGTATGGCTCAAGAATTGAAATTATCGACTTTTTGTGGATAAGTTCGTTGACTCTGGCAAGCAAATTCTTTATAGACTGCGCTTCGGGATAAAAAATACGAATTTAAGACTGTAATTTCTGGAGAATTATTATGACTAAACGCACTTATCAACCAAGCCGCCTCGTTCGCAAGCGCCGCCACGGTTTCCGTTCGCGCATGGCAACTGCTGATGGCGCACAAGTGTTGTCCCGTCGTCGCGCCAAAGGCCGTAAAGTGTTGAGCGCTTAGTCGCATCGACTTTATAAAGCTGGTGCGAGTCTGCCGCTGTCTGATGGATGAATAAGACAATGAGAGCAACCAAAGCCGATCTGGAAAATACAAGCCGCCTCGTTCAACAGGCGGCTTTTGATTCTTTGCGCAAAACCAAGAAACGTTGGGTTTCAAAAGGTTTTGCCTTACAAGTTATCCCCCAAGCCAATTGTGACGGCACAACCGAACAGGACGAACCCTCTTCTGATCCTTTGGGGTTTTGTATTATTGCCAGTAAAAAAACCGCCAGGCAGGCTGTTTTGCGCAACCGGATGCGGCGCAGGCTTAAAGCCGTTGCCCTTGAAATCTTGCCCCGCAATGCCCAAATGGGTATGCATTATATGATTGTCGCGCGACGTGACGCCCTAACGCTGGGGGTTGATGAGTTAAGGCGCGATATGGTGTGGTGTTTAAAACGCCTTGATTTGCTTAAAAATGGATCATAACCAAACTTTAAACCCTTTTATTCGGCTGGCATTGGGATTTATTCGCCTTTATCGGCTGATTTTGTCTCCTTGGCTGGGAAATCAATGCCGTTTTCATCCGACCTGTTCCCATTATGCCGAAGAAGCTTTTCTGATCCACGGGTTTTTCAAAGGGTTTGGCCTGACACTCTGGCGCATTTTACGCTGCGCTCCTTGGGGACGGGGGTCGTGGATTGATCCGGTTCCCCCCAAACATATTTCCAAAAATGAATCCCACACAGGGTTTGCGTGGGCGCGTCTTCTCCGTTATAACGAGGCGCACTCTACGAAACCAAGTGAAAAGTTAATAACCCCTACGGAGCAAGACGAGAGATGAAATCTCCCCTCACACCCAATCAACTTCCACCTTCCCCCCCGAATTCTCCTAGGGGAATGCACCAACAAGACAAGCGTAACCTTATCATTTTTGCGGTTGCAGCTATGGCTTTGTGGTTTTTATTCGAGCATTTTGTTCTTGCTCCACGGATTGAGGCAGCAACAAAAGCCCGTGAGATGGCTGAACTGAAAACTCCCCAAACGATTGCAAGCGAGCAAGCTGTTCCTATTGAAGATGTGATTATACCTCGCGAAGAACGGTTAGCCGAGGTTAAACGGATTCTTATTGATTCTCCTGAAATCAGCGGGTCAATCGCGATTCAAGGAAGCCGCATTGATGATGTTGTTCTAAAAAACCACTTTGTTACGCTTGAAAATATCGAGCATGTGGTCATGATGTCCCCGTCCGGATCTGAAAAACCCCACTACACCGAAAGTGGCTGGTTGGCGAAAGACAGTAAAATTCTTGTTCCAAGCCCTGACACTATATGGTCAGTCAAAGGGAGTGATGCACCATTATCTCCTTCCCATCCTGTAACTTTTCAATGGTCGAACGGGCAAGGCCTGACTTTTGGTTTGACTTATTCGATTGATGAACATTTCTTAATCAGTGTTACCCAAAGCGTTACCAATTCAACCAATAAGGCTGTCAGCCTTTACCCGTATTCTGCCGTTACCCGTCGTGGCGTTCCTCATGGCTTTGAAAAAGGTGTTGGATATGAAGGGCCGCTCGGTTATATCGGCGATGAAATGCATGAAATTTCCTATGGAGACATGGAAGACGAACCTGTCCAAACATTTAGCGCCTTAAACGGTTGGATCGGATTTGGGGAAAAATACTGGCTGTCTGCAGTGATCCCTTCGCAAATGTCCATGCACACTTATCGTTTCCAAATGGTGCCAAATAAAAAAGATAAAAATATGCCCTTGTATCAGCTTGATGCGCGGGGCGACGAAATGGTTGTCGAGCCAAATAAAACTATCGAAGATACCAGTCATATTTTTATTGGCGCAAAGAAACTTTCTTTGCTTTCCGACTATCAGGATGAATTGTCCCTACGCCACTTTGATCTCGCTGTTGATTTTGGGGTTTTATATTTTCTGACCAAGCCTCTTTATATTACCCTGATCTTTTTGTACGGATTGGTAGGAAATTTTGGCGTGGCGGTTATTCTTTTGACTGTCGTTGTTCGCGCACTGGTTTTCCCGTTGGCCAACAAATCCTACCGTTCTTTTGCGGCTTTGCGTAAAGTATCCCCCAAAATGGCGGAAATCAAAGCCAGATACGGAAGTGATAAACCAAAATTACAGCAAGAGTTGGTGAAGTTATACGAAACAGAAAAAGTCAATCCGATGGCCGGATGTTTTCCTTTGTTGTTACAAATTCCTATTTTCTTTGCTGTCTATAAAGTGATTACCATTGCTGTTGAAATGCGTCATGCGCCATTCTTTGGATGGATCAAGGATTTGTCTGCCCATGATCCATTGTCAGTTTTTAATTTTTTTGGTTTATTGCCGTTTGATGTTCCAACATTTATGATGATTGGCCCTTGGTCACTCTTGATGCTTGCGATGTTGTTAATCCAAAAACAATTCAATCCACCCCCTCAAGATCAGATTCAACGTGATATTGCAAACTACATGCCGTGGCTGATGACCTATATGCTATCAAATTTTGCATCAGCCCTTGTTATTTACTGGGCGTTCTCGAATTTATTTTCTGTTATCCAGCAAGCCTTTATTATGCGTTCGATGGGTGTTCCGATTTATCTGTTTTCTCCTGATGCTGCGCGAGAACATCACGAGTCTCATAAAAAAGAGACCGCAAAAGTTCTGGGTGCCATTCAAGAAGAAAAAGATGCTGAAGCTGCTGAATCATCAAAAGAAGAATCAAAAGCGGATAAAACTCATGAGGATAAATCAAAGGAATGAGCGACAACCCGATCATCCGCAAAGTCTTTGGTGGCTCTTGTGATTTCCGTTTGGGGATTGCCAATCTCGTTCAATTGCCTCCCAGCCATATTCCGGAGATTGCTTTTGCCGGACGATCCAATGTCGGGAAATCATCGCTTATCAATGCTGTTATGGGGCGTAAAATTGCTCACGTCTCGCATACTCCGGGGCGCACGCAACAACTCAACTTTTTTGATGTTGGTGACCATTTCTGGTTGGTTGATATGCCCGGATACGGATATGCTAAGGTTTCAAAATCCCTAAAAGATAACTGGAATAAAGTTTTACGCGATTATTTGCGTGGCCGTCCAAATTTACGTGTGGTTTTTTTATTGATTGACAGCCGTCACGGTCTAAAAGAAAACGACTTAGAAATGATGAAAATGCTCGATCAATCAGCTGTTTCTTATCGCATTATTTTAACCAAAGCCGATGAGCCTAAAAAAGCAGATCTTGAGGCAACCAAGGCGCTTATCGAAGAAAAGCTAAAAAAACATCCCGCCGCTTTTCCGGAAGCCTTTCCTGTTAGCTCATGGAAAAAAACAGGAATCGAAGAGTTACAGGAAATGATTCTTGATTTGATCTAAAAATTATTCCGCTTCCAAAATAGAATAGAATACGTATTTATCATCGATACCATTAGATACACTAATACAAAGAGCAGGTTTTTCTTCACAGGCAGCGCAGTTTGCAACATTGAAATCTGCATTGGTTCCCGCATGCAACTGGTCGTCAATGAATAAGTTTTCTGATGTTTCTCCCGTCACTGCCGGAATTGTGGTACTTCCTACCAGTTTGCGATTTAATTCCTGACAGACTGGTGTGCTAATTTCATAGGCCACAAACAAAATATCCGGTGTGGTTGATGGTGTCCATTCCACAGAATTAAAACGCCCAATATAATAACCAGGATCAAGCCCTGCTGCATCGTCGGCTTCGGCATCTTTGGGTAAGGTTCTATAACTCAACCCCCCTCCAGAAGGATGAAATACTTTATAGATGTTCGGACGCGGCACAGTATCGGTATTGAAATCTGTATCACTCGGAAGCATAAAATCGAGGTTATCATTTGAAACCGCAGTTGCCTGCATTTGCGTTATGGCATTCGATGCCGACGCCGCATAGCCCAAAATTTCATTAGCCGCAACCGCTACCCGCCCGGCATCCAGTTCGGAGGTTGAATTTTCCTGATTGCTTGTCCGCGAAATTGTAAACATCAATGCGCCAAATAAGATGACTGCAATCAGAATATACAGAAAGGCATTTCCATTTTGTGTGTTCATTTTTCTAGTTTAACATGGCGAAGCTTTTTGTGGAATGGTAAGGTTGACACATGGAATTTGTTTTTACACTTGATCTTTTATCCCTTGGATTAGGCTTTTTAGGTGGCCTTCTCATTTTATTTGCCGTGTTATGGCCTAAACTTGCCCGTGCGCGGGATATTGAGACCCAAATGACCCGCGTTTTTGATGATATGGCGCAAGATTCTCTCAAAAAATCACAAGACCAGTTTTTAATGCTGGCGCAAGAAAAACTTCGTCAAGCCCAAATGGAAGGGTCTTTTGATCTGGAGCGCCGTCAGAAATCGATCGCCGACCTTGTTGATCCGATCGGGCAAAGCCTGAAAGATATGGAACAAAAAATCGAGACGCTTGGCAGAGCCGGAGCGGGTCTTGAAGCCCAGCTCAAGAATTTTTCAGAAGACCAGCGTTACTTACGCGAACAAACGCAAAGCCTTGTTCATGTTTTGCGTAATCCTACCGCGCGTGGGCGCTGGGGTGAAATGCAGTTACAGCGTACGTTCGAATTGATCGGTTTTATTGAAGGCGTTCATTACACCACTCAAAAATCTGTGATTGCGGACGGCGTGCCCCAGAAACCCGATTTTATTGTGACACTGCCCAATGGCATCCAGATTGTGATTGATGTAAAGACGCCACTTGATCCTTATTGGCAAATGATGGATGAAGAGGGGACTGCCGAACAAAATAATTCTTTGGTGCATTTTAGTCAAAAAGTTCGTGACCATTTAAAATCCCTATCCCTTAAAGATTACTGGAGACAATTTGACAGTCCTGAATTTGTTGTGATGTTTTTACCGTCTGAAAGTCTTTATTCTTTGGCTGTCTCACAAGATCAATCTTTGTTGGAAGACGCATCCCGTTCCAATATTATTCTGGCATCACCAACAACGATTATGGGTTTGTTGCGCGTTGTGATGTATGGATGGCAGCAGCAAAAAATTGCTGAGGAAGCTCAAACTGTTGCGACGCTTGGTTCCGAGTTGTATCGCCGCGTGTCTGTTTTTGGAGAACACATGACCAAATTGGGTCGCAGTCTGAACAGTTCAGTCGAGAATTATAATAAGGCCGTGGGGTCTTTGGATGGATCTGTGCTTCCAACTTTGCGCAAGTTTAAAGATTTGCAAGTGCCGACAGGCGGTAAGGAATTGCCGGATGCCGAAGCCATTGAAAATACCACCCGTGTTCTGTCTTCTCCTGAACTCGGCGCTGAAATAGCTCCGGACAATATTACATCAATCGCCGATCATAAAGTCAGATCAGAGTAGATTACTTGTTGTAGCCTTTTGGCTCAGGGTCGTGATAGGCAAACAAAGTTTTGTTTTTGAACTTCACGCCCGACTGGACATTAAACAGTTCTATTTCGGTTATATTTCCCATGGCATCAACAATTCTCCATTTTTTTAAATTCAATTCCCCTGATTTATTTTCATTGAAACCCAGAATCAATGTTCCGGATTCCGGACTGTCTGTTTGTGCCAAAAAAATTTGAACCAATTCGCCAGACCTCATGATCTTTGTGACAGCCAGATCCCCGCTTAATTTTAAATCCTTGCGCAATAGAAAATCAGCCAAAGTCTGAGAGATCGGAGCGTTGGTCTGTTGTTTCATTTGCCCGTCATAAAAATAGATGAAAATTCCATCTGCAACCACAAAATCATCATTCGGGGCATCGTACTGGAATCTCAGTTTTCCAGGACGGGACAGATAAAATGTTCCACGCTGTTGACGTCCATCGGCAGAAGTCTGGACAAACCTTGCCTGAGCAGTTTTTAAATTGGCAAAATAGGCTTCGGCCTTTTTGACTTCTTCCGGCTGGGCAGCTTGAGCCATTACCGGAAAGACCGTCATTACAAATGCCATTACTATCATCGTCATAAGTCGTGCCATATTTTTCCTCTTTTCTTATTCTTACTTAACTCAAAACGCTTAAAAGGGAAAGATACCCCCGCAAATATTGCAATTCATACGAAAATGCCTATTCTCTTGTTCATGATGACAGCACCGCATTCTCCGCATTCTTCCTCTCTTCCTCCTTATTTTAAAGGGTTGAATGATGTTCAGCTTGAAGCCGCACAAGCTCTGGAGGGTCCTGTTTTGGTTCTGGCCGGTGCGGGAACAGGAAAAACGCGTGTTTTAACCACAAGGCTGGCACATCTTATCCAGACAGGGCGTGCTTTTCCTTCGCAAATTCTGGCGGTGACATTTACCAATAAAGCGTCAACCGAAATGAAGGAGCGCGTTTCCAGACTGTTGGGTGGCGCTCCTGTCGAAGGGTGGGCACTTGGAACATTTCACGCTTTGGCTGCGCGTATGTTGCGCAAGCACGCAGAATTGGTGGGGCTAACCTCTTCTTTTACTATTCTTGATCCAGATGACACGATGCGCCTGATTAAGCAAATCATGGAAGCCCGTCATATCGACCCGAAAAAGAATCCGCCCAAAATGGTCATGTCGATGATTGACCGTTGGAAGGATCGGGCATTATCCCCCAGCGATATTACCCCGCGCGAGGCCGGTGATGTTGCCCATGGTCAGATGCAAGGGATTTACACAGATTATCAGGCGCGGTTACGCGGTGTAAATGCCTGTGATTTCGGAGATCTTTTATTGCATGTCATCCATATTCTGCGTCATCCTGACCATGCTCAAATTCTTGCCGATTACCACCGTCGTTTTAAATATATCATGGTCGATGAATATCAGGATACCAATGTTGCCCAATATTTATGGCTGCGGTTACTCGCGCAAGGATCCAATAATATTTGCTGCGTCGGTGATGATGACCAATCTATCTATGGCTGGCGTGGCGCAGAAGTCGGTAATATTTTGAAATTCGAACAAGATTTCCCAAATGCCCGTATTATTCGTCTTGAACAAAATTACCGGTCAACCGGACATATTCTTGGGGCGGCTGGCGGCGTGATTGCCAATAACCAAGGGCGATTGGGAAAAACTTTATGGTGTGACGATGAAGATGGTGAAAAAGTCCGTGTTCAAGGTCTTTGGGATGGTGAGGCCGAAGCCCGTTTTATTGGCGAAGATATTGAATCTCTGCAGCATAAAAAAGTCCGTTTAAAACAGATTGCCGTTCTGGTTCGCGCAGGATTCCAAATGCGCGAGTTTGAAGAACGCTTTATCCAGATGGGTATTCCTTATCGTGTTTTCGGCGGGCCGAGATTTTATGAACGTCAGGAAATCCGTGATGCTCTGGCTTATTTCCGCGTTGTAGTGCAACCTGCCGATGATCTTGCTTTCGAGCGAATCGTAAATGTTCCGAAGCGCGGCATTGGTGGTGCTACGCTTAAATCTATTCATGAAGAGGCGCGGCGCAAAAACCAACCCATGACAAATGCAACACAGGATATGCTGGCTGCCGGTGTCCTTAAGGCCAAAGTTGGGGCTGCTCTTGGGATGTTAATGGGTGATTTTGATCGCTGGCGGTCGATGTTGTCAACCTCGGCTCATGGAGAATTGGCCGGACAAATTCTGGACGAGTCAGGGTATCTGACGATGTGGCAATCCGATAAATCACCCGAAGCCCAAGGTCGCGTTGAAAACCTGAAAGAATTGATTGCCGGCATGGAAGAATTCGAATCCCTTCCTGCTTTTCTTGAGCATGTGGCTTTGGTGATGGAGACACAAAATTCAGGAACAGGTCAGGTTGACTATGTTTCCCTTATGACTCTGCATGGTGCAAAAGGTTTGGAATTTGATTGTGTCTATCTTCCAGGCTGGGAGGATGGTCTATTTCCTTCGCAAAAAACCATGGATGAAAACGGGTTAAAGGGTCTAGAAGAAGAACGTCGATTGGCTTATGTCGGGATTACCCGCGCCCGCAAACGCGCCACGATTTCGTTTGCGGCCAACAGGCGGATGTACGGGAATTGGGTGAATGGGTTGCCATCGCGGTTTATTGACGAATTGCCCGAAGATCATGTCGAAGCGGTTTCAGACTCAGGTCTTTATAAACCCGGGCGTTCGCAGCATTGGGATTCGTCGGGAATAGAACCAAAAAAACTGGAGTCCTCTCATCATCGTGAAACCTATGTCCCCAGCGTCACGCCTTCTCCTCCGGTTGTCCCGTCATCCTTCGCCAAACCTTCAGTGGCCGGATTTCAAATGGGCGACCGCATCAAACATGCCACGTTCGGAGAGGGGCGGGTTATTCATGTCGCGGGAGCAAAGTTGGATATTCGTTTTGCCGATGGATCAACCAAGCGATTGATGGATAGTTTTGTCCAAAAAGCAGATTAACGGTTTTCGTTATTGAGTGTCGGTAACGCAATCCAGAAGAATTGTAAAGAAAAAGCCCCGCCATAATGGCGGGGTCAAGCATTTTGGAGGAAAATTTGTTCTATTCTGCAGATTTTTCTTCTGGCTTCGCTTCTGGCTCAACTCCAGATTCGGCCGCAATCTCTGCAGCGGGTGGGAGTGGAGACGGGGTATCTGCCAATGTTCTTAAATAAGCCACAACAGCAGCGCGATCTTCGGTTTTTTTCAATCCGGCATAGGTCATTTTTGTCCCTGCGGCATAAGCCTTAGGCTTGTAGATGAAATGGGACAGCTCGGAATATGTCCATGTGTCTCCACCATTTTCAGCCAATTTACCTGAAAATGCGAAGCCATCAACCGATTGTTTTTTTCGACCAACAACGCCATACAAATTTGGTCCAACGCCGTTTTTTCCACCTTTGTCAAAAGTATGGCAAGCCGCACAGGCCTTGGCTACTTTTTGACCGCGATCGACATCGGCCGTTTCCAAAAGAGCAAGAATAGATTCCGGCCCGTCTTTTTTAGCTGTGTCCGCACCTGCTGCAGCGGTTGTCTCTGCAACTTCGATTTTGACGGCATCTTCGGTAATTTCAGCCGGATCAACCAATTGGCGGGACGCAAATCCGGATAACCATGCGATAATCCCAGCACACACCAATGCAGATAAAGCGATATTTGATCTCATATTCATGACGAAAACCTTCTATTTTTTCTTTCCGATATTCAAGAATTCTCTATTGTGTCGTTACAACCTGCGCACTATAGCATAGTATGTTTTTGGCAAAAGACTGTTTTTTAAGGATTTTTAGACAAAATGACGCAAAACTTCGCTCTCAGAACTGGTAAAATTGCTTTCCAAGGGACGTTCGGTGCATTTTCGGACATGTCTTGTCGCGCAATGTTTCCTAAAATGGAAACCGTACCTTGCCTGACTTTCGAAGAGGCCTTTGGCGCTCTTGAGCAAGGTTCGGTTGATCTGGCGATGATTGCAGTCGATAATTCTCTGGCGGGGCGCGTGGCCGATGTCCACCATTTATTGCCACAAAAGAAAATGTTCATTATCGGAGAACATTTCCAACCCGTTTCCATGTGTTTGCTCGCCATCAAGGGGGCACAGCTTTCCGACCTAAAAGACGTTCATAGCCATACACACGCATTACCCCAGTGCCGCAAAGTTATTAAAGATCTTGGTCTGATCCCGCATGTTCATGCCGATACGGCAGGCGCGGCAGAGGATGTGGCTCAGTGGAATGACAAAAGCCAGTGTGCGATTGCGTCCAAGTTGGCTGCTGAAATCTATGGTCTTGAGATTTTGCGGGAAGGTATTCAGGATATTCCGGATAATACGACCCGTTTTCTGGTTTTTTCCAAAGAAATGGAGCGTCCCACCAAAGATAGAAACACTGCCATTTTGACCAGTTTCTTTTTTGAAGTGCGCAATATTCCTGCAGCACTCTACAAAGCTATGGGCGGGTTTGCCACAAATGGCGTTCAGATGACCAAGCTTGAAAGCTATATTGATCCGCAATTCAATGTCGCACGTTTTTACGCCGAAGTGTTGGGATCAATCGATGACCGTTCTTTGGGGCTGGCATTCGAGGAATTGAATTTCTTTGCCAAGGATTTGCAAGTTATGGGGTCATATCCTGCCCATAAATTCAGAGGCTTATAGAAAAAGCGGCTTTTTTCCTTTTCCCCTTCCAATAATCCATGTTAAGGGTGGGCTGGTTTACAAACTCGCATAGATTAACTTAAGGATTTTATTATGCCAACACACTCCCAACTCGCCGCTCAACTTTTGCGCGATGCAGCAACTTTTTTTCGCACCATTGCCGAGCAAAACGAACCCTTGAAACCTCAAATGACTGAAAACGCCGCTGTATTTGATGAAGTTGCCACTTTGGTTGAGGCCGATCCTATGGGTGAAATTGCTGTTGGTGAAGGCGGTCAAGTCGGGGGCGGACATCACCACCACGGTGGTGAATGCTGTGGCGGACATCATCATGACCACGATCAAGACAATGCTGAAAATAAAGAGGATTGTGATGGTCAGGGAAGTTGCGGCGGCAAAGGAAGCTGTTCACACTAGATTTAAAAAAATTATGTATTTTTCAAAACCCTTTTGTCTTTGGTTACGGGACAGAAGGGTTTTTTGTAGACATGATGAAGCCGTCTTATTGTGAGGGACTCTGTTTTCCGCAAGCTTGGCGCAATTGCTTGAATTCAATAGCCGACAGTATCTTGGCGGCTTCCGGTCTCTTTGTTGACCGATTATCTTTTAAACGCTTAATTCTCTCCGCTGTCGCAGGATGTGTTGAAAGAAAAGAAAGCTTTTCTTCGATCGTTTGGAGAACGTCCGGTGATTGCTCCTTCATTCTTGATAAAAAGCTGATAATTCCTTCGGTTCCGTATCCTGATTTTTGTAACAACTCTTTGGCATAAGCATCGGCTGACAATTCTTTCGATCTGGAATAGCTAAGAGTTGAAAGCCCCACTGCTATATCTGCAACATTGCTGTATGATGTTCCTCCTACAAACATAGCGGAAAGTATTTTTATCCCTTGCTGTTGCATCACCAGTTTCATTGGGTCTTTATGTTCGATATGCCCTAACTCATGCGCCAATACACCGGCGAGCTCTCCTTCATTTCTTGTATCTTTCAAGAATCCTCTTAATACGGCAATATTTTGTCCCGGAATTGCAAACGCATTGGCTGTTCTGGACGAGAAAAGAAGGATACGCGGATGAAGGTTTTTATTCTCCTGATGTGCAATCAAATTATCCATGATTTTTTGCAAAGATTTTTGTGCCGCTTCATCATCACAGGACTTGAACTCCAAATCCATGGCCTTGTTTGATAAATCGCCGATCTTGTCTTCTACTTTTTGTGGAACAAGATAGGTTGCTTGCTCCATCATCCATGAAAAAGCAGGAATTACGGACACAATGACAAAAACTGATATGATGGCCAGACTGATAAGAACCGGTAGGCTGATTGGAACAATAAAAGTTGCACGATCCCGTTTACCAAGACGAGACAGGATCAGATCAAAAACTTGTTTCTGATTGCAGTCAAGTACCGCGCTATCGCGATCTTTATGCTCGAAGCTTCCGCCAATTCCTTTGGTCCAATCGTGATTAACCCGCATGTCTTCATATAACCATTTGTCAAGCGGATCATTCCTATTTTTATCAGCATAAATCTCGATTCCTTGCCGAAAAAATTGCAAAGAGACAATCGTCTTTTTTGAAACTTTTCCATCTGAATATCTGGCAAAAAATTTTGATTCTCGGGTCATAAAAAAATCTTTCCTAGAATCCTAAATCAAACCCGAGATCGGCAGCAAAGGCATCCCCCACGCTTCCTTGCTTAATAGCTTCGGTCTGTTTGACGTACAAGGTATTAAGGTCTCCACCTATTTTGAGTTTGTTGGTAAAAGTGGTCAATGTTCGCTGGATCGCCCATGGCTTTCCGAGACTTAATGTGAAAATCATAATCAGAATATTTCCACCATACAGCTTGACAAGATCAAAGCCTGTTAATTCCATCTTGAAGCGGATATTCCCCAATTTTAATCCGCGAAATTTTTCGCGCCACAAAGCGGCATGATACCATAAACGCACAGCAACAGAGAGGAGGAGAAGGCTATAAAGCGGCAGAGCAAATTTTATAAACGCATTTAATAACTCTTTTGGATCAGATTTTTGCTCGGTTATTTTTCGGTTACCTTCACTTCCCTCTTGATATGTCGTGATATGTGATTCTTTTGAAGAATGATTTTTTACCGTGACTTGCGATATAACAGGGTCATTTTCTATATTTTCTATATTCATAATAATCATTGTCGGAGAAACAACCACCATCAATATAAAACAAATAGCTACTGTGATGATATGTGTTTTGAATATTTTCTTATGATCGCCTTGATAGGTGAATTTTTCTTCCCCGTATTGCATGTGGTTGGCGATATAGCTCCATTTGATAATATCCGATTTCGGGATTTTAAATCCGAAAGAAATAATGTTAAAAAATGTCCGTTTGATTGCCAAAAACAAATATTTCTTGATTGATCCTCCCAAGGAAAACCTGATTCCATGCCAGCGTGTTCTTCCTAAACGATAGCGCAGCATCAGGTAAACTGCCAGAGAGATCATTCCAAAAAATAAAGGGAAGAGCAGCAAATTCAGAAAGGGAATTTGCATGGCGGTGATAAGCGGAAGATAAATCAACAAAGCTTTCAGAGAACCAATGAATAATTCTTTCCCTGTTCCGGTATATTCCAGACGATCCTTTTGAAGTGTCAAATGGGATGTCATATATTTACGAATACGAGTTTTTCCCCAGAAAGAATAAATCCCCAATGTACACATGCTCAACAAAACATTGACAATATGGATACCGAAAAGCTGGCGTAACCTTCCATGATATTTCAATTTTGAGATGAGGATTTTTGGGGATCCTGATGTTTGGGGCATTTTATCAATAAATGGCTTACTGTTTTCAGCTCCATTGGCTTGACCTCCTTCTTTATTCATAAACCCCACTTTACTCTCCATATTAAAAATAAAATCTTATCAAAGTGCCAAAACACAACATTTTTATAATAAACACCCCCATTAGACCGAAAAAATCTTAACAAGGCTTTAGGAAAATCTTTATTGGGAACACTCTTAAATATTCCAAGTGAGTAAAACTTGCGGAGTGCGGTCATTATGGTTAAGATTTATCTTTCGTTACGGTCATTCTGGCCTTCTTCTCTATTAACCTCATTTAATCACAGTTTTCTTATGGCTCGTTCCTCTTCCATCCGCGTTCAAAAAAACTCCCGTATTTTGCGGATTTTTCCAGCAAGCTGGCAAGATTACCTGCAAAGCCGTTTTCATGATCTTCGGGCGATTCTTATCTCTTTGGTTGGTGGATTTCTTCTCCTTTCTTTATTGACGTATCATGCGGCCGATCCTTCCCTGAATACAGTTTCATCCCGTAATACCCTGCACAACTGGATGGGGTTATCCGGCTCTTATGCTGCGGATCTTCTAGTTCAAGTTTTTGGGGTTGGCGCTTTGGTTTTGGCTCTCGGGTTTTTGGCTTGGGGCTGGCGGCTTTGGAAGAAAGAGGATTTTGGCCCTCTTTGGGCTCGTATGGTGGCTTTGCTGGCGGCCTCTTTGCTGATTGGTATTGCCGGAGGAGCTATTTCCGGCGGAAGCTGGATTTCCCACGCCACAATGGGCGGCGCTGGCGGCGTTTTGTTACTGAATAAAATTACAGGTGCGGTAGATGGATTGATTACGTTTTACCCGCATATCATTGTGGCCTCGATTTGTGGACTAACCGGCCTGTTATTGGCGGGCATCGGCATGGCTTTGCGCCGCAGTGAGCGGCAAGCTGTTGTTGAAACTTTCCTGAGCAGCGGGGCGGCTACTCTGGACGGAGCCAGCTCCTTATGGACAAGATTTCAGCTTTGGCGCGCTCCTCGTGAAGAAGAATATGACGAGGAAGAAGAGGAAGAAGAGGGGGATGAGGAATACCCTGACGAGGATGATGAGTCAGAAGAAGAGTATGACGAGGAAGAAATAGCGGTTGTCAGGCCGCAAAAGCCAACACAAAAACCACAAAAAGCCAAGCCATCCAAGCAAGCCAAGTTGAATCTGCGCGATCCATCCGAATGGGATTTACCACCCGTTGATATGCTTGATGAAGTTCCGACACAGCAAAAAGATGATCGTTTGGATGAAACCGCTTTGAGACGGAATGCCGAGCTGCTGCAAAATGTTTTGAATGATTATAACGTCAAAGGCGAAATCAAAAGCATTTACCCCGGTCCGGTTGTTACGCTTTATGAGTTGGAACCTGCGCCAGGGACAAAAAATTCTCGCGTTGTGTCTTTATCCGATGATATTGCCCGTTCTATGTCTGCTGTCTCTGTCCGCGTGGCGGTTGTCCCCGGACGGAATGTGATCGGGATTGAGCTGCCGAACAAGCGCAGACAAACCGTTTATTTGCGTGAATTATTGGAAGATGGTGAGTTTGAAAAAACCCAGATCAAGCTGCCTCTGGTCTTGGGCAAAGATATTGGCGGAATACCCATTATTGCAGATTTGTCCCGTATGCCCCATTTATTGGTGGCGGGGACAACCGGATCAGGAAAATCGGTCGCAGTTAACACGATGATTTTATCGTTGCTTTATCGTCTCCCTCCTGAAAAATGTCGCTTTATTATGATTGACCCCAAAATGCTGGAGCTATCTGTTTATGATGATATTCCACATCTTCTGTCCCCTGTGGTCACTGATCCTGGACGCGCCGTCGTCGCTTTAAAATGGGCGGTGCAGGAAATGGAAAACCGTTACCGCAACATGTCCAAGCTGGGTGTCAGAAATATCGAAGGCTATAATGCCCGCATCCGTGAAGCCGTCAAAAAAGGCGAAATTCTGATGCGCAAGGTGCAAACTGGGTTTGATCCGGAAACCGGCAAACCTATTTATGAAGAGCAGCCTTTGGATCTGACCGAATTGCCTTATATCGTGATTGTCGTTGATGAATTCGCCGATTTGATGCTGGTTGCAGGGAAAGATGTTGAAAATGCCATCCAGAGACTGGCTCAAATGGCGCGTGCCGCCGGGTTACACTTGATTATGGCGACGCAACGTCCGTCTGTCGATGTCATTACCGGTGTTATCAAAGCCAACTTCCCGACCCGCATATCCTTCCAAGTGACGTCAAAAATCGATAGCCGGACTATTCTGGGTGAGGGTGGTGCGGAGGCCTTGCTGGGTATGGGTGACATGCTTTATATGGCTGCCGGTGGGCGAATTACCCGTGTTCACGGGCCTTTCGTTTCTGATAGAGAAGTCGAGGAAGTTGTGACATTCCTTAAGGCTCAAGGAGAGCCTTCCTATCTCGAGGATGTTACCGAAGGCGAGTTATTCGGTGACGGCAGCGGCGCAGCTGATGATGGTGGAAATTCTTGTGACGAATTATACGATCAGGCCGTTGCTTTGGTCGCTCGTGAAGGCAAGGCTTCCACCAGTTTTATCCAGCGCCATTTGCAAATCGGTTATAATCGTGCAGCGAGAATCATTGAATTCATGGAAAAAGAAGGAGTTGTCTCTCCTGCCAATCGCGTTGGCAAGCGTGAAGTCCTTGTCGGTAATCGGTGAGTGGACTGAATTCCCTTACTGTATCTTAAGATTTTCCACCTATCCTTATTGAGATATATGGAGTTAAGAACGTCTGTGTAAGACGGAGTTTGGGTCAATGACAATAGCTGAAACGACTAATTTGCCTGATGGGCTTATGGGGTGCGGTTGCGCCGCGTGTCGTTCTGCAACAACAACAGAAACCAATCCTTCGCTGATTTCCAGTGATTACATTTCCAGCTCTTCCCCGACAGAAGCCGAAGCCTATCTTTTGTCTTCAGGATATAAATGGGGAACAACCAGCCTGAATTTCAAATTCTTGACCTCTTTGCCCAGTTATTATACCTCGTCTTATTCCGAGTCCCATAATTTTCAAACTTTTAATACGCAGATGCAGGACGCAACAAACCGCATTCTCGATCAACTTGAAAGTTTTACCAATCTCCATTTTACCGAAACATCCAATACCAACTCTGCTCAACTTACTTTTGCGCAAGCGCAGCTGCCTTCCAACGCAGGTGCGTGGGCTTATTATCCATCCTCCAACCCGCTTGGTGGCGATGTCTGGACGAATAATTATTATTCTGCCACGCAAAATCCGTCTGAAGGAAATTATGGTTTTTACACATTGTTACACGAAATCGGTCATGCGCTGGGGTTGGAGCATTCATTTACTGCCGGATTAACCGGAGATGAAAATACATCGCGATATACGGTTATGGCCTATGACTGGTCGCCGTTTTATTCATCGTCTTATATGATCTACGATATTGCCGCGTTGCAAAATTTGTATGGTGTCAATATGTCTTACGAAACAGGTGATAATATTTATGTTCTAGATGGCAGCAAGGCCTACTCTATCTGGGATGCAGGTGGGGTTGATACACTTGATGCCTCTGCTCACAGCATTTCGGTTACACTTGATCTGCGCGACGGTGAATATAGCTCGGTTGGCATGACCCGTAATATCGGCATTGCCTTTGATGCTATCATCGAGAATGCCACTGGAGGTTCAGGACACGATAAGCTTATCGGAAATGACGCAAATAATATCCTCACCGGGAATAATGGCAATGATACTTTTATTGCCAGTGGTGGTAATGACACGATCCTTGGTGGAAATGGCATCGATATTTTGGTTTATGATTTTGATATATCTAATTTCTTTATCTCGGTTATTGATAGCATCACGGTGATGATTCAAGATCTAACAGGCTTTTATAATACTGATCATGTTATTGGTGTCGAGACCTTCGAATTTCTCAACATGGATTTCAGCTTTGCAAATCTTGAGGCCATATCGGCCATAGGGGGAACATCCGAAGTTGTAGAAACCATTGGTATTCGCACCTATACTTCAAACGGACAATGGACGATTCTTGAGTCTAGATTTTTAGGATCTGAAACCCATGGAGCCAATGATTTCCGATATCGAAATACCGATGATTTGATAACAGTCAACAGAAGTCGTGACATTAACGGTATAGAAACGCTTGATATTTCTGTGGACGACACCCTGTCTTCATTAGTCAAAAGCGTCAGGCTTTATCATGATTCCGGTATTGATATTATCAATGTCAGCGATGCCCGACAAGTTGTGCTGGATGTTCGTGGAATGGATCATGACTTTACAGCCAGCATTGACCAAGGCCTTTATACGGTTATCAAGACGGGCGTATTTAACGACACTGTTACCATTGATAATGTGTTGGATGTCTCTGACCGATCCTCGCATAAAATCTATACAGGAGATGGCGATGATACCGTTACCTTGACTTCGTCTTCAGGGTACGCTTTGGCATATATTGATGGTGGCAGTGGGGATGACATCATTGACTTGTCTGCTTTTGACGGTCGTTCCACAAAAATATTTGGCCGTGATGGGGATGATTTTATTATAACAGGATCTTCGAACGATCGCGTTTACGGCGACAATGGAAATGATTTTATTTCAACAGGCGCTGGGAATGATTTTATTCTGGATCGTGTTGGAATTAATCATCTCAATGGTGGCGATGGTGATGATCGTCTATACGGCAACGGAACGCTTATTGGTGGAGCAGGAAACGATAGGCTTTATGGGTACACCTCGGACGACGTTCTTTTAGGTGGAGGTGGTAATGATGTTATCAGTGGCCATAATGGAAATGATGCGATCAACGGCGGTGATGGTTTTGATATTTTATACGGCGGACGCGGTGCTGATTTATTTTCATTTGATAATTTGAATAATGTCGATTTTGTTCAGGATTTTAATAAGCTGGAAGATCGTCTGGATGTTTCCTCATTGCTCGTTGGGTTTGACCCCAGCGATGATGCGATCACTGATTTTCTTCAAATTACAACGGTTGGTCGGTCAACATTTTTACAGATTGATGTTGATGGCAGTGTCGGTGGGAGTCACTTTGTTGATCTGGCGAGGATCAACGGACTAAAAGGTGCAGACCTTGATGATATGCTGGATAATTTACAAATTATGTGGACGTAATCCAGCCTAACGCGCAATCAATACCTGATAAAAAACATAAGATGTTAGTAGGGGGGGAGAGGCTATTGTTGTCCCTGACAATGAGCTTGTATAAAAACACCCTGATTTTTGGCCATCCAAATTGGCAGAGGTTAGGCTAACCGGAGCTAATTTATACGTTCCGGTAAACTGATCCAGACTCATGGGAGCGATGATCGATATTGTACCAGTTTCATCATACAACCCCACAACTACATTGATCCGATGACAAACTTCTTGAGAAATATTTGGCAAAATCGCAATCAAATCGGCAGATGCTGTTCCAACATTTGCGACGGCCATATCCCCTGTAAACGCCCAGTCTTCTCCGCCGTTGCTATTGGTTGGCGGAGTTTCCCATTCCAACCCTCCTCCATCATAAGCAAAGACTTTGCATGAATCCGAAAGGCAGGCCGCATTCACATAGTCGGCATTATATTCGAAACTAATCTTATCTTCTTTAATGCCATGTAGTTTCATAATGGACACAATTTCAGAAAACCGATTTCCGGTATCGATCATTTCAGATGCTATCAGTCGGTTTTTTTCTTGAGACAAATTCCGGACTCCGCCTCCGCCACGGGAAATCGCGTAGGACAGCGCACCAAATAATGCCACAGCAATCAAAATGATAAAGAGGCCAGAACCGCGTTGATTGGATAAAAAAAGTGGATGTGAAAGTATGGTCATGTGTTCATTGTAGCCTAAAACTTACGGGATGCGAACAAAGAACCTGAATTCATCTGTTTGGCTTTTCGGGATATGGACGGGGATTTTTTCTACACCCCTCGACGCCAAAGTCAGGAATATATCACGACCCGAGCCAATTTCTATATTATCCATAATCCCAATTCCCAGAACAGGACGATCCACTATTTTTGTACTATCTAATAATTCTTCGGCTTCCTTGCGACGAAGGCGAATGGTTTCCGACATTTCTGACGGCTTACGAATTGATCCATCCTGATGCAACCATTCATGAGCAAACAGAGATTCCCTCCAGCTGCCCAGTACCGGAGCAACCAAAGCTTCGGCTAAAATAAAAGATGTTTCCCGACCTCTAATAGCCGAGTTCTCTTGAAAACGGGAAAAAATGTCTTCCATAGATAACCACTCCACTTCTGAGATAACTGGCAACTGGACTTTTTCAGCGTCCAGTTTATAAAGGATGTGCGAATAAATTCTTAAAAATCATATCAGGAGTCCTGAAATGACCGTCCCATCAGTTCCAGCCCCTCTTTCAGCCTCTCCGGAAGCTCTTGCTGTTGATCCTGCCAGTTCAGGGGTCAAATGCGATGGCGGCGGCGGTGCGTTGGGTCATCCCTTAGTTTATTACAGTTTTGATGGTAAGACTTCTGTCCGTTGCCTCTATTGTGACCGTTTGTTTGTCAAAAAATAATTGCTCTTTTCTGGACTTTTTTCCTTTAAATCCTATATACTCTACCAGACAGTGCCGCTTAATTGGGCTGGGCTTTTATTATTATGACTTGCTCACAAGAGGAGTTGCAGACATGACATCAGCGAGACTTTCTCTCTTTGATTCGCCCTTGTTTTTGGGATTTGATCAATTCGAGCGCACGATAGATCGCGTTAGAAAATCCGCTCAGGAAGGTTACCCCCCTTATAATATTGAGCAAATAGGATCTGACGGATTGCGTATTACTCTGGCCGTTGCCGGGTTTACAATGGATGATCTGGATGTCGAAATCGAACATAACCAGCTTACCATTCGTGGTCACCAACGCGATGATGCAGATGAATCTGATCGCATATTTTTACACCGAGGGATTGCTGCGCGGCAATTCTTACGCAGCTTTATTCTGGCGGATGGAATAGAGATTGCAGGTGCTACTTTGAATAACGGACTTCTTCATATTGATATGAAAAGAATTTTGCCCGAATCAACGGCGCGGAAAATTCGTATCCAAACCGGATTGGGTAAAGAAAACACTATGCCAGTTAACAAGCAAATTACGCAGAAAGCCATTGAAGTCGACGAAGAAACAGACGGAGAAAATCCTGCATAATATTTTGTGCTTTTTATATCATCATAAAAAATGGTACAATCATTACTGTCCGAAGGTTACGCCAGTCCATGAAACATGAACATCAAATCGAACTTCTTAAACATCTTTCTCCTCAAGCTTTCCTAGCCTTTGGTATGGGACAAGTTGCTTATATACGCCCTGTTACCATTGAAAACAGAAAAGCTTATTCATTGCACGCTGCAGACGGCACAGCCTTGACTTTGGTTGACTCTCTTGCCGGAGCCTGTGTTTTGGCGCGCCAAAATGATCTTGATCCAGTTGTTGTTCAATAAAACATCGTTCTTCTTAAACATCTGTTAGAGTCTTTCTTATACAATCGTCTGGTATGATTGGATAAGGTGTACACCGTGGATGACGCTGATATGTTTTCTATCCCTGTTGTCGACCCGGGTGCGCAACGCCGGATTGAAAAATTGATCCGGCGGATTCATCCGACCTGCCCTGTCCATATTTTCCGCAAACCCATTATCGAACGAAAAACCCGCACCTTTATTGACCATTTTCCGGGAACAGTTATGTTTGCGGTTAAAAGTAATCCTGATGACGATGTGTTGCTGGCTATGCTCCGCGCGGGTCTTACTACTTTTGACGCAGCCTCTATCGAAGAAATCCGTCTTATCAAAAGGTTTTCGCCAAGTGCCCGCATTCATTTCATGCATACTGTCAAATCCCGTGAAGCTATTCGTGAAGCGTATTTTGATCATCAAGTGCGCGTGTTTGTTATTGATACGCTAGACGAGCTTCATAAAATTCTCCATGAGACAAATCTGGCCAATGATCTCGAAATTTTTGTCCGCATGGCTTTACCAAAAAACAAAGAGGCCGCCGTTGATTTTTCTGCCAAGTTTGGCGCGACCGCCAAAGGATCAGCCTTCTTGCTCCATGAAGCCCGTCTGGTTTGCTCCAAACTTGGGTTGATGTTTCATCCGGGAACGCAATCAACCAACCCTGACATCTTTTATAGCGGGATAAAAATGGCCTCGGACATCATTATAAGGTCAGGCGTGACTGTTGATGCTTTAGATGTGGGCGGAGGATTTCCTGTTCCTTATCCCGGGCAAGATATTCCTCCTTTGTCGCGGTATATTGACCGTATAAAGTCTGCTGTTGAAGACTTCGGTTTGTCTCATCTGGATTTATACTGTGAGCCTGGACGAGCCTTATGCGCCGAAGCAGGTCTTCTGGTTGTTCGTATTGAGCAGCGCAAAGACAAAACTCTTTACCTTAATGACGGAATTTATGGAGGTTTAATCGAAGCGGCAAAATGGGCAGGTGAATTCCGCTTTCCTGTTTCTCTGGTTTCCCGCCATCCGGATCTGGTTCCTGATAACGCCCCTTTCATTCCATTCCGTTTTTGTGGACCTACCTGCGATTCTCTGGACAGGATGAAGGGCCCGTTTCCTTTACCTGCCCATGCGGCCGAAGGGGATTGGATTATCATTTCCATGAATGGGGCTTACAGCCAGTGTTGCCGTACCAATTTCAACGGATTTGGCCTGCATAAAGTTATGATGGTCGATTTCTAGCGGTTATTCTTTTTATGTTTTCCTTTTTCCTTTTCCTTTTGGGTCAAATATCCTAATTCTAGGGTATGATTTCTTTTCGAGCCCGTCTTATTCATGCCGAACACTGCGCCGCAACCCGCGTTCGTATTTTGAGATTCGCTTTACCAGAAGGGGATACTGTTCCCGCTCACCAGCCGGGACAGTATGCTCTTTTGGAATTTCCTGGGTTTTCCCCACGTCCCTATTCCATCGCCAATGTCCCAAACGGGCATCTTTTAGAATTTCATATTCGTATCAGTCATAGTGGGGCGAGTGCTTACGCCAATAAAACTTTAAAAATCGATGATGTAATTACCATTTACGGATTTGGCGGGAATTGCCTTTTTGATTCAGATTGTCGTTCTCCCATTTTGCTTGTTGCCGGAGGAACAGGTCTTGCGCCGATGATGGCCATTGCGGAAACTGCCCTGAGTGCCGATCCACAACGCATGATCGCGCTTTATCATGGTGGGAGGCACAAAGAAGACCTTTATGCCGATTCTTTCTTGCGTGATCTCGCCAATAAATTCTCCGCATTTTCTTATTATCCCGTTTTATCGGATGAAAAACATGACCAGACGTTATCCGGTCTGGTTGGAGATATTGCCTTGGGGCACTGTTGCGATCTTGACACTATCCGCATTTATGCGGCGGGGCCGGTCGAAATGCTGCGTCGCCTTCACTCTCTTTCGGAGGAGCGCGGCATTCCGCCAGAACGCATTCATTCGGACTTGCAGGAATTTGATCCGCAGCCTTTATTGAGCGAGGCTCTCCGATGAAGCAAGATGGGCCTTTAGCGCATTTGATCCGTCAGTTGTCTATTTTACCCGGACTGGGTCCTCGATCTGCACGGCGGGCGGCTTTGACTCTTATCAGCAAAAAAGACGATATGATGTTTCCTTTGGTACGCGCCTTGACTGAAGCTGCCGAGCATATCAAAACCTGTCCTGTTTGCGGGGCATTAGATGATACTTTGCCTTGCAGGATTTGTAGCGATGGTTCTCGTGACCGTTCTGTCATGTGCGTTGTTGCGACCCTGACCGACCTTTGGGCAATTGAGCGTGCCGGAGGGTTTCGTGGAATCTATCATGTTCTGGGAGGAGTATTGTCTGCGTTGGATGGTATCGGCCCCGATCATTTGAATCTTGGTCGGTTAGAAGAACGAATGCAAGACCATCCGCCACGCGAAATTATTCTGGCATTACCCGCTACGGTTGACGGACAATCCACAGCGCATGTGGTCATGGATATGCTGGGAGCTTATGATCTAAAGATCAGCCGACTGGCTCATGGAATGCCGATCGGCGGTGAATTGGACTATCTGGATGACGGAACAATCCTGACCGCCTTTCAAGCACGCGGATAATCTTTTCTTATTTATATTTTTTCCGAGATATAGACTGTACCATCCGAGGCTTCCCGAATAACGGCCAGATGTGTTTTATGCGCCGCCCCATCACCACCAATCGCAACATCATAATAAACACCAGCAGGAAAAAAATGATCCGTGGTCGTTGCGGTGACCGCGCCGCTCCCGAACCGGATATAAACCGGAACAGTGGCGTAAAGAGAAATAATCTGGGTTTCCGCCGAAAAAGCCGTGGCATTCCGGTTCGACGTTGCGGTCACGGATATTTTATGCGCACCAGAGTCTTTTAATCCGAGGGCGGGGATAGGATTGTTGTTTTGGTCTGTCGGCAATAATGTTGGCATATCTTTTTCCTTTTCCTTTTTTATTTAAGTTCACCATATGTTCTATTTCCCAAAAAAAGACGCCGCGTCCCGGGAAAATAGGGCGCGGCGCAGTCAAACGGGAAACCAATCATGCTCAGGGGACTTGACCGAAATCACATCCGCAGTCATGACAAAAAACACAAAGAGAGTGTTTCAAGGACCATAATGTTCTTACTATGTTCTATTGTCAAGCTTTTTGTTCTATTTTTGTTCTTTTATTTTCGCCATCACTCTGGCGCAGAACGGCGTGACGATAACGAGAGATGACAGGGCTAATAAATTCCGTTAAAGGAATTGTCCGGTTCGGGATTGGTTTCTGGTTCAGGCTCTGGTTCCGGATGAGGATCAGGAGCGGGTGCTTCCGTGGTCAAGCTCTCTATTACACCGGTAAACGGATTGCCTTCTTCGGCCGTTGGAACCCGTGTCTCCTCCGCCGATTCTTGAGATTGGGGTTGCCCTTCCGGCTCTTGAACCTGATCAGCACCGACTTCTCCTTCATCGGGCAAGGCTTGATCCGAAGATGTATCGATCGGTGGGGATTCTTCAGGGTCTTTTCCCAAACAATCAATCACCCAAACATCGTAAACCGGATGATCCATTCCAGAAAGCGCAGGTGATGATGCAAACATCCAGCCAGAAAATATCCAACGGGATTGATCTTTAACTTTATCAACTTCCCAAATTTGCAAGAAGGCCGCACTTTCGGTTTTTTCAACAGGGGGCGGCTTGCGACATGATAATATTTTAATGAAAATATCCCCGAATTTGATGATGGTGCCAACCTGCGCATCAAAGGTCAAAGTCCTTGCTGTGATTTTATCCAGCGAACGCAGACGAATGGTCGGATATTCTTCATAGTGAAGTGTATTCGTATCAACGGGCAAACTGTCTTTCGATATTTGTGCAGACGCACCCTGCGCACCGACTTGCGTCGATGTTCCCATGCAGATCATTAAAAGGATCAGCAGAAAAATTTTGTGCACGTCACCCCTCTTTGGGTCAGGATTATTGTGTCAGGTCTTCTTCCTGTGCCTCTTGAGGGACAGCAGGGACATTGAGTGGTAAAGATGGCGCGGGTTGCGCCACTGCAGGTTCAGGCGCAACAACTGGAGCAGTGACAACAGGCGCAGGAGAAGACGCGGGAGCTGCCTCTGGTTTATCCGCTTTTTGCATCGAGAAAATAAATTTCCCCAAAAGCTCTTCAAGATTTTGTGGAGCTTGGGTATAAAGAATTTCTCCCCCTTCTTCGAGCATATCCGGTGATCCACCCGGTTCCAATGCCAGATATTTTCCACCCAAAAGGCTTTGGCTGCTGATGAGGGCAACGGTATCATCCGGCAAAGGAATACTATCATCGATTTCCATGGTTACGCGCGCCAGATATTGTTCGGGGTCTAGTTCGATCTTGGCAACTTGTCCGACTTTTACGCCGCTGACCTGAATCTCGTCACCGACTTTCAAGCCTCCAATTCCGGAAAAATTTGCGGATATTTTGTATCCTGTGACAGATCCCGCATCGCCTTCGCTGTAGCTGAAGATTAAAAATACCAATGCGCCGATTAACACAAATGCGCCCAAGACTGTTTCTACGACACTACGAGACATGAGAGTTGCTCCTTAATCTGGTTATTTATCTGGATGTGATTGATGCGGATGATGGCGGTGTCCACGCTTCATAATCCCCTGTTGCTTTATCACGCACGCCCCCTGACAGTAAATGTCCGGGTGGGTGATAGGCTGTGCTTGTGCCGGTCAGGTTTGCTTGTGCCGGTTTTTGCCATGAACGACGGAAAGACGGGGCATCACTGGTTGGTACATAATCCGATTGATAATGCAGCCAGCCATGCCATTCCGGCGGAACAGAACTTGGTTCGGCAACATCCTTATAAACAACCCAGCGGCGCGGATGATTGTACCCTGCGCGGGCTTTGATTTGATAATAGGTATTCCCCAGAGAATCTGTTCCGATTTTCTTTGCGCCACTCATGATTGTTACAAACCAGATGTGGATCGGGGATAACGCCCCGAGGATTTTGAAAATAAAAGCGAACAATTTCATGGTTTCAACCTTTACCGTGCTTGTTATCGTTTCAGTGATGGCCTAAATTGGGCAAATAATCAAGTCGGAATAACGGAAGAACACTGAAAAACAAGGAAATTTTGCCATGACATCCCCAGAAAAAAGGCTGGTCGAGCTCGGATTAACGCTTCCTGCCGTTGCACCAGCCGCAGCCAATTATGTTCCTTATGTCCTATCCGGTCGTCATTTATTCATTGCTGGGCAAATTCCATTCTTGAATGGTGAAAAAATGCATATCGGTCGTTTGGGCGATGGATTTTCAATCGAACAAGGGCAAGAAGCCGCGAGAGCCTGTGCGCTGAATATTCTGGCACAGGTCAAAGATGCGATCGCCGGAGACTGGACTCACCTTGTCCGCTGCGTCAAACTTGGCGGTTTTGTGAATGCTACGCCTGATTTTGACCAACATCCTGCGGTTATTAACGGAGCTTCCGATCTTTTGGTGGCTGCGTTGGGCGAAAAGGGCAAACATGCCCGTTTTGCCGTTGGAGCAAGCAATCTTCCTTTCGGAGTTTCCGTAGAAGTTGACGCGGTGTTTGAAATTCGTGTATAAGCGGATATTGTTATCCATAATATAGGAAATTATCATTATGACAACCACAAAAACGACGAACACTTATCCAGATTTTTCAATTATCAAGGCTCTGAACTCTCAACTCCCTGATGCAGCAACAGAGATTGAACGTCAGCTGCAAGAGATGATTGTTGTTCGCAAGCTTACCATTGTGAGTACGCTTCATAAAAAATGTGATGATTCAAGACCATCGCTTGCGGGGATTTTTAATCCTCAAACGTCACCAGACTATCATCAATCCTCATGGGTTTTGAGTGGTGATGATGTTCGGGATATTTTTGCCAGATACATGACGAAATACAAAATTGATGTAAAATCACTTGGACTTTCAGAAGAAGTTTTAGCCACGTTAACACCTGATAATAAGGAAATCCCTTCACAGGCGGCTGCGGTGTTTTGCTTATCAGTAGACTAGATCAGTTTTTTCTCTGGTTTTGAGAGCGCGTGTGGCCGCCATTACAACATGTTCTGCTGATACGGGCTTTTTGAGCAAACCGGCAAAACCCAGTTTTGTAGATTCGGCCAAAAGCCCTGAGTCATCCTCATGGGTTACCAAATACATTGGCAGGATAATTTTATCAATCGTCATAAACCGGGAAAACTCGACACCATCATGAGGCGTCATATAATGGTCGATAAAGGCCAATGCCACATCATAGTCATGAACGACTTTACGGGCAGAGCCTCCATCAACCGCCTGCATAACTGTATAGCCTGCATCGGTTAACGCGGTCACTATGGCCATACGATCTTTTTCGTCATCATCTGCAACCAGAATTATCGGTGTATCTATCATGTCAATTCATACTTCCAATATCAAACTGTTTCTTCCGTGTTGGTTTTCTTTGATCCGGTCTTTTTTTCAGCCCGAATTTCAAAAATCAATTCTTTATCTTTGGCATCAACATGAACAGAGCCCCCGTTTTGAAGGTCGCCAAATAAAAGTTCTTCAGCCAGTGGCTTTTTAATTCTTTCCTGAACAATACGCGCCAATGGTCTGGCTCCCATGACCGGATCATATCCGGCTTGAGCCAAAACTTCCCGTGCTTTATCAGTCAACGAGATCACCACGCGACGATCAGAGAGCTGAGCTTCCAACTGCATAACAAATTTATCCACCACACGCAGGATCGTTTTCTGACCCAACGCTGCAAACGGAATAATTGAATCCAGACGGTTTCTGAATTCCGGTGTAAACATGCGTTTGATTTCTTCCTGATCGTCATCCGCCCGTTGGAGGGATTCAAAGCCGATGGGGGCTTTGGCCAATTGCGCGGCTCCCGCATTGGTCGTCATAATCAGGATAATATTTCGGCAATCAATTGTTTTGCCGTTGTTATCTGTAATTTTCCCGTAGTCCATAACCTGCAACAAAATATTGAATAAATCGGGATGGGCTTTTTCAATTTCATCGAATAACAAAACAGCATGAGGATGTTGATCGATTTTATCGGTCAGTAACCCTCCCTGCTCATATCCCACATAACCCGGGGGCGCACCAATCAGGCGCGAGATCGCGTGACGTTCCATATATTCCGACATATCAAAGCGGATCAATTCAATCCCGAGTGTTTTGGCCAGTTGTTTGGCAACTTCTGTTTTGCCAACACCCGTCGGGCCAGAGAATAAATAACAGCCGATCGGTTTTTCCGGATCGCGCAATCCGGCGCGTGCCAGTTTAATGGCATCGGATAAAGCCGAGATGGCTTGATCCTGATCGAAAACCATTGTTTTTAAATCACGTTCCAAATGAGACAAAACCTCGCGGTCATCTTTGCTCACGGCTTTGGACGGGATACGGGCGATAGCTGCCACAACACCTTCAATTTCCTTCACGGAAATTGTTTTCTTGCGTTTTGATGAAGGCAAAAGCATTTGGGCAGCTCCTACTTCATCAATAATATCAATCGCCTTGTCCGGTAATTTACGATCCCCGATATAACGTGCCGATAATTCAACGGCAGCCTTGATTGCCTCATTGGTGTATTTAACTTTGTGATGGTCTTCATAATAAGGCTTCAAGCCTTTCAGAATGCGAATAGAATCATCTATCGAAGGTTCTTCAACATCAATTTTTTGAAACCGTCGCGCAAGGGCTCGGTCTTTTTCAAATTGATTGCGGTATTCTTTGTAAGTGGTTGACCCGATGCAACGCAAAGATCCGTTTGCTAGAGCCGGTTTTAAAAGATTAGAGGCATCCATCGCCCCACCGCTGGTTGCTCCTGCGCCAACAATGGTGTGAATTTCATCGATAAACAGCACCACGTTATCCATGGATTGTAATTCATTGAGGACGGCTTTCAGGCGCTCTTCAAAATCACCGCGATACCGCGTTCCTGCCAAAAGCGCACCCATATCAAGCGAAAAAATTGTGCAGCCTTCCAAAACTTCGGGGACGTCTCGATCAACAATCTTTTTTGCCAAACCTTCGGCAATGGCTGTTTTTCCAACGCCCGGATCGCCGACATACAGAGGGTTGTTTTTTGAACGGCGGCATAAAATCTGGATGGTACGATCAACTTCTTTTTCCCGCCCGATAAGAATATCAATTTTTCCTTTTTTGGCCTTTTCATTCAGGTTAATACAATAGGCATCCAAGGCTTCTTTGCCTGTACGAACCGGAGGTTCTTCCGCTGGATTTTCTTCTGCTCCACGCGGCAAGCGACGAGGCTCATCTTCTGTGCCTTGCACTTTGGCAATCCCGTGGGAAATATAATTGACCGCATCAAAACGGGTCATGTCATGTTGTTGCAAGAAATATACGGCGTGGCTCTCACGTTCCGAAAACAATGCAACCAGAACATTTGCGCCCGTGACTTCTTCCCGCCCGGACGATTGAACATGAATTGCTGCTCTTTGCAGCACACGCTGGAAAGCGGTTGTGGGCTTGGATTCAGATACATGCGGATTGACCAGATAAATCAGATCGGTATCCAGATAAGTTTCTATTTGCTCGCGCATTTCACCAACATCAATCCCGCATGCCCGCAAAACGGCCAACGAGTCATGATCGACGGTCAAAGCCAGAAGCAAATGCTCAAGCGTGGCATATTCATGCTGACGATCGCTAGCTGCAGCCAATGCTTTATGAAGGGTTTGCTCAAGATTGCGCGATAACATCGATAAATTCCAGTAGTTCTAAAGATTACGACCACTATATTAGCCCATGTTAGATTTGGCAAAAGTTAAGATTTGAAAAAATATTATTCTTTTTCCATAGTGCATTGAAGGGGCTGCTCATTGGCTCTTGCAAAATCCATTACCTGATTGACCTTGGTTTCGGCAACTTCGTAGGTAAAAATCCCGCACAAGCCAACGCCGCGCCTGTGAACATGCAGCATAACATCTGTGGCTTCTTCGCGAGTCTTGCTGAAAAAACGCTCCAAAACATGAACGACAAATTCCATAGGGGTATAATCGTCATTTAACAGCAAAACCTTATACATAGCGGGTTTTTTAGTTTTAGGGCGGGTTTTTAATGCCAGACCTGTTTCCCGTTCTTCACCGCGCCCTTCGTCATCCGAAGGCCGATCCTCACCATATTTGTTCGGGTCATCTGGACTGGTCATATCAGGGATGTTTTAGCACCTCATTACCAAAGATTAAAGCCCCCGTTTTTGAACGAGGGCTCTAAAAATCAGATTCTTGAAATTATGGCCTTAAGCAGACATTTTGCCCATGGCTTTGGTCATTTGCTCATTCAAAGGCTCACAGGCCTCGGTACAAACTTTAATCGTCATTTCAGAGATTTTGGATGCCGCCGACATGGCTTCATCCATACTGGCTTGAGCCATTTTATTTTGTGCTTCAGCTGCTTCGTTAAGGGTGCGGCAAGCCATCAAGGTTTTTAATGCTGCAGAATTGCGTTCGGCTGAATCTTGTGCCAATTCCATGCAAGCTTTGATGATGGCTTCACTGCCTTTCATCATGCTTGTTCCAAAGCGGACATAGCTTTCCATGCTACTCCGCATTGCGCTGGATGCGTCACCAGACATCTTTTCGTATTGGTCTTTATAATTGCTCATCGTAGTCTCCATAGCGTTATAATATGTTTTCAGTTCAGGGGCTGTTTGACCGATGGCGCGAAAGGCTTCTGCCGCAACCGGAGCAAACGGAATTACTGTAGATTTTGCGGGCTTGACCGCTTTAGGTGCAGTCGCTGATTTTGTTGCGGCAGCCGCAGGTTTGTCCGCTTTCTTTTTGGGGGGTTTATTCGTCATTATGTTCTCCGTTCCCATGGTAAAAAAATTTAGGATTAGCCCGAAAAATCCAGACTTTAAATATCCTTTTTATATCTTTAAGGCCGCAACCCCATCTCCGCCCCAGAGCATTGCTTTAAGGCAAGCTATCATGGTTTTTGCGCTGCGATAAATTATTTAATAAAAACTATAGGTGTGTCAAGTGTCTTTTTGCATTGCACCATTTTATTCTGGGTCATATAGAGTTTCATTATCCATAAAATTGTGCGGTGCAGGATCTTCTGTATATTAGAGTGTTTTTAGAGACCCCATAGACAGGCCGTCAGAACTTCTTTAGACTCTTCGTCTCATGTTTCTCTTCTGCGTCTTTTTTACCAAATATGAATATGCTGCTCACGTTCAATACCTCTTTTTTTTCCAGAATTTCCGGTCGGGGCGCAAAGCGTTTCCCGATAGTGCTGTTGTATACCATTTTTCTTGTTGCTCTGATTCTGGCGATTGGAGGAAGCCATGCAGAAGCGGCTGCCAAAAAGAAAAACTCCTCTAACCCTTCTCCAAATTTAAAATATGCGTCGATTGTTATTGATGCTGACACCGGCATGGTTTTATCGCAAGACAACGCAGATCGCAGCCTTCACCCTGCATCCTTAACCAAGATCATGACCATGGTTTTGGTTTTTGACGCTCTTGAAAGCCAGAAAATTTCTCAAAATTCGCGCCTCGTTGCTTCCAGTTTTAGTACCAGCATGCCTCCAAGCAAATTGGGGCTAAAGCCCAGAGAAACAATCCGAGTTTACGATGCGTTGCGGGTTCTGGCAACAAAATCAGCCAATGACGTTGCCGTTATTGTGGCAGAAAATCTTGGTGGGTCAGAGGCCAGATTTTCTCAAATGATGAATTTAAAGGCACGAGATATTGGCATGACCGGAACGCGATTTGTCAATGCGTCAGGGCTTCACGATTACCGACAGGTTTCAACGGCAAGGGATATGGCCAAGCTTGCCAAGTATTTAATTGATACTTATCCGAAATATTATCCAATCTTCGGGATTAAACATTATAAATATGAGGGAAAGGTTCTTCATAACCACAATAGGCTGATGAATACTTATCAGGGTATGGATGGCATCAAGACGGGATATGTTGCGGCTTCAGGGTTTAACCTTGTCGCCTCTGCCAAGCGTGGAAATACACGTTTGGTCGGTGTTGTTTTTGGAGGAAGAACTACGGCCAGCCGCAATGCGCATATGGCCGATCTTCTGGATCGTGGATTCAAACGCATTGCAGAAATTCGTACTGCAGGATATGCGGGAACAAATAAATTAGCACATGTTACGCCTCTATCCAGCCCTGATCCACAACCGCTTCCTCCAAAGAAACCTTTGCTCTATGCTGCGCGGCCATTGAAAACTCAAGAGATTCAAAACAAGAGTCCCCAGATTGCTTCATCGATGAAAACCCTGCAAGTTAGTCCACTGCCAAACGCCGAGTCCGTTCCTGCACCGATCGACAATCGCGTTGAAGATTCTTCTACAAGCTGGCAAATCCAGATCGGGGCTTTCGGAGATCGTGCCGCAACAAATAAAGCCCTTTATGATGCTATGATGAAACTTCCTAAACATCTAAATAAGGGAAAAACCCTTGTTGTTCCGCTGCGGACAGAAGATGCCCAATGGGTCTTTCGTGCCAGATTGTCCGGTTATACGCGAAGCGAAGCCATCGAGGCTTGCAACCATATTAAAACGGCCGCAAAAGATTGCCTTCCCATTGCTCCTCAAACACATTAAACTGGAAACTAAGCTGGAAACTGGTTTTTGAAGGGTGCAGCATGACACTGAATTTACGAGATGAATCCGGAAATATTATTGTTTATGTTCTGATTGGAATTGTTCTGGTCGGGCTTTTGACAGCTGCCATTCGTAATGTCGGTGGGGGCAAAGACAATATCGATACCGAAGATTTGATCCTAAAATCCGGACAAATCCAACGCTATGCCGCCGAACTGGCACGGGGAGTTTCTATTCTGCTTGAAAAACATGTTTCAGAAGCGGATATCCGTTTTGCCCATCCTGATGCTGCTGCGAATTATGGCCTGATTACCAATAATCCCGAAAATCAGGTTTTTGATGTGGATGGGGGGCGTGCCAGCTATCTCCTTGCGCCTGATGGCGTTAATGATGGAAGTGCGTGGGAGTTTTTCGGCACATCGGCTATTCCTCAGGTCGGATCGGATAAAGCCGATCTGATTGCCGTTTTGCCAAATGTTACTCTGGAATTTTGTAATACCATAAATTTACAATTGGGGTTTGATGCCGGTACGATGCCTGTGGATGATGGTGTTGGCTCTCCTTCTTGCATTATGGGGGGCGCAACAGACCGGTTCACCGGAAGCTTTGACGATTCATCGCCGAACCCATTAGACGATAGCAGTTTTTCAAAATTACCAGCTTATCAAGCCTGTGTGCAGTGTGCGTCTGATAGTTCATACAATTATTACTATGTGTTGATGGCACGATAAGTTATATAAAAAATTATGACTGAAAAGACGCTGAAAATTGTATTTATGGGGACACCGGATTTTTCTGTCCCTGCTCTTGAAAACCTGATTGCCAATCCGCGTCTGGATGTCATTGCCGTTTATACTCAGCCTCCCCGTCCCGCTGGACGGGGTCAGCAATTAAAACTTTCACCTGTTCATATCATAGCAGACCAGCATAACATTCCGGTCTATACACCCAAAAATCTGAAAAAAAGTTCATCCGATGTTCAAGATTTTATAAACCTTCATGCCGATGTTGCCATTGTGGCTGCTTATGGGCTTATTCTTCCCAAAGCTGTTCTGGATGCACCGCGTTTTGGTTGCCTGAATATCCATGCCTCCTTATTGCCGCGCTGGCGCGGGGCGGCTCCTATTCAACGGGCAATCGAAGCAGGAGATACCCAGTCAGGCATTACCATCATGCAAATGGATGTCGGACTGGATACGGGAGCGATGATTTTGAAAAAAACTATGCCCATTCATACCAAAACAACGGGGCAATCTTTACATGACGCTTTGGCTGCGTTGGGATCTGCGATGATTGAGGATGTATTGGAAATGATTCTTGACCACAAGCCTTTGAACATCGAGATTCAAGATGACACTCTTTCAAATTATGCCCCGATGCTTAGTAAAGAAGACGGGTATATTGACTGGACAATTCCGGCAGAAGAGATTGACCGAAAAGTTCGAGCTTTTACGCCATGGCCCGGATGCTGGACACTTGATCAGGATGGTAAGCGTTATAAAATTTTGGAAGGGGACGTTTCGCCCATATCTTCTGGTTCTTCTGACACCTCTACCGCTTGTGGAAGATTGATTTCCAACGATGGTGACATTGTTTGTGGAAAAAGTTCTGTTTACCGGATTTCATCTATCCAGCCCGAAAGTTCAAAGCGCATGACTTTTGCTGATGCCGTCAATGGCGGGTGGTTCAAAATAGGGCAGCGTTTTTCATGAGTCTTCAACGTTGGAAATTGACCATTGAATATCAAGGGACTGATTATTCCGGATGGCAGTGCCAAATAGAAGGTATTCCGTCTGTACAGCAATCTATCGAAAAGGCCATTACAGATTTTTGCCAACAAAATTGTAGATTACATGTTGCCGGACGCACCGATGCGGGTGTTCATGCCAGCGGGCAAGTAGCCCATTTTGATCTGGATTACGGCGAGCGGGAAATTACAGGTTTTCAGTTGTCCAAAGCTTTGAATGCCCATCTTCGCTTTCAAAAAATTTCCATTCTGAATGCACAGCCTGTTTCTCAGGATTTTCATGCCCGTTACCATGCAAGTCATAAACTTTATACTTACCGTCTGTTGAACCGCTTTGCGCCACCAACATATGATCATTCTCTGGTCTGGCATGTGCGGAACGATCTTGATCTTGATGCAATGAAAGCAGGGGCTCAACGTCTTTTAGGGCATCATGATTTTTCAACGTTCCGTGCCATAAAATGTCAGGCCAAATCACCCATGCGCACACTTGATCGTTTGGATATTGATATCGTTCCCTTGTCTTGTGGTGGGCGGGAGATTCGCTTTTTAACCGAAGCGCGATCTTACCTTCATCATCAGGTGCGCAATATGGTTGGGACACTGGTTCTGGTTGGTCAGGGTAAATGGACACCGGATGATGTCTCGTGCGCCCTTAAAGCTTGTGACAGGACGCAAGGAGGCCCCACCGCTCCACCGGACGGATTATATCTTTCACAAGTTTTCTATGCCGATCAAATTACCAAAGAGATTCTTTGAGTTTACCAACCATTTGATTATGCGCTTCGAGCTCTTCTGCACTGGGAAAAAACTCTCTGGGCTCGCGGTACGTTCGACTTGTCCCTTTTTTGATGTGTAAGGATGGATCGTGTTGATTTTGATTATTCCGGATCTCTGTTTCTGCCGCCAATCCCAATCCATGTTGACGACCTCCCAATAATTCCAGATAGACTTCAGCCAAAAGCTGGGCATCAAGCAAAGCTCCGTGAAGTTCGCGTGATGATAAATCAATGTTAAAACGGCGACATAAAGCATCCAGATTTGCAGGCGAGCCCGGGTATTTTTTACGAGCAATCAACAAAGTATCAACAGCTTCGGCCAGTTTAAGTGGTGGAAAGCCAAAGGGTTTTATTTCGGAATTAAGAAATTTGATGTCAAATTCAGCGTTGTGAATTACCAAGGTTGCGTCTTTTATAAAATCCAGAAACTCACCAACGATCTCGGCAAAAACAGGTTTATCGGCCAGAAATTCATTCTTGATTCCATGTACCGCAATTGCGCCCGCATCAACTTCGCGTTCAGGATTAATGTATTGGTGATACGTTCTTCCTGTCGGCAAGTGATTGAACAGTTCAATACAGCCAATCTCGATAATCCGGTGACCATCGGCGGGATCGATCCCTGTTGTTTCCGTATCCAGAACAATTTCTCGGGTCATGCTTTTCTAACTTTCCTGATTTTTATTATTTGTGAGACTGCGGTTTTTAGCTGACGGTAGGTATCAGCCCTCCCCAATCCTGTTTTAATTATTATGTCTGCTCTTTGCAGTTTTTCTATCTGCGGCATTTGTTGGGATAAAATGGCGTAGAATTTATCTTCATTCATATCCGGTCGGCCAAGCACCCTTTGTCTTTGGATGAAATACGGAGCATCTACACAAAGAACCGCGTCACATTTTTTTTCTGCACCAGTTTCGAAGAGTAACGGGATGTCCAAAACGGCTATCTTAGATCCCCTTGACTTTGCAGCTTTTAGAAATTCTTTCTGTTTCCACCACACCAGCGGGTGCACTATCGATTCCAGTTTTTGGCGTTGCCATGGGTCATTAAAGATGATTTGACCAAGTTTTTTACGATCAATAATATGTTTTTTTTTATCCCAACATTCCGGAAATTCCAATGCAACCTGTTCAAAAGCGGCTCCATTCGGTGACAGGAATTCATGGGCAGACCTATCCGAATCAAAAACGGGAATGCCCATCTGTTGCAGCATTGCGGCGGCGACAGACTTCCCCATTCCAATTGATCCTGTCAGGCCAACAATTTTCATGCCTGTTTTTCCCTATTTTGCAAATTGCTGCATAATTTTAAGCTGTTCAGGAGATATTTCAACATTCAACTCACCCTCCTTTACCAAAATACGGACGGATTCAAAAGGTATGGAGACTGTTTCTCGTTCACCGTCCAGCATGACAACCAAAAACTCTACCTCGGTTGCCTTATCCGAGCTCAGGCTATCGATTATTTTTCCAATGATTGTCCCGTCTTTTAGTACGGCAGAGCTACCCAATAATTTTTCCAAAGATATCTGGTTTTCCTGATTCAGGGGCAGATTCTCAAAAATTTCAGAGTTGCTCTCAATTTGCTTTTTGTCCAGATCACAAAACATAACCTGTCCTTCCATACGGATATTATGGGCGACACGATCAAATCCAAGTTCCTCTACAAAATTCAGGCGATCCGGTCTGACTTTCACCCACTCAAATTCCCCGTTTTCCCCGTTGAGTATAATGTCTTGAATTTTCCCTAATGACTGATGATTCTTGTCCAGAAAGCGCCAGCCCAATATTTTTTCTCCCCTGCGCCATTTCGGATTCCGGTTCGCACCATTTGTTTGTGCGAATAACACCGCAGACGTAAAATTTTTCATATTCATTTTTGCATCCGAATCTACAGCACCATCTTCTGCGCTGGCAGACCTGCCAAACAGCAAAAGTAAACACAAGAATAATGGCAAATATGATTTCATTCTCTCTGTTGTCCCATTTTTTCAATTTTTAATAAAGAGTGGTTTTCTCTTTCGCCATAACTGCTACACTATAAAAATGAGTCAAAAAATTGTTCTTGTCGATGATGATCGTAATATAGTCACTTCAGTTCGGATTCTTCTGGAATCGGAAGGCTTTGATGTCAGCGCCTTTCATGACGGAGAGGAAGGGCTTGAGGGGATTATCAAAACCAATCCTGATTTGTGCGTTCTGGACGTTAAAATGCCCCGTATGGATGGCTTGGAATTGGTCACAAAATTACGCGAAGTTTCACAAGTTCCTGTTATTTTTCTGACATCCAAGGATGACGAAATCGATCAGATTCTCGGATTTCGGCTAGGGGCGGATGATTATATTACCAAGCCATTTTCCCAGCGCTTGTTAATTGAGCGAATTCGCAGTGTTTTACGACGGTATGCGCCACGAACTACCCAAAGCAATAAAACTGAAAATTCAAGTCAACTTATTGTGCGCGGGAGTCTCGAGCTGGATGATGATCGCCATTTGTGCAAATGGAAAAACACACCCATCACTCTGACTGTCACAGAATATCTTTTGGTTAAAATCCTTGCTATTTCTCCTGGGCATGTCCGGACGCGTGACCAACTTATTTCTGCCGCTTATGGTGAAAGCGTTTATGTTGATGACAGGACGATTGATACCCATATCAAACGGATTCGTCGTAAATTTCGTGAAATCGACAATGAATTTGATTGTATAGAAACTCTTTATGGCGTTGGCTATCGGTACAAGGAAAATGAGTGAAGATTTTTCCTCTCCTATCAATCAAATTGAGGAAGACCTAGTTATCGAGGACATTCGTCCTCGTCCGCTCAGTCGTCTAACATACCGGATTTTAAGCTTTAATCTTCTGGTAGTTATTATTATTGCTATGGGAATTTCTTACCTTGGGACAACGCGACAAAACCTTATTGAAAGCAAGCTGGATAATTTTGAAACAGAATCATTTTTGTATTCCGATATTCTTGCCAGAATCATTGGCGATACTACCTCTATTCAGGATCCATCTTTACCCGAAAAACTTTCTTTTCTAAATATCCGGAATGACCAGCAAATTGTGGTTTATTCTCCTGAAGGTTCTGTTCTTCTAAAGAACGGAGATATTCCTGTTCGTAAATTTTTCGAAATTGATAAAAAAAATGATTCTAATTTGTTTGATAACGCTTTATTTTTTCTTGAAGGCCTTGTTTCCGTTACATTCCATCTACCACAACTTCCTCCACTCGAGGATACAACAACCCTTGAGTCCCAAGAGCGCAGTTTTAACTCCGATCATTTGAAGATTGCCGCATGGTCATCTGAAGACGGAGGATTAATTTTAACGTCCTACTCTCCCCTTTATAAAAAAGGAAGCCTTGTTGGGGGTGTTCGCGTTATTCGCCGCGATGTCAATGTCGAGGAAAGCTTTTCCGAAACGCGGATGGAAATTTTCAAATTTCTGATTTTGGCCTTGGTTATGACTGTCGCTCACTCACTTTACCTTGCCAGTTTAATTGGTCACCCGTTAAGAAAACTGGCAACTGCTGCTGAAGCTTATCGTTTAAACAGAGGGAGGTTTGTCGATATTCCAGATATGAGTTCACGGCAAGATGAAATCGGTGAACTCTCCCACGCTATGCGTGAGATGGCCGATAGCTTGCAAAAACGATTATTGTCAATCGAACAATTTGCAGCCGATGTTGCTCATGAGCTCAAAAATCCTCTTACCTCTTTACGTTCAGCACTGGAAACACTCCCTATCGTTAAACGCAATGAAGATCGGCAAAAGCTGATGGATGTTGCCCTTCATGATTTACAGCGGATGGATCGCCTGATTTCCGATATTTCCCAAGCATCACGTCTTGATGCGGAATTATCCCGCAGTGAATTGTTTATCATTGATTTACGGGAAGTTCTTTTGCCACTTATTGAGGCAAACCAAAAATTCTTTGAACGCAATAATTCATCAAACCCTGCGAAAGAACAGAAGGCCGAATTATGTCGAATTGTGTGCATTGGCCTTGATGAACCTGTTTTGATTTTTGGCCAATCAGGTCGTCTTGAACAAGTGTTCCAAAATTTGATTGGGAATGCATTGTCTTTTGCTCCAGATCATACACAAGTTATTGTTACGGTTTTTAACGGGCAAGACAGGGTTAAAATTACAGTTGATGATTTCGGACCAGGCATTCCTGAAAACAGGCTTAGCAAAGTTTTTGACCGCTTTTATTCCGAGCGTCCGGTTGCCGAAATTTTTGGAATGCATTCAGGGCTTGGATTGTCTATCGCCAAACAAATTGTTGATGCCCATGGTGGGTCTATATCCGCTGAAAATCGTAAAAATGATAATGGCGAGATTTTGGGCGCAAGATTTACTGTCCGCCTAAAATCTGCACCTATTTAATAAGGAATTCGTAACGTGGAAAGTACAATCAGAAAGACGCCGCTTGTTTTTGTAACAGGCCTATCGGGTGCGGGAATTTCTTCAACGATGAAAATTCTAGAAGATCTTGGTTATGCCGCATTCGATAATTTTCCCCTATCTCTTTTAGATGCTCTTTTAAATCAGGAAAGTCTTGATGGGCGTCCGATTGCAGTCGCTATTGATACACGTGCACGAGATTTTAATCCGGTTTTGTTGATGGATAAAATCAATGAAATAAAAAATAAAAATGACTTTCTGGTCAAAACATTCTTTTTAATTGCTGACGAGCCGGTTCTTTTGAAACGGTTTAACGAGACGCGGCGCAAACATCCGTTGGCCAAAGATCGATCGATTGCCGATGGGATTGCTGCTGAAAAATCCTTGTTGTTTACTCTGAAACACGAGGCTGGATATGTGATTGATAGCTCGGACTATTCTATTCATGATCTTAGGCGTATTGTGGAAGGTTTTGCCGATGGTCTTGTTCACGGGAAGATGAATGTTACCGTTATGTCTTTTTCGTATCGCTATGGCTTGCCCCGCGAAGCGGATCTGGTTATTGATGTCCGATTTTTGCGCAATCCGAATTGGGAAGTCTCTTTAAAAGATCTAACAGGTCTCAATTCGGACGTACAAGATTTTGTGCGTGGAGATCAAGTTTATGATGACTTTTTGACAGGCACAAAAAATCTCCTTGATATTCTTTTGCCCCGCTATCAAAGCGAAGGGAAGTCCTATCTGACCATTGCATTCGGATGCACTGGCGGAAGGCATCGTTCCGTTACTCTGGCAGAAGAAATTGGTGGATATTTAGAAAACAAAAATCTCCCTGTGCTAATGCACCATCGGGAGATCAAATCAGTTTGAATCTTTATCTTTGAGATGGATGTATTTTGACGTATGGCGGAGATGATAAGTCCATCGATTTGTTCATCATATTAGGTTGACCTGCAATATGACCTTCTGCCGATAATCCGAACTCCCCTGAAAGCCCTTCAGCGGAGCTTGCTTTGCATGCTCTTTGTAGCATGACTCTCAATTCACTCATGATTAAATCCTTCCAGCGTCAGTATTGAATTTTCTTTAGAAACCCCTTGGCCAGTATAGGTGTAAAATACGATTGTCTGACGCGGGTCGTCTTCGGCTTTGGGTTTACAATGAAAATACAAGCGTGAACGTGTTTGCTCGCCAAGTTGCAGCAAATTATCATCGCCATTTAATTGCATGACAATATTCATCAGCTTTTTTTCTGCCAATGACAGATCTTCTTGTTCATCCAAAATTGTATAGTCCCCGATTGGCGAGCTTTCGCCATTTCCGTCACGGCGGAACAGTAGATAAGATCTTTCCAATAGTGGATTGGGGCGATATGTGTAAATTTCCTGCTGTATGCTGTGCTGCATGAATTATTCCTTAACACCTTCTTGTTTTTACGAACAAGTTACTTTCGTCCATATTTTCCAGATATACCAAGCTTTTCCTTGATGTTCAGGCTTGCAATCTGGCGCTTATAGCCCTAAATCTAGCAGTAAAGTTTTAATGTTGTATGAAAAACCCATAAAATTATAAGGAACGAAAGCAATGATGACGTCTGCTGCAATTCAATCAGGTTCTACTGATTTCAAAGTCAAGGACATGTCTTTGGCAGATTGGGGGCGTCGCGAAATCACGATTGCCGAAACAGAGATGCCAGGTCTGATGGCTTTGCGTAAAGAATATGGTACTCTACAGCCCTTAAAAGGAGCGCGTATTGTCGGTTGTTTGCATATGACGATTCAAACCGCCGTCTTAATCGAAACACTGATTGCTTTGGGTGCAGAAGTTCGCTGGTCCTCTTGTAATATTTTCTCGACACAAGACCAAGCTGCTGCTGCGATTGCTGCTGCCGGTATTCCTGTTTTTGCTTGGAAAGGTGAAACTGAAGAAGAATATTTGTGGTGTATAGAGCAAACGATTAAAGGCCCTAATGGATGGATCCCGAATATGATTTTGGATGATGGAGGAGATCTCACCATCATTATGCATAACCAGCATCCTGATTTGATGAAAAATATTCGTGGTGTTTCCGAAGAAACAACAACAGGTGTCCATCGTTTATTTGAGATGGAAAAATCCGGCACGTTGATGTGCCCTGCGATTAACGTCAATGACTCGGTTACCAAATCAAAATTTGACAATAAATATGGTTGCCGTGAAAGTCTGGTAGATGGTATTCGCCGCGGTACAGATGTTATGATTGCCGGAAAAATTGCGGTTGTTTGCGGTTATGGTGATGTAGGAAAGGGTTCTGCTGAATCTCTTCGTTCTCAAGGCGCTCGTGTTATTGTTACCGAGATTGACCCTATCTGTGCCTTGCAAGCCGTCATGGAAGGATATGATGTTCTTCCGATCGAAGATGTTGTTTCTAAAGCCGATATTTTTGTTACAGCTACGGGAAACAAGAGCATTATTACTCTCGATCATATGCGAGCTATGAAGGATCGCGCTATCGTTTGTAACATTGGGCACTTTGACAATGAAATCGAAGTCGAGGGATTGCGCAATATGAAGTGGCACAATGTAAAACCACAGGTCGATGAAGTCGAGTTTCCTGGCGGGAAGCGTATTATTCTTCTTGCCGAAGGTCGGTTGGTCAATCTGGGTTGTGCCACAGGCCATCCAAGTTTTGTTATGAGCGCTTCATTTACCAACCAAACTTTAGCGCAAATTGAACTTTGGAATAATACAGCCAATTACGAGCGCAAAGTTTATGTTTTACCCCGTCATCTTGATGAAAAAGTTGCGCGGTTGCATCTGGAAAAACTTGGTGCAAAGCTTACCGTTCTTTCACAGGAACAAGCCGACTATCTTGGTATTCCTACCGAAGGGCCTTATAAATCAGAGCTTTATCGTTATTAGGTATTTTTGACATTTCCTTATTCTCAAAGCCGGTCTTTTGACTGGCTTTGTTTTTAAATAGCCGAGGATGCGTCCTTAATACCTTGTTCGATTGAATCCAGAAAGTTCAAGCTACGTAGTAAGGATATTTCACGAATTCCATTTCGTTCAAGATTATCGAGATCACCAATAAAATCTTTTATCCGCTCCAATTCTTCCTCACCAAAATCAGAACCCAAAGTGACCATCGCTTCGTCACCGTGTCTGTCTTGTGTTATTGGTGGAGGTTCTTCGATATTCTGGTCATGGACAGCTCTACCTGTTGCTTGATAGGCAGATGTCGCGCGTGACAGATATGTATTTGTGGGCTCGTGATGTTCGGGAGCCTGCCCTTCTTCTGGTATATCGGAATTTTCTCCATCTTGGGGGGGGAGCGAAATTTTTGCTCCGCCAAGAAGCGCCGAAAGGAAATTCGATAAGGCTGCTGTGGTTACAATTGTCGTATCTTCCCACGGAATAGGTTGGGCGTCTCCATGGTTGCCGCTTTTTTTCCGGCCACCATAACTCTCGCTCTCGTCACGACGAATTTCCATCCGTGAATCCGTCTGTTCGACTTTGCGCGAAATTGACTGGATTAACGGGTCTATGCGATTCCACATAAAAGGATTATAGCAGAAAATTTTCCCCTAGAAAGGGGCTGCTTTTTCAGGCTTTACAATTTCCATCAATGGTTTTTTCCTGCCGGATACAGAATCTCCACTACCCCACGCCCAAACCTGATCTGTGTTGCGATTATGAATACCGATATAACCAATATCGCATAAAATAGGGAATTGGCGTTCACCATCCATCATGATAGGAGTCTTGAAATCCGCACTGATGGGCTTCAAGCTCAAAATCAAGGTAGCATCCGGTATGGGATCAAGGGTTGCAGCCACAATTGCCTTTTCTTCTTCTGATAATACTATGGTATCAAAATTTTCTATTCCATTTGGAAGAACAGCCACTGGAATCCCCGCATAAAAATATGGGAAATATACCATTCCTTGTGACGGGAATTTAATTTCCAGTTTTGCTTGTTTGCCCTCTGGTGCATCCTTGAAATAAACCTTTACAGCTATACGAATCAGGATGCCTTCGCTTTGAGGATTAAACGTTGCATATCGGTTATTCAGACGGACAACTTCCATCGCGATGAAGTTCTTTTGGTCGCTTGGAAGCATGGATTTATATTTATCCGTACGGACAACAAGTTTCTCGAATTCAGGATTCACAACCCCTGCCAGCTTTAAAAAACTCAGACCAACATCCTCATCATTTGATGCAAAATCAAACAGTTTTGACTTGTCTATTTCAACCACTTCGGCATGCGCAGTCAGAGGGATTGCTATGGACAAAGTAGTCACAAACAATGCTATAGCCATAATTTTTAGTGTGCAAAATCTACCAGATGTTCCAGAACGATGTTTTTGTGTCATTATAGTCCTACGTCTTATATATATTTTTAAATCTTGTGCGCTTACCATTTGCTATACATTTATTTATTATGCCAGAAAAACCACCCAAACCGGAAACTAAAAAACGGGGCGAGACAAAAAGTCCCCATTCTCATACCGATTCCTCTGTGTGGCAGGAGTATTGTCAAAACATTACCCCATTGGAAAATCGTCATAAATTTCCTGATTTCGAGTCCGTTTCCAAAGACCTTCCGCCCCAACTCAGCGAACAAAAAAAGAACAAAAAGCAGGGGCAGGCTTTATTTCATAAGATTTGCGATGAATTTCCTCTTGGATCTTCTCTGGTTGCGCCGATTTCCTTGTCTGAACCAAGCCCCAGCACCTCATCCAAACAAACGGACAAGCGGCTTCGTGAACGATTTCAAAAGGGGGAACTCCCGATTGACGGAAGGATTGACCTTCACGGGTTAACCGCCAATCCGGCACAACGTCAATTTTGCCAGTTTCTTACCGAACATATTCATTCCGGTTCGAGATGCCTGTTGATTATCACGGGGAAAGGCCGAGATCCCCAAACAGGGCAGACGGGCGGCATTTTAAGGCAATCTCTGACCGACTGGATCAATGTGCCTGCCTTTGCGCCGCATATCCTGATTTGCCAGCCTGCTCCGCGCCATATGGGAGGAAACGGTGCTTTTTTGATTTTGCTGCGTCGTCAAAGATCCTAATTTATCCTTGTCTAATTTAAAGGATAAATTGGCTTAAATCGCGATTTTTCGATAGTTCGGCGACTTGTTCGCGCACATAATCAGCCGTAATCATAATCGATTGACCGGATTTATCCGTCGCATCAAAGCTAATATCTTCCAACAGTTTTTCCATGACGGTTTGAAGGCGGCGTGCGCCTATATTTTCGACCGTCTCGTTTACTTCAAATGCTATGTGTGCAATTTCGTTGATGGCTTCCGGTTCAAAATCCAAAACCAGTTTTTCCGTTCCCATCAATGCTGTGTACTGGCGCAGCAGGCAAGCCTCTGTATCTGTCAAAATTTGACGAAAATCCTCTTCGGTTAAAGAATTCAACTCCACACGGATCGGTAAGCGCCCCTGTAATTCCGCCAATAAATCGGATGGTTTGGCGTAATGAAATGCGCCGGAGGCGATAAACAAAATATGGTCGGTATTGATTGATCCATGTTTTGTGGAAACGACTGTGCCTTCTATCATCGGCAATAAGTCCCGTTGAACGCCTTCACGACTGACATCTCCGCCGCGCACATCCTGACGAGCTGCTATTTTATCAATTTCGTCAATGAAAACAATTCCGTTTTGCTGCACCAATTCGCGGGCAACTTCCAGAATTTTTTCTTCATCAAGAAGGTTGTCGGCCTCTTCAAGCAAACAAGCATTCAGTGCTGCTTTGACCGATAATTTCCGCCGTTTGGTTCGTGTTCCCATTTTACCAAACATATCGCCAATACTGACCATGCTCATCGAAGCACCAGGCATTCCGGGTATATCAAAGCTTGGCATTTGACTGGCATTATCGTCCAATTCAATTTCAATTTCTTTTTCATCCAATCTGCCTTCACGCAGTTGTTTACGAAAAAGCTGGCGAGTGGTATCCGCAGAATCCTGACCTACCAATGCATCCAATACGCGATCCTCTGCTGCAAGTTCTGCTTGGGCTTCAACGCTTTTACGCATTTTTTCGCGAGTCTGGCGGAGGCCAATTTCCATCAAATCCCGAATAATGCTCTCAACATCTTTTCCGACATAGCCGACTTCGGTAAATTTTGTGGCTTCAACTTTTAGAAAAGGGGCTTGTGCCAATTTGGCTAACCGCCTTGCTATTTCGGTTTTACCAACACCGGTCGGGCCAATCATCAAGATGTTTTTCGGATAAATTTCTTCTTGTAATGCCGGATCCAGTTGCTGCCTGCGCCAACGGTTACGCAAGGCAATGGCCACTGCTTTTTTTGCTGCAGATTGCCCGATAATATGACGATCAAGTTCCGAGACAATTTCCCTTGGCGTAAAAGCCGGAATGTCAAGGATGCGTTTGGTTGCATCCAAAGCAGGGGGCATATGGGACACGTTAGGGACACTTGTAGAAAAAGAGCCTGTCATATCAGATTTTCTCGATCACTATGTTATGGTTGGAGTAGATACAAACATCTCCAGCAATTTTCATGGATTTCATCGCAATATCTTCCAAAGCCATGTCCGTGTTTTCGATCAGGGCGCGCGCCGCAGATAAGGCAAAATTTCCACCAGATCCAATTCCGATCACACCGTCTTCCGGTTCCACGACATCTCCTGTCCCCGAAAGAATAAGCGATGTTGTTTTGTCGCAAACAGCCATCATGGCTTCGAGTTTACGCAGGTATTTGTCGGTTCGCCAATCTTTAGCCAATTCGACACAAGCGCGCATCAACTGCCCCGGGTGCGCTTCAAGTTTGGATTCGAGTCGTTCAAACAAGGTAAAGGCATCTGCTGTTGCTCCGGCAAACCCGGCGATAACTGTTCCGCCCTTTCCCAGTCTTCTGACCTTTCTGGCATTGGATTTCAGCACCGTTGTGCCCAACGTTACCTGTCCATCCCCAGCGACAACAACATCGTCACCGCGCCTTAAAGCCAATATGGTTGTCGAATGCCAATTGGCTTTGTCATATGGATTATAATCTGTGTATGTCATAGTTCAGGATATGGCGTGAAAATGGATCAAGGTCAAGCCCTTGATAAAAAAACCGGAGAGTTTCTCCGGTTTCATTTTTATTCAATGGATCGCCAATGAATTGGAAGACCTCCCGGAGGTTTTCCAAAAGCTTTGGCAGCGTTGCCGCCCCGTTTAACGATCTCGGTAAAGCGGACTTGTTTTCCATCAGGGTATGTCCAGCCTGATGACCCTTGTGAAATACAAAATTCTCCATCGGCCACGCCAAAAATTCCTTCGGCGGCGCGTGCCACAGATTGGCGGCCATTAATATCTAAAATCAAATGTTTATTCTTTACGGGGGTAAGGCATTCGGGATCCATCGAACATTTCAAATTGCCGTAACCGTCGGTATAACACACGACATCATGCGGGAAATCTGGGATACAATCGTGCATATCTTCACCCAAAATCGAGTAATCTCCTTTAACAATTTTTCCAAATGCGATTGGAAAAATATCGCGGGAACGGAATTGAGAGCCATCCGTATCACATTTAATCCTGCGGATTTCAACGGCAGCATTTTTTACAAAAGCCAGAGAATGCCCGCTATTGACTGCACAAATTTCAACGCCATTCACCATTTTTACATAGACAAAGCCTTCACCGGAATTTTTTACGCGAGGCGTTAAATCATCTTTGCGCGGAGCTGTATTGACAAAGAATTTCTGACGTGCACCAAGCTTGCTATTGATTGCTGTCTGGGCAAGCGCAAATCCGGTTGCGTAAGTATCAAATGCTGGAACAGAAAAAGTCTGAACTTCACAATCCACACCTTCCAATTCCGAATGCAATTTTTGGGTTACTTCAGCAAAGGCCAGATCGTGCAAATCGCCATAATCGGCAATTACATACACCAATGTGCGATCAACCATCTCAGGCCTCCTTGAATATAAAATTAGAATGAAGCATATGATTAACCAGATTTTCAGTGACCGTCAACAAATCTTCACGATCATCGTGTATCAAGACAATATGCGCACTGTCTTCTCTATTCAACCAAGGATCGGAATCAATTTTCTTTTGAATCTCTGCTGTCGTTTTAAATGACCACTTTCCCAGATGGCGCGGTGTGAGCATCCAGTCTGATGTCGAAAATGTAATCAGACAATCGATCGCTGTTTCCAATTCTGTTCCAACCCACCATGGCAGTGTTACATCCGGTGTCGGAAATTTGATAAAGCCATTTCCTGTCAGCCAATGTTGGATTTGTATCTTTAAATCTTTTTGTTCTTTGGTTGGTGGCTCTTTGGTCTCCAAACGCACTCCATCCCAAAAGAGATGCTGCACATAATCTCGATACTGTTCGGGAATGGTTTCGAAATCAATAACCCATGCGTTGCCGCAGCCACGATCCAGATGAGGAAAACGAAAATAACGGGGAGGCGGCTCTTTTCCAGCCTGCTGATAGGCAAGATCAATTAAATTTTGTGTTTTTGCAATTTGTTGAGTCTGACTTTCAAAGCCTATTTCTGATGTGCGTTCATGGGCATAGGAATGATTGGCTACGGTAAATCCTTTTTGGATAGTACGGACGATTTTTTGGAATGCTTCTTTATTCCCTTGCTCCGGATCCATAGATTGACCACGGACAAAAAAAACTGCCGGTATATTTTTTTCTTTAAGAAAGTCCGTTAGATCATCCGTGTTTTTGGATGGGCTGTCATCAATGGTCAGATACACTTTTTTCATGATTAGATCTTTTTGTCTTGTAAGCCTCGAAGTGCAATAAATTCATCCTTAACCCAAAAAACGCCAGTTGCAGAAACGTCCTTTTGAACAAGGGGCACGTTATTTTGTTTCATCGTTGATAAAAAAGTTGGCGTGTCAAAAAGATTGTGTCCAACCAAACGATCAATAATTCCTCCGGTCAGATATAACCCGTCATACGCAAACCCAAATGCCATGGCCTGATGTACAAAAATTCCTAGAACTTCATGAAATAATTTCAGAACATATTGAGCCATGGGATCATTTCGTCCACGTGCTATCATATCGTTGGTGTCGGTATATTCTGCATGGGTATGTGCTTTTTCTATTGTCAGCGTGTACATGTTCCATAGACCGGGGCCGGATAAAATATCTTCATAAATCATAACTGTTTTATCTTGTTTTATACCTTGTATATCCAAGAAGGCGGACCGGTGTTGCTCATTCTGGATAGCAGGCACCATGTGCCCGCCATGTGTTCTTTGAATATATGAGCCATGAGGTGTTGGTATGATGTAAGCCAATCCCAAACCCGTTCCTACACCAATGACGCATTTTGATGCGCCGCTTCTCCTTTGGCCTTCGGGTTGGTTCAGCAATAGGAATTCTTGTTGAGTGGCATTGGCTATGCCTTGCGCATTGGCTTCGAAATCATTGATTTTAAAGAAAACCGCATTGGGAAGAATTCGGGCAATGGTTTGTGGGTTGACGATCCATGGGTTTCGATCTCCAAATGAAAGCCGTACCGATGATATTGTTTCCAAAGAACATTGCTGACTGTTCAGGAAATGGAGGATCGCGTCATTCATATCCTGAAAGTCGGATATTTTGAGTTTTTGAGGTTCTGATATTGTAGACACATAATCGTCTGATAGTGCAAAACGCAAATGGGTTCCACCCGCATCACACAGCAAATGGGTCATAGTGCATACTCTTTTTTGTTTTGGTGACGAGAGTCTTCCGTGTCCCCGTAAGGGTCGAAATGGATCATGATTTCTGCATTTTCAAATTCTGCCAAAATGGCTTTTTCAATTTCGCGCGAAATTTCATGGGCTGACCAAAGCAGCATGCTGGGATCAAGCTCTATATCAAACGAAATCATATATTTTGTTCCTGACTGGGTTGTGCGCATGTCATGCAAACCCAGAACTTCAGGATGCGAACGAATAATAGCAATCATGCGGGATCGCATATCGTCTGGTAGTTCCTTATCCATCAGCATGGCAAAAGATTTTTCAGCAATTTGTAGGGCAGCACGCGCCATGATGCCCGCAACAGCCAAAGCACAAAGCGGGTCAAGCCAGTGCGCTGCCCATCCCAGATAATCAATCAGCACAACCAGAAAGACCGCACCATTAATGGCTATATCAGAAGAGTAATGCAAAGAATCTGCTTCCAAGGCAAGAGAGCCACTTTTTTTTGCGCCTATTTTTTGAACTGCCGCGATCAAGCCGGACAACGCAATGGCCAATCCCATTAGAAATAATGTGAACAGATGATTATGCATGGGAACGGGGTTGAGAAATCTTCCAAAAGATTCAAGAAGAAGAAAAGATCCTCCTCCGATCAAAAAGGCTGCTTGGAGAAGCGCCGCGATCCCTTCAATTTTTCCATGTCCAAATCTATGGTCTTCATCGGCTGGTTTTAATGACCATTTAATGGCGATCAAGGTCATTAAGGACAGTCCTATATCACTTAAAGAATCGATCAAAGAAGACAAAACAGCAGCGGAATCGCTATAGGCTACGGCTACCGCTTTGGCAAATACCAATACAATCACCGTTGCTACCGTTACGGTAGAGGACGATAGTGCCGGATTTTCTTCAAATTTGGATTTCAGAGTCTCGCGCATAACGCGAGATTAGCTGGATGCTTGAACAGGATAAAGTAAAATATTTTGACTTTAGGTTCGTGTGGGTTTGATAGCGATCAAATAACGTAAATAAGGACACCCAGCCAAACAACAGCCAAACTAGCAACAGTCAACGCAGCTTTTACAACTTGAGGCATATATTCCTCCTTTGCCAATTTTTATTTTTATTTTCTATTCTTCTTCCATTATGCGGTATCGTGCCGCATCGTGTCAAAATTTCGCTATGCTGCAAAGCGGCAGAATTTAAGCCTTTATTAATGGTTTTAGGAATTTTTTATGGATTTACTTTAGAAAATGCCAAGACACTTCTTTTTGTTATGGCAGCATTTCGAATATTGCATGGGACAAAACCTGTGGTTTCGATTGTTCGGGAATTTCGATTGACCTGCCAAATTTTGTGCCACGTTCCATGTTTGTGTCCGAACTTGTTGCGCCAGCCCTTTAATGAATGTTTCGGATGTGCCGACTGTCTCGACTCTTGCAAAACCAGGAACACCCAGTTTTTTGGCACTGTCCCGATATTCTTCTTCGATCTCGACCAGAGTTTCAACATGCTCACTAACGAAGGCGTGCGGATAAATCAAAACAGGCGTTTTGTCCTGAGCCGCCTTTTGCAAGGCGTCTTCTGTGCTTGGGCCTATCCATTTCAAGGGGCCGACGCGACTTTGGTAACACACCGTCCAATCCAGATTGTAGATTTGCAAGGCTTCGGCAATTTTTCTGGCTGTTTCTTCGCATTGCCATTGATAGGGATCGCCGGATTTTATGATTTTTTCGGGCAAGCCATGTGCAGAAAATAACAAACGGGGGGGGCGTCCACTTTGGCGCATAAGGCCCTCATAAACTGGCTTGATCCGGTCTACCGATGCTTGAATGAAGCCTTCATCAAACGGGTAGCAACAAACCAGAGATGTCGGAGCTTCGAGATTATATTGACGAGCGGCACGGCGCCAATCTTCAATTGATGATTTGGTGGTGGTGGTCGAGTATTGCGGATAAAGAGGCAAAAGAACGATTTGATCCGGTTCATAATTTTTGACGAGCGGCACAATTTCATCAGACATGGGATGCCAGTAGCGCATCGTGACGAAAACCCGATAATCAGAACCAAGCTCGGCTTGAAGGGCTCCTGCCTGAGCCATGGTATTTTCCAGCAAAGGTGATTTTCCGCCTAGTTGGCCATAGGCTGTTCCGGCTTCTTTTTTGCTGCGTTTATTGGCGATTATTCGGGATATGCAGTATCTAACCAGATAGGGGGCGCGAATGATATTTTTATCCATAAAAAAATTTATCAAGAAGGGGCGGATGGATTCGGGTTTATCTGGTCCTCCTAAATTCATTAAAATAACTGCTGTTTTTTTAATCATGGTTGATTCCAGACTCTTTTATGATTTTTATTAATTGTTTGATATGGGCGGGGGGAGTATCTTTGTCAATTCCATGACCTAAATTAAAAACATACGGTTTTCCTTTAAAATTTTCTATGATTTTCAGGATTTGATGTTTCAGTTCCTTTCCACCGGCTTTGAGTGTCATTGGATCAAGATTTCCTTGGACGGGGCAAATTGTTTGAAGGTTTTTTGCTGCGTATTCTGGTGGAACCTGCGTATCCAATCCCAAACAAGTAACCGCTGTTTCACGGGCGTATTCTGCATATAAAAATGATGCTCCTTTTGGAAATCCAATGACAGGAATGTGAGGAAATTGGTGATGCAAATTAGTGATGATTTTCTTGGTCGGGGCAATGACCCATTTGCGGAATTGGTCGGGTGGTAATACACCTGCCCAGCTGTCAAAAATCTGGATGATATTTGCGCCATGAAGGATTTGTTGTGTGAGATATTCGGTAGCGGCTTGAGTGAGTAAATCAATGAGTTTAGAAAAAATTTCCGGCTGTGATAAAGCCATTGTGCGGGTTTCGTTAAAATCTTTTGTTCCTTTGCGGTCAATCATGTAGCAAGCCAGAGTCCACGGCGCACCTGAAAATCCAATTAAATCGGTTGATGAAAATCCTTCGTTGTTTAGTTGTTTGCGGATAATTGAAACGGTTTCGTAGACTGGTGAAAGATTCACGTGAAACTTGGATAAATCGATTGTGTCAAGATCAGGAAGTTCACCAAGAATTGGGCCATGGTTTGCTGCAAATTCGAGATGTTGACCCATGGCATGCGGAATAACGAGAATGTCGGAAAACAGGATGGCTGCATCAAAGTTGAAACGACGGATGGGTTGAAGCGTGACTTCGCTGGCAAGGGTCGGGGTGTAGCAGAGGTTAAGAAAATTTCCAGCTGTGGATCTGGTCGCAAGGTATTCAGGTAGGTAGCGGCCTGCTTGACGCATGAGCCAAATTGGCGGAGTGTCGAAGGTTTTTCCTTGCAGGGTATGGGCTAGTTTTCCAGTCATGGTTTTTATTATTTCTTGTATTTTTTGGTTTGTGTTCAGAGGCATCAAAGCAGAAACCCTCTATTATAAAAAGATATATTTTTAGGTTTTAGTAGTAGATAGGGGGCATGAGTTACGGGGATAAAATTTTATCCATGATCTTATCCACATCGGAGGGGGATGGGGTATATTCGAAAACTATAGCGTTTGGTATTTTATCCCCGTAACGGGGTAGAGATTGTTTTTTTTATCCTCTTGTTAGTTTCTGGTGTGGTTACCGATTTTTTACTTGTGGATCAAATTATTCATTTTTTATCCCTTTTGTTTTCCAAGTAGTTTCCCACTTGTTTGTCCACACCGCCCCGTTTTGAAAGTCCAAATCAGGTATTTTGATGATATTTTGAGCTAAAACTTTGTCTTTGCTTTGAAGTTAAAGAATGGGTAAAGTGTGGTTTCGTGTAAGAGTATGAGGAAAATTACATGTTTCAAGATGCATATATCAAGCTTGACCGTCTGGAGGTCGAAGATATTCTCGATAGAACCAAAAAGTCTTTCGATGGAGTTTCTTTTAATCCAGAAAATACTGTTATCATGTCGCGGGATTTGCCTTTTTACTCCGATTATCGATTTTATGATATTGCAGATCATACTCATATGCCACCATCCCGTCGCTTTCTTTTGATGAAAGATCAGGACATCGTTGTTATGGATTTTACCAATACACCGATTTACAGCTTGAATAGTAAAGTTCCAATCCAGATTGATCGTGAAAATGTTAAGGATTATGTCCGGTTTTTCTTTACTTTTGTGCGGGGACGGCACGGTCGTTTTATTATTGTTGAAACCGTTGATGATATTGCATGGCGCGAAGAGCCTCCTCCTGCTGCTCGTAAATCTATAGCAAAACTGATTAAGCCTATTGCGTTTCATGCTTCTGATAAAGGTGATGGATCGTATTTTATGCAGGCGCAAATGATGTTCCGCGATTCTTTGTTTCAAGCTGATGTTCTGGTCAATTCTGATGGTTTGGTTCAATTATCCAATGAATCTTTATTGATTGAGGATATGCCTGTTCTGGATGATACATTTGGTCAGTAGGATCGATAAAGAGAACTATCAAAGTAAAAAATAGTTTTATTTTTGCTCTTTTCCTTATTTTTCAGGTAATTATGCCTGAAAAATTTGGTGTTGTGGCTTGACTCTTTCTATTAAATTGTTTCATGATCTATTGTAAATCCTGTAGTTTTGTTGTTGGAGGTAGATGATGACCCGTTCCGAATTAATTCAGATTTTGGCTGAACGTAATCCGCATTTGTATTTGCGTGATGTCGAGAAAGTCGTTGATGCTTTTTTTGGTGGTATTACTGAGGCTTTGGTTAAGGGTGATCGCGTTGAATTGCGTGGATTTGGAACTTTCTCAGTTAAGGAACGGGCAGCCCGTGTTGGTCGAAATCCCAGAACCGGAGAGTCTGTTAAAGTTGATGAAAAACGGTTGCCTTTTTTTAAAACAGGTAAAGAACTGCGTGAAGGTTTGAATATCTCTGGATCTAAACAGGAGGGTTAATTCAACGTGTCCTCTTTATTGAAGATATTATTTACAGTCTCTTTTGTTGTTATTTTATTCTGGTTTATTCTGATTAATCGTGCGAGCGTTCCCGTTTCTTTTGCGCCTTTATGGGGTGATTTTTCCTTGCCTTTTGGTGGAGTGATTTTTCTTTCGGTTTTGTTCGGGTTTCTCTGGGGAGCTTTGATTGTTTGGTTTAATGGCGCATCGATACGCAATGATTATCGTAAGAAAAAGAAAGAATTAAAAAAGTTAGTTGAACAGACGGGTAATACGATTTGACCAAAGTTTTTTGTGCGATTGATACGCCTGATTTATCGAGAGCTGTTTCTTTATCCAGTGTCCTTTCCAATACCGGATGTGGTCTTAAGCTCGGGCTTGAATTTTTTATGAGCAATGGGCCAGTGGGTGTGCAATCGATACGCAATGCTTATCCCGATATTCCTATTTTTCTTGATCTTAAATTTCATGATATTCCAAATACGGTTGCGGGAGCGTTAAGAGCGGTGACGCGTTTGGATGTCCAGTATTTAAATCTGCATGCAGGTGGTGGTTTAGAGATGATGCGTGCCGGTTTGGACGCGGTGCATTTTGAAGCAGATCGATTGGGAATAGCTGCACCAAGGCTTTTGGCCGTTACAGTTCTAACATCGATAGATCAAGCGTCTTTATCTGGCGTCGGTGTTGATGCGGATATTGAAAATCAGGTTTTACGTCTTGCGCGATTAACAAAAAATGCTGGTTTGGCGGGAGTAGTTTGTTCCGCCAAAGAGATCGAAATTTTGCGTAAAGATTTGGGTGATGATTTTATTTTGATGGTTCCGGGGATTCGTCCGCAAGGATCAGATAATCAGGATCAAAAACGGGTTATGTCTCCGGTTGAGGCGATTAATTTGGGGGCTAGTCATCTGGTTATCGGTCGGCCGATAACCGAAGCGGTTGATCCGCAAATTGCTGTGGCTGATATTATATCATCTTTGGCTTGATAAATTACATTGGGGCCGGTCCACCACTTGTTGGTGTGCTGTCTATATTGCGAGCGGTCTCATATCTTTGGTCTATTTTATTGGGGATTCTTCCTGTTATATCATTGACTGTTTCTCTCAGGAGTAGGCCGACATTTTTTATTGTATCAGGGCTAACTGTTAACCGATCTCCAATCTCTGAACTAATTCCTCCTGTGACTTCACAGGCCATTTTGGATATGCGATTTCCTAAAGAGTTTAAACCTTTTTTGACTGCAGAGAATTCTTTTTCGTTTAATCCTGCTTTTTTTGCCAGTTCTACGTCAGATAATTTATTTGGACCTTCGTTATTTTTCATCGCCTCGTGTAATCTAGTGGCGCTGGTTCTTGTGGCATCTCCGAAGGAAATATCATTTTTTTTGTATGCATCGAGTATGTCTCTGACACTTGTTTCGCATTGATCTGTCATGTTTGTTGTGCCCTTTATATTTGGTCTAATTTTATATGTAAATTATTAGAAATTGGTTAAAGGGCTTTATTTTTGAGTCCAGTTAGGTCAAAACTGTCCTTGGTTCAGAAAATGAGGATGTGATGCAGGATTTTTTATTCGAATATTATTTGTGGATCAAAGGATTACACATTATCGCTGTGATTTCGTTTATGGCGGGTATGCTGTATTTGCCGCGTTTATTTATCTATCATGTTGAAGCCCCCAAGAATTCCCAGATGTCCGAGACTTTTAAAGTTATGGAGCGGCGTTTATTGCGCGTGATTATCAATCCGGCCTTTATCGCAGCGCTTTTATTTGGTGGATTAATGCTGTGGGCTAATCCGGCGTTATTCTCTGAAGGTTGGATGCATGCCAAATTGGGGTTGTTGGTCGTTATGGGTGCCGTTCATGGATTGTTTTCGAAATGGCGCAAGAATTTTGCCCGTGATGAAAATATCAAGTCGGCGAAGTTCTTTCGGGTGTGGAATGAAATTCCTACCGTTTTGATGATTGCGATTGTTTTACTGGCCGTTGTCAAACCGTTTTAACTGGTGAATTTTGCTTTAATGGAGTTGGTATGCGGGGTTATCCGGCATTATTCCTTGAATCATTTGTATTTGTGCTCTGATGCGGACAAAGGATTCATGCAGACCTTTGCTCGGGAAAATTTTTTCAACGCTATTTTCCAAGCATTCTGCTTGAGTAGAGGACAAATATGGTTGCATTGGTAAGTATTGCAATCCTTTGTTACCGTCTTTTGTATTCTTTCGCGCATGGGTTCGGCTCATATCGTAATTAATTAGCAGGATTGGGTTTTGAATGTGGTCAAGGGTTGTGATTTCATGTTTTTGTGCCATTTTTTCCAATACATCAATCGCACGTGGTAAATCAGCGAAATGGATTTTTACAGTATCTTTATTAGGTGCATAATCAATTTGGATTGTGGTAGATTGGTCTTGTTCTTCGGCTAATTCCAATTCCACCTCTGTTATCTGATCCATGAAGTCTACCAGACTTTGATACTGGAAGCATTGTGTTGATGGATTCTTTTGTTCCAACTGAAAGGTTACCGAAAACTGTGTTGTTTTTTCCAGATTATATTCGACAGCCATATTGGGAATTGGGGTCTTATAGGGTGGATTAAATTGGAGATGGAAGAGCTCCCCAAGGATTGCAGACAAATTATCGATAGCGATCATATACAATTTCTGTTTTTGGCTGAGGGGATTGCCGTTCGATGATGTGGAAGACTCAACAAAAGGGCGTGGTTCGCCAGAGGCTTCAAGAAATGGTGAGGTTGGCTTATGTGTCATGATTGTTTATTCCCTGCCCAATTTCATTTATTATGCAAACTTAATAGTAGGGTTTTTCAATTATAGCAAGAATTTATTGACAGTTTAAAGGTAGACGAGTATAAAGAGGCTGTCTTTATGAAGCTCCTGACATTTTGAGGCTATATTTACAGAGTTTTCCTCTCGGGTGTTTTCGTGCAGCCTGGTTTGTAGCCGTGGTTTTGAAAAAGACAATTCCGACCATAGTTTTTATTCAGCACCTTTATTTTTAACCCACACAAAACAGACAGATATATAAACCGGATGATTTTCCCGTGCCTTTTGTCGATCTGACAAGATCGAGTATTCAAAGGCTCTGTATACCCCCCAACACAAAACATGATGATGAGACCCATATGAATCTTCAGGATTTAAAAACTCGCTCTCCCGCGGAATTGCTTGCATTTGCCGAAGAGCTGGAAATCGAAAATTGCAGCACAATGCGCAAACAGGACATTATGTTTGCCGTGCTGAAGCGCCTTGCCGAACAAGATGTTCCGATTGCCGGTAGCGGTGTTCTTGAGGTTTTGCAGGATGGATTTGGCTTTTTGCGTTCCCCTGAAGAAAATTATTTGCCAGGGCCAGATGATATTTATGTTTCTCCGTCTCAGGTGCGCCGATTTGGTTTGAGAACGGGTGATATTGTTGAAGGCGGTATTCGTGCGCCAAAAGAGTCCGAGCGTTATTTTGCATTGTTAAAAGTCGATGCTATCAATGATGAAGCTCCTGAAAAACTTCGTCATCGCATCAATTTTGATAATTTGACCCCGCTTTATCCAGAGCGGAAGATCAATCTGGAGCTGATGGATCCAACCAAAAAGAATTTTACCCAACGTGTCATTGAATTGACGTCGCCTTTGGGCTTTGGTCAGCGGGCGTTGATTGTTGCGCCGCCACGGGTTGGTAAAACAGTTATGCTGCAAGATATTGCCCATTCAATTGCGACCAACCACCCAGACGCTTATCTGATTGTTTTGTTGATTGATGAGCGTCCCGAGGAAGTGACCGATATGGCACGTTCTGTTCGGGGAGAAGTCGTTTCTTCCACTTTTGATGAACCTGCTGCGCGTCACGTTCAAGTGGCCGAAATGGTCATGGAAAAGGCCAAACGCCTTGTTGAACACAAACGTGATGTTGTTATTTTGCTTGATTCCATTACGCGTTTGGCGCGTGCCTATAACACTGTGGTTCCATCATCGGGTAAAGTTTTGACCGGTGGTGTTGATGCCAATGCGTTGCAACGTCCAAAACGGTTCTTTGGTGCAGCTCGTAATATCGAGCAAGGGGGGTCTTTGACCATTGTCGCAACTGCTCTGATTGATACGGGTAGCCGTATGGATGAGGTTATCTTTGAAGAATTCAAAGGGACAGGTAACTCTGAAATTGTTCTGGATCGTAAAATTGCTGATAAGCGCGTTTTCCCTGCTATCGATATTCAAAAATCCGGTACACGGAAAGAAGAGCTTCTGGTTCCAAAAGATGTTTTACAAAAAATGTGGTTGTTGCGTCGTATTCTCAATCCTATGGGAACGGTCGATGCGGTGGAATTCTTGCTGGATAAGTTGAAAGACACCAAAGGCAATGACGATTTCTTTCAATCCATGAACCAGTAATCCATGTATCATAAATCATAACAGACAAGGACTAAAAGCATGAAAAGTTTTCTTCTCTTTCTGGCTTTGTGTTGTGTTTGCGTTCCCGTTTTTGCGGGAGAGGAAGAAGAATCCGGCTATGAGCGGGTTATGCGCACGGGGATTTTGCAATGCGGGTATTTTTCCTGGCCGCCCTATATGTGGAAAAATCCTGCCAGTGGAGAATTTGACGGATTTTTTTATGAATATACTGAAACAGTAGCTGCACGGATGGGGCTAAAGATCGATTGGGTATCCGAAGTCGTTTATGGCAATATTTATCAGGAAATTCAAAGCGGTAAGATCGATGCGTTTTGTTCGGGAATTTGGCCAACGGCGGGTCTTGCGAAGTTACTCGATTTCACGATTCCTATAACTTATAATCCTGTTTTGGCCTTTGTTCGTGCTGGAGATCACCGATTTGACGGGGATATTATCAAGTTGAATGATCCAGCCGTCAAAATTGCCAGTATGGAAGGATCTATTGCTGGTGTTATTGCGGCAAATCGTTTCCAGAAAGCCAAATTGGTTGAAACGCCTCAATTGTCTGGTCCTTCGTCGCAAATTCTTGATCTTGCAACAGGTAAAGTTGACGTTGCCTTTATTGATTGGGGGCTGGTTGACCAATATTTATCGACGAATCCAGAGATCAAGGTTGAGCCTGTCGCAGGGGTCAGGCCGCTTAATGTTTGGGGAAGTACAATCGCGTTTGGTAAGGGAAATGATGCTTTGGTTAATGCTGTGAATACCGTAACTCAGGAAATGATTTATAGCGGTGAAATTGATGATCTTTTGGATCGTTATCATCTTGATTCTAAAGGTTTTTTTAGACCTTTGCGCCCTTATTCTGCTTCCCAGAAATAATCATTAAGTTTGATTTTTATAAAAACATTTCTGGAGAATGAAAATGCCGGATGAGCATTACGAGAATCCCAGACTTGCCGCTCTTTATGATTTTGACAGTGGGTGGTCTGTTGACCGTGATTTTTATTTATCCCTTGCAACAAACCACACGTTTCCTTTGGGTATCCTTGATTTGGGCTGTGGTACTGGGCTTTTGTGCAAGGCCTATGCCGAAAAAGGGCATCATGTTACAGGATGCGATCCATCCCTTTCCATGCTCGACGTTGCCGCGCGGCAGCCAAATGGAGATCTTGTTAAATGGATGCAATCCTTCGCACAAACATTTAAGTCGGATGATCGGTATGATCTTATTATTATGACGGGGCATGCGTTTCAGGTTTTATTACAAGATGAAGAAATTCTGGCCACTTTCTCTGTCATGCGGCAGCATTTAAAGGAGGATGGGCTTATTGTTTTTGAATCTCGAAATCCTGTTATAAATTGGAAGGAAAACTGGGACTATAGTATGAGTCTTGATTTACCGGAGGGGAAAGTTCAGGAATCACGCCGTTTTGTGGAGGAAGAAAAAGACCGTATGATCTTTGAGCTTTGGTATCAATTTCCAGATGAAGTTCTTGTCTCTAAAAGCGAATTGCGTTTTTTATCACATGACGCTATTTTAAATTTCTTGATGATTTCTGGTTTGCGTGTAGAAAAAATTCTTGGGGATTGGAATGGTGGTTTGTTTCATGAGCCTTCATCGGAAGAAATGATCTTTTTTGTTCGGCGCGTTAGTTGATTGTGACTTTTTTTACTCTTTTTGGGATTCATTAAAATCTTTGGAATGATGGCTATGACGTGCGCTTTTGCCCCCCTTCGTTTACAAATCAAAGAGATCTGCAGGAGGGAGGGGAGAGACCCATTTTCGGTGCGGTTGACTGCTGTGTCTAAAAATCAGCCTGATGAGGCCATCGAGACCGCTTTAGAATCGGGGCTGAAGGTTTTCGGTGAAAACCGCGTGCAAGAAGCTGAAAGTCATTGGATCGCGCGGCGTGCAGCATTTCCCGATTTGGAGCTTCATTTAATCGGTGGATTGCAGACCAATAAAGCCAAGCAAGCGGTTGCTTTGTTTGATGTGATTGAGACGGTTGATCGCCCGGAATTGGTTGATGCTTTGGTGAAAGAATGTCAGAAGCAGGCCAAGTTTCCGCGTTTTTTTGTGCAGGTGAATATCGGTGAAGAGCCGCAAAAATCCGGTGTCGCGATTGATGATCTTTCCGCTTTGCTTGCTTATGCTTTGGAACGGGGAATGACTATTGAAGGGCTGATGTGCATTCCTCCAGAGGATGAGCCTTCGGGGTTGTATTTTGCGTTATTACGAAAGCTGGCGTTGCGTCATCATTTGCGTCATCTGAGTATGGGGATGAGCCGCGATTTCAGACAAGCGATTGCATTGGATGCGACGTATATCAGAATCGGGACGGCGTTGTTCGGTGCGCGAGATTTCCTATAAAGGTTATGGTTGTTTTTTCAAGACAAATTTTTTCTGCTGAAAATCCTTTATGATGCGGTCAGGTGCAGAAAAATGTTCGTTCATCGCGATATAAATATCAGGTGTTGCGTCGGGTTGTTCAAAGAGAGCCTTTTTCAAATTTCGCGTTCCGTCTGATTTTTCTCCATTGCTGAGTGGGTGAAAAGCTCCGGTTAATACGATTGTGCAGATTGGTTGAGGGTGTATTTCTTTCAGGTTTATTGCCAATTCACACATTTTATCTGTGCCGGTTGTGATGACAATTCTTGTGGTTTTATCTTCGTATTTTTTTATATGTTCAAGGATTTTTTGTAGATCAATTCGGGTCAGGTGTTTGCTGTCTTTAAGGCTATATTGGATTGTATCGAGCTTATATGCGGGGTGTGTTGTTATCAGGTCTTGAGCAATTTTTATTGCTCTTGATGTGTTTGCCGAGAAGCTCGCGTTGACGGGGGCTTGTGATGGATCATCAGGATAGGGATCGGAGTCGATTGTGCCACCTGTTGTTATCAGCATTATTCTTTTGTTTATTTTTTCTAACATGCTTTACGTTTATCATATTTTTTTGTTTCGGGATGCACAAATCCCCGCTGGGGTGGCGGGGATTTGCAGAGGTGGTGGAGATCAATCAACCTGTCTTTTTGTCAATTTCTTTTCGGGGTAAAAAGCTGACTAGTTTCTCGCTAGCTCCTCCAATGCGACTGATTTGGCGCATTTTCTGTAAGCTTTGATGGCATTAATGACAGTGCGTTCTCCTGATCCGGCATTGCGCCGGTTCCGGCTGGCGTTATTAGTCGTGTTTATTTGTACAGTCTCGTTTGTGGGGGCAAGGAGAGACTGACAATTTTTCTCGACTAAAGCCGGTGAAGCTTGTTTTGTGAAGGGGGATATGACTGCGGATGAAGATATTTTGACCATAGGTGTGATTGGTAGCAAAACATCTGCTTTTGCGGGAGTTACCAGCATTGCAATCAAGGTCATCAGGGCGAGGATACCCAGCCACATCATGATAAATTGTTTAAAAAGAGATTTTGGAGCGAGGACTCCATATGTTGTTCCATTCTTCATACCACCCACCCAAACTTTATAGGACTTAAATTTGCCGGTTGATCCGGCTTATGTTTTTATTTGACCATGAAAAAAACATTATGGCAATTATTATCGTTTCGATTTTAGCTGGTAGTTTTTTTAAAAATATCTCAAATTGCAGATAGATTTATGCGGATTGGGTTATGGGGTAAAAATGAATGATGCTATAAAAGATCATGGGAAAAACAATTTCGGAAACCCTGTTTATGTGCATTTGGTTTCGGATGCTACGGGGGCCACTTTGCAAGGTTTGTCCGAAGCTGCCCTTTCCCAGTTTGATATTGATAAATTGCACCAAAAATTATGGCCGCAGGTCAAATCAGACAAGCAGCTTGATCGTGTGATAAAAGATTTAGAAATCCATGGTGGAGTGGTTTTTTATACTCTTGTGGATAAAGCTCTTATTCTGCGCCTTGAGGATGTTTGTTCAAGGTTGGGGATTTTGTGCGTTGCCGTGATGGCGCCTTTGCTTGATGGATTGTCAGCCTATTTACAGCAGCAGCCGATTGGTCGTCCGGGTTTGCAGCATCGTCTGGATGCTCTTTATTTCGACAGGATGGAAGCGATTGATTTTGCCATGGGGTTTGATGATGGACAAAATTTTGATGGGATTGAAAGTGCTGACGTTATTCTGGTCGGGGTGTCGCGCACATCCAAAACGCCGACATGCATTTATTTGGCTCGGCATGGTATTCGAGCCGCCAATATTCCGTTGGTGCAGGAAATCGGGTTTCCCGAGATCATTCTTTCTTTTAAAAAGCCTTTATTCGTCGGTTTGACGGAGTCCGCTGACCGATTGATTGAATTAAGAACGTCGCGGCTTAAAATAGATGATCGCTTGGCGATGCCGAGAAACTGTTATATTGATCCCGAGAAAGTTGAAGAAGAAACCAATTGGGCAAGAAAACTTTTTCGTTCACAAGGATGGCCAGTTATTGATGTGACCAAGAGGTCTGTTGAGGAAACTGCAGCAGAGATCATGGTTTTGCTGCAAATAAGACAGGAAAAGGAAGATTTAATTCATGCACAATGACCCCCCTTTTGCAGGAGTGATTGGACACCCGATTTTACACAGTCAATCTCCGCTTATTCATGGATATTGGCTTAAAGCTTATGGTCTGGTCGGGAGCTATGAGCGTTTTGATATTGCACCGGAAAATTTGACCGATGGTATTTCTGCGCTCGTAGATCAAGGAATTCGCGGTTTTAATGTCACTCTTCCGCACAAGCAGGCCATTCTTCCGTTATGTGCCGATATTTCTTCTGAGGCGCAGGCCATCGGGGCGGTCAATACTGTTGTTGTGCGCGAGGATGGAAAATTATCAGGTGATAACACTGATGGGTATGGTTTTTTACAGAATTTGTTAGAAAGTTGCCCTGATTTTGATTTTAAAGCGTCATCGGCATTGGTTTTGGGGGCCGGCGGTGCTGCACGAGCTATTTTACATTCTCTCAAAAAAAGTGGTGTAGCTCATCTCTATTTGTGCAACCGCACAAGGGATCATGCAGAGGATTTAGCACGTATTTTTGGTGCGCAAGTTGTGGATTGGGATGACCGTGAGCAAGTTGTCAGGGATGTTCAGCTTTTGGTTAATACGACATCATTGGGTATGGTCGGGCAGCCTGCGCTTGATATAAATATTGATGCGGCCTGTGGTGATTGTGTGGTCTATGATATCGTTTATGCCCCGCTTTATACTGATTTGTTGGTGCGTGCTCGTTCACGAGGTTTAAAAACTGTCACAGGGATAGGAATGTTGCTTCATCAGGCGCGTCCAGGATTCGAGCAATGGTTCGGCATTGCGCCGCAAGTGACTAAAGAGTTGCGGGAGCTTTTATGTCGACGTTCTGATTAACTTTTTTACTGCGGTTTATAATGAATTCTATATTTCTGAAATCTTGTGACCCGCAGATTTATTGATATTTACCGCCCCCATTGCGATTCGATTCGAATCGAAAATTGCTGCAGTTTTGTATGTCAGTTTTAGTGCATCATTTTTTACCTAAGCGGTCTTCTGAATTTGTTTGTGTGGTTTTCTTAAAAAAATTGCATTTTATCCACAGAATCCTGTAAAAGAGGCGTTTAAAGGATTTGGATGTTCAATGACAGCGCAAAGCTCTTATGACGTTATTGTAATTGGTGGTGGCCATGCCGGATGTGAGGCGGCTGCTGCTGCTGCGCGGATGGGCGCGCAGACGGCGTTGGTGACACATAAATTTGATACTATTGGTGCTATGTCTTGTAATCCTGCAATTGGCGGGTTGGGCAAAGGGCATTTGGTACGCGAGATTGATGCCCTTGATGGTTTGATGGGGCGTATCATTGATCAAGCGGGTATCCAATATCGGATGTTGAACGCGTCTAAGGGGCCTGCTGTGCGTGGACCCAGAGCGCAGGCTGATCGTAAGCTCTATCGTGAGGCAATGCAACGCACACTCCATGATTATGAAAATCTTAACATTATTTCTTGTGGCGCAGAAGACTTAATTATTGATGAAAATCAATGCGTTAGCGGTGTTGTGCTCTCTGACGGGCTTCGCTTGACCTGTGGTGCGGTTGTTTTGACAACAGGAACGTTTCTCAGGGGCATTATTCACCAGGGTGAGATGCAAATTCCGGCTGGTAGGGTTGGAGAAGAGCCGTCGGTTGGATTGGCTTTGGCGCTTGAGCGTTTAAAGCTTCCCCTTTCCCGCTTGAAAACCGGAACGCCTGCCCGTCTTGATGGGCGTACAATTAACTGGTCGATTTTGGAGGAGCAAAAGGGTGATGTGCCCGCTGTACCCTTTTCTTTTATGAATACTGAAATTACTGTGCCTCAAATATCTTGTTATATGACTTACACAACGGCGCAAACGCATGACATTATTCGTGAGAATATTCATCGTGCGCCGATGTATTCTGGACAAATCCAGAGTCGTGGGCCGCGCTATTGCCCGTCTATCGAGGACAAGATTATGCGTTTTGCTGATAAAGAGCGGCATCAGATTTTTCTTGAGCCAGAGGGACTGGATGATTCAACGGTTTATCCGAATGGTATTTCAACCTCTCTTCCTGTCGATGTTCAGGATAGATTGATCCATAGTATCGTTGGGTTGGAAAATGTTGACGTTATTCAATATGGGTATGCGATTGAATATGATTTTTGTGACCCTCGTGATTTAAATCCTTCTTTAGAATCCAAATCGGCTTCTTGCTTGTTTTTGGCAGGGCAGATTAATGGAACGACTGGATATGAAGAGGCTGCTGCGCAGGGCTTGATGGCGGGAATAAACGCAGCTTTGTTGGCGAAATGTGATTCGAAAGTTTCACGTGAAATTTTCGAGCCGTTTGTGCTTGATCGGGCTGAGGCTTATATCGGGGTGATGGTTGATGACTTAACCACTAAAGGTGCTCCTGAGCCTTATAGAATGTTTACCAGCAGAGCCGAGTATCGGCTACGGCTGCGGGCAGATAATGCCGACCAACGGCTGACCCCGAAGGGGTTGGCTGTTGGTTGTGTAGGATCTGCGCGTGAGGAGATTTGGGGCAAAAAGTCGGATGATTTGGCTTTGGCGCGGCAAAAGGCTTCGGATTTAAAAATGACGCCAAACGAGCTTGCTCCCTATGGAATTGACGTCAATATGGATGGAATTCGTCGATCTGTGTTTGATCTTCTCAGAATGCCGAATATTTCATGGGCTGATATTTCCCGTATTTGGCCGGATATGGCTGAATTTCCAGCGGATGTTATCGAGCAAATCGAGATTGACGCAGTATATTCAGGGTATATGGATCGTCAAGAATGCGATATTGCCGCTTTTCGTAAAGATGAGGATTTGCTTCTTCCTCAAGGGCTTGATTATTCCGAGATTGGTAGTTTGTCGACTGAAATCCGCTTAAAGCTTCAAGAGGTTCGCCCTGTTACTTTGGGGGCGGCATCGCGTATTCCGGGTGTTACTCCAGCCGCAATTATTGCCTTGTTGCGGCATGTCAAAAGGAAAAAGCCAGTGGCTAAATCCGGTTCTTTTTCGGGTTCTTCCCATGCGGCCTGATCTTTCTACGTCCCTCTCTCTTTATAAGGCTCTGCTTTTAAGATGGTCTAAGGCCATCAATTTGGTGGCTTCTTCAACCCTAAAAGATATTGAAAGTCGGCATTTTAAGGATTCGTTGCAGCTTTTGCCTTATATCCCCCTTGAGGCTACAACATTGTTTGATTTTGGATCTGGTGCTGGTTTTCCTGCTTTGGTTCTTGCTATGGCTCGTGGAAATCTTGAGGTGCATCTTTTTGAGAGTGACCAGAGAAAATGTAGTTTTCTTTCTACTGTTTCACGTGAAACACTTATCCCCGTTATTATCCACAATGAGCGTGTAGAAAATGTGGATATTAAGACTCTTCCGGTTCCGGATGTGATTACGGCACGTGCTTTGGCCTCTTTGACGGAGTTGCTTGGGTTGTCTCAAAAATGGTGGGATGTGGAGCAAGGAGGTTCATCTTCTCTTATTCTTATCTTTCCAAAAGGAGAAAAAGCGGCAGAGGAAATCAAAATGGCTAAAGCCCTCTACGGCTTCGATTTAGAGCAAATTCCTAGTGAAACTGATTCCAGGGCCAGTCTTTTGGTTTTGTCTCATGTGAAAAAATTGTGAAAAAAGTTTCAGAAAAAAGTTTCACGTGAATCATTATCCCTAGTGTATATGGTGTTGGGCGTTAAGTTTTATTGACGTGACGATTGAAAATTGTATAGTGTTTTTATCCCGATAGAATTGATTTTTGATGTGATGTAAGGATATACAGATGATCCCAGCGATTAGAGCTTCTTCAACTGCCCCTGCCCCCAAAAATATGGATCGTAGCTTTCCGGCCGGTTCAATGCCTCGCCTTTTGGCTGTTGCCAATCAAAAAGGTGGGGTTGGAAAGACAACAACCGCTGTTAATCTTGCGACGGCTCTGGCTGCAGTTGGTAAGCGCGTTTTGTTGGTTGACCTTGATCCGCAGGGCAATGCCTCTACTGGTTTGGGGGTTAAGCGATCGGATATTCGTAAAAGTGCGTATGATCTCATTTTCGAGGAAGGTCTTAACGCTGCGGAACTTGCTGTTTCGACAAAAGTTCCCGGGCTTTATGTTGTTCCGTCTTCCATGCATTTGGCTGGTGCTGAGATTGAATTGGTCACTGTTAAGCGTCGTGAATATCGGTTGCGTGAGGCTTTGCGTCGGCCTTTGCCATTTGATTACGTGATTACCGATTGTCCACCTTCTCTATCTTTGGTCACATTGAATGCTTTGGTGGCTGTTGATGCTGTTGTTGTTCCGCTTCAATGTGAGTTTTATGCTCTTGAAGGGTTGTCCCATTTGGTCAAGACGATTGATCGTGTCCGTCAACATTTTAATCCCAAGCTCGATATTCATGGGGTTCTATTGACTATGTATGATCCTCGGAACAGATTATCGGGTGCGGTTGCTGATGATGTTCGCGAGTTTTTTGGCGAGAAGGTTTATCAGACTGTTATTCCTCGTAATGTGCGTTTGTCGGAAGCCCCATCTTTCGGGTTGCCGGCTATTGTGTATGATATGAAATGTCCGGGTGCTCAAGCATATATTCGTTTGGCCGGAGAAATTATTCGTCGTGAAAAAAAGTTGCAGGCTGAATTGCTTGCTCTTCAAAGTGATTCACGTGAAAAATCCCAAGATCCTCAATCCCCAGATACAAAGGTTAATGCATGAGCATATCTTCCGATCCAGATGAGTCTGTTGTGACCACATCCAAACGACGCGGTTTAGGGCGTGGTTTGAATGCTTTGTTTGGTGACGATGAAGTTGATATGGATAGCCCTGTTTCTATAAGCGAAAGCGATGATGTCGTTGATGGCGTTAAAAATTCCAGTCACACAGACTCTCAAGGTTCTGAGAATTCAGGGCAGATAGCTGGGCGGCGTATGATTTCATTGGCACAAATTGTTCCTGGTGTTTATCAGCCCCGTCAGACTTTCCGTGATGAGTCCATTCAGGAACTTTCACACTCGATTCGTCAGCATGGATTGATCCAGCCTATTTTGGTTCGTCCCCATCCTGAACTTCCAGGGACTTATGAGATCGTTGCTGGTGAGCGGCGTTGGCGTGCTGCTCAAAAAGCACAGCTTCATGAAGTTCCTGTGATTATCCGTGACTTGGATGATACGACCACGCTTGAAATTGCGTTGATCGAAAACTTACAACGTGAAGATTTGAATGCTGTTGATGAAGCGCGAGCGCTGCGTCAATTGGCCGATCAATTCGAGTATACTCATGAACAAGTGGCTGAAAAGGTTGGAAAAAGTCGCTCATACGTCGCCAATATGTTGCGTCTGGTTGACCTTGCTCCGCCTGTGCAGGCGATGTTGTGTGATGGGAAATTGTCAGCAGGTCATGCGCGGACTTTATTGATCCTTGATGCGGGCCAACAAGTTGAACAAGCAAAGAAAATTGTTGCTCTTGGACTTAGTGTTCGTCAAACCGAGAAAATGATCGGTGAGTTGTCAGGTAAATCGGTCAAGAAAAAACTTGGAGCTGTTGGTAAAAAAATCGCAAGTGCCAGTGAAGATAAAGATCTGAATACATTGGCATTGGAGCGTGAAGTTTCGAACGTTTTGGGGATGCAGGTTCAAATTGGCATGGAAAATCAACAGGAGGGCGTTATGACTATCCAATTCAAATCACTTGACCAGTTGGATGAAGTTTTGCATCGTCTCTCTCATAACCCTGGTCGTTTGGCGATTCGCGGTTAATCTTTTATTCTGATTGAGGTGAAGTTCATGACAACCGAAAAGAAAACATCGACTAAAACCAGCTCTATGGGATCCTTGATGGAGGCTTCTCGTGGCCGATCCGAATTTTCTGGACATGGGGGGGCTCTTGGTGCCGCTGGTTATATTGATCCAAACGATCAAAGTTTGAATGTCGATTTTCTGGGGCAGCGGAATGACACGTTGTCGGTTGATCCTCCTGAAGATGGTTTTGGAGAGATTCGGATCGGTGCGGCGTGGGATAATAAGATTGTTCAGGATACATCCTTTATTGGCAAGCTTTTAAAGCGGACTCGTCCAGTTGATATTGATCTTGATTTGGGGATTTTATATGAACTTAAAGATGGGCGGCGTGGCGCTATTCAGGCTTTTGGCGATCTTCTCGGAGCGTATAATGAGGCTCCCTATTTATCTTTGTCCGGTGATGAACGCACAGGGGATTCTGAAGGTGAGGATGAATATGTTCATTTGAATGGGCAGCATTGGCCGGAAATTAAGCGTATTTTGATTTATGTTTATATTTATCAAGGGGCTTTGGATTGGGCGATGGTTCGTCCTCAAATTCAAATACGCATTCCTGATAACAAGCCGATGGTTGTGACATTATCTTCTCACCAAAAAGGTCTTGGACTTTGCGCTATTGCGGGAATCGAAAATGTTCGTGATGGAATGCGAATTTCAAACTATACAGAATATTTTCCTGGTCATGCTGAAATGGATCGCGCTTTTGGTTTCGGGATTGAATGGGTTGGTGGGCATAAGACTGTTTGAAATTGTTTGAGGCTTTTTAAGCTACCAGAAGTTTTTCATGTTCTGATATAAAGATTGCTCGCATATCGTTTGCGCTTTGAGTTGCTCTGAGTTTTTTCAGTATTTTCTCATTCCGTAACATTCTCGTCAGGCGCGCGACATGTCTTAGATGTGTCATGGATTGAGATTCTGGAGACATCAAAATAAGAAGAATATCAATTGGACGATCGTCCAAAGCATTTATATCAAGAGGGTCTTCCAAGCGAGAGATGAGGACATAGGGTGTTTTAACTGATGGACTCATCCAATCCAGAATGGCCACACCGTCGCCGATGCCAGATCTGTGATGTTGTTCAGCTTTCTGGATTTCCGCATGGATGCAGGAGGCTGATGCCTTAATTTCCAGTGATATTTTCCAAGACAGATTTTTGATAATCTGTTCAGGATTAGACCCTTTTAGGCCATATTGAACGCTTGAAATATTTAAGTCATCTTCCATTGGCATTGTATCTCTCCTTTTTTTGATCGGATAAGTTTTTCCAATTGACTTGATTCTTGTATAAATGTCGCCTTCTAGTAGCGAATTTAAAGGGGTAATTCTACAAAAAAAGACGGTGCAGTGCGGCAATTCAACATAAAAAAACAGCCCTGAACTTTAAGGCTGTTTTTTATCAATTACATCTTATGATTTAGCCAAAATCATTCGGCGGCTGATGCAATATCTTCCGGCTCGACCCATCCAATATTTCCATCCGTGCGTCTATAAATCATATTCAGGTGATTGTTTTTTGGATTGCGGAACAAAATTGCGGTTTGTCCAGACAAATCCATTCGCATGACGGCATCAGAGACGCTCATTTTTTGGATTTGCATTGGTTGTTCTGCAACAATGACAGGGTCATCTCCTTGTGGGATTCCATCGTCTTCAGGTTCTTCTTCGATTTTCCCCGAAAGCTCTTGAATCGCCAAGACATAATCACGCGCTTTGGTCATTTCTGATTCTGGGGTTTGATCCATGCGTTCATGGTGATCGCGTAGGCGACGTTTGTAGCGGCGTAATTGTTTTGCGATTTTTTCTGCTGTCACGTCAAATGAAACATATGCTTCCGGTTCGATTGATTGAGCCGTCACCATGATGTCTTTGCCAACACGCAAAGAGATATGCGTTTTGATAAAGGCATGACCTTCCGGTGCAAACGTCACCGTAACATCAATCGCACGGTTGAAGTATTTTGAATTTATTTCCTCCAGCTTTGTTGTGACATGAGTGCGAAGCGCATCTCCTACGTCCATTTGTTTTCCATGAATTGCGAGTTCCATTATTTAACTCCTTGATTGGTTATGGGAGGACTCCTGAATATCAACCTTTTCTTGAAGAAAAGTTAAGAGGCTGATATGGAGAACATAGATTTATTTTAACACGGGAACAGTCCCATAAAAACCAATATCGTGCAAATGAATGAAGAAAAAATAATGCAGGGTCGAAAAATCGGAGTTTTTGATTCCGGAATTGGCGGGTTGACAGTGTTAAGGGAACTTAATGCTTTGTTTCCGAACGATAATTTTTTCTATATTGGTGATACGGCACGTCTTCCTTATGGAACAAAAAGTCGTGAGACGGTCATTCGTTATAGTGAGTCTTTGGCGCGTATAGTTTTGGGCTTTGGGGTGGATGCTGTTGTTGTGGCTTGTAATACGGCTTCTACCCATGCGTTGGAGGCGGTTACAGTTCTGGCTGCGCCTGTTCCCGTCATTGGTATGATCGAGCCCGCTGCCTATGCGGCTGTGGCGGCTACGCGTAACAATCATATTGGTGTTATTGCCACAGCGGGGACAATCCAGTCCGGTGCTTATGCCCGTACACTTGATCGTGTCTCACCTCACACCACGGTTTGCTCTGCTGCTTGTCAAATGCTGGTGGCGTTGGCTGAAGAGGGTTGGACAGATCAGGGTGATCCTGTTGTCCGCAGTATTCTATCGCGTTATCTTGATCCGCTTTTTGACCACGCCCACGCACCGGATACTTTGATTTTGGGGTGTACCCATTTTCCGGTTTTTTCGCATATTATTACCGAGATATTGGGCGATGGTGTGACCTTGATTAATTCGGGGGTTGCTGCAGCAAAAACGTTGTCCTCCTGTTTGGGTGCAGCAAAGTATCCGGTTGATCCGCAAAATCGCATCCGTTTTTTTGCAACGGATGACCCAACACGATTTGCAAGAAATGCCTGTCGGTTTTTTGATCATCCATTGGATTCTCATCAGGTTGAATTGATCGATATATCTTATTCTGCTGCAGAGGATGACAAGGCGCGCCAAGCAATGTCCCGTCTGCAAAATCCTTCCGGCCAATCAATTAAATCAACGGCTGCGTAGGCATTTGTGCGTGCTGTTGCCACGTCTTGACCTGTTGCTGTGATGCCCAGTACCCGTCCGCCGATTGATATAGTCTGACCATCTTTTTGCGCTGTTCCGGCATGAAAGATTTCTACATTCTTTGCTGCGCCAGCTGCATCAAGATTTTTAATCGGGGTGTTTTTAATATAGGTCGCGGGATAGCCTTTTGCGGCCATGACAACGCATAAAGACGGGTTGTCCGACCATTCAGGGTGAATGGTTTGTAATTTTCCTGTTGCTGCAGCATAGAGCATATCAACGAGATCGGATTTAAGACGCATCATCAGGGTTTGGCATTCAGGGTCGCCAAAACGGACGTTATATTCCATTAGGATCGGTTTGCCGTTCACCACCATAATTCCGGCAAAAAAGACGCCGGTAAACGGGCAACCTTCGGATTTCATGGCAGAAACGGTTGGGGTCAGAATTTTTTCGAGAATTTCTTGTTCCATGGCTGGTGTTATCAATCGTGCAGGTGAATATGCGCCCATGCCGCCGGTATTGGGGCCTGTGTCGCCGTCTCCTACTCGTTTATGATCTTGGGCAGAGGCTAAAGGTAATAAGTTTTCGCCATCACAAATGGCGAAATAGCTTATTTCTTCCCCATCAAGAAATTCTTCAATGACAATCGATGATCCTGCGTGGCCAAAGGCGTTTCCAGACAGCATGTCTGCGACGGCTTCTTTGGCCTGTTCGATAGTTTGGGCAACGATAACGCCTTTTCCGGCAGCCAGACCATCAGCTTTAATGACGATGGGTGCGCCCAAGCGGTCGATAAATTTATTCGCAGAGTCTTTATCGGTAAAGCGTTCATAAGCGGCTGTCGGGATATTATATTTGCGGCATAAATCTTTCATAAAGCCTTTTGAGCCCTCGAGCTGCGCTGCCTTCATCGATGGGCCAAACACAGGAATGTTATGGGTGCGGAGTTGGTCTGCCAAGCCAAGAACCAGCGGGGTTTCAGGTCCTACGATACAAAAATCAATTTTCTCGGATACGGCGAGATCCGTTATGGCTTGACTATCTTCAACCGCAATTTTGATGCAGCGCGCGATTTGGGCAATTCCTGCATTTCCAGGTGCAACGATTAACTCGTCACATAAAGGCGATTGGGTCATTTTCCAAGCCAAAGCGTGTTCACGGCCGCCTGATCCTATCAAAAGAATTTTCATGATGTCTTGCTCTTCCATTTTATGCAGAGAATTTCCGGAGAAATATAGGGGTAGGAGACAAAATGGTCAATCATTCAAGATTTTGGGTATTCAATTGGGTATTCAATATTCTGGGTCGTGTTTCAGTTCGAAATTGATAACGATTATCCCCAGATAATCCAGCCTAATAGTAGACCCATTATCCCACCTGATATAGCAACCACCATATAAGCAATAGCAAAAGCTGATTTATCTTCCATGAAAATCTCCCTCTAAACTGGTGTCGGGGAGTTAGAAAATCCACCAAATGAGGGATCATATACGCCTTTACCCTTGCGGGTTGAACATACGCGCATATCTCCCCGACCTAGTCGAGGAGTGAAATAACGGCCACTAACCGCATTTGGTAGGGATTTCTAAGTCCCAGAAGACCGTTTGGCCTTCCGCGTTCAGGATAGCCTGTTTTTGTGGATAAAAACAAGAGATTAGTATGAATCTGCTATGAGGATGATGTTTTCTATAAAACAAAGCCTATCCACAATGATTTATGAATCCGACCAAAATCAATCAGATTTTCAGTTAAGATCTTGGGAAATCAGGTCAATATTCCCGCCTGAAGCCATGACATTATCAGAGATGCTTTGTTCTGTGGCAAAGCGGTGTAAATAGTGGGGTCCTCCTGCTTTGGGGCCTGTTCCTGATAGTCCCATACCGCCAAAAGGTTGAACTCCGACGACAGCGCCAATCATGGATCTGTTGATATAGATGTTGCCTGCCCGAATTTTTTTACCCAGTTGATTGCAGCGGGTTTCGAGGCGTGATTGAATGCCAAAAGTCAGGCCAAAGCCTGTTTTGTTAATGTCGTCGATGATCTGGTCTAATTTTGCGGCATCAAAACGGATGATGTGCAAAATTGGCCCGAAGATTTCGCCTTTTAACTGGCCGAGAGAGTGTATCTCGTAGGCGCATGGCGCTATGAAATGACCGGATAGATTTTCTGGCAGAGGGACTTCGGTAAGTTTTTGTGCAAAGCCATCCAGATAAGCCTTATGGTTTAGAAGATTTTGCTGCGCTTCTTGATCTATGACTTCGCTGATGTCGGTTGACACATCACGGGGTGCTCCCATGTGTAATTGCGCCATTGCCCCTTTTAAAAGGGTGATGACGCGGTCAGCAATTTCGTTTTGTAGGTATAGAACCCTCAAGGCCGAACAGCGTTGTCCGGCAGAACCAAACGCCGAAAGAATAACATCGTCAATCACTTGTTCAGGAAGAGACGAGGAGTCAACGATCATCGCATTTTGTCCACCTGTTTCAGCGATAAGTGGGACGATTGCGCCTTTTTTAGTGGTTAACGCGTGTTGAATAGAGTGGGCGACTTCGGTTGATCCGGTGAAGGCGACTCCTGCGACTTGTTTGTTTTGAACAAGCTCCGCCCCCAATTTTCCATCCCCATTCATGAATATAAGGGCGTCTTCCGGTATTCCGGCCTTGTGCAGCAAAGAAACGGCAAAGGCTGCGATTTGTGGGGTTTGTTCGGCGGGTTTTGCCAGAACGGTATTGCCCGCCATCAATGCAGCAGAAATTTGTCCCAGAAAAATTGCCAGAGGAAAATTCCATGGTGAAATGCAGACAAAAACGCCGCGTCCTTGAAGCCGCAAGCGGTTTAATTCTCCGGTTGGCCCTTGAAGGATTGTTCCTTGAGCAGAAAAATCGTTTTTGCCTAAGGCTGCATAATAACGCAGGAAATCAACAGCTTCACGGATTTCAGACAGGGCATCAAAAAGTGTTTTTTTGGCTTCGTCTTGCAGCAAGGCTATCAGGTTTGGGGTTTCTTTTTCCAATAAATTTGCTGCATTTTCCAAACAGGCTGCTCGGTCATGTGCCGGAGTGTTATTCCAAAAATCAAATGCGTTTAAGGCTTTGGAAAAAGCAAGGTCGCTGGGGATTGTCGGGGTTAAGGGAATGGTCATGGTTTGTGGAATTTGTGCCAAAAGCGTATCGCGGGTTGTGCGTGATGACAGGTTAATTCCTTGTGAATTGTTGCGCTCGTTTCCAAATAAACCCTGTGGTTTGGCGAGTGGTTCGGGGCAGAATTCCAATCTGATTTTTTCAACCGGATCAGGCATCAAGTCTTGAGCTGTTATATTTTTTTGCCGCAATTTGGTTACGAATGAGGCGTTGGCACCGTTTTCCAGCATTCTGCGTACAAGATAAGGGAGTAATTCTTCATAATGGCCAACTGGGGCATAGATTGTGACGGGAATATTTTCGTCTTGTCTTAATATGTTGCCTAAAGCCGCTCCCATACCATGAAGACGCTGAAATTCAAATCCGCTGCGGTTACTCCCTGCAAAATCAAGAATGGCGGCGGCGGTATAGGCGTTATGGGTGGCAAACATCGGGGTGAGTGTTCCTCGATGGGATAATAATTGTTGTGCAGCGACCAGATAGGATAAATCTGTCTGGCTTTTGCGTTGATAAACGGCGTAATCTGGCCAGCCTGCGATTTGCGCGCGTTTAATCTCTGTATCCCAATACGCACCTTTGACCAGACGAACTTGTAAAGTGCAGCTATTGGCGCGTGCAAATCCAACCACGGTATCAATGACGTTCAGGCAGCGGCGGTCATAGGCTTGGACGGCTAATCCAAAGCCGCGCCAATCCGGCCGATTAAGGGATTCTATGACTTGACGAATAATTTCAAGAGAGAGTTCCAGACGGTCGGATTCTTCGGCATCAACGGTTAGGGTTACTCCTTTTTGGGCTGCCAAATGTGCCAGTTCCAGAAGGCGTTGTACCAAGACCGGTACACAAGTTTGTGCGTGTGTCCAGTGGTAACGGGGATGGAGTGCAGACAATTTGACTGACATCCCGTGACGTAATTCCAGTGGTTTTTCCAAATCTGCAGCATTTCCGATAAGTTCAAGCGCGGATTTATAAGAGGAAAAATAACGGTCTGCGTCTTCTGCCGTTCTTGCGCCTTCGCCTAAAATATCAAAAGAGCATCGAAGGCCTTCTTTTGCTGCAAGACTTTTTACAGTTTTGAGGGCCTCTTCAATTTCTTGTCCTAAGACAAATTGACCTCCCAATTGTCTGACTGTTTGCGTCATGGCTTTGCGGATGACGGGTTTTCCTAATGCGCTGACCAGTGATCCAATGCCGCTTAACCCGAGGGTAGATTTTGCCAAGCCCAGTCCCAGACCGGCGCTTTTCATAAAGAAATTATCGCCACCAAGATTGTTCCAGTCAGAAGCGGCTAGTTTTTCAGCAATGAGCAGGTCAGCAGTGGCTGTATCGGGAATGCGCAGCAAAGATTCGGCCAAAGTCATTAAGGCTCGTCCTTCCGGAGAGGTGAGCGAATAATGTTGTAAAAACGTCTCTATTTCAGTATTTGCACCACTTTTAGAGCGAATAGCTTCGATGTATTTTGAAGCTTTTTGAAAGATTCTTTGGGCGCGAGCATCATCCCATTCGATTTTTTGCAGCAAATCGTTCAGGTGTTCGGTCAGGTTTTGCGACTCATGCGGGGATAATGACGGGGTGCGTATCATGACACTCAGTATAGCATTTTTTTAAAAAACCGTGTTAAATCCTTTTTATGGATGACCTTCTTTCTCCCCCTGTTTCTTCTCCTGCAAAATCAGGAGGTAATGTTCCCGAATTGTCGGTTTCCGAGCTGGCCTTCTCCCTCAAGCGGACTTTGGAGGATACTTATGGACGTGTGCGTGTGCGTGGAGAACTTTCGCGGGTGAAAATCCATAGTTCAGGCCATTTGTATTCGGATTTGAAAGATGCGGATGCTGTTTTGAATATTGTGTGTTGGCGCGGGCAAGTCGCCAAGCTTTCTATATGCCCTGAAGAAGGGCTGGATGTTGTGTGCACAGGAAAAATCACGTCTTACCCTGCTCGGTCGAATTACCAGATGGTGGTTGAGACGATGGAGCTGGCTGGGGAAGGCGCTTTGCTTAAAATGCTCGAAGAGAGAAAAAAGCGTCTTGCTGCCGAGGGTTTATTTGATGAAAGCCGGAAGAAAAGCCGACCATTTTTGCCTCGGGTGATTGGGGTTGTGACTTCCCCGACAGGGGCGGTTATTCGTGATATTTTGCACCGTCTGGAAGATCGATTTCCTTGCCACGTTTTGGTGTGGCCTGTTCGCGTTCAAGGGGATGGTTCTGCCCAAGAGATCGAAGCGGCTATTCGAGGGTTTAATAATTTGCTAGAAAATGGTGACGTTTCGCGTCCCGATTTATTGATTGTTGCTCGTGGCGGGGGAAGTCTTGAAGATTTAATGCCGTTTAACGAAGAGGGTGTTGTCCGCGCTGTGGCAGAGAGTCAAATCCCTCTTATTTCTGCTGTGGGGCATGAAACGGATACGACTTTAATTGATTTTGCATCGGATTTACGTGCCCCTACTCCTACTGCTGCGGCAGAAATGGCTGTGCCGGAGCGATTGAAGTTGCTTGATTTTATAACAGAGTCTCAAAATCGACTGGTTTCTACATTAACTCGCCTTGTTCAAACATTTGGTCAGAATTTGATACATTTGGGTGCGCGATTGGGTGAGCCGGAGCGTATTTTTGAATTACGAGCGCAGTCTTTGGATCATTTATCCGACCGTTTATCACACTCGTTGGAGACGCATATTTCTGTGGCTGGGCAAAGATTTTTACAAATTTCTGGGCAGTTGCTTCATCCCGGGCAACTTATCAATATGGCGGCTCAAAAATTAGAGCATACAGGGTTAAACTTGTTGCGGATCAGAGATGCTTTTTTGCAAGACGGGCAGAGAAAACTCGATCAGGCCGGGAAGCTTCTGGAATTGCTTTCTTTTAAATCGATTTTGGGACGTGGGTTTGCTTTGGTGCGTGACCAAAAGGGTCATGCTGTGACTTCGGTAAAGGGGCTTTCGCTTGAAGACCCTCTTTTTATTGAGTTGAAAGATGGGAAAATCAAAACAATTGTTGAAGAAATTCAATAAATACCTTAAGAAAAGGTCATGAAACTTCCTTCAAAAGAACTCATGGAAAAATTAGGTGTCAGTTACGCGCTGGGGCCTTATGAGACATTTCCGTGGTCGGTTTATGATATTGAAGAAGGAAAAACGTGCAGTGCTGAAGTCCGTATGAATCCCGATGGTGCTGAAATCGAAGCTGAAATCCAAATTTTTTATGATACCCCCCCTTCTGGAAAAGCCAGTATTGAGCAGATATTGTGGATGAAAATTAAGCCTCATCTCAAAGATCAATGGGATGTTTCCGATCTTTGGATCAGACGGGAAAATTGGGGTGGTAAAATTTATAATTGGGAAGAAAAAAGCTGTAATTTTTTCCGCGCCTGTGTTGCCGAGATCGAGCAGGGGCGTATTCCCGATATTGATGCATTGCTTGAACGTGAAATGAGCGAAAAAGAGCGGTTTTCAGGAACAAGGGGCGGTGGTGCTGGTAAATCACCTAAAATACGGCCAGAGCAAATCTTGAACATGAAGGGGCAGGGGTTTTAATTCCTTGATTTCCAATTGTTTGATTTTTTAATAAGCAACAACGATACCATATTTTGTTGCGATTTCCTTTAAACCACCTTTTGTCATGACACCTGTTCCTTCAAAGAACCAGTTTGGGCCGTTGCGTTCCAAAAACCCGACAATTACAGCGCTGGATTCTGGGTGTTCTTTAAATTCCTGGTCTAGATTGAAGCGCATTAATTCAATGCCGTTTTCATCATTCATAATTCGTAAGAAACAATTTCTAACGCTTTGTAGGTTTTGATCGCGCATTTCGGCATCATAAATCGAGATAACAAAGGCCAGACGATACACTTCGAATGGCAAGGACATCAGGTCAACCAGAACATTTTCGTCGTCGCCGTCCCCCGCCCCTGTGCGGTTGTCGCCCATATGTTCGACAGCGCCCTCCAGACTTTTGAGGTTGTTATAGAAAACAAAGTCCTCATCCATGCGGGTTTCATTGTTTTTATCAAGGAGAAAGATGCTTAAATCAAGATCAGGGGCTTCTTTATCAAAACCGATCACATCCCAGCCTACGCCAATCATTAGTCGACGCAGGGTCGGATCAAGGCGAGTCAGGTTAACCTGCTCCCCTCGTTTAAGCTTGAAACTTTCATTCACATCACCTTGTACGGCGAGTTTTGAGGTTTCAGTAATTTTAACATCACTCATTTCAGACTCGATTTGTTAGTATCGCAGGCGAACTTACATTACTTGTATTGTGCCACTGTTCAGGTTTACGCGAAAGTCCTTAAAATTTGATTTATGGTTTTCTTAATTAGTTTCGCTTTATCGTTTTTGTGCTTTTTTCTTGTTGTTTATGATGCGTCTGGTATTGGCGTTTTGTGTTCTTCTGCCTCATCATCGGCTGTTTCATATAAAAACCATGTCGGGTCTTTGGCTTTAATATCACGGCCAAATGTCCAGACATCATTCATAATGGTTATTTTATCGGGATTTCCTGACAAAATGTTTCCTTCCCTGTCTTTAACAACGCATGTTTCTTCAGCAATAAAGCGAATCTTGATAAAAGCCATGCGCTCGATTCTGGTAATATCGAGAATTTCAGCGCTTTTTACAGCATGGATGTCGGTTATGACGGTTTCTCCACGCATTGCGCGGTCGTTGATTTCTTGTTCAAATGCGTGAAAGACGCCTTTAGACAGAAGGTCTTTGAGTGTTGCGAGATCAGCGCGGGCAAAGGATTCAACAATCATTGCAAAGGCATCTTTTGCTCCGGTAATAAAACGCGGAGGATCAAAATCAGGAATATCACGGATAAGGGCAATCAAGGATTCTGCAACATTTGTATCGGAAACCTTGATTCCTTGGATCGGGGACGGGTTATTCTCGTCAGTTTCGCTGGCATGGTCTTTTATTTGACCCAGAATATGAGATAACGATTCTGATTTTTTGCCTTCAATTTTGTCTTGCAGGTCTTTTGCAATATCCGAGCGATCCTGCTCGTCTCCGTGCTTATTGCCCAGCGTATTTCTAAGCCAGAAAATCATAACAGCGGCAATCACAATATATATAAGAAGGTCGGCGGGCACAGAATCATCCCTTGTTTGGAGTGTATACCCCCTTAATATAAGCGATTTATTGTAATCTACAAGGGAAACACGAGTTGTTCTTTTGTTGTGGGAGGTAAAAAATTCTGCTAACCAGAGGAACTCAATATTACTAAAGGATAATGTCATAAAATGAACGATCAGAATAATAGGCCTGAAATGGATCCCAATAGTGTTACGCCGTCCAATTTGCCGGTTATGGTTCATGCTCAATATGTCAAAGATTTGTCTTTCGAAAATCCTGGCGCGCCCTTTTCCCTGAAGGCGACCCAAGAACAACCGAAAATGGATGTGAATATCACTCTGGATGCCAAACCTTTGGAAGATGGTCAGGTCAAATCCTTGTACGAAGTGTCAATCCGTTTGTCGGCTCGTGCGATACGTGGTGAGCAAACTATCTATATTGCCGAGGTTTTGTACAGTATTGCGGCTTCGATGCCCAATGTTGCCGAAGATCATCATCATCCTCTGTTGTTGGTGGAAATTCCAAAATTAGGGTTTCCATTTGCTCGTAAAGTGTTGGCTGACCTTATTCAAGATGGTGGTTATCCACCTTTATTGCTTGGACCAGTCGATTTTGCCGCTATGTATCTCGAGCGATTTGCAAAAAAAGACGAGGATAAAGGGGTGGTCTAGGTGGCGTTGTCTTATCAGGCTTTTACCGGAATCTAATAGAATCAAGGGGTTGAAAATAGCCCCTTTTTTATTATGAAAATATTAGTTAGGATTCTATTAACACACTGAAATAAAACAATTTTTTATTCCGTTGGTTACATTCCGTTAACTATCCCCCCGTAGAATAGAACCATAGAGCAGTTTAAAACTGTTTGTGAAAATAAATCATATTGGGGTTGGGGCCTTAATCAAATGGACAATACTACAGAGAATGGCGAACATGACACCGAGTTGCAGATTTGGCCACAGCAGGTTTGCAGGTTTGCGTATACTTTGAATAGCGGGCAACCTGTCCGTTGCACATGGATTAGCGATCAACCTCTGTTTTATTCGAATTTTGAAGATGCTGTGGATGATGATTTCTTGTTGGATGACCCTATTCTCTTGGCTTTGGAGCGTGATATTGCCGATTTGCGCGAAAAAGCGACGGCTTATGATAAAATTGCCAAAGAATTTGAAGAGCCGGAAAGCCGGAAATTGGATCTATTTCGTGCGGATGCGGAACATGCATGTGATCGCGATTGTTCTGGCGAGAAGGATGATGGCCTTGAGTCATTGATAGTTTTGGCACGTGATAGCCGTTTGGCCGCACAGTATTTGAGTTTTGCACAGCTGCATGGCGTTGATGTTCGTTTGAGCAATCAGGTTCTTGATGCAACTTATGATCGTGATGCACAGGTGGTTTTGGTTCGTGCCGATATGGACATTGTCGACCAGATTTTGCTTTTGACACGTGAGTTGCGCAATATGTATCAACATCGCCATGGTGCGGGTTTGCATCCATTGGCTCTTCATCCTGATTATGCTGTTTTGGTTAATCGTGCTCATACCGCAGATTTGGTGGTTAGTATGGTTCGTGTTGGCTGGGAGCTTCAATTGGCTGGACACAAAAATGTCTGGTCCAGAATTGAAAATTCGCCGATGGCGGATTTGGGGCGTGCTTTTGCACGTGAAGCGATTGCAGATTTTCGGTCTATCCAGAATGGTGTGGCCGCACGTACAGTTTTTGAATCATGGTTCTTATCCGAAAGATGCCGTAAGGCTGATCGTTTGCTTATTCAGCAAATGTTGGCAGATTATCAGGGATATAGTTTTTCCGATAATATTGAAGCATCCCGCGTGATTGCAACGGATTTAATCAAAGCTTTGGGTATGATGCCGTTCGGACAAAATTATACCGAGTCTGTTGTTTCTCAAATTATGATTGATCCGGTTTTTACTGATGTTCGCGATCGATCCAATGCAAACTTTTTGTGGTTTATTAAGTTCGAGCGTTCTTTTGCCGATGCCGAAAAAGAATTGGTTGTGGATGCTCATGATAAGGTTCGGAATACAAAAAAGGTTACAGCTCAAATTCTTGCTTTTCCTGTCCGCACCAAAGTTTCTTCATCTAAAAAAGTTTCCGGTCAGGGGGGCGGTGAAATCGTCGAATTGCACCGTGTTGGTCAAGATTAGGCTTCTTAGATAATCAGATAATGGTTTCTATTAAGAAAGAGGCGGCGATTATCAGGCCGAAATCCCGATTGCTACGAAAGATCCTTAAAGATGAGGCTGGGTCGTGTTGATCCCATGTTTTGATTTGCCAAAATAGGTGGATTATGGCCAGTCCCAATCCTATCAACCCGAGTTCTGTCATCCCCGAAAGAATTGCCGAAAGCACAAGGAGTGCTGCGGTTAATATATAAAATCCGGCACTATAAAAGCGGATATTTTTTCCGAATTTCAGAGCTGTGGATTTTATGCCGATCAGCGCATCATCGGTCATGTCTTGTTGGGCGTAAATCGTGTCATATCCCAATGTCCAAAACAGTCCGGCAGCGTACAAACTCAATGCAAAGGCTGGAATTGTGTCTGTTATCGAAGCAGCTCCCATTAATGCACCAAAGTTGAATGTGAGCCCCAGAATTGCTTGTGGATACCATGTTATCCGCTTGGCCAAAGGGTAAAGAATGACGGGGATCAGTGAAATTATACCCAATGTGATGGTGGTCAGGTTAAAACATAGCAGAATGGCAAGGCCAAGACCCAAAAGGGCGAATAAAAAAATCAAAGCTTTTTTGGTTGATAGGTCGCCGGAGGCTAGCGGGCGATTTCTGGTTCTTTCGACTTTGGCGTCAAAATCTTTATCCCACAAATCATTGATGACACAGCCTGCGCCGCGCATAATCAGGGCTCCAAGCGCGAATAACATCATGTACAGTAATGTGTGTAGGGAAAATTGGCTGGATGCTGCTAAAATTGACCACCATGCAGGCAATAAAAGCAGCCATGTTCCAATCGGGCGGTCAAGGCGCATGAGTAATGCATAGGGTTTACATGCTGGGGGTAGCGCGGAAATCCAGCATTTTTCTTGTATATCAGTATGAGCGGAAGGATGGATCATCGCGCTATATTGATGAAATAAAAAAAATTGACAAGAAATCTTCTTGTGTATAGCGTTACGTAAATAATTAGAGGCGGTTATTGAAAGTGTAAAGATGAAAAGGGAGGCTTATCGCGACTATGGGCATAGTGTCGAAAAGATAGCGAATTTGGTTCGCCGGATTAGCGACCATGAGTTAGAAAGTCCAGGACAAAAGGCATTGGTTGATGATTTTATATGTCATTTGCAAAATGTCCGGTTGATCCATGTTGTCGATTCATTGGTTTATATTTTTGAACATGCTTCATACGACGTTTTGGACATTGTGACGGTTGCCGCAGAAAAACAGGCAACAGCGAAAAGATCGCTGGATCTGCGAGCAGAGGATATTCTTGCTTTGGTTGAGGCTTATCGGTCTATTCCCGGAGCCAAGGTTATGCGGGTTGATGATGGAGAGCCTGTTTCGGTGGAGGAGGCTTGTGTGGAAATAGAAGCATTGGCAAAAAATTTAGAAACAAGAAGTGAGGGTGTAAAAATGGAAAAAGAATTTAATCGTACCAATCAAGGCTATAAAGGTCATGTTGCAGCAATAGAAGGTTTGGTCAACCAAATCGGTAGGGGTGATTTACTCGATCCTGCGCAAGCGATGCGCGTTCAAAAATTCATAGAACATCTTAAAAAAGTGCGGTTGGTGGATATTGCCAGTTCATTGGGCACTGTTTTTGAAAATGCTGCGCGGGATGTTTTGCCGCATATCACTGTTGCTGCGGAGGAACAGGCGGGGATCATGGAAGAGTCTTTGGGGGAACGCGCTGCGGATATGTTGGCTTTGGCTCAAGCTTACCGAGAGATTCCATGTCGAATGGTTTACCGTTACCGTGATAAAAAAGACTTAGGAATGGTCGCCTCTAAAGTGTCCTCTTCTATAGAGGATACAGTGTTTCAAGATTTAAGACGTCTGGATATTAGGCAGACCGTAGAGGCTTTTGAGGCTTTGGTGGTTTATATCAACCGCGATGTTTATGATGCAGGTCATCGTCGCGAGCAATTTGAAAGATTATCCGATCTTCTTTATGCAAAAGTAGCGGGGTATATTGAGGATATTGATAATGGAGATGCTACAAAATATCCGCTTGAAGTGGCAGAACGTAATATAGCCCTTCTTGTTCAATTTGCAGCCCCTGATGTTGATTCAGAGACAGTTCAAGCCTATGCGCCGTCAGCACGAGTTTTGGAGGGCGCTCCCTTATTGTAAGTGCCTATGAAATTCTTCATTTTATTGAAAAATGGGGCGTGGTATAAGTTTTCTTAATGTCCGCATCTGATTTTTTTCATTTACTCAGGCTTCATGTTTCAGCCCCTCTTGTGCAAGAGGCGGCTGTTACGTTGTCCGAGGCACAAGGCCATTATTTGCGGCATGTGATGCGGTTGGAGAGCGGGGCACAGATCCGACTTTTTAATCAGGAACAAGGCGAATGGCTGGGGACGCTTGAGTGTCCATCCAAAAAATTGACTGTCGTTCAATTGCTGAATTTGCTGCGCGCGCCCGAGGTTGTTTTGCGGCAGGTTCATCTGGTTTTCTCACCGATTAAAAAAGACCGCATGGATTGGTTAATTGAAAAAGCTGTGGAATTGGGGGTGACGGATTTGCATCCGGTTTTGATGCGAAGATCTGTGATGCGTGACATCAAGGTTGAGCGGGTGGAGGCACAAATTGTCGAGGCGGCAGAGCAATGTGAACGGCTTGATATTCCCAGACTTTATCCTTTGGAGAGTTTACCGAAATTTCTAAAATCCCATGATGGGGAACAAAAGATTTATGCTGCACTTGAGAGAAGAGAGGCTCCTGTTTTGTCAGAGATTTTTGATCGCACACTTGATCCTTATTTCTATATGATAGGGCCGGAGGGGGGTTTTGATCCCGAAGAGATTGCTCTTTTATGTGCGCAGGCTTGTATTGTGCCTGTTTCGCTGGGGGCAAGAATCTTGCGAGCGGAAACAGCGGCTTTGTTTGGATTAAGCTCTTTTTTATATGAAAATATGAAAGAATAATTGCCTCTGTATTTTTTTGAGAAACTGCGGCATAGTGTCCGTGAATATTCCGGAATTTCGAACCCAATGATAATCAAATGACCCGCATTACTTTTGCTTCTCTTGCTTTTTTTCTTTCATTCCTTCTTCCTTTGGTTGCGTTTGCTGTGCCCGCTCTTGCGGCTCCGGACTTTTCCCAGATGTTGAATTGGCCGCATAAGTTTCAAGATTCTGTCACGCCAGCCATGGATCATATTGTGTCTTTTCACACAATGCTGTTGTACATCATTACTGCGATTGTGATCTTTGTCACTGCTCTTTTGATCTATGTTATGGTGCGGTTTAATGCCAAGGCCAATCCCGTTCCCTCCACGACCACTCATAATGTGATGCTGGAAGTTTTGTGGACTGTGGTTCCTGTTGTAATTCTGATTGTGATTGCCGTTCCGTCCTTTAAGTTATTATTTTTTGAAGCCAGAAATCCAACGCCGGAATTGACTGTCAAAGTGATTGGCCATCAATGGAACTGGGAATATGAATACCCTGATAACGGGGATGTCTCTTTTACTGCCAATATGTTGGCGGCTCATGAAATTGATCCGGCCAAAGGACAAAAACGGTTGTTATCGACAGATAATCCGGTTGTTTTGCCTGTTGATACCAATATTGTTTTTGAAGTGACTGCAACCGATGTGATCCACTCTTTTGCTGTTCCGGCTTTCGGGATCAAGATTGATGCTGTTCCCGGGCGTCTTAATTCGTCATGGGCGCGGATTATCAGGACAGGTACGTATTTCGGGCAATGTTCCGAGATTTGCGGTAAAGGTCATGGTTCTATGCCTATTGAAATCAAAGTAGTTAGCAAGGAAGATTTTGCTGGTTGGATCAAGAGTCAGGGGGGGGCGATGCCAGATGGTGCTTCAGATAGTCCGGCTGTCTCTGCTTCAGAGGTTCATGCGGATGAGGTTGTGCCTCAGGATCTACCTGTTCCGGTTACTGTTAAAAAATAAATTGTAAGATAAAAGCCTTTAAGGAAAAATGACTATGTCTGACCATTCCCACGCTGCACATGACGATCATTCTCATGACCACAAGCCCGGGTTCTTTGCTCGCTGGTTCTGTTCGACCAACCATAAAGATATTGGGACGCTTTATATAATCTTCTCGATTATGGCTGGACTGATTGGTGGAGCATTTTCGGTGATAATGCGGATGGAGCTTCAAGAGCCTGGATTGCAGTATATTGCCGAAGGTTCCGAGCATATCTGGAATGTCTGGATTACAGCGCATGGTCTTATCATGGTGTTCTTTGTTGTGATGCCCGGACTGATCGGTGGGTTTGGCAACTGGTTTGTGCCGTTGATGATCGGGGCTCCTGACATGGCTTTTCCACGATTGAACAATATTTCATTTTGGCTAATCGTTCCGGCCTTCTTGTTACTGGTTGCGTCTGTGTTTGTTGGTGGTGGAGCAGGAACAGGTTGGACAGTTTATCCGCCTTTGTCGAGCATTGTCGGGCATCCGGGTATGTCGGTCGATATGGCGATTTTTGCGCTTCACCTTGCGGGGGCAAGTTCTATTCTGGGTGGCGCGAATTTTATCGCTACGATCTTTAATATGCGTGCGCCTGGCATGACTTTACACAAAATGCCTTTGTTTGCGTGGTCGATGTTGGTCACAGCCTTTTTGTTGGTGTTATCCGTTCCTGTTTTGGGTGGTGCCATCACCATGCTGTTGACTGACCGGAATTTTGGAACGAATTTCTTTAAACCTGAAGGGGGCGGAGATCCGATTTTGTATCAACATTTGTTCTGGTTTTTTGGCCACCCCGAAGTTTACATTATGATTTTGCCTGCTTTCGGGATTATCAGTCATATCATTTCAACCTTCTCGAAAAAACCGGTTTTTGGTTATCTCGGGATGGCTTATGCGATGGTTGCTATTGGGTTTGTTGGGTTTATTGTCTGGGCTCACCACATGTATACAACGGGTTTGTCTGTTGATACGCGGGCTTATTTCACGGCAGCAACTTTGATTATTGCCGTTCCGACAGGGGTTAAGATTTTCTCATGGATTGCAACAATGTGGGGTGGTTCTATCGAGTTTAAAACCCCAATGTTGTGGGCCATCGGATTTATCTTCCTGTTTACCATTGGTGGTGTAACTGGTGTTGTTCTGGCGAATGGCGGGATGGATATTGTGTTGCATGATACTTATTATGTTGTTGCTCACTTCCATTACGTTCTTTCGCTGGGAGCTGTGTTTGCCCTGTTTGCCGGATTCTATTATTGGATTGGCAAAATGTCGGGCCGTCAATATCCGGAATGGGCAGGAAAGGTTCATTTCTTTACAACATTTATTGGCGTGAATATGATTTTCTTTCCGCAGCATTTCCTTGGCCTTGCCGGTATGCCACGCCGTTATCCTGATTATCAGGATGGTTTGGAAGGATGGAATTATCTCTCATCGTTGGGGGCCTATATTTCATTCGGCAGCACCATTTTCTTTATCGGGATTGTTTTTTATACACTGTTCTTTGGTCGCCGTGTCGGCGGGAATTACTGGAACGTCCAGCCGAATACCATGACTTTGGAATGGACGGTTTCTTCACCGCCGCCATTCCACCAGTTTGATATTCAGCCTGAAGTGAAATAATATAAAATTTAACGCCCCATTCGGGGCGTTTTTTGATTTGTTTGGATTATCTTCGGAACATGCCTTGTATAGCGTGATGTGTTGCCATGCGTGCACCCTGTTCTATGCCACGTATAGATCTTTCAATTTGTTGCCCGCCTATTTGGAATGATCTGTCGATTTGGGGGTTGCCAGTTGTAAATTGTCCGTTGTTTGTCATCGCGGTGTGAAAAGAATTTCCAATAGATTGTTGTGGAAATCTTCCATGATCTTGCCCAATGGATGGGCGCATTTGTGGGGAGTTATAATCGTGGGTTGCGCCAACATTCAGAGTCATTATCGGATTTGTTGACCCACCATTGCCGCCACCAAAGGACATACCCATCCGATCAAACAAATTGCTCATGCCTTGCGAGAGCTTGTCCCAGATGTTGCCGAGTGTTTCTTTTATGTTATCTAAAAATTCCATTTAAACCCTGTTATTAATATACATAATAGTTATTCTTTCCTAAGAAAGTATAAATAAAATTTGCATTTCCCTTTGTGCTAGGGCTAGATACTCCTTTAGGAGAGCTGCCTATGACCGAACCAAAGTCCCCTTGTCTTCAATCAAATTTATGGCCTGTTATGGTCGGATTGATCTTTTTATCTCTGGCTGTGGGATTTAGTGGGGAAAAGTTGTTGGCGGGTCTCAAGCAATTCCGGAGCTATGATCGCTTTGTGGTGGTCAAAGGGCTTTCCACGAAAGATGTTGTGGCCGATCAAGGCGTTTGGGTTCTGAATTTTACGGTTACGGGCGATCAACTTGCTGCGGCTCAGGCTTTAATTGAATCCCATGAAAAAAATGTTCGAGCCTATCTGGTGTCTCAAGGTCTTTTGGATGATCAGATCATGCTGCAAAATTTTACGGTGTCTGATAATCAGGCCAAGACATACGGGGAGAGTGACCAAGGGGCTCCGCGTTATGTTTTAACTGAGGCTTTGTTGGCGCGTAGTTCTGATGTCGGAGCTGTTTTGCGTGCATCGCAGAATATTGCCGAGTTGGTTAAAGAAGGGGTTACTTTGGGGACGCCGAATGGTGGGTGGAATCCTGCCCCGCAATATACGTTTACCAAGATCAATGAGATCAAACCGGATATGATTGCGGAAGCGACTAAAAATGCGCGGGTTGCTGCAGAGCAATTTGCCAAGGATAGTGGGCAAGCTGTTGGAAAAATCCGGAGTGCCAATCAAGGCGTATTGCAGATCGAGCCGCGTGATCCTGGTGTTACGGAAGGAGAAACCCCCTATAAGTCTGTCAGGGTTGTTTCGACTGTCGAGTATTATCTCGAGGATTAGCATTCTGGTTGCGGTAGTGGACTCTGACTCCTGAATTTTCAAAGCACCAAGCCAAAATGGCTTTTTGAGCATGAAGTCTGTTTTCAGCTTCATCGTAGATCACACAGGCTGGCGTGGACAGAACCTCATCTGTGACTTCCTCGCCCCGGTGAATGGGCATGCAATGCATAAAGATAGCATCGGGGTTTGCCGCCGCCATTAGTTTTTTTGTTACCTGATAAGGTTGGAAAATCTGCGTGCCCTTTCCTTCTTGCCCCATTGAAACCCAAGTGTCGGTTACGATGACATTGGCATGTTCGGCGGCTTCATAGGGGTCATCAACGATTTTTATGCCGTTTAAATTTGAAGAATCAGGTTGCAGAGAAGGAGGAATGGCCATAACCAGCTCAAAGCCAAATTTAGGGGCGGCCTGAATGAAGGTTTTTGCTACATTGTTATAATCCCCCATCCATGCAATTTTTACACCGCTTGTTGATCCGAATTTTTCTTCAATCGTCATCATATCTGCCATGATTTGGCACGGGTGGGATTCGTTGGTTAGGGCGTTAATAACCGGAATGCTGGAATGTGTTGCCAGTTCTTCAACTAATTCGTGGTTGCCAATTCTGATCATGACGCCATCGACAAAGCGGGACAGGACTTTTGCCGTATCTTCTACGCTTTCTGCTCCACCCAATTGGATTTCGTCAATGCCCATGACAATGGTGTGGCCGCCTAATTGTTTCATGGCGACTTCGAATGACAATCTGGTTCTGGTTGATTTTTTGTCAAAAATCATTGCCAGAGACATGCCGTCAAAAAGCTGTGGGGGGGCGAATTTCTGCTGTTTCAGGCGGTGGCCGTGTCCCATAATCTCCCGAATAGTTTGTGTGGGAATCTCGTTTAAATTTATAAAATGGTTTGGGGTCTGAATCATCGTCATTGCTCTTTTTGTCTTGCATGCCTGTTTTGCACGTCTTTTCTTGTCGTTACAATGGATTTCGTACCAAAAATTTAATTGATTTGACTATAGAGGTCAAAAACCAGAAAATACCCAGGCATTTTGCGTATGCATGATTTTGGTGTTTTTCGAGGGTTTTATGCCGTTATTTTCTATGATCAATTTTTCAAATTTTCTTCGGTGGTCTTTTTATAAGAATTCTGTGACGCTAAATGGATTTTTAATTGTTTGTTTTGCTGCAATTTTTGCTGGTTATTTTTTTCTGGGAACAGCCCCTCATCGCAATCTGATGTATATCGGCATTCCTTTTATGCTTGCTTTTCTTTATCGGAATAGAGCTGAGTTTACTTTTGGAAATTTTATCCTTCCTATCTTTTCTTCGGTGATTGCTTATTTTTTCATTAATTATCTTTCCATTCTGTGGTCAGATCCTGAGAATATCGCAAAGTTATTGCAGCGCGGTAAAATGCTGGTGTTTTTCCCGTTGGTGTTATTCTCTTTTATGTTTTTTCATAAACTCTCCCCCAGTTTTTGGAAAATTTGTTTAAGTATTTTTGCTGCTGCAGCTGTTGTAACGGCTGCGGGATTGATTGTTATCCGTTGGGATTTAATCGCTGGTGGAGGGCGTTTATATGGGTGGGGACGGGCAGAAAATCCGGTGCAATGCGGGTTGTTATATGGGCTTGCTTTCTTGATTCTGGTTTATTGTAAGGATAGTCTTTATTTTTATAAGTCATGGCCTGATTTTGCCAGAATTTCTCTTTCTGTTTTGCCCCTTACGGTTTTGATTTTAAGCAAGTCCCGTGGGCCGTTTATAGCCTGTCTTTTCTTGTGGGTTGTTGTGGCTATGCTGCGATCGGCTTCGATCAAAGAATTTATTCGTAAGCAAGCTGTTCCGGTTGTGATAATTACTCTTGTGTCGATTTCTGCATTTTTATATTATGGTTATTCTTATGTCGAGCATCGAGGTTCAACTGGTCGGACGCAAATCTGGGAACAGGCATTGAGTCATGCCTTGGAAAAACCTTTTTTTGGTCAGGGCATCGCAACAAAATTTGAATATCCGTTTACGTATCAAGGAATATCGTCAACGGTTGGTCATCCGCATAGTGTTTATATCAGCGCATTGGTTCATACCGGATTTGTAGGATTATTATTGCAGCTTATGGCTGCTTTATCCGGTTTATATTTTTCGATTCTCAGATTAAAACGTGACGGGGACGCTGCCCCTTTTATCTTTTTGGGGTTCGGTGCGGTGATGGGATTTGTTGATTTCGGGGGGTATTATACCAATCTTGGGTCGACTTGGTTGGTTTTTTGGTTTCCTCTCGCCTTATTAAGTATGAAGAGGGCTGCTTTTCAATCTGGCGAAAAGAGCCAGCCAGTCTAGCGTCCGGTTTTTCCATTGATATTGATCGCGTTGGGCGGCGGCTTTGATTGATAGGTCTTGGGCTGTTTTGGGGTCGGACAGGCATTGGACAATGGCTTTTACCATTTGGTCATCTGATGTTGCGCAAAGCCCTGCGCCGTTTTTTATGCGTTCGCTTAAGGATCCAATGCCGCGTGTAATGATGGGCAATCCCAGAACGGTTGATTCTGCGGCTACGTTGCAAAAAGTTTCATCTTTATGACCCGGGTAAATCAGGCATGTTGATTTGGTGATTTCATTTATCACAACAGATTGGGCGGCGCGGTTTAGAATGTCTACATTTGCATTTATCAAGCTTTGTTCATTAAATTTCAGGCTTGGTAATTCGTTGCGTCCGATAAAGGCTTTCAATCTGGCATCAGGGCATTGGGCGTGGATTTGGGTCATCCATAAATCGAGAATATGATTAAATCCGCGAAAGGCTTTTGATAAGAACAGGGCTTGTGGAGGATTGGGTGTGCTTGATTTTTGTGTGTTAAAAAAACGATCATCAACGCCATGCGGAATGATTGTTCTGGATTTGAACGGCATCAGGGATGAGCATTGATTTGCATGGTATGTTCCTAAAAAAACGGCATCAGGCTTGTAATGAAAGAGAGATTTTAATCGCCCTTTTTTGAACACCCTTTTCCATGTAAACAGGTTGTGAATCCATAAAACAGGAATAGATCCTTTTTCAATCATATCCTTATAGTCATTGAATAGGGTGACATCATTACAGGCGATGATAAAATCAGGTTGTGTTCCGGCTAGCTCAGAGGTACTCCGGTTTTCCCAGATAACGCCTTGTGCGGTTAAATTTTCAGGCGTGTTATTGCGGACAGTGACGCGGCATCCTGTCTTTGCCAAGGCTTCTGCCAGGCGGGTGGTCACCAAGGGAATTCCCCCTGTGGCCTTGTCATCAATATTTTCGCCGTTATAAGGATGATTGGTACAATCGGCGATAAGAATAGTGTAGGTAGAGGTCATGTTGTTTTCTGTGCTTCCTGTTCTTGAAAATCTGCTATTTTCGCCATATATCCATGACTTTTTGGACAGATACTTACAATGATAGAAACAGATTTTATACCACAAAATCCCCTTGCGGGGGTCTTATATTATAAGGGGCTGTACCAGATAACTCGT
>DIMG01000008.1:0-164 GCA_002425415.1 Micavibrio sp. UBA5572
ATATTACATAATTTTTATATTTATGGCAATTTAATTGCCATAAATTTTATCAGGCCAATTGATTGGCCATAACGAAATCATGGGGTCTTCCATATTGAATCGCAATAAAATTGAAATGGTGCTGCCGAGAAGGCTTGAACTTCCGACCTCTCCCTTACCAAGGG
>DIMG01000008.1:445-44041 GCA_002425415.1 Micavibrio sp. UBA5572
GACCTCTCCCTTACCAAGGGAGTGCTCTACCACTGAGCTACGGCAGCAATCGTGAGGTGGGTTTGTTTACAATATATTTTTTTTCCTGTCACCCAGAATTTTAGGATTTATGCCTAATTTTCGTCCCAATCCTTCTTATGAAATGCCCAAGCTGAGGCAACAATTTGCCCGACATCATTCCACTGTGTTGAAAAGCCCAGTGTTTCTTGCACTTTAAGGGGTTGTGCCACCAAAATGGGAGCGTCTCCTTCTCTGCGCGGATGAATGGTTACATCCAGCGTTTTGCCAGTTACATTTTCGACGGCAGCGATAACCTGTTTGACCGATGTTCCCTGCCCTGTTCCTAGATTCAGGCAGACGGACTTTCCTCCGCCGCTCAGGTATTCCACACCCTTGATATGCGCCTGAGCCAGATCATTGACATGGATATAGTCCCGAACGCATGTTCCATCCGGTGTGTCATAGTCGTCACCAAACAGGTGCAACCCTTCGGCCTTGCCTGCAGCCGCCATCAAAGCCCGTGGAATCAGGTGGGTTTCCGGATCGTGGCGTTCGCCTATTTCTGCTGATGGGTCTGCCCCGCAAGCATTGAAATAGCGCAATGCCACATAATTCATCCCATAGGCTTTTGAAAAATCCTCCAGCATCAGTTCCACCATAAATTTTGTCTTTCCATAGGGATTAAGCGGATGACGAGGGTTTGTTTCTTGGATGGGAACGGTTTGTGGTTCTCCGTAAACCGCACAAGTGCTTGAAAAAACTATATTCTTAATCCCGCATTCCGTCATTGCACTCAGTAAGGCTAATGATCCACCAACATTATTTTCAAAATATTTGGCTGGATTTGAAACAGATTCTCCAACCTCGATAAAAGCAGCAAAGTGAATGACGGCGATGGGGTTATATGTTTTAAAGACCTGACGCAAAAAGCCCTGATCGTGAACATCTCCCTGTTCGAATGGCCCCCAACGCACAGCGTCCTTATGGCCTGATACCAAATTATCCACCACGACAGGCGTATATCCTGCTGCGGATAAGGCTTTACATGTATGCGAGCCTATATAACCTGCGCCGCCTGTGACCACGATATATACAGGATTTTGCTGTGTTTTGTTCATAGTGTCTGTTTTAATCACCTGATAAGGGATTGGAAAGGCATTTATTTGTGGAATCATCGGGGGATTTCATGTATTTTCCCCATCTAAATTCCCATATTTTAAGAGCAAAGCTAGACGAATGAGCCAAAAAGATGAACAATCGCAGGCATCATTGACCAAACAAGAGGCTTTAGCCAAGAAACGCGCCGAGGCTTTGCGTGCTAATTTGCGACGCAGGAAAGATCAAGCCAACGGGCGGGACGATGACAAAACGATGATAAACCAAGAAAGACTTGAGTAATATGACTTCACCTTTAATCAAAGAGACGATTATGCCCCTTTCTGCGCCAGGTATTATGCCCGATCACTGGATCAGGGAGCAATCTTTGCAGAACGGTATGATCGAGCCCTTTACCGAAAAGCAAAACCGCGAAGAAAATGGTCAGAAAATTATTTCCTACGGCTTGTCTTCTTATGGATATGATGCCCGTTGTTCCAATGAATTTATGATCTTTACCAATGTCGACAATGCTATTGTTGACCCAAAGAATTTTTCAAATCAAAGTTTTGTTGAACGCGAGTCCGATGTTTGCGTTATTCCTCCGAATTCGTTTGTTTTGACCCGTACCGTCGAATATTTCCGCATTCCCAAAGATGTCTTGGTTATTTGTCTGGGTAAAAGCACCTATGCGCGGTGTGGGTTGATCGTCAATGTCACGCCGTTGGAACCTGGTTGGGAAGGTCATGTAACTTTGGAATTATCCAATACGACTCCTCTGCCTGCAAAAGTCTATGCCAATGAAGGGATTGCTCAATTCCTGTTCTTTAAGGGATCGAGTGCGTGTGATGTTTCTTATGCGGATCGTGCCGGTAAATATATGTCTCAACGCGGCGTTACATTGCCCCGCATTTAATTTTAACAAAAAGAAAGCTCCTATCCGTGTCCCATTCGCCTGCATTAAAGCAAACGCCCGATACTCCGGATTTTATTGTTATTGATCCGCATAAAGCGATGCTGGCGTCCAGTCTTGAAAAAATCAAGGTTCAAGGCGGAACGCAATTGAACGGGGTTATTCCGATCAGTGGGGCGAAGAATGCTGCGCTCAAGCATATGTGCGCTGCAATGCTTACGGGTGATCCTGTCCAGTTTACGAATATGCCGGTGTATCTCAAAGATATTCAAACCTTGGCGGCATTGATGAAAGAAATCGGCGTTGCCATGACGCTGCGCAGTGATGGCACGATGTTTATCAATGCGTCAAAAATTCATTCTACCGAAGCCCCTTATGATCTGGTGCGGCGGATGCGTGCCAGTGTTCTGGTTATGGGACCTTTGTTGGGACGGTTCGGAGAAGCCACTGTATCGCTGCCTGGCGGATGTACGATTGGATCACGTCCGATTGATTTACACCTTGATGGGTTTCGTGCGATGGGTGCGGAGATTATTCTGGAAGACGGGTATGTTCGTGCCAAAGCTCCTGTTGGTGGATTGCGCGGAGCAAAAATCATGTTTCCAAAAGTGTCGGTTGGCGCGACTGAAAATGTGATGATGGCGGCCACACTCGCCAAAGGTGAAACCATTTTAATGAACGCCGCGCGGGAACCTGAAATTATCGATCAAGGAGAAGCTTTGATTAAGATGGGGGCTAAAATTTCCGGATTGGGAACTCCTGAAATTCGCATTGAAGGTGTCTCGGCTCTTCACGGTATGACCCACGATGTTTTGCCTGACCGGATTGAAACCGGAACATTTATGATTGGTGTGGCTTTAACGGGTGGGACAGTTCGGTTGCAGCACACCCGCACTGATTTTCTGACATCGCTCATCGGCCCGTTACAAAAAGCCGGTGTGACCATTGAAGAAGACGGAGCGGATGTTATTGTTCACCGCAATGGAAAGCCATTGGTTGGAACGGACATTATGACCGAACCCTATCCTGGTTTTGCGACTGACCTCCAAGCCCAGTTTATGACGATGCTGACCATGTGCAACGGGGCAGGAATGGTCACGGAAACAATCTTTGAAAACCGCTTTATGCATGTGCCGGAACTTCGCCGCATGGGAGCAGATATTGCCGTTCAAGGAAATTCAGCGATTGTGCGCGGTGTGACCAAGCTTAAAGGAGCGGAGGTTATGGCGACCGATTTACGCGCGTCTGTATCCCTGATTCTCGCCGGACTGGTTGCTGATGGCGAAACAACTGTTGACCGGATTTATCATCTGGATCGCGGATACGAAAATCTGGTTGGCAAGCTCGAAGCCTGCGGGGCAACTATCGAAAGGCTGTCTTCTGGTCTGCACGAAGAATAGTTTTCGTAATATTAACCTTTCCAAACAACCTTTTCTGCCTTTACAGGGGGGAGTTGCAATTTAACGGAAAACGCTATAAAAAGAGCCGGATTTAACGAAAACCCCCATTGGAGTCCTATGTCCAAAGAAGATCTTATCGAGTTTAAGGGCATTGTAAGCGAAGTTTTGCCCAATGCTATGTTTCGAGTCAAATTGGAAAATGACCACGAAATTCTGGCGCATACCGCCGGAAAAATGAGAAAAAACCGTATCCGTGTTTTGCAAGGAGATAAAGTTGTTGTCGAAATGACACCTTATGACCTGACCAAAGGACGCATTGTCTTCCGTGAAAAATAGTCCCTATCGACTCATTCTTGCATCAGCCTCTCCACGCCGTGTGGATTTGTTGAGGCAGATCGGAATTGTTCCCGATCAAATATGTCCTGCAGATATTGACGAAATGGCCAAGGCTGGTGAACTTCCCCATCAATTGGCGGAACGGCTGGCTTTGGAAAAAGCAGCGGCAGTTCCCGCTTCCCCTGACCATCTTATTCTGGCGGCCGATACTGTTGTCGCAGTGGGGCGGCGAATTTTACCAAAAACAGATCAAGAGTCTGATGCTCTGGCCTGTCTTACTTTGCTTTCTGGCCGGAGCCACCGCGTGTATGGCGGGATTGCATTGCGTCTTCCTGGCGGAAAAATTTTATCCAGACTGGTCACAACCCATGTGAAGTTCAAACGGTTGAGCCCAGCCGAAATTCAAGCCTGCCTTGCAAGCAATGAATGGCGTGGTAAGGCCGGAGGTTTTGCTGTTCAGGGTTTGGCTGGTGCTTTTGTTCAATCTATCAATGGGTCATATTCCAATATAGTGGGACTCTCTTTATGTGATACAATGAACTTATTACAGGGGGTGGGTTTTGGACATCATCATTGAAGAGCAGGATTCGTGTTTGTGGGTTGCCGCAACCGAACGTCATAAAATCGAAGGTCTTGAGGTTGATCCTCCCCATGAGTTAGTCCGATGGGGGTCTGTGTTCTGGGCTCGTGTTGACCGGATTGACGCGCGAATGGACGCGGCCTTTCTTGATCTGGACGGGGATGTGACAGGCATCCTTTATAATCGTGACATTCGGTCAAAAGATAATGATGGCAAATTGGTCAAGGGTGGGCAAACTCCGATCGGCAAGCTGATTTCACCCGGGCAATATTTGTTGGTTCAGGCCAAGCAAGGTTATCTTGAGCCTGAATTTGAAGATGATGTTCCGTATGAAGATAAATGTCCGGTTGTCAGTATGGATGTTTCCATTCAAGGGCGTTATTTGATTTATACTCCACTTGATGACAGCAACCGTATTTCTTCGCGTATCCGTGATAAAAAATTGCGTAAGCAGTTGACAGATATGTTGGCTCAAATGGATGATGTTCACGGCTGCATCTTACGTGCGGCGGCGTTGAATACCCAAAGTGATGTTTTAATACGAGAATCAAAAATCCTGAAAGCTATCTGGGAAGGATTGACCGAATATGCCAAGGGTGAAGACAGTATTCTTATCATGGAAGGACCTGACGCGTTGCAGCGATCTTTGAGTGATAATTCCTTGCGCCCTATTCGCCGCATCGAAGTTGTGACCATGGATCATTTTGCAACGGCTGAAGACTGGTGTGAATTATTTGCACCGGATCTTGTAACAAAAATCAAACCTATTGAAGTAAAAAATGCCACCAAAGATCTGGCGTTACTCGATCATTATGATCTGATCAAACCCATTGAAGATTTGTTTCAACCCTATGCCCTGTTAATCAGTGGCGGCAATATTCTTATTCAAGGCACTGCGGCTTTGACTGCGATTGATGTCAATCGTGGTGCTGATAAAAATGCCAATCTGACCATCAACCTTGAAGCCGCTACCGAAGCCATTCGCCAGATTCGTATTCGTAATCTGGGCGGCATTATCATGATTGATTTTTTACGCATGAAATCCGACAAAGAGCAAAAACAACTTTTGTCCCATATCGAAAAACTGGTGGATGACGATCCTTGCACCGTTCAAATTCACGGGTTTACAGCGATGGGGCTTTTGGAAGTTTCCCGTCAACGGCGCACCCCGACTTTATTAGAGCGTGTCGGATACATGTTCGAAGAAGTCTAGGCTTTAATCAGGCTCCCCATATGGTTTTTCCATCCTTGATATAAGACGTTAGACTCGTCTTGCGTCATCATGGGTTTGAAGCCTTGCTCTTTTTTCCAATTTTTGGATATGTCGTCCAAGCTGGAAAAAACACCACTTCCAATCGCCGCCAGATAGGCAGCCCCCAACGCAGTGGTTTCATGACAGACCGGAATGTCAACCGGAGTCTCCAGAATATCCGATAAAAACTGTACCATAAAATGATTGGCGACTAATCCACCATCCACGCGAATGACCTCTGGTTTGACTCCTGTATCGGCCTCAAAGGCCGTTATCAGATCTTTGGTTTGGTAGGCTTGTGCTTCCAATGCGGCTCGCGTGATGTGGGCACGGGTTGTGTCTCGGGTTAACCCCATAATTGCGCCGCGCACATCCGGATTCCAATATGGAGCACCCAACCCTGTGAGAGCCGGAATAAAATAAACCCCGTTGGTATTGCTGACTGATTTTGCCAAGGATTCACTTTCCGATGCACTTGAAAAAAATCCCAGATTATCCCGCAAAAACTGAATGGCGGCTCCGGCAATAAAAATAGATCCTTCCAACACATAGGTTGTTTGGCCGGTAATACGATAGCCGATACTGGTCAGCAATTTATTATGTGACGCTTTGAATTCTGTGCCGATATTCATCAGGGCAAAACAACCCGTTCCATAGGTCGACTTTACCATTCCTTTGGCAAAGCAAGCTTGACCAATCAGCGCAGCTTGTTGATCTCCTGCCACGCCTTTAATGGGATAGGATTTTTCAAATAATGCGGGGGAAGTCGTGCCGAAATCCCCGACATTATCCAGCACCTTTGGCAAAATTGATCGCGGAATATCGAACAGGCGTAATAAGTCCTCATCCCAATCATTGGTTTTAATATTAAAGAGCAAAGTTCTGCTGGCGTTGGTTGCATCGGTGACATGATTTTTTCCGCCCGTCAATTTCCAGACCAGCCAAGAATCCACAGTTCCAAAAGCCAAGCGTCCTTGTTCGGCAGCCACGCGGACTCCTGAAACATTGTCCAAAATCCACGCAATTTTTAGAGCAGAAAAATAGGGATCTAACAACAAGCCTGTTTTTTCGCGGATCGTCGGCTCATGTCCTTTTTCTTTGAGGTCGGCGCAAATAGAGGATGTGCGGCGATCCTGCCAAACAATCGCGTTGTAAACCGGCTTGCCCGTTTCGCGATCCCAGATGATGGTTGTTTCGCGTTGGTTGGTTATTCCAACGGCGGTTATATCCGAATGTTTTTTTAAAACATCCTGAATGCAGACATAGGTATCATTCCAGATGTCTTGTGCATCTTGTTCGACCCATCCATTATGAGGATAATAGAGGCGGAGTTCTTTTTGAGATGTGGCTAAAATTTCTCCTCTGTCTGAAAAAATTATGGCTCTGGATGATGTAGTTCCTTGATCGATGGCCAAAAATTTATGTCGGGGCATTTCCCGTTGTCTCCTTCTTTATCAATTCAGGGATTCTTTTTTCTATTGCCTTGACCTTATCTTTGGGTAAATGCACGCCCCATTTTGTTCTGCGCCATAGAATATCTTCTGCCGTTTTTGCCCATTCCCGTTCGATAAAAAATCTCAGATCCTTATCATTAGGCTCTTGTTCCAGATTCACCGGACATGTGGGTAAGGGAACATTTTTTGTCCATGCGTGTTTCATGTCAGGAAAATCCAGACTTAAAACATCCATCACCTCTTCTGATAATGTGCGATAGGTTGTGATCTTTCCACCAAAGATGGATAACAGTGTTAGGCCACCTGCCCGATCTTCATAAATTCTATAATCTCTTGATACTTTTCTGGCATCTGTTTCACTATCTTCAAACAGGGGGCGGACACCAGAATAATCCCAAACAATTTCATCGAGTGATGTTTGCTTTTTAAAATGAGCATTCAAAGACTCGCATAAGTATTTTTTTTCTGCACGTGTGGCCATGACTTCAACAGGATCGCCATTAAATTCTGTCTCGGTTGTTCCACACAGGCTATATTTTCCGTAGGGAAAAACAAACACAACCCGCTTATCCGGTTGTTGAAGTAAATAGGCTTGCTGGCCTTCGTAAAGCTTTGGCACAACAATATGTGTTCCCTGTACCAGCCGGAGTTTCGGCGTGTCATTCAGAACATGGCCTGTTTTTTCCAAAAATTCATAAGCATAAGGGCCGGTGGCATTGATAACGACTTTTGCTGTTACTTTTTGTTTGCTTCCGGTATCGACTTCTTCGACCGTTATATTCCATTTGGAATCTCCGCGTTTGACGGCGATTGCCTTCGTATAGTTTCTGACATCCGCGCCATGATTGGCCGCATCGCGAATGTTCAAAATAACCAAGCGGGCATCATCGACCCAACAATCAGCATAGGTAAACCCAACGTCAAGATCTTCACGAAGCGGCAAACCATAGGGATGTTTTTTTAAATTTATTTTTCGGGATGACGGGAGTTTTTTGCGCGGCCATAGATGATCGTAAATAAAGAGTCCAAGTCTCACCATCCATGCCGGACGGACTGAATTCTGATGAGGAATACAAAATTCCAATGGATGAACAATTTCCGGTGCGATGGCCATCATGATTTCGCGTTCGGCCAAAGATTTTCTGACCAACCCAAAATCAAAAAATTCCAGATAGCGCAGCCCGCCATGAATCATTTTCGAGCTGGCAGATGATGTGCATCCTGCGAAGTCTCCTTGATCGACCAATAGTACTTTAAAGCCTCGACCCGCAGCGTCGCGGGCTATTCCCGCGCCGTTAATTCCCCCTCCGACAATACATAGATCATAGTGTGAGTCTGCCATATATTGATGGTAGACCAAGGATCATTTTCATGCAATGTGTTTGGAATCCATTTTGGATTTAATGACCCTGAGTTTAACCTCCAGATGCGCCGGAGAAAAAGGTTTCCGGATATAAGCGGTTACTCCGCTGGCTTTTGCCATTGAAACCGATTCAACATCGCTACGTCCCGTTATCATCAGAAAGGGAACATCGGGATAAACCGAGCGCATTTGGCGCAACAGATCAATTCCAGAAAGTTTGGGCATATTCCAGTCGCAAATGACCACGTCAATCATGTCCATTGCATTGTCCGTAAAGACCATGGCTTCTTTTCCGTCTGCGGCCTCAAAAATCTGGGTAATGCCCAATTCTGACAGCATCCCTCTCAGCATTGTCCTGATTTCTATCTGGTCATCCACAACCAGAACTTTTAATGATTTAATACTATCTTCGGACTTACTCATCTGTTTCTCCTTAAAAGCTTTTCTATGATTATTCCCATACAACGCCGGATGGGGTTTCAACGTTTTTACCCAGATAAACTTGTTCCATTACATTCTTCAGATTTTCCTGAGAGACAGGCTTGGCTAGAAAGATAACATCATCAGGCAAATCGACTTCCGATATTTCTCCACGCACGGGATATCCACTCATAAATATAATATGTGTATCCGGCCTCACCACGTGGAAGAGCTCTGCCAGTTGAATCCCCCCTATTTCAGGCATCACCATGTCAGTCAATAAGAAGTCAATTTTTCCGTCATATTCATCCTGAACTTCCAGTGCCTGATTGCCATTTAATGACGTCAGAACATTCATTCCAAACTCTTCGAGAGTTCCTTTCATAATTTCAAGCAAATCAGGTTCGTCTTCGGCCAGTAAAACAGTTTTGTTGTATAAAAACTGATCTTGTGAAAGATCGGGTTTATTATCTTCCTCCTGAACAGGAGCTTCTGATTCAGGAAACCAGATTGAAAAAGTTGTGCCTTGACCCACTTCAGAGTCGACCAGCATGTCCCCTTTCATTTGCTGAACCAAACCATAAACCATGGATAACCCCAGACCGGTACCTTTGCCTTGCTCTTTTGTGGTGAAGAATGGATCAAACATACGTTCCATTATTTCTTGCGACATTCCACATCCTGTGTCTGCTATTCGCAACAGGAATCCATTTTCTTTATCTTCACGATATTGTGACAAAACCTCAATCGTTATTGTTCCTTTGTCTTGCATCGCGTCTCGCGCATTGATGCTCAGATTCATAACAATCTGCGTAATAATATCAGGCGTACCTTTGATATAATGATTTCCCTCTTCAAGCTTCATATCCAGCTTTACATTGACGCCCAAAAGCGGGATGAGAAGATTTTTGACGTCTTCTACATGACGACATAGGTCAATAACCTTGTCTTCACTCACTCTATGTTTGCCAAACGTCAAGAGCTGGCGGGTTAACCCGCTTCCTCTTTGTGTGGCCTGATAGATTTTATCAAGATGTGGAGAGATATCCTCGCCTTTTTTCCATGTTGTTTTTGCAATTCTGGCATATCCTTCAATGATGGCAAGAATATTGTTGAAATCGTGGGATATGCCTCCTGCCATATGTCCGATCGCCTCGAGTTTTTGAGTCTGGAGTAATCTGTTTTCCTGCAATTTATTCTGCGTCTCGTCAGAAACAAAACCGATAAGCAAATGACCATTCTGTCCTGAATGAAACATAGTCAGTTCAAGCCATACTGTATTTCCCTGCTTGTCTTGCACTATGTGCCAGATTTGATTCTTTGTATTTTTTCCTGCTAAAACATCCTTGATTTGCTCGTATTCTCCCTGAAATGCCGCTTCAAAGAATTCGAAGACTGGTTTTCCGATATAATCTTGACAGTCCATTTGCAGCAAATGATCCATAGCCTGATTGACAAATAAAAACTCTTTCTCCTGAGTTTTGTTTTCGGCAATAAAGATGCCCTTGCGGATTGTCTGAACAGCTTCGGTTAAAATTTTATTTTGATGCCCCAATTTGAACAAATAATCCGCGCGGCTTTTAATCGCGGAAATATCGGTTAATTCAACGATCGTTTCCTTGTTTTTTTGTGGAACAGCCCGAACCAGATAGAATTTTTCATTTGAAAGTTTAATGATTTCACGAAATATCGTTGCGTCTGTGTTTTCGCTTTCAAGAAATAATCCGGATTGTTCGGCAACATCCAGTGAGTTATCAAACACATAAGCGATTAATTCATTAAAAGTTTTGATTGGTTTTTCGTTGTTCTGGCATAGATCTGCAACTTTACAATTATGACAATCACCACTCCTTTCCTCTTGTCGTCCAGACAGTTGTGGGATTAGTTCGCAAGCTCGACAATTTGCTGTCTTCAATGTTCCGTCCGGATTAAAGTAAACCAGAGCCATTTCAAGCGAATTTAGTACCTCGCCCAATGTATCATTTTGCCTGCTTGCCCATTTATTATGGACAATCTTCCACAGGTTATAAACATGAAAATCTTGATGATTTCTAATCTTTAGCACGGCTTTTCATCTCCAGGTTGCTATCATATACCCAATTTATTAACAGATTACTTTGACATACGTTCGTATTTGCTGCAGATTAAGCTACTCTTAAAAAGTTAATAAAATCAAGGACATCATGATTGGACTTAAAGTCCCGTGCGGGGCTCTATTCTGTTTGGTTCTTTTTTTGTTGTGTGCCTTTCCAACATCAGGATTTGCGCGAGACAGCGCGTCTTTATCCGGCACGTTGGGATTAAATCTTATACCGAATGCCCGTATGGATGATGTCGGGATGATGCGGGTTAATTATTCCCGTTTTGCTAAAAGCGCCCACGCCAGTCTGGGCGTCCAGATTTCCGACCGACTGTATCTCGGGTTTCGCCAAACAGTTGACAAACAAGATGATCCTCATCTTTTTCCCGGGATGGATTTGAAATTCAGATTATTTGAGGAGCGTGCCTATCGTCCTGAAATTTCGGTCGGACTTCAATCGGCTTTAGGCCATAAACGCATGGCTGCGGAATATCTTGCCTTGTCCAAAAGATACAGGGATTTTGATTTTACTTTGGGTCTTGGTTGGGGGCGGATGGGGACGCGCCAGACTATTCCCAATCCTTTGCTTGTCAAATCCTTCTCTTCTGCCAAGCGCAAACTGGATGGCGAAAATCCGAACCAGCCTTCCGATTGGTTTACCGGAGATGCCGGACTGTTCGGGGGAATCCAATATGATATTCCTACAATTGACGGGCTATCGATCAAGGCCGATTGGAGCAGTGATAACTGGCAGGCCGAACAATCAGCATCGTCTTCTTTCAACGCCCCTGCTCCTTGGAGTATCGGCCTATCTTATCGTCCTTATGACTGGATTGACGCCGGAATTGCCATGGCAGGCCTAGATCATTTTATGGCACGAATTAGCCTGTCGCCTAACCTTCAGGGTTGGGAGGCTCGATCTTCCTCACCGGAACCTCCCATTGCACTTTTAGATGGTCGCCCGACATTGCCCGCTTTATACCAAAGTGGTTATGCCGAAACTTCGGAACAAATCGGGTTAAGCCGGATCGGATTCAATGACATCCGCGCCGAAGCTGTTCTTGACCTGAAAGACACAACGCCAAGCGCTTTTCAAATCGGGCAAGGGGCGCGGCATCTTTCCAATATGGCGGGGCAACGCCCTGAACAAATTGCATTCCAATTGGCGCGATACGGCTTGCGAGGGCCAAGCCTTATCCTGAACAGGCGTGACATCGAGCAAGCTGGCTTGACCCATCAGGGAAGTGCAGAAGAAATCTGGCGCAATACACTGATTGAGGACATTGTCCCGAAATCTATTCAAATCGCGCGGGAAAAGTTCAAGGAAAGTTTCGGATTCAGAATTGACTGGATTAGTGATTTATCGTTGGCGGAAGATGAAAATAATATTTTATACCGGACAGCCTTGATCCCGTCCCTGACCAAAAGAATTGGAAAACACTTTATCACTGAAAACGCGATGCGTTTTAATTTGGCAGATAATTTCGATCATATGTCCGACTATAAAGGGGTTAGCCTGACTCCTATTCGTTCCGACATCGAAGCGTTTACCAAACAAAGCCTGATTATCGAACGACAATATCTGGCTGGTTTTGTGTCATTGGCAAAAGATTTACATGCGGCGGCCAGTCTAGGGTATCTTGAAGAGATGTATGCTGGACTGACAGGTGAAATTTTGTACAGACCCTTTGGAAAATCGTGGGCAATCGGGGTTGAAGTCCATGAAGCGGTGAAACGCGACCCTACTGCGTCTTTGGCACTTGCTCCTAATGGAGATCCTGTATTAAGCGGATTTCTAAACGGGTATTACGAATTTACCGGCACTGGAGCTACGCTTCAAGCCAGTGTCGGGCGATACCTTGCCGGAGATGTTGGCGGGTCACTTGCCCTTAACAATGAATTTGACAATGGGGTGCGGGTCGGCGGCTTTGTTGTAGCGACCAACAAATCGGATTTCGATGTCTATGGGGGGGAAACAAATCTTTATGCCGGTATGAACTTATCCATGCCTTTGGGTAGTCTGCCTTTTATTCCTGATGACAGCCGTCTTATCTTGAATACAAAACCGCTGGGTCGCGATACGGCCCAGCGGCTTGAAAATCCTGTGGCTCTTTATGATGTCACCGAGCCACTTTCCTATCGTTCTCTTACGCGACACTGGTCTGCGTTGACGCCCTAGCTTTAAAAATCTCTTCAGCCAATTGATCCGAAGATTCTCCGGTTGCGATGCCTTTGTTATCGGATAGCGTAAAAATGCGCCCCAACGTTTCTTCGATCCTCGCCACATGAGCCATCATTGTGTCATGGGTGAGTTCGTAACTATACGGGTTACGCTTTGTCCGCCAGAAATACTCGTAACCGACACTGGTAATACCGCCGGAATTGATGGCATAATCCGGCGCGTAAACAATACCACGATCTTTGAGCATCTGGTCATGGCGGTATTCTGCCAGTTGGTTATTGGCCGCGCCACCAATGATTCCTGCCTTGATTTCAGGGATAGTCCAGTCATTCAGCCCCGCACCCATCGCACATGGAGCAAAGATGTCAACATCGGCCTTATGAATTTCGGATGGATTTAAAATTGTGATTTGTTGGCCGAATTGATCTTTTGCTGTGTCCAGAACATCGGCGTGAATATCCGCTATAAATAATTCTACGCCGTCTTTGACTAGATATTCAGCCAAGGCATAGCCGACTGATCCCATTCCCTGAATGGCGACTTTACGACCGGATAAGGATGGATCTCCATATTTTTCACGGGCGCAAGCTTTCAATCCGCAATATACGCCGTAAGCCGTAACGGGGGACGGGTTTCCTGCTACCCCTTCACCATCTCCGATTTCGGGCAAGCCCGCGACATAGCTGGTTGATTTTGCAATTTCAATCATATCGGCTTCAGTTGACCCAACATCTTCTGCCGTGATATAGGATCCATCCATTTGCTCAACGGCTTCCCCAAAAACCTGCATCATGTCCGCCGATTTTATTTGACGCGGATTGCCTATAATCACCGCCTTTCCTCCCCCCAGCGGCAAGCCTGCCAGAGCTGATTTATAAGTCATACCTTTTGACAATCGCAAGACATCGTTTATGGCGTCATCCAGTTCTGCGTATGGGTAAATCCGGCAGCCGCCCAGCGAGGCACCAAGATTTGTGTTGTGAACGGCTATGATCGCTTGAAGGCCTGTTGTCTCATCTTCAAACATGACAATCTGTTCATGATTGTCAAAACTGGGGTGATTGGAGACTTCAAGAACTTTACGCGACAACATTGTGCATTTCCTCTCTGCAACGGCTTGTGTTTGATCGGGCTACAAAAGCCTGAAAACAATCATGCGTCAAGAAAAAGCACAAAAAAAACCGCTTCAAAAGAAGCGGTTAATAAAGTTACGGGTATCTGAACGGAAAAACATGCTGATATTATTTCGTCCTAATTCTTTACACTTGCCCTTATTCTGGTTTTCTTTTTATTTCTTTCTCCCAAACTACCTACTCCACCACCTACTGCTACACACACCCAAGACTATTTTTACTCTTAACTTTACCGACCGGACTTGAAGCCCGTATTTCTTAACCCCATAGTTATAATTTACATAAAATTTTAGATAAAAGCAAGTGTATTTTTCATAATTATTATACGGCTTTGAATTTATTGGTTTTTTTGTAAGGCGAGTGGCCTACTTCAGGGGTTTTAAATTCATGCCAAAATGGTGATTTGCAATCGCAATAATCAAATTGACCCGATCAAACATCGGTGAATCAGGCTCCAGATCTTTGAATAAAATAAGCCCGTCTGCCCCGCTTTGATCCGAATCCATCTTGGGGTGAATATCAAGGATGACGCAGCGACTGAGCAAATCATAATACCGTCTTGCAAATATATCGTCCCGTTTGCTGTTTGGTTTTCCTTGCAACCTTGTGCCCAAAGGGTCTTCCATTCCCCCCTTTCCTATCTCTTCAACCCATCCTTCTGCATTAAAACGGATGCGGGTTGACGAGGATATTTGAAAAATATGTTTGCCCTCAACAGGATTCGGAACTGCCTGATTCTTATTTTTTTCCATAATTTTATGCCTTTCTTGTTGCCTATCTAAGGCATGACTTCGCCGCGTGTCCGGCTGATTTTTTCGAGCACCCCATCAGTCCCCTTACTGACCATTTCATACACCTGCAGGAAATCATCCAAATTCCCGTAATAAGGATCCGGAACATCCAGTTTTCCAAGACCCCCGAACTCCATAAACAACCCGACATTCGAGGCATGATCTTTCGGAGCGAAGGATTTGATAAAGTCAACGTGGCTTCGATCCATTCCCAGAATAAGATCGAATCTTTTAAAATCGTCTTCGGTCAATACTCTGGAGACGATACCTTCTGCATTAACACCGTTTTCATAGCAAATCCGCAATGTCCGGTGATCGGGTCTTTCACCGAGATGGTAACTATGCGTTGCGGCCGACCCGACCTCATGCAGATGTCCCCAGCCCATCAGTTCCAAGCGTCTGCGCATGACGGCCTCAGCCATCGGGGAACGGCATATATTCCCAGTGCACACAAAAAGAATGTTGCGAATCTCTTCCATTGATTTACGATAAGGAAATTAAATGGATAGAACAAGGCAACAAGAAGGTTATCTGTGACATTTGAACAAGATCAAGCAAACCAGTCGTCCGATTTTAGTAATAATGAAGATAGTCTGGATGGAATTGTTCTGCGCATAGCCCAATCTGCTGACGAAGTCCGCGCGGCACAGCGTTTGCGATACATTGTCTTTTATGAGGAATTCGGGGCAAAAGCCTCCCCCGAAGTCATGGCAGAAAAACGGGACTTTGACGAGTATGACCAATATGCGGATCATTTAATTATTATTGATGAAGCCCGCCGCCCAGAAGACGGACAAATTGTCGGCACATATCGTTTATTCCGTCAGGAAAACTTTCCAGAGGGGAAAGAATTTTATAGCAGCCATGAGTTTGATATTTCCCCCCTGTTGGCAAGCGGGGCAAAACTTCTTGAGCTCGGAAGGTCTTGTGTCCTTCCTGAATACCGAACCAAGCACATCATGCAACGGTTATGGCGCGGGATTGCAGATTATCTTGCCGATCACCAGATTGATCTGATGTTTGGCTGTGCCAGTTTACAGGGAACTTCACCGGAAGCCGCTATCGGGCAATTGGCCTATCTTCAATATTTTCATGCGCCACCCGAGCATTTATGCCCGACCGTGTTAAAAGATTGTACGCAAGGGCTGACATTTCCCGACAAAGCATTAATCAATGAACGGCGTGTTTTTTCTTCGCTTCCCCCGCTCATCAAAGGGTATCTGAGATTGGGGGCTTATATCGGCAAGGGGGCTTATCTGGACTCTGATTTCAATTGCATTGATGTTTGCATTATTTTGCCGACCCATGAAGTGACATCAAAATACGTCAAGCATTTCGAGCGCAAAATTCAAAAAGAAATTATCCGTGATTCAAACTTCAATCAAAACTTTTCATCAAAAGAAACAAAAGATTCATGACATCCTTACTTGCTGTATTCAAAATATTCCTGATGGCGATCTGGTCTATTCCGCTTGTTCTGATCCAGATTTGTGTGTTGATTTTTCACAAAGGTGCAGGAGCTTATATTGTCCCCCGCTTCTGGCATAAGGGGATTTGCAAAATTATCGGGCTTAAAACAGAAATTTGTGGAGAGCCTGTCCACGGGCAGCAGTTGATTTACATCAGCAACCATCTGTCTTATCTTGATATTCCGGTGATTGGCTCGTATTTGCTGGCGTCCTTTATTGCCAAGGAAGAAGTTGCACATTGGCCGGTGCTGGGATTTTTGTCAAAAGTCCAGCAGACCGCTTTTATTAGCCGGACATCTGCCCATGCCAAAAAGGTAACCAATGCGCTTGATTCCATGTTGAAACAAGGAAAGAGTCTGATTTTGTTTCCCGAAGGCACATCAGCGGCTGGCACAGGCGTTCTGCCTTTCAAATCCAGCCTGTTTTCCCTTGCGATGCCAAAAGATATGAAACCGATCCCTATTCAACCCTTTATTATCAACCTTATCCTTGTGAATGGAGAGCCCACAACGTCCCATAACCGTGATCTTTATTCATGGTACGGGGATATGGATTTTGCTCCGCATATATGGAAGTTTATGAAAAACAAAGGCGCAACCGTCAGATTAACCTTTCTTCCGGTTGTTCAGCCCGACGAGGCCATTGACCGCAAAGCGCTTTGCAGAATAGTTCAAGACCAGATCGAGTCTGGACTGATCGGACAAGAACCGTTATGAACATGAACATATAAAATATAACAATCGAGAGGATCGTATGAATCTGGACAAATCGGATATTGCCAAACTTCAAGCTTATTTACAAAAGAAATTCGGGAATCCCGGACTGAGTGTTCGTGAGCGGAGAGTCGCTGATTCCGCCGAGGTTTACCTGAATGGAGAAGCCATAGGAACTGTTTACAAGGATGATGACGAAGGCGAGATCTCGTATGATTTCAATATGTCTATTCTTGATATCGACATTGAAGAAATCTGAGTTCTTCTATAGCCTTTCCAATTAATTTTGGGGACAGGTTCAGGTTTATTTTGCCAAATGGCCTCATCCTATTGTAAACTATAGGGTATGTGGTCGCTATTCTTGAAAATCGATTTTCAGGGAGTTCTTTACAGGTTTGGGAGTGGAATTATGGTGTTTTTTGGTCTTTGTCGTCAATTGGTCGTTTTTGCCGCTTTATTTGGCAGTTTGATGCTTTTCAACCCTATTCTTGCTTCTGCTGCCGTGATTGACGAAGCTTGCGATTCCGCTTTTATGGATAAAATGAAAGAACGCGCCTGGATGGAAGCCCAACGCGAAATCATGATTAACCAGACAATGGTCTGGAAGCCTGATAGTGTTCTCGCGCTCGGGTGCTATGAACAGTGGATCGGAGCGATTAAAGTTTCCTTCTCAAAAGATAGCGGGGCAGGCCTTACTGATGTAAAAACGCAGGCAACAACCTATCTGTCAGCGGCGTTCCCCCATACGCTTGGTGGCGGCAACGGAACAGGATCGAACACCAGCAAATGCTCGAATATTAATGACTTGTGGAAGCAAGCCCAATGTAAGAATCTGAATTTGTCACAAATTTTGACACTCAAAGACATCAGTGGGAATGATCCGCGGCAAAAACCTGCCGCATGTGGCAGCACAGGGTCATGGGGAACTCCTGTCTCGACAATGGCTGCTGTTGGCTTGGGGGCTCCATTCGATTCCATGAATCTCTTTACCAGCGTTGTGGCTCCTCTTTCCGAAGTTACCTCCGGTAAATGTTCGGCAGGTATTCCAACCGGTGTCTTTATCGGTGGAGGATCAAATCCGGAAGTTGTTTGCCCAAATCCGGGATGTTCTCCGACTGGTACATCAACACCTAAATGCTGTAAATCAGGAACATCAAGCTGTTAGGTGCGTTGTTTCTAAGGCAATCCAGAACCCAAACTATAGCTCTTGGATTTATTGCTCTCAGGCTCTATAAATAGAGCCTGAAGCATTTTAGGAGAGTTTTTACGTATGAGCCTGTTCTGGTTTTATAAAAAAGCCATGACGATAAGCGAACCTCTGATTCGTGGGTTGATTAACCGTCGGGTCAGGCAAGGCAAAGAAGATCCCGATCGGATTCAGGAACGTTTCGGGCAGGCTTCTTGTGCGCGGCCTTCGGGAACGTTGATGTGGGTTCATGTTGCCAGTGTGGGCGAAGCCTTATCAGTTTTGACGATGATCGATATTTTTCTTCAACAAAATCCCGATGCGCATGTCCTGATTACAACCATCACCAAAACTGCGGCTCTCCTTTTGGATAAACGCCTTCCCGACCGTGCCTTTCATCAATATCTTCCTGTTGACCGACCCAAATGGGTCAGATATTTTCTGGATCACTGGAAACCGGATATCGTGTTATGGGCAGAATCCGAATTATGGCCGTTTATGATTGCAGAGCTTGGGAAGCGTCGCTTGCCTGTGGCTTTGTTGAATGCCCGTCTGTCACCACAATCTTTTAAAAACTGGACTCGCGCACGGACGCTTGCTGAAAAACTTCTTTCCTCTTTTACGGTTATCATGACCCAAACCGAACGTGACAAAGAGTATTTCGATGCGTTGGGTGGGCGCAGTGTGGTTGTGACCGATAATATCAAGTATTGCGCCCCTCCTCTTCCTTGTTCCCCTGATGACCTCGCGCAACTTCGGGAGGCCATCGGGCAACGTCCTGCCTGGGTTTATGCCAGCACGCATCAAGGAGAAGAAGAGCTCGCCCTTGAGGTTCATCGCGCCCTCGTAAAAAAGCTGCCGGATTTATTGACGATTGTTATTCCTCGTCATCCTGAGCGCGCGGCAGGGATTGAATCGTTTTATAAAGAACACGGTGTCATGACCGGAATAAAAAGTAAAAACAATATTCCGACCTCTGCCATGGATATGTATGTTGTCGATCAGATGGGAGAGCTCGGGCTTTTTTACCGTGTTGCACCTCTTGCCTGTATTGGTCGCAGTTTCAGCGATGATGGCGGTGGAGGGCATAATCCATTGGAGGCAGCCTTACTCGGCTGTGCTGTTTTACATGGCCCCCACATCCAGAATCTTCAGGAAATTTTTGACCAGATGGATCGTGCCGGAGCGGCTGTTCCGGTTGCCCACCGGAATGATTTGGCACATGCTCTTCTGGAATTTTTAAAAAATCCGGAACGATTAAGCCAACAACAACGGGTCGGATATGATTTTGCTGTTAGCAAATCCCATATTCTTTCGCGCGTTATCCAAGAGCTTGAACCGATTTTTCTTTTGGCGCATTTGCCTGTGCTCCGGCATACCGAACAGGAGATTATTACCCCATGAAAACGCCATCCTTCTGGTATCAAAAAACAAACTCGGTGTTATCGACTGTTCTTGACCCGCTGTCCTTGGTTTACCAAGCCCTTTCCAATCGGCATAAGGCGCGGTCTACGCCCCGAAAATCATCAATCCCCGTTTTATGCATTGGCAATATTGTTGCGGGAGGCAGTGGAAAGACACCTGTTGCGATTGCCTTGTTCCAACTGATCCAAAGCCATCAATTGTTTTTATCGCCCGCTTTTCTGACGCGTGGTTATCTTGGCAAAATCGCGGGGCCAGAGCGCGTTGACCTGTCTCATGATCCGGTTATGTGGGGGGATGAAGCTTTACTTTTGGCAAAATATGCGCCCACTATTGTGTCCAAAGATCGTTGGGCGGGGGCTGAATATGCTAAAGATACAGGAGCTGATGTGATTATCCTTGATGATGGTCTTCAGAATTATTCTTTACAAAAAGATCTGAGCTTTTGTGTTATTGACGGTTATATGGGGTTTGGAAACGGCAAGATTATGCCCGCAGGGCCATTGCGCCAAAACCTCGAGAACGGATTTTCCGGTGTTGATGCGGTTATTCTGATCGGGGAGGATTTAAGTGAAAGCAAATCCTGCATCCCTGCGCATCTTCCTGTTTTTACGGCAAAATTGGCGGCGCGGAATTTATCCGATCTTCCGGTACAAGTTCCCTATCTCGGGTTTTGTGGGTTAGGTACGCCAGAGAAATTCAAAAAAACTTTACTTGATTGCGGGTTAAACATTATCCGGTTTGAATCGTTCGCAGATCATCATGCCTATACGATGGATGATATGACCCGTCTGATTCATCTGGCGTTGGACGAGAATGCTCGATTGATTACAACGGAAAAAGATTTTGTACGCTTGCCGGATTTTTATCAAAAATCGATGATCGATACTCTGTTGGTTGATATTCAATTTGATGCGCCCGAACAGATGGTTCAATTTATGAAAGACCGATTGGCTCAATGAAAAAATTCCGTTACATTGTTGAGGCTGTGATTGTCCGCACGCTGATCTTTCTATTCGGGCTTATACCACCTGCTAGATCTTCCAATATCGGTGGAGGTCTTGCAGGGTTTATCGGCTCCCGCCTATCCGCCAGCCGCAAAGCCGAACGCCATATCCAAAGCGCTCTTCACACTGATGTCCAAGAAACCAAACAGATTGTCCGTGGCATGTGGGACAATATCGGGCGTGGATTTGCTGAATATCCGCATTTGCCTTTTATCTTTAAAAATTATGTCGACCTGATAGGGCAAGACAATTTTGAACCCACATTGCGGGATAAAAATACTCCGGCTATTTTCTTTTCTGCTCATTTGGCAAACTGGGAAATCGCAGCCCCCGCAGTTCATCAAGCTGGCGTTGATGTCGATCTGATTTATCGCGCTCCCAACAATCCATATGTCGAGGCCATTTTACAACGTTGCCGCAGTATGGACGGGACGTTGCGAACTTATCCAAAATCTGCATCTGGAATGCGTCAGGTGCTGATTGCCATGAAACAAGGGCGGCGCATTGGTATCCTGATTGACCAGAAATATAATCAAGGTGTCGAGGCCAATTTTTTCGAGCAGCCCGCCATGACATCCCTGGCATTTATCCAGCTTGCCAAAAAATTCCAATGTCCGCTCTATCCCGTTCGGGTTGAACGCATTGACGGTGTCCATTTCAAAGTCAGTGTTCTGCCGTCTCTGGATATTCGCAAAGATGACCAGACCTTGCTCCGTGAAGCGCATGATATTCTGGAGAGCTGGATTTCCGAACGCCCCGAGCAATGGTTGTGGCTGCATAAACGTTGGAAAAAGTAACTATTCACGCACCCCGTCATTATCTGAATCCTGAAAGGATTCTAAGATAATCCCTATCTGTTTTCTGGATTGCCGCGTCGCCTGAATGCTCCTCGCAATGACGGCAGAGGTTTCTCTTTTATTTGGATCTTATGGTGCGCCCGGAGGGATTCGAACCCCCGACCAAGCCGTTATGAGCGGCTTGCTCTAACCAACTGAGCTACAGGCGCAAACCAATGCGGTAATTAAGCCTAAAAATTCCTAAAAATCAAGGGCGGATCGTCATGTTAGGTATCCAAGAAGCTGCGGAGTTTTCGACTTCTGGATGGGTGTTTCAGCTTGCGCAGGGCTTTGGCTTCGATCTGTCTGATCCGTTCACGAGTGACGTTGAACTGTTGCCCGACTTCTTCAAGCGTATGATCGGTGTTCATGCCAATGCCAAAACGCATGCGCAAAACACGTTCTTCACGCGGGGTCAGCGTGGCCAGAACACGGGTGGTTGTTTCCCGCAAGTTGGACTGGATTGCACTTTCCACAGGAAGAATTGCGTTTTTGTCCTCGATGAAATCACCCAAGGATGAGTCTTCTTCATCCCCGATTGGTGTTTCAAGAGAGACTGGTTCTTTCGCAATTTTCAAGACCTTGCGCACTTTATCGAGAGGCATGTGAAGACGAACAGCCAGTTCTTCCGGTGTCGGTTCACGACCGATTTCGTGCATCATTTGACGTGATGTCCGAACCAGTTTGTTGATGGTTTCGATCATGTGAACAGGAATACGGATTGTCCGTGCCTGATCCGCGATGGAACGGGTGATCGCCTGTCTGATCCACCATGTCGCATAGGTCGAGAATTTATATCCGCGACGATATTCGAATTTATCAACGGCTTTCATCAGGCCGATATTACCTTCTTGAATCAAGTCAAGGAATTGCAGACCGCGATTGGTGTATTTCTTGGCGATAGAAATCACGAGACGCAAATTGGCTTCGATCATTTCTTTTTTCGCACGGTTTGATTCACGGTCGCCTTTTTGAACGGTCGTGACAATCCGTTTGTATTCCATCAATGGCAGACTGGATTCAGCAACGATTGCATCGATCTGGTCTCGGATCGCACCGACATCATCGGAATGGCGTTCAAGGAACTTGTCCCATCCTTTTCCGGTGAGCTTTTGCGAGTTTACTTTCCAGTTACCCACCAGCAATGTGTCTTCGTATTTTTTCAAGAACTCTTCACGGGTTACGCCGCAATCAATGGACAGGCGCATCATACGACCTTCAAGAGACACCAAATCACGGTTCATCTTGTAAAGACGTTCGATCAACTGGTCGATCCGAGCGGCGTGCAAACGCACTTCGTTCATCAAGCCAACCATTTCCAATTTGACCGCGTCATATTTTTTGATGATGGCAGGAGTTGCCGATTTACCGGCTTCAATTTTTTCAAGCTGGGCTTTTTGAAGTTTTTTGTATGTTTTCTTGATTTGTTCGAAAATCGGAAAAACTTTCGGTGCTAATTCAGCTTCCATCGCGGCCAAAGAAATCGAATTGTCATCGCCATCTTCGCTCGAACTATCGTCGCCTTCTTCCCCTTCCGGATTCGATGTTTCTTCTTCTCCGGCTTTCTTTTCTTTTTCTTTTTGCTTTTCTTTTACAACAGGAGGGGTCGCAGGTTTTGGTGTTGCGTTTGCGCCGTCGCCCGTCCCATCAAAAGCGTTGTCTCCGCCGTATGTTGCGTCAAGGTCAATCACTTCGCGCAGCAGGATGTCACCTTTCAACAAGGCTTCATACCAGGCAATAATCGATTCAATGGCAAGGGGGGCTTCGCAAATCCCACCAATCATGGTTTCACGGCCAGCTTCGATCCGTTTGGCGATTGCAATTTCGCCTTCACGGGATAGCAGTTCAACCGTTCCCATTTCACGCAGATACATCCGAACAGGATCATCTGTCCGTCCGGTATCATCATCGGAAATGTTCCCGCCGCTTGCGTATTCTTCTTCGCCTTCGTTGGATTCCTTGGCTTCGGGCTGATCACCTTCTTCAGTGACATCATCCGATCCATCGACCATCTGGACACCTGAATCAGAAATTGCAGCCATTGCGTCTTCGATCTGGTCTGATGAGAATTCTTCAGCAGGAAGCAAATTGTTCAGGTCATCATAAGTGACGTAGCCTTGCTCTTTCCCTTTGGAAATCAGCTTTTTGACAATTTTTTCAAGATCGCCTTTTTGCCCTGTGGTCATGGCCAATTCAGCAGGCGGTTTTTTATCAACCTGCTTTTTTGCCTTTGCTGATATCTTTTTAGCACTTTCACTCTTTTTTACTGAGGATTTCGCTGCTGCTTTTTCTGCGGTGGCCGTTTTAGTTTTTGGCATGTTATCTGTCTGACTCTGTGTTTGAATTTTTGGAGTAGCTTTATTTTTCTTATTATTTGTTTCTTTTGGGTCTGGCTTTTTTGGTGCGGATTTTTTAGCCGTTACTTTTTTGGCATCACTCTTTTTCTCGACAGCTTTTTTTACTGGTTTCGTCGCAGATTTTGCAGGTGCTTTAACCGCTTTCTTTTTCGAATCCGTTGTCTTGGCTTTGGCTGTTGTTTTTGCCGCCTGTTTTAAAGGTGTCTTTGATTTATTTTTTGCCGCCATCGCTGCTGCCCGTTTTGCCCGTGTCTTTTCAAATCATTTCCGAAGCAACCACACAGAGTCCCCTTGCGACTCATCCGCCCCGAATCGATTCGACTCGCTGATTAAACCCGATTTTGCAGAAAAAACAAAGAGGTAAGGGGGGAAAAGTTAATCTCTTTCCTCAACCTGTTCCATCTGCATCTGTTTTAATGCCAGAACTCTATTTTGATTTTCTTCCGTCATTGCAGCGGCCAAGCTTTGCCTTGCCACTTGCAAATCTGCAAAAAAACGGGATTTCTCCCACTGGAAAATCAATGATTTCCAGCCTTCCAGCACTTTTTCTGGGGCAACCTCGGGCCGGGCAAATCCGGCATGGACATATAGGCGTTCGTTTTGTACGAGCCTGTCACTGATTTCAGTCAGCCCCAGCGCAGTTATTTGGCTCAATACCGCAACTTTGTCAAGGTCTTCAATGCTTGTATTTTCCAGAACACTAACCAAAGCCTCTTGCAATAGCCTCAAATCAGAGTCTTCTGGATCTATTCTATGACAATCCTCGTGGATATAGGGGTAAATTTCAGGGTGGTTAAGCACTGTCAATAATAGCAACCTTGGAATCATGGCTTCCGCTTGACGCTTTCCCACGGGGGGTAAAGTCAATGACCCGAACTGATGATCCGAGCCCGAGACCTTTGATTTTTTACTATTTTGCCATGATTTACCAAATAATGCGTACAGCTTATCGCGGAAGACTTGTCGATAATGGTATTGAAGTTGTTTATCGGGGATTTTGGAGGCAATGTCTTCGAGTTTGGCAGATAGTCCTGCGCGCAATTCCGGTGAACTGTAGTTTTGTCCTGCGGAATGGTGCCGCCACAAGAATTCTGCCAAAGGCAGGCTTCTGTCCAATAACTGTCCAAAGGAATTTTGACCGTTTTCCCTGATATAAGTGTCAGGATCATCTCCTTCGGGCAGAAAAGCAAAGCTGACCGAATGGGATGGTTTCAATAGTGGGATGATGCGGTCTGCCGCGCGAACTGCCGCACGATAGCCTGCTTCGTCGCCATCAAAGCACAAAACAGGCTCTTTATGCTCATGGGGGATCATTTTCCACAAGATCATAATCTGCTCTTCGGTCAAAGCCGTGCCCAGCGGGGCGACCGCGCCTTTAAATCCTGCCTGATGGCAGGCAATCACATCCATATAGCCTTCAACCACCAGAATTTTATGGTCTTTGGCGGCGAGCCGCGCATGCTGGCCTGCGTAAACGGTTCTCCCTTTATGAAAAAGCGGTGTATCGGCCGAATTGATATATTTGGGCGGGGTAAAATCCGAGCGGGATGGCGGGCGCATGTGTTCGGGCAGCACTCTGCCCCCGAAGGCAACAACCCGTCCGCGCGCATCCGTGACCGGAAACATGACACGGTCACGAAAGAAGGCGTATGGCTCTGTTCCCCGTGTGGAGGCCTTGACAACCCCTGCTTCCAGCATTATTGAATCCGCATAGCCCAACTTTCCAAGGTGTTTGCGCAAGGCTTGATCGTCAGACGGGGCATATCCCAGACGGAACGCATCGGTAATTTCTTCTCCGATGCCGCGTCTTGTTACATAATCAAGAACGTCCCTGTTTTTCGGGTCATGAAGTTGGATTTCAAACCATTTTGCAGCCTCTTCGCAAAGTTGATGCAGCCCTTTTTCCTTTTTGGCCTGTATCTGGTCTTGGGGGCTGGCTTGGGGAACCTGCATGCCGACCTTTTGCGCCAAGGCTTCTACGGCCTCGATAAAAGACAAATTATCATGGCGCATGACAAATCCCACGGCATCCCCATGTGCGCCGCAGCCGAAGCAATGAAAGAACTGTTTTTCGTCATTGACTTGAAAAGACGGAGTTTTTTCACGGTGAAACGGGCAGCATCCCTTGAATTCGCGTCCCGCATGCGTCAGCTTCACCCGTCCACCGACAATTTCGGACAAGGTCAGGCGGTCACGCAATTCCTGTAAAAAGCGGGGTGATATGGACATAGACTTTTATTACAGCAACAGAGCAGATGATTCCACACAGAAAATATGCTAGATGCCTTCTATGAAGACTATTCTATCGATTCAATCCCATGTGGCTTATGGATATGTTGGAAACCGTGCAGCGGTTTTTCCATTGCAACGTATGGGGTATGACGTTGTCGCGGTTCATACCGTCCAGTTTTCCAATCATACAGGATATGGGTCATGGACGGGGGACGTTTTCGGGGAAACTCATATCCGACAGGTTCTGGCCGGATTGAAAGATCGTGGGGTTTTTGAAACTTGTGATGCTCTTCTGACGGGTTATGCAGGATCTTCTGCAATTTGCGATATAATTTGTGACACTCTGGATCAGCTTCCGGTCTCGACACCGTGGATATGTGATCCGGTTATGGGGGATACGGGGCGCGGATTTTTTGTCAAAGACGGTATTCCTGATTTTTTCAAAAACACTGCGTTGGCACGTGCGACTGTTCTGACACCCAATTTATTCGAAATGGAATATTTGTCGGGGCGCACGATCCGATCAACCGAAGATGCGTTGAGTGCTTGTCACGTTATCCATGATACGGGGGTCAAAACCATTCTTTTGACCTCATTGATTGCAGAGGATACTCCCGAAAAGCATATTTCTATCTTGGCCAGTGGAAAAGATCAGGGGCAATTGATTGTGACCACACCGATGTTGGATTTATCCCCTGCCCCCAACGGATCGGGAGATTGTACGGCGGCTTTGTTTGCAGGGCATCTTCTCGCCGGTCAATCGTTGGATAGTGCCTTAACAAAAACCGTTGGCAGTATTTACGGGTTGTTTGAAAAAACACAGCAAGCCGGAACGCGTGAATTGGCCATGATTGCGGCGCAAGATGACTTTGTCTCTCCCCGCCATTCTTTTCCTGTGCGCAGACTTTCATAGAGTGCGTTTCTGTTATCCTGAACGAAATGACTGTAAAGAACAAAAAAGCCCCGATGAAACGGGGCTTTTAAATTCGGACAATGATTATCTTTCCATCGGGACGGGGTATGGGTAAGGCTGGGGCACGACAGTCCCGCCGCCGCCATTGCTATTACCCGGCTGTGCTTCCAGACCCGCTGCTGTTTTGGCTTTATGCACCAATGTAATGAACTCTGCGCGGTAACCGAACGGGTCAGCCCCTTTGGATTCCGTTGCCAGTCTTAGAACATCGTCATAGGTCATTTGTCCGGTATATTTTCCACCTTTTAAAATCTGTGCGAAACTTGCCACGGCAACAGCCCAGTTGGTTTCAGAATTTAAAAGTTGGGCTTCTTTTGTAATCCCCGCATTCATATCCGGCAAAACAGAGGTTGTTATCAATTTGCTTTCGTTTTCATTTGGCAGTTTATAGCGCAGTTTTACAAAAGCTATCTCGCCCGATGCTGACGGAACAGATTTATCTGTTGCATTTTGAGGGGCGTAACGGCTTGGGTCAACTGATGTTGGTGCGCCGACAGGGGTCAGTTCATAAATTGCGGTTACCTCTGCGCCTGCGCCTATATCTCCGGCATCGACTTTATCATTATTAAAGTCTTCGGTTTTTAACGCGCGGGTTTCGTATCCAACCAAGCGATATTCCGCGACAGTTGCCGGATTAAATTCCACCTGAATCTTTACGTCTTTGGCAATCGGGAACAAGGTCTTTGTCGCTTCTTCGACCAAGACTTTACGCGCCTCGTTCAAATTATCAATATAAGCCGCAACACCGTTTCCGTTTTGTGCCAGAGCCTGCATCATTGCATCATTGTAATTGCCGCGACCAAAGCCCAAAACAGACAGGAAAATCCCTTTATCTTTCTCGCGTTCTACGAAATCTTTCAGTTCTTCCTGACTGGTAATGCCCACATTGAAATCACCGTCCGTTCCAAGGATAACCCGATTGACTGCATTTTTATCAAAGTTGCTTTCTGCCAATTGGTAAGCCTGACGAATACCTTCTGCTCCGGCTGTTCTTCCGCCAGCAGACAGGTTTTGTAATGCCATCAGGATTGCACCTTTATTCGATACCTTGGTCGGGGGCAAGACTGTTCCGGCAGATCCCGCATAGACCACAATCGAAATTGTATCGGTTGGCTTTAAAGTGTCCAGAAGTAGAACGATTGATTGTTTTAACAAAGGCAATTTATTTGCTTCATTCATTGATCCCGATGTATCGAGTAAAAAGACTAGATTACTATTCGGCATTTGGTTTTTGGCAATCTCATATCCCTTGATGCCGATGGTCATCAGTTGTTTACCCGCGCCCCATGGAGACGGCTTCATCACGACATTGGTACTAAAAGGCCGTTCTTTTGTTCCAGGATACGGATAATCATAATCGAAATAATTGATCATTTCCTCAACACGAATGGAATCTTTTTGCGGCAAAACTCCCCGATCCAGACTTGACCGCGCAAAGGAATAAGAAGCCGTATCCACATCAATCGAAAATGTTGATATTGGTTCAGCTTTTACATTTTTAATCTGGTTTTCGTCCATACCATCGAATTTATCGCGACCAAATTCCTGTTGCTGAACCACCATCATATCCATTTCGGCGGAAGCCATCATTCCAACCATCGCCCCAGTCGGAACAGAAGGAGACGCAACATTGGGAGTGGGAGCTGTTACATAATTCAACGCTTTTTCTGCCGCTCTTCTTTCGGAATCTAATTTTTGTCCTGGCGCAATTTCTACTTCCTTTGACATGGATGAAATTGACATAGATGAATCTGCTATTATCATTTTTTCTTGGGCGTCGGTTTGCTCCACATTGGACACTTCGGACAATGAGGGCGTTCCTTGAATTCGTGCGCCGTTCATTTCCAAATGAGACAAGGCATCTGTTCCGGTAACGTTTCCAACAACGTTATAAACCAGCAAGGCTGCACATGCTGTTGCCAGTCCGCCATAAACTACTTTTTTGGTTGAAAAGGACATTTCTTTACTCCTGTGATTGGGTTGTCTTCCTATCAGACGAGCCAATAATCCATTTCCTTGGGAAATATTTTCATTTTTTCTGGTTTTTTCAAATTCTGCCGTAGCAAGGTTTAACGCCACTTTGCGGGCATTGTCGTCCGGTGTTGGAATTTGTTCATTTAAAAAGAGGTGTTTCAAGTCGTCATCGTTCATTTTGAACCTCCCTCTTTCAATATTTTACGGGCTTCATTGATGCGCCATGAAATTGTGCCTTCGGCAACACCCATAATCTCAGCAACCTGCTTATGGCTTAAGCCTTCGCCGAATACCAACCAGACAATTTCACATTCAGGTTCAGGCAGATTATAAACGGCGACCATTTTTTGACTGGTTTCGAGTATTTGTTCCGGTGTCTGGCTGTTTGACACTGTATTTTCGATGGTTTCCAAACCGATACTTCCGCGCTCATGGCGTGATTGGGAACGTTTCCAGTCCCGTGCCGTATTGAGAACAACAGTATAAAGCCAAGTAGTAAAGGCTGATTCCCCTTTGAAGGCACTAATATTTTGAGCCAATTTCATACAGGTCATTTGGGTTACGTCCTCCGCATCCGGCTTATTGCCACAAAAACGGAATGCCATGCGATAAATCGTCATGTAATGCGCATCCAGAACATTGCGGAAGGCTGTGGAGTCTCCTGCCACTGCCCTTGCTATTATTCCGGATTCATCATTCTTCATTCCATAGTCTTCCAATATAAGACGCGGTAAACATGGCTATCCTTGGAAAAAACCGCCTAAAAATCAACCGAAAACTTTATGTTTCTACGAGTTGTACATGTCCGATTTGGGGGTCAATAGAAACCCAGACCTTATGACCTGTTGTGTGATATGTGGTCATATCCGTCATAAACTGTGTCCCCAAGGCCGTAATGCACGGTTTATTTTGCTCTCTGGCTATTGTGCAGGCATGGGACAATGCGCCGCCGCTGCCAAACAAAACAGCAGTGCATTGACTAAAAATCTCAACAGTTTCGGGGCGGGCGTGGGGGAAGACCGCTATCAACGGGTCATTATCAGGATTATCCAGTTTTTCAATGTCCTGTGGTGAGGTCAGCATAACGATACGGCCAATCACTACATATCCGCTAACCCCTATTCCTTTCCATTGCACATTGGGGAGGTGTGGTGTGACCTCATCATGATTGTGTTGTAGGGTTGGATTGTTCCAAAAATATGGCTCTCCGGTTTCTTTCAAAGTGGTATTTTGGGCTGGGAATTTTTTTTGCCATGCGGGGGTGAGACTCGTCCGGCGTTTCTGGATCGCTGCTATTTTTTCAATTGTTTTTTTATCCGGTGTTTTTAGAAATTCCGTCTGGGACAATGCCTTTGCCAAGCTCTGTTCGTCTTTGTATTTCAATCTTTGGGTCAGTGCCAGCAAACACAATCCCAAAGCCAAGCTTTCAACAATCTGTTGATCTTCTTCTTCAGGCCATTGGGTTTTATCACTCTGGATACGGGATAAATATTCCGATACGTGCCATTGAATTTTTATCAAATCCCAAAGAGCTAATACTGACATTTTGAATTCTATTTTATAGGCATTATCCGGTTGTCGCCGGATATAAGCTCCGCGCCCCATGACCAATGCCACCATATTATTCCAGTTCATATAGGGGGTGTTTCCTACCCATTTTAAAATTGGCGGCGCACCTGATATACCTTGTTCACGTCCAATTTTTGCCAAGGCACGTGACCATAATGATTGGGGATTGGTTTGGTCAAAGATATGATTTAACGCATCCTTTTGGCTGGGCGTTGGATCAAGCGGAAGAGACGTATCTTCGGCAAATTTCATCCATAGCGTATCTGTGTTACGATCTGTCATCATCATAAACATCCCCAACGCTATAGGCCGATACAGAATACGGTGTAAACAGATACAAAATGCCGTTGTGATATAAAGGGGCGGAATATCCACCGCGATTTTTGACAATTTTTTGAGTTTCTTGTCCGGTGAGAGCGTCCAAAATATGAACGATTCCGTCTTTGGTGATGCCGATCACTTTCGGATTTTCTATCGAGTCCTGATAAAGACCAACATCCGTTAAAAATTCATCGCCACATTTTTTAATCCAAAGAATTGATCCATCCTTGGTATTGATCGCCCAGATTTCACCGTTTTTCAGGGCAAAAAAAGCTGTTTTTTTGTCTTGTGACAACTGGCCATCCGGCAAACCCATTGTCGATAATTTTATTGTCCAGATCACTTTGCCTTTTTGCGTTGCGTCTATTCCATAGACCCATCCGGCATCTGTTTGTTTATTTAATCCGACCTGACCGATGGCAGTGCTGACCAATATTTTTCCCTGCCCCAGATCCATGACTTTGCCCATCGGGTTTCCATTCATGTTTTGTGACCAGATGGTTTTTCCGCTGTCTGGATCAATTTCAAAAATAGACGATCCGTCTTTGGCCTCTTGTAATTTTGCAGCAGCAAAAAGGCGTGTACCATCAAATAATGGAGGTACATCGATATGACCGATTTTTGCCCACCATATTTTTGTTCCGTCTTCGGTATTCAAAGCCCACAGCCCCAGACTTCCTGCGCCAATCCATAGCCTTTCATTTTCAGGGTCAAGAGCCGGATATGATTCAATGTGACTGCCGAATTTTCTTTCCCAAACAGGGTTGCCATTGCGAATGGATATAGCGGTTAATCCTGACATATCCGCAGTATGCAGGCCTTCACCGATATATATTTTTTCTTTATCAGCCGCAGGAGACGTGAAAACAGGCTGATTTTTTTGAACAGACCAGATTAATTGTCCGTCCATCAACGATCTTGCTTCCAGTGCATTCGAGAATGTCCCGACCACAAGCATATTGCCGATTACAACCGGATTTCCTAAAAACTCTACTGGTGATGTGACGTTCCACAGCATTTTCAAATCGGATTTTTTCCAGTCATATTTTTGAATCGGAGGGTCAATAAATTCAAACTTTGTGGCATTGTTCAGGGGCGGCAAATCTTGAGCTTGAACGAGGACAGACCCTTCTTTTTCGGGAGGCAATTGATTGCGATGCCAAATATAGACAGCAATGGCTGCGCTAAAGCTCAAAATCATAATCACATGAATGGCACTTTTATAGCGCGTTTGAAACGTGATATAGGGCTGTAAAAACCGCATACCACCTGCCAAGGTTCCCACCAAGGTCAACAGCCATGGTAATATTTCAATGAGAGGAATCATAGCCGGAAAGATAAAAAACGTATTTTGGTACTTGCGGTGATAGAATTTGGTCATGGCCGGCCTCTTATTTTTCTCTTATTTTTAACATTCTCCCTATCAGACGAGAGTGCTTTCCAAATCCTTGGAAAATAATTTACCAGCCACCGCCACCGCCGCCGCCGCCACCGCCGCCCGATGACCCACCACCGCCAGAGCCACTATTGGATGCGGGGGGTGTACTGGCAGAAGATATTCGAGAAGTCAAATCACCCAGATCTCTGGACATGTTGAATAAAGATCCGAATTGCAAATTATCGTTGTAGTGATGGCGATCATCGTACGAGCTATTAGAGTTATCCGTCATGTCTTTTGAATGTTTTACGACTTGTTCGGCGAAATATTCGCACCATTTTTGTTCAACGCCCAAGGCAAAGGCATAGGGCAGAAATTTTTCAAAAATTTCTTCGGTTGTTTCTTTCGGGAAAAGTTCATTCAGACGGGCTTGCTCGGCTACTTCCAAATACAGTTTCAAGCCATCCGCGTAATCTGCTATTTTTTGGCCTTCTACGGTATATTTGTTCATTGGCTTCCATGCCAATGCAATCATGGCACCATGAACAATTACAATTGCCAGTGCCACAATGGCTTTTTGTTCATCCGTGTGGCCGATATAAAACCCCAACCCCATTGAAATCAGTGATATGCCCAGTGAAATCATTTTAATACGGCTATTATTCGTGAAATAATATGACTTCATATCGTCCATAAAAGATTTATGCACGCTCATACTGGATCGAAAATTATTGGCAACTTGTATTGCGGATGATCGCTGAGACGATTTAAACCCTCCTTTGGGAAGGCGAATTTTATCGCCATCATTAAAAATGAGAGATAAACAAGACATCTCTCCCATAATTTTTTCCCGAAATGATTTATTCTTTTTGATGATGGTATAGTCTTGTGTATTGATAATCGTAATGTACCCCTTGATTGCGGCATTGACGATTTCAGATGTGAATGTGACATGGTCATAGCCTTGTTCACGAATATATCTCAGTAACGATGGTGTTATGTCTTTCGGAATATCAAATCTCGGAATAATCAACCCGGGGGTGTCATCTCCGAATTTTTTCCATGTCAGGAAAAGATAAATGGCAAGACCAAGCGTTGAGAATAAAAAGACCAGCCATGCTCCATTATCAAATAAAAAATAGGCGATTTTTTGCATTGCGGTCAGAGGGAGCATCGTACCTTTTTTTATTCCAACCGCAATGGTGAATCCTTCATAGGGAGCGAGTGGTTTGGTAATGCTGGCTTCAAACACATTTTCCAAATACGTTCCCATTTTAAAATTCTTGTCTTGCGATCCTTGCCTTCCGGTATATCCGGCGGATTGCAGAATGCTTGCCCCTTTTGGAAACCACACGGAAATGTGGGATTTCTGAATTGGAAAAATCCAACCATTCCCTGTGACGTTCCAATAAAATTCATCAACATCAGGGAAATATCCGATGACCCGTTCGACTTTATATTCGATCAAATAGCTATGCAGGCCGATAGGAACGTCGCGTTCCTTGTCTCCGATATAAATTCGCAAGCCATTGACTTTGCTTTCGGTATGAAAATCTTCGGATGACCCATCCCGTTCAATTCTTATGATTTTCAAAGGGACGTTGACGTTATTGCCGAATTTGTCTGTATAAATAGTTGGAATATCCCGATAAATACCGTGATTGATTTGGTCATGTTCTGCGGTGACGTTGATTTTTTCTGTAATAGTGACTGTGCCGTCTTGTTCTATGAGGGCGGTCACATCAAAATCATGGATAATCTCTGCTGCCTGTGCTGGAACAATCCCCAGCGCAAGCGTAATCAGACAACAGAGCAACCATTTCATTGTTGGAAGCTCACTTTTTGGACTTCGCGTTCGGCATCATTGGTAATTTCGAAGAAGGTTTTCTTTTCAAAATCGAATATGCCCGCAATCACATTGCTTGGAAATTGTTCAATCATGATATTAAGGTTTCGGACAGCACCGTTGTAGTAGCGACGCGCCAATTGCAGTTGCTCTTCAATTTCGGTCAGTTCCGCCTGAAGACTGGCAAAATTTTCGCTGGCTCTGAGGTCTGGATAATTCTCGGATACCGCCATGATATTGCCGATCAATCCTGAAATAGCGGATTCTGCTTGAAATCTTTCATCGGCAGTTCCTGCTTTTTGGGCACGAGCCCGCATGGCTGTGACACTTTCAAGCGTTTTACTTTCGTGAGTCATATAGCCTTTGACCGTTTCCACCAGATTCGGGATCAAGTCAGCGCGACGCTTTAACTGGACATCAACCCCACTAAACGATTCGTTTGCCATCGTCCGCTTTGTCACCAAAGAGTTGTATGTCCCTATACCATAGACAATGACGAACCCAATGATCGCCAGCAGCACGAGAGTTGTTATCATTCCGAAATCCTCTTAAAAAATTATGGGCGTTAAAATATCCTCTCAGAAATTCTAACGCCCACACTCCTAATCTTCTAATGTTTTTTAATTGTTATTCGCCTTTATGATACCAGATTCTATATAACAATTAACGAATCATACATTATCCAGCCAATTTTTGTTTAATGATCGCTCCGGCTTTGCCCATATCGAGCTGGCCTGCATATTTGGCTTTCAGTTCGCCCATGACCTTGCCCATGTCCTTGATGCTGGTGGCTTCGGTAGACGCAATCAAGCCGATAATGGCGGCGGCAATATCATCATCTGACATTTGTGCAGGAAGAAATTTTTCGATAATCGCGATTTCTTCATTCTCTTTTGCTGCCAGTTCAGGGCGCGCTCCATCTATATACATTTTCGCCGATTCTTGGCGTTGTTTAATCATTCCCTGCATCAGCGAGAGAATCTGACCGTCATCAATGCCCTCCATATTGCCTTTGACGCGGGCTTCGATGTCTTGTTCTTTCATTTTCGAGATTATCATACGCACCGTCCCCAAAGTTTTTTCGTCCTTGGCTTTCATGGCTTCTTTGAGAGCTGTGCTTAATTCTGTGCGTTTTTCGGACATTTTTTACTTTCCTATTGTTTTTCTCTTGGCTGTTGTCTATAGAATGCTTTTCTAGTGCCTGATTAGAATGGAGAGCGCTAGAGATGAATTCAAAACAAGCAATTTCTACCCCGAAACAGCCGCCCAATGCAACAGCGGCTATTATTTTGTCGGACGGGACGGTGATTTGGGGGCGCGGCTTTGGTGCCGAAACTGCCCAAGTCGGAGAAATCTGTTTCAATACCTCCCTGACAGGATATCAAGAGATTATGACAGATCCGAGCTATGCCGGACAGATCATCACCTTTACTTTCCCACATATTGGTAATGTTGGCGTCAATGACGAGGACATTGAGTCGGTTCATCCGGCGGTGCGCGGCATGATTGTTCGCGAAGATGTGACCGAGCCTTCAAACTGGAGGTCAACCCAGCATCTGGATGCTTGGCTGAAATCTCACGCTATTCCGGCGATCTGCGGCATTGATACACGCGCCTTAACACGGCGTATCCGTGATCTGGGCGCGCCGAACGGCATTCTGGCGGTCAATCTCAAGGGAGAGTTCGACATCCCTGCCCTGCAGGCTCAAGCTGCGGCGTGGAGTGGTCTGGACGGTCTTGATCTTGCCAAGGATGTAACCTGTGCCAAGGCTTATGACTGGGCGGAAACGCTCTGGACACTGGGTCAGGGCTATGGTGTGCAAGACAAGCCGCGTTATCATATCGTTGCGATGGATTTCGGCGCAAAGCTTAATATCCTGCGCTGTCTGGCGGCTGTCGGTTGCAAGGTCACTGTTGTTCCGGCGCAAACATCCGCCGATGATATTCTGGCTTTAAAACCTGACGGTGTCTTTTTAAGCAATGGGCCCGGAGATCCTGCGGCCACGGGTGTTTATGCGGTTCCGACCATTCAAGCCTTGCTGAGCAAAAATATTCCGATTTTTGGAATTTGTCTGGGGCATCAAATGTTGGCCTTGGCGTTGGGTGGAAAAACTACCAAAATGGATTTGGGGCATCGCGGGGCGAACCACCCTGTCCAAGATCTCAAAACAGGGCGTGTGGAAATTACCTCACAAAACCATGGTTTTCACGTCTTGCCGGATAGCCTGCCCAAAACGGTTGAAGCCACGCATATTTCGCTGTTTGATAAAACCAATGAAGGTATTCGCTCTTTGGATAAACCCGCATTCAGTGTGCAGTATCACCCCGAAGCCTCACCCGGGCCGATGGATAGCCATTATCTGTTTGACCGGTTTATCGATATGATTGCAGATCATAAAAAGAAGGTGGCTGCATAACAGAACCTCCTCCGCGCATTCTGCGTGAGGCATATTGAAAGAAATTTTGTTGAAAGAAAAATTGATGACCAAAAAATTGATAGAAGGATTTCAGCAATTCAGAAAAGAGACGTATGAAAACGGTTCTGGCCTGATGCCCCGTTTAATCAAAGACGGTCAAAGCCCTGAATATTTTATTATCTCTTGTATTGATTCCCGTTCCAATCCGGGAACTATTTTCCGCGCCGAACCCGGAACTTTTTTTGGTCACAAAGCGATGGGCGCGATTGTTCGCCCCTATGAAAAAGGAACGGCTTTGGCTGCTGCCTTACAGTTCGCCCTTATTCACAATCAGGTCAAGGATGTGATTGTTCTGGGGCATACCGGATGTGGTGCGATTAAATGTCTGGTCGAGAAAATTGATGATGACGAAATTTCAAGCTTTATTGATGTTGCCCAAAAAGGATTGGAGCAAGTTCGTCAGACCCGCCCCGCTGGATGCTCTCATGATGCCTTGTTACGCATGACCGAAGAGCAAATTGTTTTGCTCAGTGTCGAGAATTTAAAAACTTACCCGAGCGTTGCCCGCGCCATATCGGAAAATCGTGTGATTATTCGTCCGTGGATTTTTGACATGGAAAGCGGAAACCTTCTGGAATATTGCACAAAAAAAGAATGTTTTATACCCATTACCGAACTTAAAAGTTAGAATTGGAAGTTAGAAAATGCCGAAACGTACTGACATCAAATCTATCCTTATTATCGGCGCAGGGCCGATTATTATCGGGCAGGCCTGCGAGTTTGATTATTCAGGGACACAAGCCTGTAAAGCTTTAAAAGAAGAAGGGTATCGCGTTATCCTTGTCAACTCCAATCCGGCAACGATTATGACTGACCCGGGGCTTGCCGATGCAACTTATGTCGAGCCGATCACACCGGACATTGTTGCCAAAATTCTTGAAAGAGAACGCCCTGATGCATTGCTCCCCACCATGGGCGGGCAAACAGCTTTGAACACGGCTTTGGCTTTGTCCAAAAACGGGACGTTGAAACGCCTTGGGGTCGAGTTGATCGGTGCGAACGAAGACGCCATCGAAAAAGCCGAAGATCGTCAAAAATTTCGTGACATCATGGATACTCTCGACCTTGAAAGTCCTAAAAGCGAAGTTGTGAATACATTACAACAAGGATTAGAGGCTTTACCAAAAGTCGGTCTTCCTGCGATTATCCGTCCGTCTTTTACCTTAGGTGGAACGGGTGGCGGGATAGCTTATAACCGCGATGAATTCGAGAAAATTGTTCGTGAAGGTCTGGATGCGTCTCCAATCAATGAAGTTCTGGTCGAAGAATCTGTTCTGGGTTGGAAAGAATATGAAATGGAAGTCGTTCGGGATAAGAAAGACAACTGTATTATTATTTGTTCGATTGAAAATATTGATCCGATGGGCGTTCATACAGGAGATTCCATTACCGTTGCCCCTGCCTTAACTTTGACCGATAAAGAATACCAAATCATGCGGAATGCATCGCTTGCGGTGTTGCGTGGGATCGGCGTTGAAACCGGCGGATCAAATGTTCAATTCGGTGTTAATCCCGTTGATGGACGTGTGGTTGTCATTGAAATGAATCCCCGTGTGTCTCGGTCTTCTGCGTTGGCATCCAAAGCTACCGGATTCCCGATTGCTAAAGTCGCCGCAAAACTGGCGGTTGGTTATACACTTGATGAATTGGGCAATGACATCACGGGCGGGCGTACACCTGCTTCATTCGAGCCAACGATTGATTATGTGGTTACAAAAATTCCACGTTTTGCCTTTGAAAAATTCTGTGGCACAGACAATAAGTTATCAACCGCGATGAAATCGGTTGGCGAGGCCATGGCCATCGGACGCAATTTTGAAGAATCGATGCAAAAAGCTTTGCGCTCGCTTGAAAAAGGGTTAAGCGGATTTGATGAAATTCTGATTGGCGGCAGTGAAACACCTGAACCCGATCAAATTCGTGCGGCGCTGGCCAAGGCTACGCCACAGCGCATTCTCTACATTGCTCAAGCTATTCGTCTAGGCCTGTCCTTGGAAGATGTTCATGCGATTACAAAATTTGACCCTTGGTATCTGGGACGGATTGCCCATATTATCGAGACTGAAAAATCGGTTAAAGACAATGGCCTGCCGATCAATGGCGAAGGCTGGATGAAATTAAAAAGCATGGGATTTTCTGATGCCCGCCTTGCCAAGCTTGTCGGGGTGAAGGAAGAAGCCGTTACCCGTGCGCGATACAAACATAATATTCATCCGGTGTTCAAACGGGTTGATTCTTGTGCCGCTGAAATTCCATCCGATACCCCTTATATGTATTCAACGTATGAAGGGGATGGGATCAATCCGGCAGATTGCGAAATGGCTCCGACTGATCTCAAAAAAATTGTCATTCTGGGCGGTGGACCCAACCGGATTGGTCAAGGAATAGAATTTGATTATTGTTGCGTTCATGCGGCCTATGCTTTGAAAGAAGCAGGGTATGAAACCATTATGATTAACTGTAATCCTGAGACTGTATCAACCGATTATGATACGTCTGATCGTTTGTATTTCGAGCCGTTGACCCCCGAAGATGTTATTGAGGTCATCAAAGCCGAAAGTAAAAACGGCGAAGTGTTGGGTGCGATTGTTCAGCTTGGCGGGCAAACTCCGTTGATGCTGACCAAATATTTGATGGCCGCCGGAATTAAAATTCTGGGGACAGATCCTGATTCGATCGATATTGCAGAAGACCGCGAACGGTTTCAGAAATTATTGCAACAGCTTAAACTCAAGCAACCTCCGAATGCGCTGGCAACGTCGGTCAAGGATGCCTATGAGAAAGCTGAAACTCTTGGATTTCCAATCGTGATACGCCCATCCTATGTTCTGGGTGGTGCGGGTATGGAGATTGTCCAAACCATGGAAGAGATGCAGCGTTACATTACCAATGCTGTGCGGGTATCGGGTTCATCTCCTGTTTTACTCGACCGTTATCTGAGTGGCGCAGTTGAAGTGGATGTCGATGTTTTATCCGATGGTGAAGATGTTTATGTGACGGGTGTCATGGAACATATCGAAGAAGCAGGTATTCACTCTGGCGATAGTGCTTGCGTTCTTCCTCCGCATTCTTTGCCTTATAAAACTGTGCGTGAAATTGAAAAACAATCCGAAAAACTCGCGCGTGCGCTGAAAGTCAACGGGTTGATGAATGTTCAATTTGCAGTCAAACTCAATGTTGATACGGGTGAAAATGAAATTTTCATTATCGAAGTGAACCCACGCGCATCACGGACTGTGCCGTTTGTTGCCAAAGCAACTGGCGTTCCGATTGCAAAAATTGCGGCGCGTTTGATGGCGGGTGAAAAACTTTCTGTTTTCCGCAAAACGGGAATGCTCAAAGGCATGACCACCGATCATATTGCTGTGAAAGCTCCTGTTTTTCCTTTCTCGCGCTTTCCTGGTGTTGATCCCCTCCTCGGCCCCGAGATGAAATCCACCGGAGAGGTGATTGGACTTGACCGCGAAATTGGTCATGCTTTTGCCAAGTCGCAAATCGGTGCGGGAATAAAGATTCCCGCATCGGGAACGGTCTTTTTATCGGTCAAAGATTCAGACAAGGATGGCATTGTTCCTTTGGCCAAAGAATTGTTCGAGATGGGATTTAAACTGGTTGCAACGGGGGGGACATGTTCCCATTTGCAAAAATCGGGATTAGCTGTCAGGCGGATTAACAAAGTAATGGAGGGGCAGCCCCATATTGCCGATGCGTTGATTAACGGCGAGATTGATTTGATTATCAATACAACCAAAGGGGCGCAAACCGTTGTCGATGCGTTTTCGATCCGCCGCCTCGCCTTGATGAACAAAATTCCGTATTACACGCTTTTGACCTCCGCCAAGGCTGCCGTCATGGCTATTCGGGCTTTGCGAGCGAAAGAGCTGACGGTCGAACCGTTACAAGCGTATTTTTAAATTTCTAAATAAAAAGGGGACTCAATTTTCCCCTTTTTTAATATGAAAACACTTAGGTTTCTTGAAAATGATTTGTGACATTATTCAAGACAAAAGCTTTTGATTGACCTTTTTCCTTGGGGTGAGTATGGTTCTGTATATATCCCGCCGCACGAGGCGGGTTCATTTTTTTATATATCGAGGTTGAAAATGGACAAAGTTCCAATGACCCAAGCCGGATTTAACAAGCTTGAAGTCGAACTTAAAAACCTAAAATCTGTTGAGCGTCCTGCTGTGATCCAGGCGATTGCAGAAGCACGTGCACATGGAGATTTGTCTGAGAATGCCGAGTATCATGCGGCGCGTGAACGCCAGAGTTTTATAGAAGGCCGGATAAAGGAACTTGATGCCGTTACTTCTTTGGCTCAGATTATCGAGCCAACCAGCCTGTCCGGTGATGTCGTCAAATTCGGGGCGACTGTGATTGTTGCGGATGAAGAAGATGACGAAGAAATGAAATTCCAGATTGTCGGCCCTTATGAATCCGATGCGGATTCAGGAAAAATTTCTATCACAGCCCCTGTTGCGCGTGCCATGATCGGAAAAAGCGTTGGTGATTCTGTTGAAGTATCCACTCCAAAAGGCCGTCGTCATTACGAAATCCTGATGGTGATGTATGTCTAGGGATTATTTCCGGCATCGTTAAAACGTCATTGCGAGCGACAGCGAAGCAACGACAGGGAGAGTGTTTGTATAAGCAGGCAGACGATAAAAAAATACTTTAGTTAGTTACGCCGCTAGTCCTTTACTCAGGAAACTTGCCATGCGGCGAGCAAAGCCTGTGGGGTCTTTGACCGGTTCGCCCTGAATAATCAAAGCCTGATCGTATAAAAGTTCGGCCGCATCGGACAAGATATCCGATTCCGAATTTTTTCCTGCAAGATCATCCAGTGTTGCAATCAGAGCGTGCGCCGGATTGATTTCCAAAACGGGTTTGTCATTGGCTTCATATTGTTGGTGAATTTTTAGAACCCGTCCCATATGCAAATCCACATCCTGATCGCCCGCCACCAGACAGACCGGAGAATCGGTCAAACGGTCAGACACTCTGACCTTGGATATTCTATCAGATAATTTTGTTGTCAGATATGCAATCAGGTCAGACCGCGCCGATGTTTCAGCTTTTCCTTCGGCATTGTCATTTTCAGGGTCTTGGGATTTTTTGTCCGTCAACGGGAATTTTGATAGATCAATTGCGCCTTTGGTGACGGACACAAACTTCTTGCCCTTGTAATCCATTACAACAGGCAACCAGAAATCATCAATCGTGTCTTTGAGCAACAGGACTTCGAGTCCCCGTTTTTTTAAGCCTTCGATTTGTGGTGAATTTCTCATCGCGTCCACATGTTCGCCTGAAATATAATAAATCGTATCTTGCCCTTCTTTCATCCGGTCGATATATCCATCAAGCGAGGTCAGATTATTCGGGTGACCGGTGGTAAAGAAACGACAAATTTTTAAAATATCATCACGATGCTCTACCGCGTCATACAGGCCTTCTTTGACCACTGCGCCAAATTGGTGCCAGAATGCGTTGAACGCTGTTTCATCATCGCGCGATAGTTTATCCAGATCACCCAGAAGTTTTTTGGTAACGCTTGAGCGAATGCGGCTGACAATTGCGTTTTGTTGCAGCATTTCTCGGCTGATATTAAGGGGTAAATCTTCGCTGTCAATCACGCCACGGATAAACCTCATCCATGGATACATCAGACCTTCACATTCATCGGTGATATAGATACGGCGAACATAAAGCCTGACAGCATGTTTGCGGGTCGGGTCATATAAATCGAACGGGCGCAAAGTCGGAACATACAACAAGGCCGTATATTCTATTTTGCCTTCGGCGTGCCAATGGGCGGTCACAGAGGGTTGATCCAACCCCATTGATCCAGACACCATCATGAAAAATTCCTGATATTGTTCCGGCGTGATGTCTGATTTCTGGCGCATCCAGATGGCTGAAGCCGTATTGATCGGCTCTTCCTCTTCTGTTCCGACATAAATCGGCAAGCTGACATGGTTTGAATAGGTTACAATCACGCGTTTGATTTTTTCTTCGATCAAAAACTCGCTGGCATCATCCTTGATGTGCAACGAGATAACCGTGCCGCATGTTGTTTTTAGCTTTGCGGATTCTTCTTCGGTCGCTTGGTCTATTGTGAATCCTGAAATGCCGTCTGATTTCCATGACCAGATGTCATGCGATCCGGCTTTGCGCGAGGTCACAACGACTTGATCGGACACCATAAAGGCCGAGTAAAATCCGACACCGAATTGCCCGATTAAATTCGGAGCACCTGCGGCATTATTCGATTGTTTGAGTTGTTCCATTAGGTTTCTGGTGCCGGATTTGGCAATCGTTCCCAGATTATCCACCATCTCATCACGGGTCATGCCGATCCCCGTATCCTGAATGGTCAGCATACGGTTGGGGGCATCGACATTCATACGGATTTCAAACCCTGCATGGTCTTTTATCAAATCCGGCGTGGCAATAGCATCATAGCGCAAGCGGTCACAGGCATCGGCACTGTTGGATACCAATTCACGCAAAAATACATCGCGGTTGGAGTAAAGCGCATGGGTTACAATTTCGAGAAGACGCGATACATCCGCGCCAAAATCCGTGGTTTGTTTGGTCTGTTCTTTTGTCATGCTTTCTATTTAGCAAAACATGAGGATTTGTCCAGACTTAGCCTGTCCAATCTATGAATTTAAAGGGAGTTATACAGTTGGAACCGGATAAGCAGGATCTGGTGTTTTAACCAAGGGGGTTTCTTTATTTGCCAAAGAGGAACTGGCAGCGTCCCATGCAGGCTGAAGTTCTTTATGCTGCCGGACAGCTTCGGATAAAAATCTTAGGGGCTGTACCAAATAATCA
>DIMG01000026.1 GCA_002425415.1 Micavibrio sp. UBA5572
AACCTGTGAGTCTCAACCCTAGTCTTTTCAAATCTTCGGGAGACATGTCAAGCACATCACGTCCTTCGGTTTCAATCACCATCGCTTCGTCACGGCCACGTTTAGCTTGAAAAGGCACAGTTATTTCAATTTCATCTGCACATCCAGTAATACTTACCCTGAGGTGTTTATCAACTAAATTTTTGAAATCACCTGATTTGAAAGCAATAACCAGATGATCAAAGTAAACCGTCACGCGTTTCAGGCATGTCCGGATCAAATCATAAGCCGGAAGGACATCATGGTGCTTCAACAAGTGCTCCAACACCATACCATCTTCCTCACCAGACAGTCTTTGTATTTCACTTCGCACTGCTTGTTCAATAATGTTCTCTATCTCATGCACTGGAAAGCGTGCACGCAGATGATCGGGGTGATGTTTGTCACGCGCTAATTCCTGATTGCAATAATAGCGGTATTTACGATCTTTCTTATTCGTGAAAACAGGTGTGTAGGGCTGGCCGTATTCATCGAAAATCAAGCCGGTCAGCAAATTCCGATGCTGCTGTTTTTTCTCTCCCCGTTCACAGCTTGCCTTGCCCTGCCCTGTAATTTGTCCTGTACCGCGTCCCATAGTTCCTGAGGAATAATTGCATCATGGATCCCCTCATGGACTTTATCGATGTGCCGGATCTTGCCGATATAGACGGGATTGGTTAGCAAGCTGTGCAATGCACCTCGGCTGAAATATTCCCCGCCATACTTTAAACCGCGCTGTGATATGCGTTCTCGGCTTTTAATACCAAGCAGCTTTAATTCATCTGCCAGTTTGCGCGCGCATCCTATATTTAGATAAAGCTCAAAAACCTGCCTGACTACAGGCGCATCTTCTTCATTGGTAATAAGCCGTCGATCACCAATATCAAAGCCAAAGGGCGCCCGCCCGCCTTGCCACATGCCTTTGGCCTTGGAAGCTGCGATTTTATCTCGGATATAAATCCAATATAAATTCACCAGAGCTGGGAGATGAAAGAAATGTAAGGGACGTTGTTCTCGCTAACGTGAAAGATAAACCTGTATTTATTCAGCGTTCACCAATTTTAAAAGGCTATTGGCGATATTTTTGTGATACGGCACTTCCGGAAGCAGAAGAAGTTCTGCTGGTGGGCTAGGGTGTCACTGGTATCAAAGACAGAGTAATGAAGAAGGACGCTCAGCAAGACATGTTTCTGGAAGAAAGTGGCAGTAAAGTCCTTAAGGTCTTTGATCAAACTGTTATCAGCCTTCGCCCAATTCATGGTGAAGTCGAAACTGTTTTTGTTGCGTTGGGGCGTATTGGCAAAATAACGTGTGTCTGTGCCGTTGGAAATCACGAAGAGTTGCAGGTATTTATAAAGGGAATGCTCGCTGTTAAAACTTTCCTTGCTGTAACGATGAATTTGGTTAAAGGCTTCACGAATGGCAACGCCACGCTTTTTCAACTCAATTTGCACTAGGGGCAAGCCATTGACCAGAATGGTCACATCATAACGGTTGGCGTGTGTACCCGTTTGCTCGAACTGTTTAATAACCTGAACTTTGTTGCGGGAGATGTTGGACTTATCGAGCAAATAAATGTTTTGAATGCGACTGTCATCAAAAACAAAATCATGAATATAGTCATCATGGATTTTTCGGGTTTTATCAACAATCCCGTCACTCGGTTTGTCCAGATAAGTTTCAACAAAACGCCGCCATTCGCCTTCGGAAAATTGGACATTGTTCAGGGCTTGCAACTGGACGCGCACGTTGGCGAGCATCGCCTCAGCGGTGGTCAGATCGGGCAGGAACTCATATCCCTGATGGGTTACACGGGCTGGTGGGAACTAATATGGCGTTTTATTTACAAGCAAATGCCATGAAAAATCCGAGAAAATTTTCAACATAGATTCTTGAGTGATGTAATCGTGTTTATATCGGGTTTTGTCACTTTGAATTTTGTTTTAATGGTCCTAGGGTACAGATATATTGTCTATATAATGTTTGATATTTTAGCTGCATTTAAACATATAATACCATTACTCTGCTGACTGAATTTTTCCCGTTACATTTGCATCAGGTGTAAATGGTGCCTGAGAGAAAGTTTTCAAATCATAGCTATATGCCGACTATCGCGTTGATGAAATATACATTTAGGAATATGATTGGGTAATGAAAAAGAGTTTTTTCCTTGTTGGATTTTTATTAATAGTCTGCGGGGTTTGGGAATTTTATCCGCCAGTCCAATATGCACGCTACGTGGTTCCTCAGGATGTATATACAGGAAACGCCTGTGACTGTCAGTGCATTTCAACTAGCCGCCCTTGGTACAGTACGTTTAATTATTGGCACTGGCTGTGGATCATCATGGTCCCTTTGTTAGCTTTTTCGATTAAGTCGGAAGATTCTATACTTCAGAGAACAATGGTTCTCCTTATTTCCGTCGCACTATGCTATTTCATTATGAATTTTTCGGTTCACCTGTTTTGGGATATAAGGAACGGTCCGTTTCTTGTCAAATCTGCTACAGAGCTTCCATGGCAGAAGACATGGGATATGCAATGTGCAGACACTGGAGACGGCGCTAGCCTTGCTTTTGCTCTTCTTTTTGGATGGATCCCTGCAAGTTTGTATGTAGGATTGTGTTATGTCGTCATGCGTGTGATACGGTCTCTCTTAAAAGATCGCAGCACCTAATTACCTTGCCACCTCAACGGTTCCCGTAACCTTTGTGAGCCAACGCCCGACAATATCATAAGCTGTGCCTCCCATTTCAGTGTAGGAGTCGACTTTATTTGTCAGCGATGTACCCGTTAGATATTGCCTAATGCTTACCGGGTCTGTAAATTGATCAAAAAATAAATACTCAACTTGTGCCTCAACAGACAGAGCTTTGCCAAGTTTTCTAACGTTTCCTTGTATATGTCCTTTAACAGTCGAATTCCCCAGAGAAAACGATACGCTACCAAAATTATAAGAACGCGAAAAGCTATCAGTAAATATCCCGTTGCCAATAGTTTTTACCTTTTTTTCAATTTGTTTTTCTACGCGTTTAAAAATAATAGAGCGAGCATGGCTAATCACATCAGATAGAAGTCCAATCTCGGATAAGCTGACGGCTCTCCCTTTTCCTTTATAAAAATGTTCAACAAAATTCACCCCATTCCATTTGTATGAAGATTGTTGCGGTGAACTTATAATGATCTGGTTTAAACCGGTTTTCTCTTTATGCGCAGAGTATTTCTGTTTGTCCTTGATAGGATCTGCCCAGCAGCGGCAGTTGTAATCATCGCCGGGGTCTGGGGAATCAGAAAAATCGCGCAGTGTACCGTTCAGTTTCGCATGGGAGGTGCGGACTTTGGAGTATCCGACTGTGCGCCAGATATATTTCCCGCTGCTTTTATGGCGCATGGCAGCGGATAATTTCTTAACAGTTTCATCGTCTGGTTTGGCTGTTCCGGTGGGAGTCAGCCCCTGATCTTTCTGAAAGGCTTTCAGAGCATCAAAAACAGCTGTGTCAGGAATTCCGGTGATACCGACTTTTTCAAAGGGCTGATAATAGCCAAGCCGGTTCAGGGCTTTTTTGATTTGTTTGACGTCGTATTCGTCCACAGCAGAATTTGCCGCGAACGGTTTGCTGAGTTTAATATCCATGATTTTCTTGAGAATTTAAAAGTTGATTTTGCGCACAAAAAAACACCACGAAGGCGTCAGATGCACCTGTGGCGTTTATGGGTATATAATCCTATATTATTGTTGTTTTGTCAAGAGAAAATATATCGCCTGACTGCGTCCCCTGCCATTCAGTCCATGATTTTTCAGAAGTCCAGTTTTATGCCTGTTAGCTCCGCTTTGTGTGGTAATCTCCGCTTCTTGTAAATTGGGGAGGGGGGATTGCAGATAACGTGGTCTTGTCCTCATCCCTTTCCGTTTTCTCTGTGCCTTATTTGTTCCTTCCTTATCTCAAAGCTGAGGGTTCTTTCAGCAGATGAATAATTTTATTTTCCTGATAGCTTTTCGGACGCATGAAGCGGGTCTTACTGTCTTCGCCAATTTCACGCACGGGTTCGAGCCGTGTGCGTGTCGCCAGAATTCCGACCGGTGCATTGATGACATTTGCTGCAGTATAAAGTGCTTGTGTGATTCTGAATGATTTTTGACTTAAAGGGGTATTTGGTGCGGAATCGAACTGTCTTGTGCGGTAATATTCGATGACGCGGGAAAATTCTGCACAACGGTCACGCAGTTCCACTTGCACAGCAAGATCGGGCCAGAGTTTTTTAAGGGCATCGCCATGCCTCATGTTTTTTTTTGGTTTTTGTCCAGACACCATTTCATAGGTCAATTTTTCAGCTCTTAGGAAATATTCTTCAAGAAAAGCCAGCGTAATATCAGGTTTATTGGTATGAGGCTTTGGTGAATGAATGAATTTTTTAGCTGATTTTTGGATCTCTTTTTCAGATGGTCTTTTCCGTCCCGTCAATAACGGCCATGCGATATCAAAGTCAGCCATTGCCACGGCATTTATGGTTGCACGTGCGGCATCGCGGTGAATTTTGTGAGCGCGGTAAAGATGATGCAGGGGATCTCCATATTTTTCTGGATTGGAGCAGGCTGCGCCCTTGTTTTGAACGGCTTCCATTGCTTCAACAAGTCCGAGCACGGAAAATACAGGCAAGCAGGCATGGGCTGTCAGGCGTTCTCCGGAAATTGCACGTCCTGACAGTGCTTTTGGATCTTCGCCCTTAGCCTCCGCTGGTGTTATTCCTGGGCCAACAGGTTTTTCGCCACGTTTGGCAGGGCGGGAGCTGACATTCCCTGCTTTCATTGATAGCCATGGCGCAGCAGTTAGAAGCTCGTTGATTGCTGGATTATCCCTGACCAGAGCATCAAATGCGTTGCCTGCTATTTTCGCGTAAAGTCTCGCATCTGCTCGGGCGTATTGTCGGTTGGTGTTCTTAGAAAATTGCGGCGGTTTCATCTCACCATGTATCCCAGCTTTAGTGTAAAGATTTTGCGCAGCTAGCGCCTCCAGTGTTCCGACTGCCGTTTTTCCAGGACAGAATAAAATCGTTTGTTGCTGTCCTTGAATGGTCAGGGTGGACGGGCCAATATCTGTCACTTGCGCATCTGCTGCCGCTCGTCCATGTACAGCCGGAATTTCTGTTACCCGTCCGCCGCCTCGTTGTAAGGCATGACCTCCGCCATTTTTAATGGACACCATAACCCGTTCTAACTCTGGATATTTTTTCTTCATCAGGTCGGTTATGCGATAGATTTCAACAGCAGCTTCATATTGCGCATATTCGGCTTCGCCGCGCCCGTCTTGACGTGTGGTGTCGCTTTTGGCGATCATAACGACAAGCCGTTCACGGTTAGCGACATGTTTTCTGAATGAATTATTTTCCAGCAGGATTTCCAGTGTATTTCCGATGCTCACCAGATCGGCCACGGATTCGGATAGTATAACAAGGTCGATGCGACTATGTTCGTTGCCCACATGATTTCTGGTAATTTTTAGCAGTAACAATGCTGCCAATGCGTGCGCGGGATGTGTGGTTTCGGCTACGATCAGTTTTTCGCACATATCAGAGTTTTGGCCGATGATGTGCAGACGCTCCAAGATTCTGGCGGCGGTTTTATCTTTGATTTCGGCGGAAGGCTTTTCAGAAAGAATTTGCAAGACCTCTTCATTCTCTAGCCATGAGGAAAGAGCAAAACCTTGCTCATCAAGACTGAGGTTAGAAAAACGCGCTTTGTTCATAATTTTGCAGTCATGAAGTATTGTCGTTACGGTTGCCATGATGTCCAGTGCATTATGACGCACATCTATTTTGGCAAATCCCAGACCAAAGCAACGTAGAAGGTAAGCTAGATTATTGAGCAAGAGAGATGTTTCACGAGCTGGTATTTTTTGAGCAATATTTTCGGCAATCTGCAAGAAGGTTTCTGCTTTCGCTCTCTTATCAGTCTTGATACGCTGCACAAGATTTTCAATGTCCTGTATAATGTCAGCGGTGAGTCCCTCTATTTTTGCTTGCTTGATTATGGTGGTGCAGGTTTGTGCATAGCGTTCGGTGATTCTGTAGCGGTGTAGGGCTATGCCTTCCTTCAGAACTTTGGCTGTCATATTTTCATTTCCATCGCCATCACCGAGTGTCCAGACGCAGGGCCTAATCAGTGCGCTTTTAACCTTCACGCCTTCAGCAGCATAGCCATATTTTTTCAAGGCATCGTCAAATAGCCCTTTAAGCATAATGGCGCTGTCATAAATTATATCAAGTGTGCCCAGTATTTCTTTGGCTTCCTCCAGCGGTGTTTTATGTGCTCCGACGACAGGGGAGTCTCTCAGAGCGGCTAGCGCTCTTTTAAGATCATCCAGCTTTGCCAGTGGATCGGTAAGAGTAATGGCAAATTTTATTTGTGCCAACGTATAGGTAACTGTTGCAGGGTTTGTCGGATGACCAGTCAAGCTGAACCATGCTACTGCGTTTTCATCAAGAAATTTTTGAAGCTGCTTAGGTGTAACATCATTTTCCTGAAAACGCGCAATGACAAAATCAATTGATCCTGCATTGCTGGGTTTTACAGCGTTGTGTGTCCAAACAATCTCTGTAGTAGCTATAATTCGTACGATACGCGCAAACTGGTTAATTCTTGCATCGTGCGTGGAAAGAGAAAATTGAGAATCCTCATCAAGATTTTCCCATAGTTTGATATAGTCCTGAATGCGTGAGGCTTTATTTTTACCGTTTTGAATGGAAAATTTTTGAGCAATTAGCGCCGTTGCCGTTGGATCAGTTTCACCCAAGACTTCTATATAAAGCGCGGTTATCCTTTCAACCAACCGTGTTATGTAGCTAATAGAAGATGTTTTTTCCATGTAGTTAAGCTTTATTTCTTATATTTGATATTTCTTTTTTAGTCATATTTTTTCCGTCCAAGTTTGTTTTAAATAATAAATATCATTATTTTGAAATCAAAAATGATTATCCTTTTTAGGCTTATAATCCCCATTTATCAGTCAGATATGTCTGAAGAGCTGTCCGTTCCGGTGCTGTTAGCGCATGGTCAAACATTAGAACTTCAGCAATATCTCCAAGGAAAAAGCTACCGGTGGGAGCGGCTGTTCCACGACCACCAACTGTGAAAATATTATTGCTGGGTTGAATATTTCCTGTCTGATTACTGGCAGGCACAATCGATTCAGTAAGAGTGCCGTCTTGATAAAAGTCCCACATCGTATTGTTGTGTGCAAATTCCACGGTATGCCATGCCGTTGTGATGCTGTTGTTTGCTGTGCCTCCCCAGTTCCAACCCCCTGGCGCTGTTGTAAGAACAGCCGCTTGCACATTGCCCGAGTTAAGAGCAACTTCATAAGAGTTTTCCTTGTTTACCAAGATACGACCGTTGGTATTTGTAGGGTTCAAAACCATATACATGGTAAATTTAGACCCACTTAAGTCCAGACTAGGTACGGACGCATCTGTTGCATACAACGCATCACCGCCATCAAAACTCAAGATATCTCGCCCATTTTTACCTGCTACGGTTAAAGTTGGGCGACTTGATGCGGTTCCATGACTCAGGTTATTGTTATTCCCTGACTTGTCTTTCCAGATAGAGGCGGCTCCAGAAACAAGCCCTCCTTCAGCTGCGCCTTCTGGCGCTCCATCTCCATCAAGATCATGTGCATCAAGCCACAGCAAAAGGCCAGATACATCTAATGGTGCAAAGCCCCTAAAATTAAAGGCTGTTGTTGACGTGATACCTGCATAGGGATTGCCAACCAGATCTTCAAACGCACCAGCATCGATCAACACATAAACATCTGTTGCCAGAGGATAGTCATTCGCCGGATTGATTGTAATTGTGTTTGTTCCACCCCCTGTCACAAGACCTGTTGTTACATCAATCGTTTCAAGAAGAGCGTTGTCGGCAGTGCGTCTGATTTCAATGTTTCCTCCACCCTTATTCACAGCTTCGCTGAATGTAATGGTGATATTTTCAGTTGGAACAACATCAACGTCATCATCTGCCGGACTTGAGTCTGTCGCGGGATTAAATGTTGGTGGTGTTACATCGTTAGAGGTTGTGAAGTTGAGGTTGCCTGTGGTAATGCCAGCAAAGGCATTGCCTGTTGTGTCGCGTATAACATCAGCACCAATCACAAGATCATAATCTGTTGTAAGGTCAAGAATGCCCGTTGGGTTGATGGTAACTGTACTCCCAACAATCGTCACTTGAGCATCACCGATTGGAATAATATGGGTATCCGAACCGTCTGTTGTATCCGTTAGTATGATGTTTCCGATATTAGCTTGCACATTTTCATCGAAGTTTAGAACGATGTTACTGCCGCTGTTAAAGGCGGGCTCGTTATCGACAGGAGTTGATCCGGTCAGCATCGGCGCTGTCTGATCGGTGATAGGCACCACAGTTGGGGTAAATGCCGTGATTGCCGAAAGAACATTGTTCGTTCCGATGATTGTTCCACCATTTAAATTAAGGTCATTGATTGTAATTGCTGCTGCACCAACGTCTCCGGCCAGATAAATATGGCGGAAGACTAATTGTGTTGGTGTGCTAGAACTGGCGTTATAAGAAAAAGTTCTGGCATTGGCATCGATAAAGCCATTGATAAACGGTGTTCCTGCCACTGTGACCGCTTGTGTGAATGTTAGTCTGAGATCGGCATTGTTACCAATGAACTGTGGGCCGGTGATAAGTGCTGGTGCCACATTGATAAATGGCGCAGATTTTTCAGTTGTAGGCGGATCAGGATTAATAAGATCAAGATTGGTGTAAGCAGCTTCCTGACGGTTTTCAAGCGCAGGATTGACCAGAAGACTTGTTGTTCCGCTTGCAATCGTCAGGCTTACCACATCGGCTTGATTACCATTCAGAACGGCAACACCGATCGCTGGAATCACTTCAATCTGACCAGCACGTACTTGAATGGTTGTTGTCGTTCCGTCATCTGTTACATCAATATCTGTACCCAGAAGATTAACTGCACCGCCTGGAACATTGACAACCGTAATGCCTCCACCGTTGCCGGATATAAACTGTACAAAGCCACCATTGGTTGTTGTGACTGTCAGAGTTGTGGCGTTAAACTCAAAAATAACATCACCGCCGCCAGATGCCGACACGTTGGCGATTGCGCCATTGCTAAAGGTAATAATACCAAAATCACCATTGGGAACGGTAATAGCTGTGTTGAAGGGTAAATTAACTCCCGCTCCCATAGAGACTCCGCCAACATCAAAGGGCAGTCCAATACTTAGTGCATTAAACTGTGCTGTGATGATGTCTGCCACTGCCGGAACAGCTTTTAAGCGCTCTTCAACCCGAACGCGGTTTTCCCTGCGGACTTTTTCAAGAATTTTCGAGCGTACAGAGTCATTGCCAGCAGCAGGCTCCATGGCTGCCAAAGCAAGATTAGGCTTAGCTTCATCGTAAAGCGGCATGCGGTATTGCAAGGTTAATTCAACGCCGTCACGTCCACCATTTTCTTCTATGACAGATCCTTTGAGTGTAAAATTATCCCGAATATTATATTCAGCGCTCAGTTCTACACCGCGTATATCGTCATCGGTTTCGCGAAAATACTGATAACTTTTGCTAAAAATACTCATGCCCTGCAGAAATGGCAGAGTATAGCCAATCTCGAAATCATATCCTTCCAATGCGCGTTCTTCGTATCCCAAGCCATTCGCATCGTGACGACTATCCTGAAAACCTGTCAGTGGATAATAATAGTTGGCCGCCAGATTAAGATCTTTTGTTTTGGCATCCAATCCAATACTTAAACGTGAATGATTATAAGGCCATTGATGATCGAAAAATACATTGCCACCCAGAAGGTATTTTTCATCTACTGTGAGGTAGCGATAGGCTGCACCTATATTGATAGTATGACGCGCGACATCATCATCAATATCAATGCTTTTCTCATTCAGTATGCCACTACCTTGAAAGAATATGTTGTGACGTAAATCCACCGATTGATAAACTGGTTGTGTAATTAAAGCACTTAGGTAGGAATTTTCAAAATTATTGATGTTATATTCCAGTTCCATGTTGCGTAGCGCATAAAAATCACTACGTTTTGCCACTGCAAGACCAGCATCAATTAGTCCACGGGCACCGGAGAGCATAACAGCATCGATTTTATCGGTATAAAAATCGCTCGATCCACTTTTGACTGCATTGGAAGAAAGGTCGTGGATCAGGCTTTCGACTGTATTTTTAGCGCTTTTGCCCAAGTTTTTTTTCACATGGTGAATAAATATCTCACCCGATCCAGCGTCACTGGATAACACCGCGGCCTGCCCCAGTTCTTTGTCTAAAAATCCTGAAAGATAAATACTGCCTGCAGTCTCAAAAACATTTTGCCCTAAGGCCATAAGCTGCTCACGTGCCGCAGAATCTCCTTGTCCTGTATTAACACCTTCACCAATATTTTGCAGCGCATTGATAAACTGATTGCGCGCAACCTCATAGGCCGCCTTTGCTGCCTGAGTCTCTTGTGTATCAAGATATTGAGGTTCCAGAGAAAATGTATTACCATAATCGTCGATGCTTTTTTGTCGCGTAAAAGAATTGGTGAGTTGTTCAGAAAACGCCAAGTCCAAATTCTGTGTATCTGTGCCAGATACCCTCGGTAGACGCATCCCTAAAGGTTGCAACATTTTCGGAAAACCAGATGAAGATACAACACTATCGGGTTTTTGCCCTATCTGCTGTTCTTTGTTCACAGCTTGTCCAGACACAAAAGAAGACGGTGGTAACATTTCTTTACTGGAAATAAAGCATTGCATCTCTTGTTGTTTAATGTAAGCACATAGCGTTTGTGATTGCTTGTTTGTTAATTGAGAAATTTCAAGATGATGCTCTGTTAGACCTGAGGGCGTTTGGTATGTGTTCACCCATAATTGATTACGATGAATATGGTGTTTCAAATTCTCAGGAATAGCTTCAAAAAACACCTGCGCTTTCTTTTGAGAGTTAAACATACCAATACGCAAAGATGAGGTCTGCCCCCCGAGTGTTTCGGCATAAACAGGGACGCCCACCAAAATGGTAGCGCATAATAATAAGAAAATAATTTTAACCCTGTTGAAATCCAAGAACAGGCTTCCTTTGTTAATAAAGACTATAATAGTCTTTCCAAATCACTGACTATAGAAGGACTCTAGATTAGAGGAACACAGCCATATTGTTAATAAGTCAGTGCTTTTAACCCACAATTGTGTAGGATATTTATTCGAATTTCTCCTTGAAATTTGCATGCGGTCTGTAAATCCACGAAAAGAGAAATTAATTTCAACCTTGCATTGAAGGTTGAGAAATATCAGGAATTTTCAAATGTCGAGAGAGCCAGTTCTTCTGCAATCATGTTTTGCATTCACAAAATTCTTTCTGTGTGGTTCATTGATAAGCGTATTTGTATTTTGGAGTTTTTATGAGTAACGATTTTCCCGTTAAATTATGGATTGATGCTTGTTTGAAGATTGCAGATCAGGCGGGGCTCGAGATTTTACGTGTTTATCGTCAGGAAGATTTTGGTCAAAAACCGAAGGATGACAAGAGTCCTGTTACAGATGCGGACTTCGCTGCCAATCGTGTTATCGTTGCTGCGCTTCAACTTTTAACGCCTGACATTGCAATTGTATCCGAGGAAGAAAAAGACAAACCCCAAGGACATAGAGTGTTCTGGCTGGTTGATCCTTTGGATGGAACACGCGAGTTTATTAAGCGAAATGACGAATTTACAGTCAATATTGCCCTCGTCTGTGATGGAAAGCCGATTCTTGGCGTGATTACTGCTCCGGCTTTGTCTTTGGCTTATGTCGGGGGTGTAGGTGTTGTTGCACAAAGAAGAGATGCTAACGGAGATTGGATTCAGATTGAAGTGAGTTATATCAAAGGGCAGACAATCAAAATTGCGGGATCAAAGAATTATCATTCGGATGCTTCAAAACACTGGATTGCTCAGAACCACCCTAACGCTGAGGTTCTGGGGGTTGGATCATCCTTGAAATTTTGCATGATTGCAGAAGGAACTGCTCAGTTCTATCCCCGCTTTGGACGGACAATGGAATGGGATACAGCTGCGGGTCAGGCTATCTTGGCTGCTGCGGGTGGTCGGGTCACCACCTTGGATAACAACATTCTTTTATACGGAAAACCAAACTTCGAAAACCCTGATTTTTTAGCGAGATACTAGCCGTTATGACTATGACCCAGACTTCAATTTCTAGATATTTTAATGCTTTAGATTCTTTTCGTGGAATTTGTGCGTTGATTGTTGCGATGTCTCATTTTAATGGCAATAGCATCTTTGATGGTTCGCCTCTTTTTGATCGGGGAAGTGTTTATGTGGATTTTTTCTTTGTTCTAAGTGGGTTTGTCATTTTTTCCAGCTATGGGCAGAGGCTGGTTGAAGGGTACAGTTTACGCAAGTTTATCTGGTTGCGTTTCTGGCGTTTATATCCGCTTCACATTTCTGTGTTTTTAGCTTTTGTTATTGTCGATTTATTTCAAATGTTGGTTCATGTGGATGGGGCGGCGCTTTACGCTCCATTTTCTGCGCCCGGTGAGAGTGTGGATGTTATCGTTGCGAATGTTTTTTTGGTTCAATCTCTCCATGTTGTCGATCATGTGGCCTTTAACGGACCCAGTTGGAGTATTAGTGCCGAGTTTTATACCTATATTTTATTTGGGCTAGTTTTGTTTTTTTCTCCAAGGTTTTATAGGATTATTCTAGTGACGATGGCGATTAGCTTTGCTGTGATTGTTTATACCTATCACGGGAATTTATTTGCAAAGCTTGATTTTGGTTATTTCCGCTGTGTTTATGGATTTATGTGTGGTGTATTCGCTTATGAGGTTTTTAGCCGCTTGGTCTGTTGGGGGGAAACACTTCCTAAAAGGATATTTGATATCCTTGAAGTGCTGGTTTTTTCTCTGGTTGTTATTTATTTGCAGTTTTTTGCTTATAATTTGGCGTCAATGGCAGTTCCCTTGATTTTTTCAGTTTTGGTTCTTTTATTTGCTTTCGAAAAAGGAATTATTTCCAGTTTCTTAAAAACAAAACCATTGTTGTTTCTGGGGATGTTGTCTTACTCGATTTATATGGTTCATATGTTTGTTTCTGGAAAGTTCTTTGCCTTACCGCTTCGATTAATCGAAAAACTGACTGGGCATCATTATACAGTCATAATTGATTCAATCGAACACTATGGAACAAATCTTTGGTTCGGAACTTTTCTTGAACTCTTCTATCTTTGTATTGTTGTGGCTTGTTCATATGTCAGCTATCGTTTGATCGAGAACCCATTTCGGATCTGGTCAAAAAGAGTTCTGAAAAATCGAGAAAACCAACCTGCGATTTGAAATTTTTGATTGTTTTTGAATGGTGGTGTTTTGGGATAAGTTTTGGTATAATTGAGACATGCGCAAGTTGTTGTCCGGATTTTTAATGATTTTGATGCTCACGCCCGTTCTGGCGTGCATGATGGTAACTTGTCCGATTAAGACTGCTCAAGCGGCTGTTTTTGAAGCTGATCTTGAAAAACTTCCTCCCTGTCATCGCGCGGCTCTTGCTCACAATTTAAAGGATGATGCGCCTCAAACTCCGATGTTTATGGCCGATTGTATGGGCATTGACCTGTTTTCCCAAACAGCGAGTGCTGATCTTGTCCAGCCTGATTTTCCGTTAGTCCCTGTTGTTTACCATTTTGAGATGGTATCGGTCGGTGACTTTGCTGTGCAAGGCCAATCTTATATTCGTGCACCCCCCATCAGTTTTGATGTATTTTCTCTCGGCTTTCCTTCTCTTTTTTTGACGACACAGCGTTTGCGCGTATAGATCTTCTTTTTCTGTTTTATTTTTAAAAACCGAAAAGAGGATTTTTTGTTATGCGTGTTTTCTTGTCTTTATTTGTTTTTTTGGCTTTTTCTTCGCCTGTTTTGGCGGATGATGCTGTTTATTTTTGTCCGATGCACCCCCATATTACAGGGCAAAAGGGCGATCAATGCCCAATATGTGGTATGACACTTGTGCCCAAGGAAGAAATGCGACCTCAATCCGTTGGCACAGAGGACTCTTTTCAAATTACGCCGGACTATGTTGCTGCGTTGGGAGTAAAGACCACAAGGGTTTCATCCGTTGTCTTCGGAAAAGATATTCGGGCTTTTGGTCGGGTTGAAGCGGATACGGCGCGTGAATATCATTTTGATCTGAAAGCAGAAGGATGGATTGTTGATTTACATGTCTCTGGTCGTGGGGAAGTTGTTAAAAAAGGAGATCTTCTCTTCACGCTGTATAGTCCTGAATTGCGCTCTGCCCAGTCCGATTTTCTTGTTGCAATCCAGACAGGCTCACGATCGGGGTCAGTCGAGAGCCGGTTGCGGTTATTCGGGATGGATGACAAAGCCATCGAGGACTTGCATTTGGTCAAGCAACCTCCCGAGGCTACAAATTTCTACGCGCCACAAGACGGAGTTGTGAGTGATCTCAAGGTTCGGGCAGGATCGCATCTTGGCAAGGGAGAGTCTGTGCTGGTTTTGCAGGATTTATCCCAAGTCTGGGTGATGGCACAGGTCGCGGTCAAAGATATTTCTCAAATTAAAATTGGTCAGGCCGCAAAAATTATTTTACCGGAAACGGGGATGAGTCTTCCTGCTGTTGTTGAATTGGTTGAGCCTTTGGCAGACGGGGTTACACAGACTGTATCCGTCAGGCTGGTTGTTGAAAACAAGCAAGGTATCTTGAAATCGTCCCAATATGTTGATGCCCGTATTTCGGGTAAGCAAATATCACGATTGAGTGTTCCCGAGGAAGCCGTTTTATATGGTGGTCAGGGGGCGTATGTGATTGAAGCCGTTGGGGATGGATATTTCCATCCGGTAATGGTCGAGGTTGGTATCACCGCGATGGGACAGACAGAAATTCTCAAGGGTTTGACAGTAGGGCAACAGGTTGTGCACTCGGGGCAGTTTATGATTGATGCCGAAAGTAATTTACGTGGCGGAATAAAAAACATGGAAGGACATCACCATGAATAAGTCATTCCATGTTCATGACCCTGCGCAAGGTTGGATTGCCAAATTGATTGACTGGTCAACAGCCAACAAATTTTTTGTCTTGCTTGGGGCGTTGGTTTTGCTGGTTGCTGGAATTGTGTCTTTATACCGTATTCCGCTGGATGCTATTCCTGATTTATCGGATACGCAGGTGATTATTCGAACCGATTATAATGGGCAAGCTCCACAAGTGATCGAAGATCAGGTGACATTTCCTTTATCAACACAGATGTTGGGTCTGCCAAAAACAAGGGCTGTTCGCGGGTTTTCGATGTTTGGAACGTCGTTTGTTTATATCGTGTTTGAAGATGGGGTTGATCTCTATTGGGCACGGAGTCGTGTGCTTGAATCTTTATCTCAAGTACGTGGGAATTTGCCCGAAGGTGCTGATCCGCAGTTAGGACCTGATGCTACAGGGGTGGGATGGATTTTTCAGTATACTCTTTATGATCGGACAGGCCAGCATGATCTGGCTGATTTGCGCGATATTCAGGATTGGTTTGTTCGTTATGAATTGGCATCGGTTGATGGTGTCGCCGAGATCGCTAGTGTCGGTGGGTATCAACGCGAGTACCAAGTGCTGGTTGATCCAATTAAATTGCGTGCGTTTGATATGCCGTTATCCCATGTGATTGATGCGGTTCGCAGTGCCAATCAGGAAACAGGTGGTCGTACCATCGAGATGGCAGAAAGCGAATATTTAATCCGATCACGTGGATATATCGAAAAGACGCAGGATTTATCGGATGCTGTTTTGCGCGTTAAAGATGGCGTTCCTGTGACCGTTGGTGATGTCGCGCGTGTGGTTGAAGGCCCTGCTTTACGGCGTGGTGTCGTTGAATTGAATGGTGTTGGTGAAGTTGTCGGCGGGATTGTTGTGATGCGTCCCAATGCCAATGCCCTCGATGTAATCCGATCTGTCAAAGAGCGTTTGGCGATTGTAAAGCAAGGTTTACCTGATGGCGTCGAAATAAAAGTTGTTTATGATCGTTCTGGTTTGATTGAGCATTCGGTTGATTATTTACGCCATAAATTGATTGAAGAAAGTTTGATGGTGGCTTTTGTTTCGATTTTGTTTTTGCTTCATGTACGGAGTGCTCTGGTTGCAATTGTTACATTACCTTTGGGGATTCTTGGGGCTTTTGTTATTATGCAAGCCCAAGGGTTAAGTGCCAATATCATGTCTTTGGGGGGAATTGCCATTGCCATCGGGGCGATGGTCGATGCATCAATTGTTATGGTTGAAAATGTTCACCGGAAATTATCAGAGCTTGAAGATGGTATCAGTCCAGAGGCGCGACGGCAGGCTATGATATTGGCGATGAAAGAAGTCGGCCCGAGTTTATTCTTTTCATTATTGATTATCACAATTTCTTTTTTGCCTGTGTTTGCTTTAACTGGGCAATCGGAAAAATTATTTTCGCCGCTGGCTTTTACCAAAACATATTCCATGGCGGTTGCCAGTTTTCTGTCTGTGACACTGGTTCCGGTTCTGGTTGTGCTGTTGGTTCGTGGCAAAATAAAACCGGAAAATGTTAATCCAGTTAATCGATTTTTCCTTGCTCTGTACCGCCCCGTTCTTGATTTTGTGTTGCAGCGTAGATTTTTGACGATTTGGGTGGCAGCGTTAGTCCTATTGAGTACGGCTTGGCCATTATCAAAAAGTGGATATGAATTTATGCCGCCTTTATATGAGGGTGGGTTGCTTTATATGCCGATGACATTGCCTGGTGTTTCTATCACCAAGGCGCAGGAAATTTTACAAGTGACTAATCGGCAAATCATGACTGTTCCTGAAGTTGCCCATGTTTTTGCCAAGGCAGGGCGATCTGATTCTGCAACGGATCCCGCCCCTTTGGCGATGATTGAAACATGGATTGAGTTAAAGCCAAAATCCGAATGGCGGGAAGATATGACCCCTGAAAAGCTTATTGCCGATATGAATAGTCGTGTCGGATTGCCTGGTATGGTTGATAGTTGGGGATATCCGATTAAAATTCGTCTGGATATGTTGACCACGGGTATTCGTACGCCAGTGGGAATAAAAATTTCAGGTGATGATCTGGGAGATCTTGATAAGCTTGCAAAGCTTGTTGAAGAAAAAGTCAAAACTGTTTCAGGCACACGCAGCGCAATTGCTGATCGTGTAGTGGGTGGAAAATATATCGAGATTATTCCCAATCGCCATGATATGGCACGTTACGGTTTATCTATGGCCAATGTCCAATCTGTTATCCAGAGTGCATTAGGGGGGATGAAACTGGATGAAACAGTTGAAGGTCGTGCGAGACATTCTGTGATGTTGCGCTATGATCGTGCTTATCGCGAACATATTTCTGATCTGGCAGATATTCTTGTGGCGACTTCTTCAGGGGCTCAGATTCCTTTATCGGATATTTCCGAGATTAAAATAGTTGATGGTTCGGCGATGATTAAATCGGAAAATGCGCGGTTGAATGGTTGGGTGTTTGTCGATATTGCTGATCGGGATATGGGGTCTTATGTCGATGATTTAAAGACTGTGCTTCAAACGGTTTCTTTACCCAAAGGATATACGCTTCATATTTCTGGACAGTACGAACAATTGGAGCAAGCGCGCAGCCAATTGAGCATTGCTATTCCTGCAACGCTTTTGATTATTCTGTGTTTGCTGTATATTCATTTTGGAAGCTGGGATCGGACGGTTTTGATTTTACTGTCTGTACCGTTTGGTTTGATTGGAGGGGTGTGGGGTGTATGGCTTGCTGATTTCCATTTCTCTGTTGCGGTTATCGTCGGTTTTATTGCTCTGTGTGGTATTGCTGTTGAAACCGCTATTGTGATGTTGATTTATATCGACCATGAAATGCGCGATCATCCTCCTGTCAGTTATGATGGTTTGTTGGACAATGTTCGTCGCGGGGCATTGCATCGTTTGCGCCCCAAGTTGATGACGGTGGCTACAATCCTTTTGGGGTTGGTACCAATTTTTTTGACGGACGGCGCAGGCGCGGATGTGATGCGGCGGATTGCGCTGCCTATGTTGGGGGGGATGGTCAGTACGACCATCCTGACGCTTATTCTGGTTCCTTGTCTTTATACGGAGTATATGAAGAGGATGTTCTTTAAAGGATAAGACCATCCTTTTTCATTCTATCAACTTTGCGCAAAATCATATTGCGTTTGAGGCGTGAAAGATAATCGATAAACAAAATACCATTCAGGTGATCGAGTTCATGTTGGATGCAGTGAGAGTCCAAGTCTTCGCCGATATATTCCATGGTTTGTCCGCCAAGATCAATATATTTGACGCGAACAGATTTTGGACGTTCTACTTCGGCATATTGTTGTGGAATAGATAGGCATCCTTCTTCCATGATACTTATTTCTTCGGATTTCCAGACGATCTCCGGATTAATCATGACAATCGCATCGCGTGAGCTTTTTTCTTTGCGGTAATTGGTGTCCATGACAAACATACGGTTGAGAACGCCCACCTGATTAGCAGCCAAACCGATACCCGGGGCTTCGTACATGGTTTCGATCATATCGGTGGCTTGTTGTTTGATTTGTGCCGTAATATTTTCAATCGGATTGGCCACTTGCTTTAAAACCGGATCGGGAACCGTGACAATGTGCAATAGAGACATTCTTTTTTCTTTCTTGTTTCTCTCAAAATATCATAAAAGATTGTGAGATGAAGAGCGATTGTATGAATTTTCCACGCTGTGTCGACATATTTTGCCGTGTTATCGATAATTTCGGTGATGTGGGCGTGTGTTGGCGGTTGGCGCGGCAATTAGCTGTTGAAGATGAATTGGCGGTGCGCCTGTTTATCGATGATCCGTCCAGTCTAACTAAAATCGTTCCGATTCCTGATCCGTCTGTCAACGTGGTGGTGTGGGATAATGCTTTGGTTTACGGGGAAGCCGCCGATCTGGTGATCGAAGCGTTTGCTTGTGATTTACCGGAACAAGTTTTATCTGTCATGAAAAATCGGTCTATTCCACCTATCTGGATTGATCTGGAGTATTTAACTGCAGAAGACTGGGCGCTGTCCTGTCATGCTGTTCCCAGTCTTCATCCGATGATGGGGGTAAAGAAAACCCTGTTTTTCCCGGGATTTGATGTGACATCGGGTGGTTTATTGCGGGAACATGATTTAATTGAACGAAGAGATCTCTTCCAAAATGATATTGTGGCTCAAAATAAGTGGCGGAAGTGCTATAATTTGCCAGAATTTGACTCAAATTGTATCGATTTATCGTTGTTTTGTTACAAATCAGCACCAATTGAACAGATTTTTGATGAATTATTGACTTATACCTGCCCCGTACGTGTGTTTCATCCTGTTGTGAGTGGGTTTGGGGTGAAAAAACGGGGTTCTTTAATGATTTATCGCATACCATTTGTTTCTCAAGATCAATATGATTATCTTTTATGGACATGTACGGCCAATTTTGTCCGTGGGGAAGATTCTTTTGTGCGGGCGCAAATGGCTGGGCGACCCATGATATGGAATATTTATGTGCAGGAAAAAGGTACACATCTGGTTAAAATGAGAGCTTTTTTGGATCTTTATCTTGCCTCTTTTCCTCTTCCATTGCGGGAAGTACTTGCGCAATCCTTTGAATTGTGGAATCAAGAAGACCAAATATGTGAGGGAGTCTGGAAGAAATTTCTGGATCATCTTCCAAAGCTTGATAGACAAGCACAGATTTGGAGTGACAGACTTTGTTGTCAATCACCCCTGACTGTGCGGCTTCTCGAGTTTTATCAGAATACCAAAAATAACGTCTTGATAAAGAAGGATAAATTATGAAAACCGCCCAAGAATTGAAACCCGGAAATGTGGTGGTGATTGATAGCACGCCTATCGTCATTCAAAAAGCCGAGCTTAACAAATCAGGTCGCAATGCTGCGGTTATGAAGTTTAAGTTTCGCAACTTGTTGACTGGGGGTAATTCCGAAGCTGTTTATAAAACGGACGAGAAATTCGAAGATATTATTCTTGAAACCAAACAAGTCTCTTATTCTTATGAGGCTGGAGATATGTATGTCTTTATGGATGAAGAATACAATCAATATGAATTGTCTAAAGACGATATTGAAGAGGTTTTGAAGTATCTTGAAGAGCAAATGCCATGTGAAGTCACCTTTTACGAGGGTAAACCAATTTCGGTGACAGCGCCTGTTAAGCTGGTGCGTGAAGTTGTTTATACCGAACCTGCTGTCCGTGGCGATACTTCAGGAAAAGTCATGAAACCGGCGCGTTTGCCGAGTGGATATGAGATTTTGGTTCCCGCTTTTGTGGAAATTGGCGAGAAAATCGAGATTGATACCCGTACCGACGAATATGTTTCCCGTGTGAAATAACTCTCGAAGGTCGTTGATCTGCAGGTTTTTTATGTAAGGCTGGAAGATATTCCGGCCTTATGTTATTATGGGCTGTGGCCAAGTTTAAAAATAAATAAAATTTTATCAATTTCAGGCTACAATGATAGGCGGTGGAGTGGTTTTAAAAAAACTGCGCCCCCATTGGTGTATGGTCAGTATTTATGGGTCTTGGTGAGGCGGTGCAGGTTACAACAGGCAAAGCTCTAGGTTATTCTCTCCTTCCGGGGATTTTCCCCCGGATAGGCTCTTTGCTGTTTTCGGGGTTTGGCCCTATTCCTTATTTATTGGCGTTGCTTTGTCTTCGTATGCGCTTGCTGCCCAAAGGGCATCCTTTTTTCCACACCCGTAAAACTTATGGTATTCGCCATGTCTTGGCTGAATCTGCGAGACATCTTGAATTCAAGTGGAGAAATATTGACCAGATTATCGTTTTTGGAGCTTTACTTTGTGGTTCTACCATTGTTCTGGCGTTTATTGCTGCAATTATTGTTTACCTTGTTTTTTCTTCCTCTGCCTTCGCGGCAGTCTGGATTCCGGATATTTTTAATACAGCCAATCCGGATCATGATGTTGCCTTTATGATGATGGATCGGGTTCTTGGTATTCCTGGAATATACGATTCGGCTATTATCACTGATCCTGCAACTTATGGACCTTCCCCCAATATATTCCAGAATGGTCTGCATGCGATGCTGGAATTTTTTAGTTGGGGTTTGTTTGTTATTGCAGTTTTTATCTTTCTTTATTTTGTGATCGAGATTGTTTGGGACGTTACACAGACGGGAAGTCCTTTGGGGGAAACCTTAACCAATACGTGGATTCCTTTACGGCTGATTATGGCTTTTGGATTGTTGGTGCCAATACCATCGTATGGATTGAATTCTGCACAATATATTACTCTTTATACTGCCAAAATGGGGTCGGGTATGGCAACGAATGCTTGGGGGGCGTTCAATATGGCAACTGGAACCAACCCAACTGGTATGAGTAACGAGCAGTTGATCGGTGTCTTAGGGTATCAGGATTTGAGCGGTTTGCTCAAAGGTCTGATGGTCATGAAATCTTGTGAACGGATCAATTTCTGGGGTTCGTTGATGTCTGCCACTTCCGGTTTGTCCGGTATGGGTGACGGGACGGATGGTTCTTATTATTTGCTTCCTTATATTATTAACGGTCAACAGGCTATCAGTTTAAATGATATTATTTCATCGGTCGGGGGAACATATAATGCATCGCCCGTTGGGGTTGTGACTGGAGACCCTACCGATGTATTTGGACAGGTTCTGAGCCATTCTGATTCAGCAGGCATCCGTTTGGTTCTGGGGTATATGAATACTTCCGATCCTACGATGTATAAGGATTTCCCGGGTGGAGTTTTGCCTGTTTGTGGTGAAGTTTATATTCCTGTGAGCGGGTATAATCCTGAGTCGCTTTTGGCCTCTGAAGCTTATTTTTATGCTGTGCTTTATACCCTGTTTGATCAGGTACGTAATAGCGCAACTCTTTCCACGATGGAGATTAACTCTTCGCTCGCCGTTATCCGTGAGTATATAAGAACTTCTTCTGACTATGAGAATTACATCCAGATTATCAGGAATATTAAGGGCGATGACCGTGATTGTTTGAATGATGATAATGGCGATGGTTATGAAAGTTATGATGAAGCTCAAGATGATGGTAAAAATATGGGGAAATGTACCGAGCCCATTCCCGCCCAGTATTGGAATGATTATCTGGCGATGGCGAGTACATTATTTTTGTATGATCCTTATAATGTTGCGCATGCTGCACTTACAGATGTTCCAAACCCTGTTGATATGTATTCGATTGGTGATACGACTTATTCATCCATGGGGTTTGCTGACCCGATGATGTTGGATGTTGCTATGGTTGAATTGGGATGGGGCGGAGCCGGTATGTGGTATAACCGCATTTCCGAGAAAAACGGATCGTTTGTTTCTGCCGTTAGTGCCATTCCTGTCATCCAGAAAATGCCAATGGCGATGGAGAAGTTAAAAGAAGATCGCGGCAAAAATGATGCCGGAATGAATTCCGGTTTTTGTTCGCAGTATTCTCCTGGAAAATCAGGATCGACTTCTTCTAATATTGCTGATGAAAAAGCCCAATTTACTGCTGAGCTGGCACATAACCTTCATAAAATCTGTCAAAATTTATACGAAAATGAACATATTCAGTTGGAGGTTCGTGATAGCAGCAATAATTTGGTGTTTAAGCCGAATGACCAAAAATATGCGAACCCTGTTGAACATGCAATGGCAATGGTGTTTGCAGAATTTAAAATGTTTGATATTCGCGCAAATGATGAAACTTTACCGATGGCGCAGCTTTCAGCTGTTGGACGTGTGTTGGTTGATAAGTCCATTTTGGCGATGATGGCCGCTATGGGAAGTTCTGCTATCGGGGGTTTGTTGCACGCCGCAGCCGGTAGTGCTGATGGGAAGGATATTGCAGCATTGAATACTCTTGGTGAGGCGTTTGGTGAAGCGTCAACGGCTTCCTTGACTTTTGCATCACTTGGCTTGACGGCAGGGGTATTGTTACACTACGTCTTGCCGTTTTTGCCCTTTATGTACTTCTTCTTTGCGGTTGGACGTTGGGTCAAAACTGTATTTGAGGCTTTGATCGGTGTACCTCTTTGGGCATTGGCTCATTTGCGTTTAAGTGGGCCAGGCCTTCCGGGTGAGGCGGCAAGTAGCGGATATTTCCTGCTGTTGGAAATTTTTATACGTCCCATATTAACTGTTTTCTCGTTGGTGGCATCCTTTGCAGTTTTTACTGCCATGGTGATTGTGCTTAACTCTATTTTTGATTTGTTGGTTACCAATTTTGGTGGCGCCGATGTTCCGTTCGCAAGTACGGATGCTACTATTCTTGATAATGCACGGGGTGTTGCCGATCAGTTTTTCTATTCGATCATGTATATTGTGTTGTGCTATATGATTGCGACTTCTAGCTTTAAGCTGATTGACGTTATTCCTGATAATATTCTTTCCCGTTGGTCAGGGGCTGGTGTGAGCACAATCGGAGCTAGTGATAATGCTGATGATTTGATCGATCAGTTGCAAACGCAGTTGCCAGTTATGATTAACTATTATGCCAAGAGCTTGGGTAAAGGTGTGACGGATGCTCTTTACGAACCTGGTCGTGATATAGGTCAGCAAGCAGAGGTCAAGTATAATCAAGAGCAAGCGCTTAAGGCTCAACAAGAGGCTGCCAAAAAAGCAGGTGGGAATAATCCTCCACAAGGGCAATCTTCTGCTCCTCCTCCCTCTTCTTCTTCGACTCCTCCTGTACCGCCAAGTTCGGGAACAGGGTCTTCTTCTGGATCGAGTTCGGGGTCTGGTAAAGCTACTCCATCCCCTAAAGGGACGGGTCAGCCCAATGATCCAACAAAGCCTAGCGGAGGGAAAAAATCATGATTTCTATTCGTCAAGCTTCATCTTTCTTTTTTATGCCTCGTGTTTTTCCAAGGTTTAAATCGCTTGCACCGGATACCGGTTTCTTTGCCGAGCTTATGGCGCTGGTCTTTTATAATGTCGGATTGTTTCCACGAGGACATCGTTTTTTGTTGCCGACTTTTCAAGGGCAATTGGATGTTCGTTCCGTTATGGCAGAAGCTGCGGCCAATTTGAAAGGTGGATGGCGGCATAGTGACCAGTATGCTGTTTATGTTACATTTGTTTTGGCTATGATTTTGTTTTTGATCCAATTTCTGGCTTTATTTGTTATGGTTTTGTCGCAGTCCGCCCAAGCAGCGGCACCGTTTTTGAGCATGTTTATTACATCTGACCCGACAGATGACGTTGCCTTTATGATGCTTGATAAGGTTTTTCAGGTTCCAGGATTTTTTGGGTCTATTTTTGATCCGGTTACAAGCGCTGGAATCGGAGGTTTCGCACTTGGTATGCAAGCACTCTTCCGGTTTTACAGTTATGGGATGCTGGTTATCGCGCTGTTTATTATTATTTACTATATTTTTGCCCTGATGGCGGAAACGGCTCAGACTGGTGTTCCTTTCGGGAAACGTTTTCCGTCCATATATGGACCCATCCGCTTAATTTTGGCTGTCTTGCTTTTGTTGCCGTTGTCGTATGGATATAATACGGGGCAGTATTTTACTTTATTTATGGCCAAATGGGGGTCAAGCCTTGCGACAAATGGTTGGTTGGCTTTTAACGAAGTAATTTCTGCATCAGCTTATAATAATCCGATGGGTTTGTCTCCACAAGAAATGGTCGGGAAACCTAAAATCCAACCCGTGAGCAGTTTGATAAATTTCTTTTATCTCGTTCATACCTGTAAGGCAGGCTATAAGATTGCTTATGGTGCGCAAAAGGCAGATATCCAGCCTTATTTTGTTATTCCTGCGAATGGAACGTCTCCAGCTTCCGCTACGTTGATGACATCATCGAGTGCTTACCCTACGGTTTTGAATATGTTTCACGGCGGTGATATTGTTATTACATTTGGCGAGAAAGATTCTAAATACGTTAAAGAGATTGCTGGTGTTAAGCCGTATTGTGGTCAGTTGACTATCCCAATCAATTCCAAAGATGTGACTATGGTTACGGATGTCTATGATGCTTATTTTAAATATGTGGCAACGTTGTGGAATAATAATGATTTGAGAATATATGGTGAGAATATGGCCTATATTTTGAGATTTATGGATAAAATTCCAGCCTCCTATACATTTTCCGGCCCGTCTGTTGGTTGGGGCGCGCCATTGTCTTCTACGGAATTAAATCCTGCGGGTGCGGATTTTTATCGTGATATGCGGACGAATCTCCAGGCAGCGTTTAATGCCAGTATTGATGCGGCGATTGTGAATATGCGGACGACGACTATTGCGGATTTGGAAATGCAAACGGAAGTCCTTGATCGTGGCTGGGGTGGCGCAGGGATCTGGTACAACAGAATTGCCGACTTTAACGGAGCAATGGTTGATGCCGTCTTTACTATTCCAACCCCAACAGCTTATCCGATGGTCATGGAACATGTTGCGTCAGTTAAAAAATCACTTGAGAGTTCAAGTAATCCCAAAGAGCGTTTTTCTGTTGGCACTGTGAATGGAAAAAATATGACGATGGACAAGTTCTCCAGCGGCTCTAATCTGGATAATCCTGCTATTGATGTAGAAATGGCGCGTCTTCTTTCAACGGTTTATGAAACAGTTTCAGATGATAGTGTGACTGCGAGGCCGAAACCCGGAACTGTTGCCAATGACCCTATCCGGAACATGTTTATGTTTATCTTCCAAGAATCCGGTTTGATGGATGTTCGTGGAAATGATGGTGTTTTTCCGTTGTCGAAATTGGCTATGTTGGGAAAAACCATTATCAATAAAACAATTGTTTCCCTTGGAGTCGGGACACTTGTTTCTGGTTTTGGAGGATTGCTTTCAGGTGCCGGATCAGAAGAATTAGGAGCTGCTTTCGAAGAAGGTGGGAGTGTACTTCTCAGTTTTGCGACTATGGGTCTGATTATTGGGTTTGTCTTATACTATCTAATCCCGTTCTTTCCTTTTATGTATTTCTTTTTTGCGGTGAGTCGTTGGGTTAAATCCATTTTTGAAGCGATGGTTGCTGTTCCATTATGGGCGTTGGCGCATTTGAGATTGGATGGGGAAGGTGTTGGTAATGCTGCCTCCAAAGGATATTTCCTTTTATTAGAAATTATGCTTCGGCCTATTTTTACTGTTTTTGGACTTTTGGCCGCTGTTATAACTTTTTCAGCTCTTGTTAGTGTCCTTGATACAATTTTTGATTTGGTGGTGGTGAATGTGGCAGGGTTTGATTTAACCACTTTGTCATCTACGAGTCCTACTCCGGCAGGGGATTTTATGCAATCCTTCAGGGATTCTTTGGATGCGTTCTTTTATACGGTTTTGTACACGATTATCCTTTATATGATGGCGATGGCTTCGTTTAAGTTGATTGATCTTATTCCTAATAAATTGCTCCGATTCTTGCAGCCAGTTCCAACCTTCCATGATGATGCTAGTGATCCTGCAGAAAATCTGGTTCGCAATACTGCTTTTGCAGGGCATCATTTAACTGGTGAGATTGGTAAAGGTTTAGGTGGCTTTGCAAAAGGGGTTGGTCAATCTGCCGGGAAAGCCATTTCGTCCGGAACGGCTGACAAGATGGCGGGGCCAGGGTCATAAGAACATTTTTAAAGCCACTTTCGGGTGGCAAGGCATTTTATTGAGGAAAATACCCTTAAAATCGGTTATAATGATAAGGGTGGTCTAAGTATTGAGGAGAGAATATGGCGGTGTCTGGTAATCAAACCCTTCGAATGGTGAAATATGCTCTGTTTCCACAGATTATACCGCGCCTTTCTGAGTTGTTTTTTAGCGGTTTTGCTTATTTTGCGTTTTTTATAGCTCAGGTGTATTCCGGTGTTCGGTTGCTGCCCAAGGGGCATTCTTATCTAAATATTCATAATGTTGGAAAATTTTCTGTTTTTGATGTGATTGCAGCTGCGGGGCGTGGTTTACGCTATCGTCGTGAACATATTGACCAAATCATCCTGTTTTACGTTATTTTATTGGGTCTTTTCCTGATGATCATTCAAGGGGTCGTGATGCTGGCCTCTTTGGTTATGCCTCATGCTATGGCGATGTCTTTGCCTTATTTCTTCGGGTCATCCTTGCAACCCTTCGGGCCAGATCAGGATTTGGCGTTTATTCTTCTTGATCGTGTTTTTGGTATACCCGATATTTTTGATTCTTGCGTTTCTCAATTAACCCCTTGTTATCGTTCGACATCAGCTTTGGTTGCGTCGGGTACAGTTTATACTCCTTCTTCGTTTCCGTGGCCATTTCATGATGCTCTTCATGCTTTGTATGAGTTTTACAGCATTGGTTTGCTGGTTATTGCGATGTTTATCGTTTTATATTTTGTTGTGGTTATTGTTGCTGAAACAGCCCAAACCGGTGTTCCTTTCGGGAAAAGGTTCAATACTGTTTGGGCTCCGTTGCGTTTGGTAATTGCTATTGGTTTGTTGGTTCCTATCGGATACGGACTTAATTCTGCCCAATATATTGTATTATATGCCGCAAAATATGGTTCGAATTTTGCGACAAACGGTTGGTTGATTTTTAATAGTGAGCTGACTTCCGGACACCTGATTGAAGGAATGGTTTCCAAGCCCCAAAAGCCTGAAGTGAATGGTTTGCTTAAGTTTATGATGCTTGCCCATGCTTGTAAGGCTATTGAAGAAGGGTATATGGAGTCTTCAGTCAAGCCCACGGCTGGAAGTTTTGGCGATTGTTCTGCAAAACTAGGATCTGCTACTGACGAAACGGATACAATTATCAATGCTTATCTGGTTCGAAAAGGGCCTGCAGATACGAACTTTGCGCTTCTTGAAACAACTGATTATAGCGGGGCTATGTCGTTTTTCGAAAACACCAGTTTTACTGTTCGTTTTGGTGATCGTGGTTGTACAGAAAATCATTCTACACAGTTAGGGAATGTGGAACCATTATGCGGTGAATTGGTTTTGCCGCAGGCTGCACTGAATGATGCGGGAGCATTGGCTGTTCAGCAGGGGTATTATGAATTTGTTCAGCATTTATGGGGCGAATATAACGGCAAGGTCTGGAAACATAACGGATATTGTAAAGATAGTGGTGTCAGTGCCGTCATAGATACTTCGGGTAATCAGGACTTTAAAATCCGTTCAATTTATCACGTTCAACAAATGTGCCCTGCGGATGAAAAGAATTTGAGTGCGTCTAATGAGTCAGAACCAACGTCAGACTGGATCAATGAGGTTACCGTTGCGTATCTTGATGGAGACGTGTGTAGCGATCCGGGTTATGCGTCAGGGTCTCCGGGGCTTGTTCCTAAAACAGCCACAACTGGTGTTTTGGAAAAAGTGATTGTTGAAAATATCATTCGGGCGGGTCTTTATGCCGAGATTGATAATATTTCAAATGCCGGAAGTGCCGATTATATTATTACCGATGATCAATTGGCTCGTGGATGGGCTGGGGCGGGTATGTGGTATAACCAGATTGCTCAGGTTAACGGGGCTTTGGCTGGTGCGGCGTGGAAAACGCCACAGATTTCCAAATGGCCGATGATTCAATCCAGCATCATGACCCAGAAAAAAATGAATGAACAGGGGACCACTGTCTCTGCTGCTGCATCACCATCATCAGTTGGGACAATGAAAACAGAGCGAGGCGGGCAAGAAATTATTGCGGCCGGCGCGTTGTACAAAATTGATATGGCGTGGCAGGGTGCTTCAATGAATATGAAGCCAAAATCCGGCAACATGGCTTATGACTTTTTGAACTGGTTATTTGGAACGCGTGGATTGTTTGACCTGCGAGATCCTGTGAATCAAACAACCCATCCGCTGGCTCTGCTAACAGGTTTGGGTAAAGGTTTGGTTGAAGCGTCGATCCGAAATCTGGCTCTGGCTTTGACAGGTCAGGTTGGGCAGATATTTGGTGGAGAGATTCTCGGTCCATTGGCTGGAGGTGCGTCTTCCCTTTTCTATACAGCTGCGTCGACGACTTTGACGGCCGGATTTATCTTGTACTATGTTTTGCCGTTTCTTCCTTTTGTTTACTTCTTCTTTGCGGTGGGTAACTGGATTAAAGGTATCTTTGAAGCAATGGTCGGTGTCCCTCTTTGGGCATTGGCTCATATGCGGATTGACGGAGACGGTTTGCCAGGAAGTGCTGCTTTGAATGGATATTTCCTGATCTTTGAAATTTTCCTGCGACCTATTCTGATTGTTTTTGGGTTGATTGCATCTGTTAGTATCTTTGCTGCGATGGCAATTGTCTTTAACTCGATCTTCGATTTGGCTGTTTACAACGTTGGGGGGGTCAATATGTCTCCTGTGACGTGTGGGACACCTGATGCGGGGGATGTGATGGATATGGTTCGTGGGCCGATTGACCAGTTCTTCTATACTGTGATGTATGCTGTGGTCATGTATATTATGGCGTTATCGTCCTTTAAGCTGATTGATCTTATTCCAAATAAAATCCTGCGTTGGATGGGGGCTTCGGTTGATACATTCGGTGATATGGCTGGCGATCCTGCTCAGAATCTGACTAACTATGCTGCGATCGGTGGATCACAGATGACTTCGGGTATGATTAGTAGCTTGCGTGGTGGTGTTGGCGCTATGGGCAAAGCTGCTCAAGGCATCGGTAAACTTGCTGATTGATCGTAGTATAGTCTTTTCAATTTCAACAGCCGGATGGTATCATCCGGCTGTTGTTTTTTTATGGAGCTTTTTATGTCCGTATTCTTCCGTATTTCCATGATCTTTTTGTTTTTAATGCCTGTTCTGCTCGGTCTTTCTGGTTGTGCTTCTGTTCCCTCTCAAAGCGAGAAAGCTACAATGCCAGAATTGGATTTGAAGTTGGTTTCTTTTAATCAGATTGACGGGTGGCATGATGATCTTCAGCAAAAAGCGTTGATGCCTCTTTATTTGTCGTGTGAAAAAATCTTGAAGGGCGATTCGAAAAAAACATTCGGGATTAAGCCGGAGATGGGAAATTATGGTGATTGGCAGGATATGTGTCGTCATATTCCGAATTGGGAATTGTCAACGGTTGAGGAGGCTCGTGCTTTTTTCGAGGCGTGGTTTGTTCCTTATCTTTTGTCTGATAAAGAAAAAACTGAAGGGCTTTTTACAGGTTATTATGAGCCTACATTATACGGGTCTTTAACGCGAACGGATCGTTTTTCGATTCCTTTGCGCTCGCGGCCTCAGGACTTGGTGATGGTCAATTTGGGTGATTTTCGAGAGGAATTAAAAGGACAACGGATCGCGGGGAGGGTTCTGGGTGGTCAGTTGAAACCTTATGAAGATCGCGCCGCTATTGAAGATGGAAAATTGCCGGATCAGGTTGATACCGCTTTGGTTTGGGTAGATAGTGCGATTGATGCATTCTTCTTACAAATTCAAGGGTCTGGAGTTGTTGTTCTTCCTGATGATACGGTAATGCGCGTTGGGTATGACGGGCAAAACGGGCATATCTATACAGCGATAGGAAAAGAGCTTATTGCACGAGGAGCTTTGACCAAAGATAATGTGTCGATGCAAACAATCAAGGCGTGGTTGATTGCTCATCCTAAAGAAGGACGTGATGTTATGAGGCTAAACCAGTCCTATGTCTTTTTCCGCGCCTTGAAAACGGATGGGTCAGTTGGAGCGCAAGGAGTGGTGTTGTCACCTGAACGGTCTTTGGCGATTGACCCTGTGTTTCTTCCTTATGGTGCGCCTATTTTTCTGGATATTGGGCATCCTGATGGATCGGATTCTTCAATCCGGTCTTTGGTTGTTGCCCAGGACACAGGAGGTGCTATTAAAGGGCCTGTGCGTGGTGATTTATTCTGGGGGTATGGAGATCATGCCGGAGCGATGGCTGGAGTCATGAAGTCTAAAGGTCAGGCATGGATTTTATTGCCTAAAAAAGTGGTAAAATAAAAAGCGGCAAGGCTTTTTATAGTGCGCCTTTGGTTGCACTGGTTGTTTCTGGTATTTCGGTATTGGGCGATTCGTCGGTTGTTTGAATTTCTTCACCTGAAGCTGGTTCAATCGTAGAGGGATCAAATGGTGCAGGGTCTTCAAATGCAGAATAAGCAGGGCTAGAAATTCCGCTTTTGCTCTGTTGAGTGACATCAGATTGTGCCGTTTCATTTGCAGCATGGGCGGTTAAGTCAGAGGTGAGCACGATTAAAGCAGCCGTCAGCGTGAGTGTGAGCAAGCGGGTCATTTTGATGTCCTTTTTCTATCCGTTTTTTACTGGATCAGAATGTATCTTGTACAGTCTTTCCCCAGCGTTCCATGTCTCTGCCTGCTCCGTTCATTGTATTGTTACAAGCGGAGAGTGCCAAAGTTGCGAGACCAAGTCCGAGTAATATGACAAATTTTACTTTCATCGTCAAACTTTCCTTTTAAAAAATTATTCTGACGTCAATTTAGCCCGATTAGAGGCTTTTGACTAGTACCAACGCTGCCGCACAAGCGACTAATCCTATACCAGCCCAGATTTTACTGTGGTCTTCTCGTCCCGTCAGTCTGTAGTAAAATATAATCCATAGAGCATCCGTAAATAAAATGACGGAAAGAAGGGCGGGATGGTCGCAATAGATTAAAGCCTGGAATTTCAGAGCCATTTTGACGGTTGCAACGGCGCCGATCGATAAACCGGCTTTGAGAGAGGCAGGGGAAAAAAAGACAGCGCGGGAAACAGGTTTTTTGATTAGGCTAAATGTTGCCCAAAACACCAGCATTATCAATCCTTGGGAAAACATGAAGGCAAACGGGGCGTTTGCAGCAGGGGCGTAGCCTAAAGAGAGTTTATCAATCAGGGGGCCGATGGCGGCTGCGATGACGACAAGCCAAATCATGCGGATGCCTTTCCATGTGATCGGGCAGGATTTCATCATGATTGAAAAGGTAACGGATAGTAAAACAATCAGGCATAAGGCTGTGGCTTGCCATGGACGTTCCAGATAGTCGTTCAAAAGTTGTGGGTCGAATCCAAACCAAACAACAAAAGATAAGATAACTGAGGCCGGAAGGATACGCGAGACGACACCTGCCCCCACGACCGGAATTGTTCGAAAGTAAATAATATCGTTGATACACCATATTGCCGCAGAAATGGCGGTCATTAGGTAAAAGCCGATGTCTGTCGGAAAACCCATATACAGAACAACAGGAAAGGAGAAAATCACAACGGCGATTTTGACCCAGACGGCAAGGGCAAATCCGTCGGCTTTTATTTTCTCTTGTATTAAGGGAATGGCAGTATTGAACAGTGAGGCCGCAAAGCCCAGTAAAATCCAGAGAGGCGTTTCAAAAGTCATGTGGGAAAATGCCTTTTAGGGTTTTAGGTCTAGTCCTGAAATTTGAGCTATATAGGCGACGAAGTCTTTGTCTTCGCCTTTCATCAAATGGGGGAGTTGATCTCTGAAGTTTTGGTGGACAAGCCATTGTTTGATGTAATCAAGCCATGAATTCCACATTCTGTGATACTCGGGGTCGTTTTCTCCGTGTAGGAGAATGAAGCTTCTTTCAAATAAAGAAATGACCATTTCATAAAGAATGTACTGGCGGCGGGCGTCCTCGATATTTTTTAACGGGTTGTCGTGAATATCCAGTTCTGGGTGGTCAAATAATTTATTCTGGATTTCGGTGTAGTGTCCCATCAATTTGTCGTAAATTTCCAGTAACTCGATGCTGCGTTCCTTTCTTTCTTGATGGTAAAAGATGAAAATAGCGAGCGGAATACCAATAATGGTTGCCGCATAGCTGAAAAACTCCATCCATTCGAGAAGGTTGTAAGACATCATGGGGTTAGGATGGCATAAGCAATTGATTCTTAACAGGATCTTTTTTCATGCTTTATGTCCGCTTTTGCTTTGCCTTGAGTTAGAATTAGTCTATATAAGTAAGGTGTAAAATTATATACCCCCTAAGGAGGAAAAGAATGTCTGACAATTCTTCGTTTATGTCGCGATCAAGCGCGAAAGAAGGCTCGTTTGATGCCGGTTTGCGCTCTCATATGTTGCGCATTTATAGCCGGATGTCTTTGGGTGTTCTGGTTACGGCGATTGTTTCCTTTTTTGTTGGTAATTCACCGGAGTTATTGCAAATGCTTTTAGGTGGGCCACAAAAATGGATTGTTATTTTAGCTCCACTCGCGATTGTTTTTTTCGGGTTTAATCCGGCCAAAATGTCATCCAATGCTTTGCGGATTTCGTTTCTGCTGTTGTCTGCCGTTTACGGGGTCAGTTTTGCCTCGATATTTGCCCTGTTTACGGGTGAAAGCATCGCTAAGGCCTTCTTTGTTGCCGCATCGATGTTTGCCGGACTGAGCCTTTATGGGTATTCCACCAAGCGTGACTTGAGCGGGATGCGTAGTTTCCTTGTGATGGGGATGATCGGTCTGATCGTTTTGAGCTTGGTCAATATGTTTGTTGAGTCTTCCCTTATGGGGAATGTTATTTCTGCTGCTGGCATTATCGTATTTGCGGGAATGACAGCTTGGGAAACACAGAATATGAAGCAGATTTATTCTCCTCGCACTGATCCCGAAATTGCGAGCCGTATTTCCTGGATGGGTGCGTTGAACTTGTATATCAGTTTCATTGCTATGTTTCAGTACGTGCTCCATTTTATGGGTAATCGTCAGTAGGTTGCTATGCAGTAAGTATTTTAAAGCCGCCGGACTTGATCCGGCGGTTTTTTTATGCCAAGAATTTGTCTTCCAGACCTTAAAAAGGAGATCAAATGTTTAAAGAATTCAAGAATTTTATCGCGCGTGGCAATGTCATTGATATGGCTGTTGGTATTGTGATGGGAGCTGCTTTTACCGCGATTGTCAATTCTGCGGTTGGGGATATTTTGATGCCGATTGTTGGCTGGATGATGGCTGGTGTTGATTTTTCAAATTATTTTGTCCAGTTGGGTGGCGATCAAAGCTATGCTACTTTGGCAGCCGCCAAGCAAGCCGGTGCTCCGGTTATCAGTTATGGTATGATGATTAATGCCGTGATTAACTTTTTGGCTGTGGCATGGTTTGTGTTTTGGATTGTTAAAGGAACGAACAAGCTCAAGAAAAAGGAAGAAGAGTCGCCTTCTTCGTCTGCTCCTACGCCCGAAGATATTGTTTTGTTGCGTGAGATCCGCGATTCATTGAAAAAATAACTGTTTTTTTCAAATTCTACTTGATTAGGGGCTGTGAATTGAATATTCATAGCCCATCCTTTTTTGGGGGCCCATAGCTCAGTTGGGAGAGCGCTTGCATGGCATGCAAGAGGTCGTCGGTTCGATCCCGATTGGGTCCACCATTTTTTTCAAAAAATCATAATTTGTTGTAATCGGGTGAATCGAACCGACATAGTATAAAGTAGCCGCAAAGCGGCGGGTTCGATCCCGATTGGGTCCACCATTTTTTCTTTTCTAGTTTATTTGATGGGTAATCCGGCTATACTGTCGGTATGGCAACACATTCTCATTCTTCCTATCTGACGGGTCAATTGTTATTGGCGATGCCCGGTATGGGCGATCCTCGTTTTCATCATGCTGCTATTTTTATAGTGTCTCACCATGCGCTGGGGGCTATGGGGCTGGTCATCAATAGTCCTGTTGAAGACTTTTCGTTCGCCCAGTTGATGGTCGAAGCGGGATTGGGTGATGTTAAAATTTTTCGCCAAAATGTTGCGTTATTGAATGGCGGGCCGGTTGAAACGCAGCACGGGTTTTTGCTTCATACGTCCGATTTTGTGCATGAAAATACAATCAAGGTGAATGAGCGTTTTTCAGTTAGTGCCAATCTGGATGTGTTGCAGGCTTTTGCTACGGGGGAATGTCCTAGAGAAGGTTTATTGGTTTTGGGCTATGCCGGATGGGGCGCAGGGCAGTTGGAACAAGAGCTTCAGGAAAATGTATGGCTGGTGATGGATGCCGATCATGATCTTTTGTTTAATACGCCTCTGGATCAAAGATGGGATCGTGCTTATGCCCGTATGGGGATCGATCCGCGATTGATGTCGTCTGAAGTCGGGCGTGCCTAGGGTGTGTTGTTTTCAGGAAATCAGTTTGTTTTGTATGTCTTCGGTGCTGATGAGTTTGCCTATCGGGCCGATTGCCGAGAGCAATAGGGGGCGCGCAAAAATATCATTGGCTAGATCAATGACATTTTGTGCCGTGACGGCATTTACTTTTTCGACAAAGGGTGAGACTTCAAATGGTGTTCCGTGGTTTAATACGTAACGTCCTTGTTGGTCTGCGCGGGTCATCATTTTTTCACGTGCCATGCGTGTGCTGGATGTAATTTGTGTTTTGGCGCGGGTGAGTTCTTGATCTGTTACGCTGTCTTTCATACTCCGGATTTGGTCGATGGCCAAAGGGACAAGTTTTTCAAGTTCATCGGGACCTGTTCCCGCATAGATGCCGAATAAGCCGCCATCCTGATAGCTATCCTGAAAGCTTTGAATTGTATAAACTAGTCCGTGTTTTTCACGGACTTCCTGCCATAAGCGTGAAGACGTTCCTCCGCCCAAAATATTCGAGAGAATTCGTTGTGCAGGGTAACGTGGATCAAGGCGTGCCAGACCTTCAAATCCCATGATGATATGGGCTTGTTCTGTGTCTTTATCAATGCGAGATGCTGTTGGGGCATAATGTGCTTTGCAATATCCTGAATCGCCACCGGTTTGGTTGGGAGCAGGAATTTTTGTGAAATAGTGCGCCACTTTTTTTGTGAAAATATCGTGGTCGATGTCGCCTGCACAGGAGATCACTATGCGTTCCGGAGCGTAATGTGTTGCGATATATTTTTTGAGGTCTGTTTGAGAGATTTTGCCTACGATTTCCGGTGTGCCCAATCCTGAAGCTCCCAGAGCTTGTTCGGGAAAGGCTGATTTCTGAGCATATTCAAATACAAGGTCATCGGGGTTGTCTTCGTACATTTTTATTTCTTGTAGAATAACTGCGCGTTCGCGCTCTATTTCGTCTTCAGGAAAAGTCGAGTTCTGAAGCATGTCCGATAAGACATCTAAAGACAGGTCAAGATGATCGTTGAGGATGCGTACGTAGTATGCTGTGGTTTCCCGTCCGGTATAGGCGTTAAAGTGACCGCCTGCGTCTTCAACCAAATCGGATATTTGTTTGGATGTTCTGGTCGGGGTGCCTTTAAATATCATGTGTTCGAGCATGTGGGCTATCCCGTTTTCAGATAATTTTTCATGACGGGTTCCAACGCCAACCCATATTCCGATTGCAAGGCTGTCTATTCCGGAGGTGGAGTCAGTGACAATACGAAGGCCATTTGGCAGTTTGGAAAATTGGATGCTCATATTACTGGAATATAGGAAAGGCACGTTTGGCGCAAGGGGCTGTTTTATAAAGGCTATTGGTTTGGGTCTGCCGTTAGAAAAGGGTCAGAGTCAATGGTACTTCCTACGTCTAGGGTTCTTTCTATAGTTTGAAGTCCTGCTGCTGTGCCCCACCAATTGTTTTCTGCTTTGAGTTCTGCTCCGTTCAGGTCAACGCGAATATCTTGCAGAGTGTTGGCAAAAATACTGTTATTGCCGGTGCTGCTAAGCCCACCGCCGCCCAAATCGGCGGTCATGGCAATGGTCGAGTCGTCGTCAATATATGCCCCATAACCCGAATTGTATGTCATTGTATTTCCCTGCAAAAGGCCGCTATGTGTCGAGCTGTTTGTTGCACGGAGGTACAAGCCGGTATTGCTATTTCCTGTGATTGTGTTGTTTAAAATATTTGTCGTCATATTGGCTGATGTTTGGGTGTACGCATATAAGCCATAGTTGCTATTATTTTCTATGGCGTTTGTGTCAATTAGATTTGTTTGTGTCGAGCTGTTTTGTGCATTTAGATAAACACCATAACTGGCATTGTTTTTTATGCGGTTGTTTCTGATTGTTGCGTCTGAAGAACTGCTTGTCTGGCTTACGTTGGCTATCCCGTAACTGAAATTCCCGAGGAGAGAGTTGTCGGATATGGTTGTGTCCATTGTGCTGGAATTTTGTGCAAGCATGTAAACACCGTAGGCATTATTTCCAGTGATTACGTTGTTGGTCAGATTATTTGTCTGATCTGAGGTTGTTGTGGAATTCATATAAATTCCGTGGCTGGTGTTACCGGAAATCGTATTGCCGGAAATTGCGTTATCTATTACGGATGTAGATTCTCCGCGGATATAGGCTCCGTAAGCTCCGTTGCCTGAGATGGTGTTATTTGTGATTTGGGATGTGACATTCGCTGCGTTTTGAGCTCGAATATAAAGGCCTGTGTTAAAGTTGTTTGATATTGTGTTATCGGAGACATTCATTGTCCAGGGGCCTGCTGTTGTATATAGGGTATATATGCCGTAATCGGTTGTTCCGTTTCCTATGCTATCGATTGTCGAGTTTGAAATTTTGACGTTATCCGAGTTGGCGACATATATTCCATGTCCCGTTGTTCCTGATACTTTAACGCCTGCAACTTGAACATCGTCGGCACTAATTGTGATGCCGTTGCCAGACGTGTTGCCAATGGTTGGTGCGGATGTTGCCTCAAGGACAGTTGTCGATGCTGATAATCCGTTTACTCTCAAACCCATGCTTGCCAGTGTAAGAGATGTTCCGGAGCCAATTAATTTTTGGCCAACTTTGTTGAGTGTTGCGCCGGAATTTTGGCCTGTATTGGTGCCGTCTCCGGCATGGACATAGATCATTCCATTGGCCGTTGAGGCCGTTGTTGCGGCACTAAGTGTGTCGTACGGGTTTTCTGCTGTTCCGTTTCCTCCGGCTGCTGCGGTGTTATCAACATGATAAACCTTAAGTGCCGAGTTTGTGTCGTTATTGACGACTTTTTCCCCTTGCACCGGATAAGTTGTTTTTGAGACTGCCTGCGTTACGATATCAATGTCTCTTACAATATCTTCATTCAGACGGGCGTAAATTCCGGTTGGTTTTTTACCAATTGGTTTTTTGCCCAGTGGAATGCGAATTCTGAATTCGGCGAGATCGGAATTTCCTCGAATATCATCCCATTGGTGTTCAAGCCCTAATTGAAACCAATCATTCACACGCCACCGGACTCGTGATCTTAATCCAGTAAGGGAAATATCTTCGTCTCCTGAAAAATGGAAGGCGCCGCCGTAGATTCTTGCTTCTTTGAGGAAAGGAAGTTTTATGCCTGCTTCGGCATCAAATCCTGAGAGTGGCACTTCTTTCTGAGTGTCAACTCGTTGATCTGCTAGCAGATTGCTGCCTACAAAGCGTAGAGATGTCTGGCTTGAATTGCTGATGGTTTTTGCACCATTCAGGCTTTGATAGCTGTTGATCCTGAAATCATAGTCCGGCGTTAAAAGTTCTGCGCCTAAAGTAATTTGAGAGTAGAAATTGTCGGCGGATGATTTCCTGTGATCGAAAAAGCCGTATGTCCCCAAAAGCATATCCGTGCCTTTGGGGATATAGCGCAGGCCTAATCCGATATTTCCTTCAAAGTCATGTTGATTATCAGCGATAAGGCGTATGTCTGTATATGTTAAGCGACGCCCATTCCAGCCCAGTGGATAAAAAAGTTGTGTTCCAAGTAATGATCTGTCTTTTCCAAGTTTCGCGAATGTATCCAGTCTAGGTTGGAGAATAAAGCCTGTGTTTTCAGTTTCAATATTTCCTACTTCGCGTGTCTCGCGTGATTGTACAATTTGGGTTGTTTTTGGCTCGGGCTTTTTTAAGGCTTTCTGTTCGGTTGGGTTCGTTGTAATTTGTTTGATGTTGGTCTTATTGATGGGATCATTTTCCGTATTGCGATTGCTATATGATATTTCTGTGTCACCCTGATTGAGCGCAGCTTTGAGGGACTCGTTTTCTTGTTTGAGACGAGAGATTAAGTTGAGTGCGGCTTTAAGAGAATCGTTTTCCTGCTTGAGTTGGGAAACCGAATTTAGCGCATCCTCAACCGTTGTTGGTTGCATTGAAGTGAGATCTTTCTGTGTTCCGGCATAGGCGGATAGGGCAAGCCCTATGATCAAGGCGGATGTTGAATACAGGAGTATGTTGCGCATGGCTTGATACTAGAGTTTTTTAGGCGATTTCCAAACATTAGTCTTGGAAGAATCCACATGTTTTTTGCTTGTGTGTGCTTAAAATCTGGCATTTTTACTTTGTTTGCGTTGCGGTAGGAATCATTCTAGTATTTCCTTTCTGAATTTAGCTATGGAGAGTGTTATGCCAAAAGTCCTTATTGCCGATAAAATGGATAAGCAAGCAGAAGAAATTTTTGTCCGTAACGGAATTGAATTTGACATTAAAACCGGACTGTCCCCAGAAGAATTGACAGCAATTGTCGGGGGCTATGACGGGATAGCCTGTCGATCTTCTGCAAAGGTTAATGCGGATGTGATTGCAGCGGCAAAAAACGTCAAGGTTATTGGTCGGGCCGGAATAGGGGTTGATACGATTGATGTTCCTGCCGCGACGGCTGCTGGAATTGTGGTGATGAATACGCCTTTCGGGAATTCCATTACAACCGCAGAGCATGCTTTGGCGATGATGATGGCATTGGCGCGTCAGATTCCTCAGGCATCGGCATCAACCCATGACGGAAAATGGGAAAAAAGCAAATTTATGGGGGTTGAGCTTTATTCCAAAGTTTTGGGTGTGATCGGATGCGGAAATATCGGGGCGATCGTTGCTAATCGGGCTTTGGGACTCGGGATGGATGTTGTTGCGTATGATCCTTTTTTAACGGCTGAACGTGCTGATGAATTAGGGGTGCGCCAAACCTCTCTTGATGAGCTATACGCACTTGCGGATTTTATTACGATCCACGTTCCTAAAACCGAAAAAACCAATAAAATGATTGATTCCGTTGCATTGGCCAAGATGAAAAAAAATGTGAGGATTATCAATTGTGCGCGGGGTGGTTTGATTGTTGAAGCGGATTTAAAAGCCGCACTTGATAGTGGGCATGTTGCCGGTGCTGCGTTGGATGTTTTTGAGGTTGAGCCTGCGCAATCCAATATTTTATTCGGGCATCCGCATGTGATTTGTACCCCTCATTTGGGAGCGTCTACATCTGAAGCACAAGTTAATGTTGCTATTCAGGTTGCTGAGCAAATGTCTGATTTTTTGCTGAAAGGAGCTGTGACCAATGCTATTAATACGCCGTCAATTTCTACAGAAGATGCGCCCAAGCTTAAACCTTATATGCTGCTTGCAACTCAAGTCGGAAAATTGGCCGGACAGATTGTCCAGAGCGGGATAAAATCCATAGAAATTTCCTATATAGGAGCTGTGACGCAGGTTAATACACGCCCTTTAACGGCGAGTGTTCTTGCTGCTATTTTATCCACGATGTCGGATCATGTTAACTTGGTTAATGCTCCTGAAATTGCAAAATCAATGAAGATTAATGTCATTGATACTTATAGTGAAGATGTTGGGGATTGGCCTGTTGCGCTTGGTGTAAAAATCAATTGCGAAGATGGTGTTCACAGCGTAATGGGGACGTTGTTCGGTGGGCGTGAACCGAGAATTGTTCAGATCGAGTCTGTGCCTATCGAAGCAGCTGTGAGTTCCTATATGCTTTTGATTAAGAACGATGACAAACCTGGAATGATTGGTGCGTTGGGAACTATTTTGGCAGATGCTGGATGCAATATTGCTGATTTTCGTTTGGGGCGTGTTGGTTCGGGTCAGACAGCAGTTGCACTGGTTTCAATTGATTCTCCTCTTTCAGATGAGGTCTTCTCGAAAATAGAGTCTATTCCCCAAATCCGTCAGGCGAGGCGGTTGTCTTTCTGATTCTTGTTATTGTTTTAGTGTCCATTCATGACTTTCTGGATAGACGCTTAGTGATTGATAAAATTATGTGGGTTTTTCGTGTAATAACGACGACAGGCATCGTTTAGTTCTGCCTTTAACAATGGGCCACTTCCTCCGCCATCCCCTCTGATCCCCTTGTTAATAATCAGGCTAAGGGTTCTGTGGTGTGCTTCGGCAATGTCAATGACATCAGCGTCCAGTTCTCTGACATGTTCGAGAAAGCCAAGGACGATGTCGGCGAGAGCCGTGACTAGATCATATTTAAACATTTTTCCATGAGCTTTCAGGGACATGATGGGTCTAATGAGTCCACTTATCAGATCTTCCGGTGTTCCCGCTCCTGCTTTTGCTTTTCTAATGCCATCCAGAAGAGCCATTAGAAAGTCATTGGATATTTCCGAGAAATCAATTGTATTGTCTTCGATGATGCGGTCGGCTTTCAAAATTTTATCCGGAGTTAGGTCTCCGGTGCCTGCTTTCAGTTGTAGGCTTTTTGATGCTTTATATATTTTAACTTTGGACTCAGGCTTGTTCATAGATATGCTCTTCGATAAAAGACATGTTTTTTTTAATACAGGCACATTATACATGCACATTTATTTTTAGCATGTATTCGTAAACAATTACTCAATATGGATGTCCCAGCTACCATTTTTTTGGCCGTCGTCAGCTTGTCGCCTTTTGGGACCTTCATATTCATCGATTTTTCTGCGTCGTCTATCGGGTCCAAAAAATTGGGGTGTTTCCACAAAATCCCTAGGGCGATTGATGATATGGGTTATTCTTTTCGCCAGATCTTGCCCCGTAAATGGCTTGGTTAAAAACTCGGTTACGCCGACGTCACGGGCGTTAATGACTCTGTTTTTTGCGCTGTAGCCGGTTATCAGGATGATCGGAACTGTTTTGTTGGTGGAGCTTGGGTCGTTTCTGATGTTTTTTATCATTTCAAAGCCGCTGACCGGCTCCATTTCCCAATCTGTTATGATAATATCAGGATTGAATTTCTTGAATTCGGCGAAACCGCTTCCCCCATGCTCTGCGCTGTAGACTTTGCCCACGCCGAGGGCTTCAAGCACACCGATGATGAGATTTCGCATGGGATGGATGTCTTCTACAACCAAGACGCTAATTTTATCAAGTTTTAATGACATTACAGCAGCGGGTTTGAATATTTAATAAATGACCCCGGTACTTCACCCTCCTACCACACGGTTTGCCCGGGTGGCACAAGGATAGTACCGAGGCCTTGCTGGATTATAGTGTTGATTTTCCAAAAAGGCAAATAATTATTTATTTTTTAAATTATGACAATTCGCGTACCTTTGTTTCACTTCATGCAGATTTTTCTTATTGTTTGTTTTTTTAGTGGTTTCTTTTGAGGGGGGCTAGGGAATAATATGATTATTTTTCATAATAAATTAAGCGTTAACTGGGTGGGGTTGAAGAAATTTAGAGAAATACTTATGAAATTTTCATAATTTATTGACGGGGACTTTAAAAATGTGTTACTAAACCTAACTGTTTCATAGTTTTTTAAATAGAGAAATGCATACTGATCTTCATCATTCGAAGGTCGGTCGAGTTTAATTTTAGAGAGGGACGCATTCAATATGCCCAAAGATGTCAATGTCATTGGTTCTACAGCAGCCAATAAAGTTTTTGATTTGCCACTTTCGCTTCAGGCAGGACAGGTCAACACACTCTCTTTTTCTCAAGACAGCATTTCTTCAATGCAGCTTACGCCGCAGGGTGAATTGGAAATCTCTTTTCGGGACGGATCCCGCTTGGTCATTGAAAATTTCCAAGAGCTGGCAAATTCTTCCCAGTCTTGTGGGCGTGATACGCTGATTCAGCTTTCGGATAATACTATTATTTATCCTGAAGAGTTGCGCGGGCAATTGGCACAAGGTTCTGTGATGTTTGAAACATCCGAAAATGGTTTGGTTGCTTTGGCCGAGCCTAAAGCGGGACAAGTTGTTGAGGCTAATATCGTAGCTGGTCACGAGTATCAATTTGGATTTGATTTATCCGATGTTAGTGCTGCTCAAGCTGGACAAAATCTTATTTTGTCTTTTGCTAACGGCGGCGTGCTTATTCTTAATAATTTTTTTGCTGCGGCAAGTACCGAGCTACCTCCTGTGTTGACTTTGGCAGATGGTGCTGTTGTTGATTCTTCTGCACTTCTAACATCTTGTAAACTTGTTGAAATTCCGACGATTGCAGAAACAGTTGTTGCTGAAGCTCCTGTTCTGTCTGATATTCGCGAAGGGGCTCCTGATATTGAACCTGCCGCTGGCGATGAAATGTCCCCTGCTTCCGCTCCTGCACAGCAACTCGCTAATGTTGATCTTGCTGCTGGTGATGATTTTTCTAACATTGAGCCTGCTGCTGGGGATGCGGGCGCGCAGCCTGTTTCTTCTAGCCGTGGATATGGATTTAACAGTTCAATTGATGGGGCGGGTTTTGGCGGCGAGGCTCCTATCGGGCCGATTGGTGTTACTGCGCTGAATTATAGTGCTCCGGTTATTCCAACACTCCCTTATGTTTCGGGGCGTTCTGGTTCAACATTTACTGCTCCTGTAGATTATAAACCTGTTCTTGGTGTTTCTTCAGCTGATGTTGATGAAACGGTTCTTGGTTCTGCTACTGGAAATATTCCTGCTGATTTTGGGCGGGACGGGCCTGGTCATTTGACATTTAATGACGATTTTGTTTTCGGCGGGTCGGTCGGAAGTGATTTACTGTCTTGTGATATTCCTGTGATTGTAACGCATACAGACGATACTTATACCGGTGTTGCTAATGGCGCTGTTGTTTTTACCCTTGTGATTGATTCAGCGACTGGTGATTATATATTTACACAGTTTGCTCCGTTGGCTCATGCTGATGCGACTAATCCCAATGATGTTATTACACTGAGTTTTGGTGTGACTGGCACTGATAAAGATGGTGATGCGAGCGGGACAACCATTACAATCAATGTTTATGATGATGGCCCTGTTGCTGTGGATGATGTGGCCTCTGTCGGGTCTGCCCCTTTGAATGTTTCGGGTAATGTGCTGGTCAATGATGACGCTGGTACGGATGGCAATGGTCATGTTACTGCTGTTACGTTCAATGGGACGGTCTACACTATTCCAGTTGGCGGTTCTGTTTCTGTTGTTGGAGCATATGGAGCTCTTGTGATTGATTCCAGTGGTGGTTATACCTATACATCTTCCAATACGGCTTTGGGGACTGACCAATTCACTTACACGATGGCGGATTGTGATGCGGATACCGATCAGGCTGTTTTGTCGATTGAAGTGACTGATTTGGATGTTGTTCCAACAGTAGAACCTGTTACTTCAACTATTGATGAAACTGGTCTTGGCGTTTCCAATAGTGTGTTGGGAAGTGTCGTTGCTGATTTTGGCGTTGATGGTCCGGGCACTTATGCTCTGAATACGGGTTTTACGCCTTCTGGTTCCTTGTTTGGCGGAGCTTTGACATCAAATGGTGTTGTGGTTGATGTTGCTCTTGTTGGTGGGCAGTATGTTGGTACAGCGGCTGGAGTTCCGGTTTTTACTTTGGTGATTGATCCGTCTTCCGGTGCTTATACATTTACTCAGTTAGGCCAGTTGGATCACGCAGATGGATCAAATCCTAATGATGTTATTTCTTTGGGTTTTGGTGTGACGGTTACAGATAGTGATGGTGATGCGGTTTCGACCATTATTACTATCAATGTTCGCGATGATGCTCCCGTTGCCGAGCGAGATTTTTCTACCGTTCCTGATAATGTTTTGACTGTGTCCGGGAATGTGACTGATAATGATAATGTCGGGGAAGATCAGCCGGGATATGTTGTTTCCGATGTTTCTTTTAATGGAATTCATGTTGGTGTTCCTGCGACAGGAGCAGTAACTGTTCATGGTGTTCATGGTGTTCTCGAAATCGATCATACGGGTGCTTATACCTATACGTCTTATAA
>DIMG01000024.1:0-1061 GCA_002425415.1 Micavibrio sp. UBA5572
GGTTCTATGACGGCGTATTGGCGCATCTGGACAGGGTGGGACGGGATCGGCACGGGGATCAAGCGTGTGTTTGTTGATACTACGCTTAGTACGGGTGGAAATCAGGGTGGAGTGGCCGGACTTGATACCAGCTGTGCCAGCAGGGCTTCGTCCGCTGGTTTAGGTGGAAGTTGGAAAGCATTGGCTTCCGGCATCGGGGAAAGTGATTGGGCGGTGAACCGCATCGGGTATAATTGGAATAAATTACAGCTGGTTGACGGCACAACCGATGTTGTGATGGCGGGAAATATCTGGTCGACAGGATCAACCACCACCAGTCTGATTGCTCCGATTAGTAAAAAAGCTAATGGAACAACCTTATCTTCAACTTATGTTAATGCCAACACTACGGAATACGGGAAATCCGATGGAACAAACTCGGCTTTAGATGCGTGTATAGATTGGTCTTATACCGGCGTTTCCTACAATGGTATCCAGAATGGAAGTAGTGGATCCACATCCGTTAACTGGATTGATAATAATAACTATTATATTGCGAGTGGGTATTCTTATTCGTGTTATGGGGTAACGTTGGTCATCTATTGTATTGAGCAATAATGATGAGGTTATGAGGAATTTCGAGATTGCCCCATGCCAATCGCTTGTCCAAAATAACGATCTTTTTTCTGCATCATATATACCGAGTTTAACCGACCCATAGTTTTTTGACATCGCGACATCCTGAGAAACATCCAGAGGGTTTAATGTGATAATGTATATTATGGAAATAAAACTATAATTAATTGGAATTGGGTTATTCGCGGATTGTGTAGATTATCAAGTTATCTTGATAACAAGCAACTGTCGCCATAAGAATAAAATCGAAACTTGTGCTTGATTGCATACACATAGGCTTGTTTCATTGTTTCAAATCCTGCAAAGGCACACACCAGCATAAACAAAGTCGATTTGGGTAAATGAAAATTTGTCATCAGCATGTCAACATTTTTGAATCTGTATCCAGGCGTAATAAAAATCGACGTGTCACCACAAAAAGATTTCATTGTGCCGTCAGGTTCACA
>DIMG01000024.1:1327-76353 GCA_002425415.1 Micavibrio sp. UBA5572
TCATTGTGCCGTCAGGTTCACATGCGCTTTCTAAAATCCGTAAAACAGTTGTCCCGACGGCCACAACGCGTCCGCCACGATTATGAGTTGCGTTAATCATCTCTGCAACTTCATTGGAAATTTCTCCCCATTCTGCATGCATCTTATGGTCTTCGGTATGGTCAACTTTTACCGGTAAGAATGTACCAGCACCAACATGAAGTGTAATTTGAGCCGTTTGAATACCCTTGGCATCGATCTTTGCCATCAAATCCGGTGTGAAATGCAGCGAGGCCGTCGGTGCAGCAACGGCGCCATCCTTATCCGCAAATAACGTCTGGTAATCGTGTAAATCAGCATCATCAATAGCACGTTTGCTTGCAATATAAGGTGGTAGGGGCATCATGCCAATTTCGGCAAGCAGGGGTTCTAGATCCCCTGCTTTAACGTCAAATTCAATCAGAATTTCTCCACCATCATGTTTCTCAGCAATCACGCCCGTCAAAACTTGGCCGAAAGATAAAAGATCCCCTTCCCTTAAACGCTTGGTTTTTTTAGCAAAGGCGAGCCAAGACACAGGAGAAACCCGTTTATGCAGATTTATTTCTGTCTGCATATCTCCACGTTTTGCAAAAAGATAAGACGGCAGAACTTTGGTGTCATTAAAAACAATTAAATCATTTTCATTCAATTGATCGGGAAAATCCCATACTGTTTGTTCAGAAAAATTTTCGATGGGACAATTCTTCGAAATCACAAGCTGCCGCGCCGAGTGTTTGGGCGACGCAGGTCGCAAAGCAATTAAATTTTCGGGGAGATCAAAATCAAAATCGTCAACACGCATAATTATAAAAAAGTTCCATCAGATTTTATTTTCATCCCATCAAATGCTGGCAAATATCCGTCAGGGCAACTGTTACGGACTTCTTCATAATCCATTGAAATTCCCATATGCACCAGCACGACATATTCGGCACATATCTGCTTGTTTAATTTCTGAAGTCTATCAATATTGGCATGAAAAAAACCATTCGGACGATGATAATCCGCGCAATCGGCAATCCATATTTTAATACCTTTTAACGTCTCGATTGCTTTTTTATCCAAATCAACCATGTCTGTCGAATAGCCAACTTGACCAAACCGATACCCCAATGAACGTGCTCCATCTCCATGATCTTGTAAAAATGGAGTGAATTCTATATCTCCTAAATGATGAGGAAAACCAAAATCAGAATCCTCCATCACATGAGGTTCGGCTACCGCTGGGTAATAAGATGATTTCTGTTCAAAAATATAATCAAATCGCGCATATAATTCTTCCTTGGTTGGAGCATCCAGAAAAATTGGCAAATGTTTTTTCTGACGACGATGAAAAGATCTTAATTCATCCATGCCATTCACATGATCGGAATGTCCATGGGTATAAAGAACGCCATTTAAATCGAGAATTTTTTCACGGGTTAATTGTTCACGAAAATCCGGCCCTGTATCAACCACAACAGTACTCATTTCTGTTTGCACCAAAAGACTAGGGCGTGTACGGGCATTATTCGGATTGTTGGGGTCACAAGCCCCCCACTCACCCCCAATTCTGGGAACACCGGCACTGTCTCCACATCCTAATATTGTAATAACAGAGTTCACGAAATTGCCTTTGCTTTATTGAATAACGAAAAAAAATTCCGGGTTGTAATACGTGCCATCTCATCGACCGAAACATTTTTAATGCCTGCCAAAATTTTTCCGGTATGAACAACTAAAGCGGGTTGATTCATGGCTCCTCTGAATGGTTCTGGTGCAAGATAAGGGGAATCTGTTTCCACTAACAATCGATCCAAAGGAACGTCTTTTGCAAAATCACGTAAGTTTTCTGATTTTTTAAACGTCAATATGCCGGAAAAAGAAATATGAAAGCCAAGGTCAATAGCTTCATGTCCCATTTTTGTTGAACTGGAAAAACAATGCATCACTCCCCGCATCCCTTCGCCCGAAGTTTCTTCCCGAATAATCCGGATAATGTCATCGTCTGCATCCCGCGCATGAACAATCATCGGTAGATCCGTTTTTAAACAAGCCTGTATGTGTTTCCTAAAACAGCTCTGTTGATCGTTTTGGGATGAATGTTTGTAAAAATAATCAAGTCCGCATTCTCCGATACCAATCACCTTGTCATCAGAATTTGCCAAAGACACCAATTCATCCAAACTGACTGATTTTTCATCATCGCGCCCTGCATCATGGGGATGCGTTCCGACTGTGCACCAGACATTCTCAAGCGGTTTAACCAACTCAAGAAGTCCTGAAAATTCTTCACGGATCAAACAATCAATCGACAGCATCCCGATAACGCCAGCCTCGCGAGCTGCGCGCAAAGCTTCATACACGCCACCATCGGGGTTGAATTTCGAATGATTTAAATGACAGTGGCTATCAATCCACATTATATTTTATCCTTTAACTCTTCATAAGTCCATTGAGCCAATAATTTATGACCGTCTATATTGGGGTGGGAATCATCAAATAAAATATCTTCAGCCCCAAACTCTTTAAACCGATCATATAAATTTATAAAAACAGCATCGTTATCAATCGCCCATCTTTTAATTTGTTCATTATATTCTTCAATATCACTATTAAAATTAAATAAAGGGGTGCCAAAGTTATCTTTAGAAGTACCATTCAGTTTTTCATTGACTGGAAGCAAACTAAAAACAAAAATCTTTTTTGTAAAAGGTTTAGCCAACCTAAATAAACAATCCCAGAAATGGTGACGGAGCTCTGGCACCATAGATATAGGGGCATTTTCATTCCCATATCGGTACAAATCATTAACACCAACGTGAATAAAAAGATAATCTGTGCTTTTTCTCGTTAAAAAGCCACTTAATCGATACAAGGCATCAACGGTACGATCTCCGGAAACTGAAAAATTCTGAAAGCCCCATGCCAAAGGCGTTTCAGTATGCAATAGTTGTTCTAATCGACCTATCCATCCCATTCCTTCGGCGTCATAAAAACCATCAGAAATTGAATCTCCTAGAACAAGGATATTTTTAAAATTTGGCCGCTCTTTCATTCATTATCCCTTTATATAAATAACAGCAATCCCGCCCAAAATAAGCAACCCGCCAATGCCAGAATAGAGATTCAAATGGAATTGCCTAAAAAACAGCCATGTAAACAAAATGGTAAAAATCGGATAGGACACTTCGATCAATCCAGCAAGTGTCGCATTCTTGGCTTGAATAGAATGAAAGATAAAATACGTTGCCGTTAAAAACGATGCCGAAACAGCAACAACAAGATATAAAACTTCTGTGCTGTCGCGCATCATATCGATTCCCTGTTTCGCCGTTCCTCGAATATAAGACAGTCCCAAAAACAGAGGCAACGCCATACAGCTTTCCAACGCCATTAGCATAGAAACAGGAAATCCTTTTTCTAAAAGCTTTTCAAGAAATGCGCAGTTCATTCCCCAAAAGACAGTCGCAGCACACGCATAATAGAGCCATAAATGTTCCATAAATTATGCTGCCTTTTCTTCCACCTGCAATCTTGGAAATATACCTTGTGGCTGAGGAATTTCAGTTTCTGCTTTTAGAGCGGAAGATTTCGTAATGCAATCAAAACCTCTTTCGGTTTCAGCAACACACAGTTGATCCAACAGTCTTGCGGAAGATTTCGGCATAACAGGTTGAACGATGATCGACAGGCAACGGATGACTTCGGATAAAACATAAAGAACTGTTCCCATCCGTGCTGTATCTGTTTTTTTTAACGACCATGGGGCTTCAATGTCGATGTAAACATTGGCGGCATTCACGACATCCCAGATGGTCTCAAGCGCTTTATGAAAACGCTGATTATCCAATTCTATCCGCACAGTAAAAAGCATGTCATCATAAACTTTTTTCAACAAAGCCTTGTCATTGTCCGTCAATTCGGCTGGTGTCGGAATCTTTCCATCACAATTTTTGTAGATAAAAGACAATGTCCGTTGGGCAAGATTTCCCAAGCCATTCGCTAAATCATTATTGATCCGGTTAACGGCATTGGCATGAATAAAATCCCCATCATTGCCAAACGGAACTTCGCGCAACAACACATAGCGCGTCGCATCCAGACCATATCGCTCAACCAGATCGGCAGGGGCGATTGCATTACCCAAAGACTTTGACATTTTCTCGCCTTCGATCAACCACCAACCATGCGCGAACACACGTTTGGGAGGTTCAAGACCAGCCGCCATTAAAAAGGCAGGCCAGTAAACGGCATGAAACCGCAAAATATCCTTTCCAACCATGTGCAAATCAGCAGGCCAGAATCCTCCCATGTCAGGGTCATCAGGATAACCCGCCGCCGTAATATAGTTGGTCAACGCATCAATCCACACATACATGACATGTTTTTCATTTCCAGGAACGGGAACACCCCAGTCAAACGTGGTACGGGATACGGATAAATCTTTTAATCCGCCGCGCACAAAACTTTTGACTTCATTAAAACGAGTTTCGGGTAAACAAAAATCAGGATGTGCCGCATAAAATTCCAGCAATTTGTCACCCCATGCAGATAAACGGAAGAAATAGCTCTCCTCTTCCATCCATTCGACTTCTGCCCCTGACGGAGCAATCTTTTTTCCATCCGCACCATTGCTCAACTCGTCTTCAGAGTAATAAGCTTCATCGCGAACAGCGTACCATCCTGCATATTTATCCAGATAAATCTCACCACGTTCAACCAGAACAGTCCAGAGATGCTGGCATGCTTTAATATGACGTTCTTCGGTTGTGCGAATGAAATCGTCATTGGAAAAATTCATAAAACCGCACAGATCACGGAAATTTTGAGAAACACTATCGGTAAAGCCTTGCGGAGAAACCCCATTTTTTTCTGCGGCTTGTTTGACTTTTAGGCCATGTTCATCTGTTCCAGTTAAGAATTTAACATTATATCCGTCCAAACGTTTAAACCGCGCCAAAACATCACATGCAATGGTGGTATAGGTATGCCCTAAATGAGGCTTATCATTAACATAATAAATTGGCGTTGTAATGTAGTAATTCTTGTTTTCTGTCATCGGAAGCTCTTTCATTTCCACTCCTTATACCCTAAATGGCCATTTTTTCAATAAAGCGATAAAAAAACTTGCACATAATATGAAAATAAAATATTTTAGCCAAAATCAGTTAAGGAGAAAAATTATGGACGCTTTAGTACTAACAGGAAGATTTGAAAACGCAGGTCTCGTTCTTCGCAAGAACTTGGCGGATCAGTTCTTTCTTGGAGCTCTCAACCCAGATGATCCTTCAGAGATTATTATACGGTACAATCCGAGAGAATTAACCGACATTGCTCGTAACTTTGGAGTTTCTTTGCAAGTTCAAATGTTCGATCCAAAGACGAACACTCTTATTCCTGCTCCACGCCCGTTAATCTAAGCGGTTTCAAAAGCCATATAAGCACCCAAAATCATAAACCGTTTGTCCAGATTACCGACACTACAGCGGTTGAAGTGCTCGTCCAGACTATCGTAAATCCGGATTTTACTTTCAATATCCAGTGAGTCCGAAATGCGATCGAGTCCTTCAAGCCCATCAGTGTGCCCCCGCACAAGAGACGAGGCCACCCACATCAGGCTTTCACGAAAAATTCGTTGGGAATCATCATTTCCCTTCACGCCGAAAACATCTGAAAAAGATTGGATGGTCGACCATTTAAAATCAGGCCAATCCTGAAAAAAAGCCAGACTTTCCCGCATCATCGCCAAATGTGCAGAATCGGCATATTCCAATGCTTTGCCCAAAGACCCATCCGCCATGGCGACAATTAAAGAAATATCATCGGCACAAACGCGCCGAGCAACCAACACTTCGCGCAGTGCAGAATCTTCCAGTGGTTGAAATGGAAGATGGACGCATCTGGAGTAAACTGTCGGCAACAACGCCCCTGCCCTGTGCGTAATCAAAATCAGTAATGCTTTTTCCGGAGGTTCTTCCAGAATTTTCAGTAAAGAATTTTGTGATGATCGCGTCATCGTATCGGCATCATCCACAATCACGATCCGCCAGCCATTTTCAACTGACGCTGTCCGCCGCATAAAAGGAGCAATTTTACGGATTTCTTCAACTTGAACCGAAGCCTTGGTTCTTCCGGTTGCATCATCAACCAAACGGCCGATTGTTAAAAGGTCAGGATGCGCTCCGCTCAACACTTTGCCGAAAACAGGGTTATTTTCCGCAACAAACAAAGAGGTTGCTACCTCTGGTGTGCCAAACATATCCGGCTCTCGATCTTTTTCTGAAAATAAAAAACGCGCCAGACGGTACGCCATAACACTTTTTCCAATTCCAGAAGGGCCGGAAAAAATTAAGCCATGCGGGAACCGACCTGTTTCAAGCATCTGCAAAATATTTTGTTCAATCCCCTCATGTCCCAAAAGATTGGATGTCGCACGCGCAGCAGAAACTTCAGTTTCAGGAGACGACAATAAATCATCGTCGACCAATCCGGACTCGAATTCGTCGAACAATTCATCATCTTGTTCCATATCATCAAATAACATTTGTAACTTTCAAAGCAGACTCAATTTGCGAAAAGACGTCATCCGCCGATTGGCTGGCATCAATAACGGTAACCCGATCGGGGTTTTCTTTGGCAATGGTTAAAAACCCTTGGCGCAATTTTTCGTGAAAAGATTTGTCCATCTTTTCAAAACGATCTTCGGTATTTTCCAAACCGGCGGCTTTATTCTTTTGATCCAAAGAGCGACGCAGTCCATTTTCGACAGGAATATCCAGCAAGAAAGTCAGGTCAGGACAAAAACCATTTAAAGTGATGGTTTCAATCTGGCGAATAACAGATAAATCAAACCCGTGGCCATATCCCTGATACGCCACAGTTGAATCCGTAAAACGATCTGAAATAACAACTTTCCCATAGGCTATCGCGGGTTTAATCAAGGTTTCAACATGCATTTGACGTGCTGCAAAAAACAACAGACATTCCGCCATCGGTGTCCAATTTCCACCATCCCGTTGAACCAAAAGATTACGAATTTTTTCAGCCTCTGGAGTCCCACCAGGTTCTCTGGTCAAAACAACCTCATGCCCCAAAGTTTCATAATACTCTTTGATCTTACGGCATTGAGTGGTTTTTCCTGCCCCTTCTCCGCCTTCTAGGGTGATGAATAGTCCTGCCATTTTTTATTCAGGAACTCCCACCAATAAAATCATCAGCTTTTCAGATAAGCGTTTAAAGAAAGAAGACTCTTCAACATCCACTGCCGCGACTAAAGAAACCTCTTTCAATGTTCCGTCAGGAAGAACAAGTCTCGCAGACCCCAAAACATCACCAGCCTTTACCGGAGCAACAACGGGAGATTTATAAGTTACGTTAACCTTCGCTGCATCCTTGGCAAAAGACGGCACTGTTGTGCGATATTGTTCATTAACAATCAAATTGATCTGACGTGTTGGGCTAAGCACAACGGGAACTTGAGCCATCACAGTCCCTTTTTCGAACAAATTTACATTTTTAAAAGATGTCAAAGCCCACTCCATCAGCTTTGAAGACTCATCAGCGCGCGCTTGCATGGAAGTTGTGCCGTTAATAACCAATACAACACGGCGATCACCGGCAACAGCAGATCCCATCAAGCCATAACCCCCATCATCCGTATGTCCTGTCTTGATCCCGTCCGCCCCGATATTTTTGTATAAAAGAGGGTTACGATTCCCTTGTTTAATATTGTTATAGGTGAATTCTTTTTCTGCGTAGACTTTATATTCTTCAGGATAGGTTTTTATCAGATATGTTCCAAGCAGAGCCAAATCTTTGGCTGTTGAATAATGATTAGGGTCAGGCCAACCATTGGAATTCATAAAATGACTGTCTTTCATTCCAATTTCTTCAGCCTTACGATTCATCATCACAACAAAATTGGCTTCTGATCCGGCAATTCCCTCGGCCAAGGCAACACACGCATCATTACCGGATTGAATGACAATCCCTTTTAACAAGTCCCCGACACTGACTTCGGAATTCAAATCAAGAAACATTCTTGACCCGCCTGTTTTCCATGCCTTCTCGCTAACCGTGATTTTCTGGTCTTTTGAAATTGTTCCCGCACGAATAGCATCGTCGGCAACAATCGTTGTTAAGACTTTAGACATAGACGATGTCGGCATGCGCTCTTCACCGTTTTTGTTGTACAACACAACACCTGTGTCGAAATCAACAATGTAAGCCTGTTTGGCACTGGTTTCAGGAAGAGTAATTTCCTGTGCGAAAGATGGAACAGACAGTAAGGTTAAAAGAAGAAAAGAAAGAATAAATTTCATAATTGAATATCTTTTAAAATAAAGGTTAAATTACTGAACTATAATAATAGCGTCTGATTGGCCACTGGATAGAACTTTAGACAGAACACTATCTGCTGTGCGCACACTGTCAAGAGGCCCGAGGCGAACTTTATAAAGAGTTTTTCCACCATAGGTTACCGGCTCAACTTTAGTTGAAGCGATAGAAGCCATTTTGACCGCCAGATTTCTGGCATTGGATTCTTGTCCGAAAGCTCCGACTTGAACGTATAGACTTGTCGCAGTTACGGGTTGCTGCTCAACAACAGGATTTGGATAAAAATGCCCTCCGGTCACGTGACCGGAAACAGATTCTGCCTCGGCTGTTTGCGTAATATCATTTTCTGTCATCGGAACATCAGAAATCACTGGACCACGGAAGGCCTTCGGCAAATGTCCGGTTTTGTTATAGGCGACCTCAACTCCTTTGGTAGACTTTCCGTTTTTAGCAGCTTGAGCCAAAGCGCGGCTTTCATTCGCCAATAACTCTAGCTTGACTTTGGCGGTGCCTGCCCCCTTCATTCCCAACAATCCTGCTGCCCGTTCTGAAACATCAATAATGCGTCCTTTGGCAAAGGGACCTCGATCATTCACACGAACAACAACTGATTTGCCATTTGAAAGGTTGGTAACACGCACCAAAGACGGCATTTGCAAAGTTCTGTGTGCTGCGGTCATTTCATATTGGGAATATGTTTCACCACTTGCTGTTTTTTTGCCGTGAAACCCAGGCCCGTACCAAGAGGAAATGCCCGTTTCGGTATAGCTATAAGTTTCCCGAGGATAATAGGTGCGTCCCAAAACAGTATATGGATTTCCAACTTTAAACGTGCCAGAAGATTGAGAAGATGTATTTTTCTTATGATAAGAGGAGTCATCTCCCCATGTTTTATACAGATGTGATCCAAACTCGACCTCAGAACATCCGGACAAAAGGAATGGGACGGCTATTAACAGGACTAACGTCTTTATAATTTTTTTCATAGTGGTCTTTATAATGATTTTTTAAGGGTTAAGATGTAGAGCAGTTCCAGTAGGTTGAGACGCTATAAAATCGGATAATAAACCCACAGTCAAAGCAAAGTAATCAGATCTATTCCATGATAATATTGTTTCAAAATTACTGGTTACCAGATATGCGCGGCCATTACCTCCATCGGGAACAACAAGCCTGACGGAAGTTTGTGCCTGACCATTCGGAATCTGTCCACTCGAAAAATGCACTCCCATACGAACCCATTCCATCAAAGGTTTTTTGACTTTTGCAGAAGCCAAAGATAATTGAATATTCGAAGGAACAGAGACTTGCCACCCCCAAGGATAATTCTGATTCCAGCCGTTTTCTTTCAAATAATTTGCAGAGGAAGAAAAAATATCTTCCTGCGTAGACCAAATATCTTTATGGCCGTCCCCATTGGCGTCAATAGCGTAACGCTTCCAACTGGTGGGCATGAATTGGTTTTGTCCCATCGCCCCTGCCCATGACCCTTTGAAATCCTGACGTTGAACATGACCTCCTTGCAAAATCTCCAGCGCAGCCAATAACTCTTTTTCAAAGAAGTCTCGCCGGCGCCCTTCCCAAGCCAAAGTCGCCAGAGACTGAATTAAATCAAATCCTCCGGTATTCTTGCCATAGCTGGTTTCAATTCCCCAAAGCGAAACAATCACCTGTGCTGGAACTCCGTATTGTTGTTCGACTTTATACAAGAGATATTTATTTTTCTGAAAATTTATACGTCCCTGATCGATGCGATTTTGGGACATCACATTGCGCAAATAGGTTTCAAACCCTATTTTTTTACGTTCGGGTTGCTTTCCGTCCAGATCAATAACTCTTTGGTGCGGTGAAACATCCTGAAAGGCTGATAGCAATGTGGATTTTGAAATCCCCCGGGATTGCGCTTTGACCTTAAAATCACTCAACCATGACTCAAAACTGGCAGCCTGTGCTGATGGAATACAGACAGTCAGAAAGGCAAATAATAGGCAAAATTTAGTCATCGACATCTTGGACATCTGACGCATCGGGTTTGATTCTTTCGGTTAGAGTATAAGCGATGATACCCACGATTTCCCGAACAGCAACTTGTAATTTGTAATAATTCCCAAGAACATCAAGATTTGGCATAAGACTGTACTGGCCTTTGGTCAAAAAACCAGCGGGATATGGGATGACATTCCATCCATTTGAAGAAAAAACCGCTGAAGCTCGTGGCAAATGGAATGCCGAGCTTACCAACAACCACTTTTCCTCAGCCTGTGGATGAACCAGCCTCTTTGAAAACAAATAATTCTCGAAAGTATCTCTGGACTCACTTTCAAATATGATACGCGATGTATCATATTCAAGGTTATTCAATAAGCTACGCAAAACTATTGATTCTTTACCTGAAGTTTGTCCCTCCGAGCCATCGCCGCCAGTAAAAACAATCTTCGCCTTGGGATAAATGTAGGATAACCGGATCATTTCGGTAATCCGTTCGGCATTTTCATTCAATTGAACCTGTTCATGGGCAAAAGATAAGCCAGTATCCATTGATCCGCCCAAAACAATAATGCCGTCAATATCAGACGGCAACATACGCGATGAAACAAAAGTATTTTCCAGATAAACAAGAAGATTCTGGCCAACGGGAAGAACCCCAAAAGCCAAAAACAATGAGCAGCCGGATATTAAAAACAGTCGACCAAAACGGAATTTGAAAAAACAAAGCCCGATCATGATCCACAAGGCCAAAACGGTTAAAGGTTGGAATAGAGACCAAAAGATTTTTGCAATCATAAAAAACATAATGAATATTAACCCCTCACCCCGAAACGACTTCCTGATTCATAGTGGCGCAAACCTATTTTAAAAAACGAAATAGCCATCACAGCATAAGCCAACGTTCCCAAAATAGCGAATCCCAAAAGAGGAAAATGATGAGTGAAAACAAATTCAATTGGAACATGACTCATCAAGCTGACAGGAATAGCGGTCAAAGCAATGACTTTGAAAACTCCACTAAAAACCGGAGCCGGTCTTGAGGCCATTAAACTAAAATTAAAATAGATTTCTTCTGCAGAAGCAAAATACTGCTTTAGCCAAAATCCGAATGTCGCAAATAACAAAACACCACTGGCAAAAACCACACTTCCCATTACAAGAAACAACGGAACAAAAACCAATGACATTCCGAAATGGACACCACAAAAAATTATCAGGCCAGTCCCGAATAACAATTCACCCAACCCCGTATTTTTTGAGCTGCTGATCGCCGCAGATAACAAAACTGGGCGCGGAAGAGTAAGATAAGAATCAAATTCACCATGATCTATTTGTTCGGGAATTGTCCGTAAACCAAATGCCAACAAAGACACTATTCCCCAACACGAAATCGACAGGCCATACGCAAAAAAAGCATGTTGCATCGTCCATCCGGAAATGTCCGGAGAAATAGAAAAAACAACCGTCCAGACAGGAATGTAAATTGAATGGGTTATCACACTAAAAAAAGCACGAACCAACATCGCCCCGCGTTGGGATGTTGCCGATTTGAACGTCATTCCCAGCAAAGCCCAAAAGAACCGAAGATTAGCCACCATTTACCTCCACCTTTTTCAAGCAAATTTGATAAAGGCCGCTCAATGCAACAACGATAATTGCAATCCAAAACAGTTGCAAAAGAAAGAGCTCGATAAAAGAATCTCCTGTATTGGGTAAAAGAAAGCCCGCGTTATTTCCCACCATAGCAGCAAAAGGCAAAAACTTTAAAATCTGAGGAAAAAAGAAATCAGGATACAAAGAAATTGGCGCGTACATCCCGCCCAATAAAATCATGACTTTTTGATAGGAGTGATAGATAAAGACAGCATCATTTGTCCAGAATGTACTTAAGCCGCAACCAATCTGGAATAATAAGTGCAAGACAGATGCGCTGAGTAACAGTGCCATAATAGGGAGTAAAACAGATGTCCCGCAATCAGGAACGTTCCCAATCAGCAAATAAAGAAATGGAATACCAAAAATAAAATAAATCAGAATATTTCCACACAAGGCTCCAAAACCTTCTGAAAACCGCATCCATAAATATGGCATGGGCCGATTAAGAAAATATCCGATATTTCCTGATCGGACATCATCATCAATGGTTACAAAAATTCTTGGTGACAGAAAAACCATCAATTGCGACAACCCGATATACCAGCTCATATCTGTTAAAGAAATCCCGTCCGGAGTGTGACCGTTGGCATAAATAACCCGCCACATTTGAATCATAACCCAAGCCAACAGCATAAAAATCAGGAAGCGGGTGAACGCTCTTAAACGATTTTTTAAATGGTCTCCAAACGAGATACGGGCAAAATGAAAATATTTAATCATGAAGACGCTAACCGCCCTGCACCATTGGCATAAATAGATTTGATAATGTCTTCCATTGGGGGATCTTCAACCGTAATATCGACTAAAGCACTTTTTTGCATAGCTTGTTGCAAAAAAAACTCAACAGATGTTCGGGATGTATCGACTTTGATTTTCAGTACATGGGGGCGGGCTTCGATAACGTCAACACCCGCCATGCGCACATCAATTTCTGTTTCTTTCATTGCCAGATGAACAATTTTTTCACGAATATAACCCGACCTTAAATCCCGCACAGGCTGATCCATCACCAAATGGCCATGGTCGATCACAATCACACGGTCACAAACCCGTTCCATATCGCCCGTATCATGCGATGTTAAAAGAACCGTTGTTCCGTCTTCATCTGATGCCCGCTTTACCAGATCCCGAATAACACCCTTGGACACAACATCAAGCCCCACAGTCGGTTCATCCAGAAACAGGATTTTAGGCCGATGCAAAAGGCTGGCGATAATCTCGCATTTCATTCTTTCGCCCAAAGAGAGTTGGCGAACTGGTTTTTCGATAATTTCGCCGGCATCAAATTCGCCCACCAGACTCTTAACCCGTGTTTTGTAATCATTCCGCCCCATCTCATAGGCATAAGACAACAGTTCAAATGTATCTTTGGCGGGTAAATGATACCATAATTGAGACCGTTGTCCGAATACAGTCCCGATCTGGAAGGCAAGCTTCTGACGGTCTATCCAAGGTGTAAACCCGCCAATTTCAACCAAACCCGTGTCGGGATACAAAATTCCGGACAAAATTTTGATGGTTGTGGACTTTCCCGCACCGTTGGGCCCCACAAAAGCAACCTTTTCCCCCTCGTTCAAGGAAAAGCCAATCCCGTCAACGGCCTGAACCTGTTGGTATTCTGGACAAATAAATGACCGGATCAGGCTGGTTTTCTTCCTGATTTTGAAGAATTTATGCAGATTTTCAACGCGAACAGAGGTTTTCATCCCCCAGATATAGCCCGTCAAAACTTTTTAATCAAAGGCACTGGACGAACTCTCCACAAAAATGTAAAAAGGCCAAAGTTTCAACCAAAGTACAAATACCATTCAACGGGTGAGTGGCAGAGCGGTTGAATGCACCAGTCTTGAAAACTGGCGTGGGTGCAAGCCCATCGTGAGTTCGAATCTCACCTCACCCGCCATTCTTATATCCAAAACTAATCTCTGCTGCCATAATGCCTTCTTATGCAATAATCTTTAATTTTTCAAATGAACCTTCTAAAGAATGAATAAGAAAACATTATGAACAACGAGCAACGCTATAGAAAACAAATTAATCTTCCCGAGATTGGTGAAGATGGACAAAAAAGACTTAGAAATGCATCAATCCTATGCGTGGGTGCAGGAGGCCTTGGCTCCCCTGCTCTTCTATATTTAGCCGCCGCCGGCATAGGGCAAATTGGAATAATTGACTTTGATCGAATTGAGGTAAGTAACTTACAAAGACAAATTTTATTCGAAACCAAAGATATCGGACAATCTAAAGCCACTCACGCAAAAGGAAAACTTTTAGCTCTGAACCCCGATATTATTGTTGAAGCTTATGATGAACAGCTCAACGCTCAGAATATTAAAGCGCTGTTTCAGTCTTACGATCTGATTATTGACGGAACAGATAATTTTGAAACAAAATTCCTGATAAATGACGCTGCGGTCAAGTATAACAAGCCATGGATTTATGGGGCTATTCAGGGATTTGATGGCCAAGTCGCTGTTTTTGATGCTACGCAGGGGTCTTGTTACCGATGCCTATATCCTGACAAACCAAAAACCCACATTACCAACTGCGCAGAATCCGGTGTCATCGGTGCTGTGGCAGGAATAACCGGAGTTACACAAGCATTACAAGCCATTCAAATAATTGCACACCATGAAAGCTTTTTACCCCTGATAGGAAAGTTATGGGTACTGGATAGTCATACTATGGAGTCCAAAATTTTAAACATTCCTAGAAATTCAAACTGCCCATCTTGCTCTCGACGTCATGAAGAGATTGTTTTAAATTTTTCTTCGCCGGTTTGTGGGTTTATTCCAGAAGTTACATACGACCAAGTAATTCAGATGAGTGACATCATTCTAATTGATGTGAGAGAACAAGAAGAATGGGATTCAGGACATATCGAAAACTCCACCCATTTTCCACTCTCAAAGTTGGCAGCAGGTCATATTCCAGATTGCGCCATGGATAAAGATATTATTCTATTTTGCCAAAGAGGGGTGCGCAGTTTAGAAGCCGCCCAAATACTTAAAGAACAGGGGTTTTCTAATCTTTACAGCCTGTCCGGTGGTTATGAAGACTGGATTAAAAAAGACCAGCCATACTTGAAAAACGGAACAAAAGTCTGATCGCAACATACAAAATCAGGAATGCCGTCAATTTTTTTATGAGCTTCTTATTAAGACGTTCTGACCCGATCCATGACCCGATCTGACCACCAATTAGGACAGCAGGAAACACTGCCCAATAAGAGAAAATGGGCAGCATCATGTCGACTTCATCAAGTTTCATAGACTGTCCTACTAAACCGGAAAATGAATTAACCAAAATAAATAAACTGCAAGTTCCTGCAATATTTTTGGAATTTCCCCAGTTTAATAAATGAAGGACAGGGGCAAGAAAAATTCCGCCGCCGATGCCGGTTATTCCAGCAAGAAACCCAAGGCCAGTGCCGATAATCGGTGGTAACGCCGAAAACAATGGTGATGGATTTTTTTCTGAAACAAACAGAGAATCTTTTTCTCTTTCTTTCTCTGGCCAAAGCATTTTCAAGGCTGATAAAAAAAGACTAATGCCCAAAATCCCTACAAAAACAATTTCAGGAATATGAATGAGTCCCCCGACCCATGCAGCAGGTATGGAAAAAACAATCCATGGCAGTATTTTTTTAATCTGAATATGGCGACTTTTTGAGAACCGCCAAACGCCTCCACTTACAACCAAAAGATTACAGGACAATGCAATCAAGGGAAGAATTTTATAATCTGTATCATTCAGAACCAACAATGCATTATAAGTTGATCCGCCTCCAAAACCAACGCAGGCATATAAAAACGCCGTCACTAAAAACAAAATAGGAAGAACCATAGTTTTTTAGTCTTTCTTCCTAGAACGTGTGTCAGACTTTACATCCACTTGAACAAAAATTTTAAGGTTATCTTGCAATAAAAAAATTCCGTCACGACTTTTTCCCATCTCGGATAATTCTTGAATTTTAGGATTTGGAAGTTGCAAAGAAAACGCAAAACCCTCTGTAAGATCCAGAACCATTTCACCACTTTGCACCGGAAAAATTGCAAATGAAACTTTCTGACCGGAAATAAGCAAGCTTTCAATCAATTTTTTGTCAACAATCAAAGATTTCAGCTCTTCTTCAGATATTTTGAATGTCACAGATTGTGATGAAAATTTTATATTCATGCGTTTATAACCTCTGCCCAATCTTCAGGTGTATTGGCATTTTTCATGCAAGAAAAAAATGATTCAGGAACTTTAATCGGATTAATATTCAATTCATCCAGCATTTTTCGTACAGAGTAAGCCTGTGTTTTTTTATGCGGTGCGGGTATATAAGCAGGAAGTGGAGAGTCTTTAAAATAAGCCCCTTCAGAATGTTTTAACAATAAATTCAAAATATCCTGATTCAAAAAGGGCATATCCACGGGAATAAAAAGAAATCCTTTTGTCTCTGGATTTGCGCAAATAATATCTTCTATTGCTTTGGCGGGTCCTTGATAATCCATTTTATCAGGAACGCAGGTATAATTTTTTACTGAACCACTGATAATAATTTTGTTAAATCCAGCATCTCTCAAGATTTGTTGCATATGTTCAATCAGGGGCCTTCCCCCAAAGGAAAGCAAAGCCTTGTTACTCCCCATGCGGCTTGATCGTCCACCAGCCAGAATAACACCAGCAAGATCATTTCTATCCTGCATGTCTCTTTTCTCCACATCGACCACAACAGACAAGGCTTTCTTGGGCTTCAACATTCAGGGAATGTCCTGGCAACCAATCGCTGGCTCCTTCTACATAATGTTCTTTCTTCCAGACAGGTGCGCGTTTTTTAATTTCTTCAATCACAAAACGGCACGCCTCAAAACTATCAGCGCGATGCGGAGAACTCACAGCAATAACAATGCTAATGCCCCCAACATCCAAGACCCCGTGAAAATGAGAGACAAAATATCGTGTTCCAGGCCAAATCCCTTGCGCCTCAGAACAAATATCCTGAAAAGTCTTATTGGCAAGTCCCTCATGAACATCATAAGTGATGCCGGTTACGTTTCGACCTTCATGATGATTACGAACTATGCCGATAAACGTATCAATTGCTCCCTGAATAGGATCAGAGACAAAAGAAATTGCTTTTGCAGGATCAATCACCGTTGTACTGATTTCAGTCAAGATATGTTCCGTCATATTAACCGCCACAAACCGGAGGTAAAATTGATAAATTCATAGAATCTTGGATAACGTACTCTTTTGGCAATATCCCTACATCATTTGCCAACACCGAGCTTTCTACAAGATTTCTGTGTTTATCACCAATATTTATGATGAGCGCCGACTTAATCTCATCCGCAAAGCTTCCGGCATGAATCTCAATATCGATCACGTTACCAAACTGGCGAAACATGCCGAAACATTTGATAGAAATTTTTATCGTCTTCCCCATATTTATGCTCCGTATCCTTGTTTTTTTATCTTGTTCAAAGCATCACCAATAAAAGGAGAAATAATATCCCAGCATTCTTGAACCGCTTTAGGACTTCCTGGAAAAGCAATCACAAGTGTTGAGCCCAGCATTCCGGCTGTCATACGAGACAGCCATGCCGTATCAGTAAAGTTCAAGCTTTCTGCCCGCAAAAGATCGCCAAACCCATCAAGCATCTTGTCACAGATCTCTTCCATTACATCAGGAGTGACATCGCGTGGCCCGGGTCCTGTACCACCCGAAGCAATCACAATATCAGAATGAAATTCAGCACAATGCGTTTTCAGCGTTTCTGAAATTGTCTGGGAATCATCCGGTATAACCTTATATTCAGTGACCTCTGCGCCAGATGATTCAAGAAGCTTGACCAGAAGCAAGCCGGATTGATCCTGATAAGTCCCTGTAGACGCACGATCACTCATAACAATAACGCCTGCTTTTCGTTCGGACAAAAACTTAGAATCAGGTAATTGTTCGAATAACCAATCGGGGATACCCTCTGGATTGACCCACACACCGCTTTTTCCTCCGGTCTTAATGAGTAACTTTATTCCTTCTATAGATAAGTTTGGGTCTACGCCCTTGGTTAGATCCCAGATTGTCAACAAGGCTGAACTCACACCGGATAACGCTTCCATTTCTACACCGGTTTTGGCATAGGCGGCTGCTTGAGCATAGACAGTAATAGAGTGTTGAATGTCATCCAGATGACAATGGATTGTCACCTGATCGAGTGGCAGCGTATGACACATCGGAATCATATCCGGTGTCTTTTTTGCTCCCATTATTCCGGCCGCTTCTGCCAAAGCCAAAACATTCCCTTTTGGTAGTGTCCCATTTTGAATAGCTTTAAACGCTCCGGCACTCATAGTAATTGTTCCACAAGCGACTGCTCTGCGGCGTGTCGGGCGTTTTCTTCCGACATCAATCATTCTGAAATTTTCCTCACTTGCCGTTGGAAAACGAATAATTTTTTCTTCTTTTAACATGGTCTATCCTCCTATTGATGCCAGATGAGGCGTTGCGCCACTATTTCCCTGATGTAAAAAATGAGCAGATTTTTTAAAATTCATCAATGAGATAATTTGATCTTGCAATTCTTGTTGCTGGTCATCATGTTGCAGCAGATGACGTAAAGAATAACCACCTTCTCCGAATAAGCACAAATGCAATGCTCCTTTTGCTGAAACACGCAAGCGATTACAAGTGCTACAAAAATCCTTTGAATAAGGGGCAATTAAACCGATTTTTCCAGTGCTTTTTTCATGTTCAAATTCAACCGCAGGTCCAGCACCCACTTCACGAGGTTTAGCAGCCCATCCCAAAGACAAGAGTCTTTGGCTAACCAATGCCCCTGACAGGTGATGGTTTTGGAAATAATCCAGATTATCGCGGGTACGCATCAACTCTATAAAACGTAAGGATACCGGCTTATCTTCTACAAAACGAATAAAGTCATCTAGTTCTTCATCATTCAAGCCCTTTAACAAAACAGTGTTAATCTTGACTGTTTTAAATCCGGCATCCAAACAAGCATTCATTCCATCTAAAACTTCAGAAAAGCGATCTTGGCCGGTTATCGTTCTAAATTGTTCGGATTTCAAAGAATCAATACTGATATTTATGGCGCGCAGCCCTGCATCAAAATAATCTTGCGCTCGCTCCGACAGTTTATAACCATTTGTGGTAAAGGCAAGTTTTTGGATGTTGTCCAATGAAGCAATTTTTCTAACAATATCCAGAAAGTCAGGGCGAATAGTCGGCTCGCCTCCGGTCAGACGGATTTTCCACACACCCAGTCTGGAAAAAGCTCGAACCAATCTTATGATTTCTGTCTGATCCAGTTCGCTATCTTGGCCATCTTTTTTATATCCGTTTGGCAAACAGTAAGAACAACGGAAATTACACTTATCCGTAAGAGATAAGCGTAAATAGGGAAAACGGCGACCAAAAGTATCCGCAATAAACGGGTCTGGTAACACTTATATTTACTCCTTTCCAAACACGGGAGGCCAAGACGTTTCCATCTATGACCCCGGCCAGCAAACCATATTCCCGAAAGGAACTTAGGACAAACAGGCTCGGAGCAGCCATGACTGAATCACAGCAAATCCTTGTTGTGGACAGTATGATGAATGTATAAGCGAGATAACTTGATTTGGATCAAGGGAGAAAAAATCAGCAAGGCTTTATTGTTATATTGGCTTTTTAACAATTTTTAATGAAGTAATATTAATTATGACCAACGGTAAAGTTTTCGATATTCTTAGAAAAGTGTCCCTGTTCCAGAATATGCCAATCAATGACCTTGAAGAATTGACAACATATTGCCATCAAAAAAGCCTATCCAAAGGGCAGGAATTATTTTCTATGGGCGATAGAGCAGATTCTCTTTTTATTGTCATGAAAGGCTGGATCAAACTCTATCGTACCTCTAAAGAAGGTAATGAAGCAATAATCCATATTTTAGGGTCAGGAGAATCTTTTGCCGAGGCCGCAGTCTTTAATGACAGTCGCACCTATCCAGTTAATGCACAAGCAGTTGAGGACTCGGTTGTCATCGATATTCCTTACACATATTTTCTTCATAAAATAGACGAGGATAGAAATTTTGCCCTTCGTATTCTCGGATCGATTGCATCACGTCAGCACTATCTAGTCCAACAACTCGAACAACTTACAACACAAACAGCAACACAGCGCATTGGTGCGTTTTTGCTACGTTTTTGTATAAGCAAAGATCAAAATGAAACCGGCGCATGGATTGTTAATTTACCCTACGATAAATCTGTCATTTCTACTCGCCTAAATATAAAGCCGGAAACATTTTCAAGGGCGTTGGCTAAGCTTAGACCTTACGGTGTCTCCACTGATAAGAAAAAACAAATTTTGATTACCGACAAACAGGCGTTAATAGATTTTTGTGATATATCTATACATGGGAAACCATGCTAAACAAAACGCTTATGCGTCTTCACCGTCAGGTCGAGCAGATACCAGCATCGGGGTATAAATCACTAAATAAATTATAAAACAAAGTGTCCAAACCACAGCAGATCCAACAATCCAGAGTATTGCCTCATCCGGCATAAGCATTGGGCCAAATACACGAACTATTGCCGCCACTTGAATAAGAACAAATGATAACGTTGTCATTCGGGAAGCCATCAAATTCCGACCTGTATGTCCTAATGTAACCCGACAAATCATACCAAGTGTCATTGAGCCAATGCAGCCCGCCGTCAATGCATGAATAACCATAGGAATTTCGAAAATTCCTAAACCTGTCAATCCCAATAAAAATAGTCCGATAACAAGCCACAAATATCCAGCATGTAAAATCCACAACAACGGATCATAAAAAGCTTTAAGACTATGATAGTGCCGTATACGCACAGCATGAATAATAAAAGAGGAAAACGCCGCCATTGATAAAATCAAAGTTCCTTGAGCAAAAACAAGACAAATTGCCGTCGCCGCCAAAGAAAGAAGAGCCGCAATATCCATTTTCATCTGGTCTGTCTGGGATGCTATGACACCCGAACGGCGTAAAGCAGCAACCGTAAATGCTGGTATAATCCTCCCTCCGATCAAAGAGACCATCGTTAGAATCATCAGCAGGGCAATATAAAGGGGTGTTCTGCTTTCTGTATTGAGTGACCATAGATCACAAGCAAAGAGAGCGCTCAAAAGAGCAAGGAAGACAAAATTTCTCTTGCTCCAACTCCTAATTAAGGGAATGGCTAAAGATGCGGCTAAAGCAGGAACAAACAGGGATGCCAAAACAGAAACCGCCCACATAGGAAGCCCAAGATCCACACTCACAATCACCCTGCCCAACAACCAAAGACCACATAAAGCGGCCAAATGTATTTGTCGTGCAGGAGATCCCCCCGTCCAGTTGGCAACAGCCGTCAGCAAAAAACCTGCGACAATCGCCATTGTATATCCGAAAACCATTTCATGGGCATGCCATGAAATGGGATCAAGAACCCCTTCCGGTAAGGAAAATATACCAGCATAAAAACCCGCCCACATGCCAATATTCAAAACGCCGTACAACGCGCCCATAAAAAAGAAAGGGCGAAATCCGCGCCCCCAAAAAGGATGCTCAAACAATTTTAACATAATAAATTCCTGTTTACTGAACCAAAGGTGTTTGAACACCCTCAAGGCGGAATCCACTTATTTCAGATCGTCCGGCCAATAACTGTATATACTGATGAAAAGCTCTATTCCAGCTCTCTTGTTCAATATAATCCTTGATCCACTTTTCTACAGCTTCAAAAGATAGCTGTGCCCCTTCGGCGCGTTTATACACCCTGATAACATGAAATCCGACTTCCGTCTCGACGGGCTCAAGACTCGTCTCATTTTCATGCATCTTTAAAAGAGCAAATTCAAACGCAGGCATAGTTTGCCCCTTGCTGATTTGTCCCAATCTTCCACCATCCTTTGAAGACGAGCATGCCGATTCCGCACGAGCAATCGTTTCAAATAAATCAGGATTTGATTTTAATTTTTCAATGGAAATTTTAGCCTGATCTATTGCAATTTTACGCGCATCAGAATCTTCTGGTGGTGCCAAATATAATATATGAGACACTTCAAACAACGGTGAAGTCACAAATTTTTTTGTGTTATTTTGATAATAGTGCCGACAGGTTTCTATATCTGCATCAGGAATCGTTATCTCCTGCTTAAGCAAGTCATCAATAATTTGATCCGGATTTTTAATCGCGTCCTGATGTGAGGACAGCCCTAATTCCACCGCTCTTTGAAGTAAAATCTCACGAATAACCAGAGCTTTCATCGCTTCAAATTTTGCACTTTGCAAACTATCTGCCGGATGATACTGCACCTCTTCATTGATCTCTTCAGGAGAAATCTTTATTCCATTCACCAAAATGCCCGGGGCTAGCGCACTCATCATGATGCCCTTTTACGAACAATCTGGTATGGGCGAATAACATAGCCCAAAGGTGCGCTCAAAGCATGAACCAATCGCGTAAACGGAAAGACCAAAATAATAAATAAACCAAGTGCGATATGAAGTTTGAAAACCAAAGCGACATCTATCAGATATTCATGCGCTCCACCTCTAAACGTAACAATACTCTGTGCCCATTCCATAAATTTGACCATTTCATGGCCGTCAAGATGATGCATAGAAACTGTTATTGTAAACAAACCCAGTATCAACTGCATAAGAAGAAGAACAAGAACAGCAATATCAGCAAAAGAGCTGCTTGCGCGAATGCGTGGGTCAAACAACCGTCTGTGCAAAAGGATGCAAAGACCGGCAAGACAGAAAACGCCGGCTATACCCCCAGCACTCATAGCTAAAACTTGTTTAAAACCATGCGAAATGCCTAACATATCAAATACAGCAATTGGGGTCAGCAACCCGACAGCATGCCCACCCAGAATGACAATAATTCCAAGATGGAAAAGAATGCTCCCAATAATCAACTGCCGACGGCGTAAAAGCTGACTTGATTTACTCCGCCATGAGTACGGATCACGATCAAAGCGCAAAATACTTCCCAGTGCAAAAAATACAATCGCGATATAGGGGAAAATCTGGAACAGAAAAAAGTTCATTTTCTAACCTCTTTTTCTTCAGGTGTAATGTTCATACGCGCCAACATTTCTGACGCGCGAGGGCAATCATCATTTTGGCCGTTTATTGGCAAAGTATTATCAAAGGCAAATTGTTCTTCCCATTCCTTATCCAGCTGTTCCAGATCATAAGCTTCGCCCGAAGCCTTATTAAGAGCCGCAGCAACCACTTTCGGATTGGCTTTGCATGAAGCCGCTTCAGATAAAGCATCAAATACCAAAGAATAGAAAGACCCACGATTCTTGAGCCTTTCTCCTATAGCTGTAGTTATATCAATGACACTCGATAAATTTTCATTTACATCGCTCGGCGGAAGATTAGAGATATACTCCAAAAAAAGTGGCAAATAATCTGGTGTTTCTTCTGCTGTAATAACCAGACCTGCCTCTGCATACACATTAGACAAATCAACCAACGCCTGCCCGCGCTCACGGGAGTCACCATGAATATGCTCAAACAAATGTAATGACAAAGAGGGGGTTCGATCAAACAAGGATACATATTCATCCTGAAGATCCAAAAGATCTGTTTTTTCGAAACTCGCCATTAATTCTTCTAAGGAAGAAATCCCCTTATCAGAAAGAATTTTCTCATGCCGCAACAAAGCAAGGCACTCTTCAAGAGCCGCCTGATGCTCTTGCGTTGGATAGGTTAACAAAAACCCAAGAATTTTATATGTTCTCATAGCTTTTTCCTTTAACCACAACTACCGCAGCATCCGCCACCGCAACTGGATTTTTCATCTTTTTTGGGCTTTTCTTCTGTTTTTTCGTAGTGATCGCGTTGGAAAATCGTATTGACGCGATTATCCTTACTTGATGCACTTTGTCCGCGTGATTGTTTTGGACTTTCAAACAAGTCCGTTACGCTATTGCTATGATTTGAACACCCATTGCCAAAGCTAAATCCACAACCACCGCTTTCGCCATAAGCATCAAGTGTCTCCTCACGATGACCTGTCGGAATAACATAGCGGTCTTCATAATTGGCAATGGCCATGATTTTATACATGTCCTCGACCATTTCAGAAGACAATCCGACAGATTCCAAGAACGAAACATCTCGTTCCCCTTTAATCAGTTTACTGCGCATATAATGACGCATCGCCATCATCCGCTTCAAACCAAAACGCACTGGTTTCTCATCTCCCCCTGTCAATAAATTCGCCAAATATTTGACCGGAATACGCATGTCATCCAGATCAGGCATAATACTATCTTTCAGAACCGGAATTTGTCCGGCATTCGCCGCAGATTGAATCGGCGAAAGTGGTGGAATATACCAGACCATCGGTAACGTGCGATATTCAGGGTGAAGAGGAAAGGCCACTTTCCATTCCATTGCCATTTTATAAACCGGAGAATTCTGCGCAGCCTCGATCCAATTATCTGGGATCCCATCTTTTCGTGCTTGAGCAATCACATCAGGGTCATGTGGGTTTAAAAATATTTCACACTGACTTTCGTAAAGATCCTCTGGATTTTCTACGCTGGCAGCTTCTTCAATTCGATCAGCATCATAAAGCATAACCCCAAGATAACGGATACGCCCAACGCATGTTTCAGAACATACGGTTGGTTCTCCATTTTCAATCCGAGGATAACAGAACGTACATTTTTCAGCTTTTCCTGTTGTCCAATTGTAATATATCTTTTTGTAAGGACATCCGGAAATACACATCCGCCAGCCACGACATTTATCCTGATCGACCAGAACAATTCCATCTTCTTCTCTTTTGTAGATAGAACCTGACGGACAAGACGCAACACAAGTCGGATTAAGACAATGTTCGCACAAACGTGGCAGATACATCATGAATGTATTTTCAAACTGCCCGTAAATCTCTTTCTCAATATCTTTAAAATTATAATCTTTTTTGCGGTGCTCAAATTCTGTTCCCAGAATTTCTTCCCAGTTTGGCCCCCATTCTATTTTTTCCATTCGCTTACCAGACACCAAAGAACGCGGACGTGCAGTTGGCATGGTTTTTGATTCCGGAGCTTTTTGCAAATGGTCATAGTCAAATGTAAAAGGTTCGTAATAATCATCTATTTCCGGCATGTTGGGATTGCCAAAAATATTAGCCAGAATGCGCCAACGCCCACCCTGTTTTGGATTTATTTTTCCACTGGCGTTCCTCTGCCATCCACCTTTCCACTTGTCCTGATTCTCCCATTCTTTGGGATAACCAATACCGGGTTTTGTTTCGACATTATTAAACCATGCATATTCAACCCCTTCACGGGATGTCCATACATTCTTGCAGGTAACAGAGCAAGTATGGCAACCAATGCATTTATCAAGGTTTAATACCATTCCGACTTGAGCGCGTATTTTCATCTTATATAACCTTTCATTCGGCTGCACTGGTTGAAATAGCTTCTTCCATCCAGTCCACCTCGTCTACACGTCGGACAATAACAAATTCATCACGGTTAGAACCAACTGTACCGTAATAGTTAAATCCGTATGATAATTGCGCATACCCACCAATCATATGGGTTGGCTTAACCGTTGCCCGTGTCACTGAGTTGTGAATTCCGCCTCTGGCATTTGTAATTTTACTGCCCGGCGTATGCACTAACTTCTCTTGCGCGTGATACATCATCATCATACCTTCATTAACACGCTGCGAAACAACAGCCCGAGCCATAATAGCCCCGTTAGTGTTAAAAACTTCCAACCAGTCGTTGTCTTTAACCCCGATTTTTTTTGCATCCACTTCACTCACCCAAACAATCGGCCCCCCACGCGAAAGAGTCAGCATGTGAAGATTGTCTGTATAGGTAGAGTGAATACCCCATTTCTGGTGCGGCGTAATAAAGTTCAGCAAAATTGTTGGGGATTCCTTACCATGCTTATCCAACATATGCTGAACAGTGCGCGTATTGATTGGTGGACGATAAGACACCAAGCCTTCGCCAAAATCAATCATCCACGGATGATCCTGATAAAGCTGTTGACGTCCGGTTAACGTTCTCCACGGAATATACTCATGAACGTTTGTATAACCAGCATTGTAACAAACATGCTCGGATTCAATACCACTCCATGTCGGGGAACTGATAATCTTACGCGGTTGCGCTTGAATATCACGGAAACGGATTTTTTCTTCTTCTTTAGGCAAAGCCAAATGCCTGTGATCCCGTCCTGTAATCTTACTCAAAGCCCCCCAAGCTTTAACGGCGACTTCACCATTGGTTTCAGGGGCAAGAGATAAAACAACTTCGCAAGCATCAATATCACTCTCGATCTTGGCGCGACCATCTTTTTCTCCGTTAAGCTTTTTAAGAAAATCGACTTCATGATCGGTATTCCATCCGATGCCTTTTCCACCATTGCCCAATTTTTCCAGAAGCGGGCCCAAAGACGTAAAACGATCAAATGTTGCCGGATAATCTCTTTGCACCACTTTCATAGACGGAGCAGTTTTACCTGGAATTAAATCACATTCTCCCTTGCGCCACTCTTTGACATCAGGCTGTGAAAGTTCACCTGGTGTATCGTGTAAAATAGGAGTTAAAACAATTTCTTTTTCAACGCCTAGATGTCCCACACAAACTTCCGAGAATTTTTTGGCAATCGCTTTATAGATTTCCCAGTCGGATTTACTTTGCCAAACAGGGTCAATCGCTTTGGACAATGGATGAATGAAAGGATGCATATCAGACGTATTTAAATCGTTTTTCTCGTACCAACTGGCTGTCGGCAAAACAATATCGGAATAAATACAAGTCGTAGACATGCGGAAATCCAGTGTCACAACAAGGTCAAGTTTCCCTTCAGGAGCTTGGTCATGCCATTCAACTTCTGCGGAAAGGCCACGCCCTTCTGCGCCAAGATCTTTACCTTGCACACCATTTTTGGTTCCCAAGAAATGCTTGAGGAAATATTCATGCCCCTTACCACTTGATCCCAAAATATTGGAACGCCAAACAAACATATTTCGCGGCCAGTTTGCAGGATGATCTGGGTCTTCGCATGACATACGTAGATCGCCGGACTTAAGACGACCCACCACATAATCAACGGGATCAGTCCCCTGCTCGGTTGCTTTTTGAACCAGTAATAACGGGTTTTCCTGCAACTGAGGTGCTGAAGGCAGCCACCCCATCCGTTCGGCACGGATATTACAATCAATCAATGATCCTTTCCATTTGGCCTTATCAGCCAATGGCGAAAGAATTTCATCAACACCCAGAGTTTCATATCTCCATTGATCTGTATGAGCATAAAAGAAAGATGTCGAGTTTTGTTGGCGTGGCGGACGCGACCAGTCCAAAGCAAAAGCCAAAGGAAGCCAACCGGTTTGAGGACGAAGTTTTTCCTGACCAACATAATGCGACCAACCGCCACCGGATTGACCAACACATCCACAAAATACCAGCATATTTATAGCTGCACGGTAGTTCATATCCATGTGATACCAGTGATTCATAGCCGCCCCGATGATAATCATCGACTTGCCTTTTGTTTCATGGGCATTTTGTGCAAAAGCACGCGCCACCTGAATGACTTGTTCGGATTTTACGCCTGTAATGCGCTCCTGCCATTTCGGGGTATAAGGAATATCATCATTATAACTAACGGCAACATGATCTCCGCCCAAACCTTCACGAGAAATCCCATAATTAGCGCATAGCAAATCAAACACACTGGCGACAGCAATTTTTTCGCCATTAAGGTCAAGATATTTAACCGGTATGGCGCGATCCAAAACGTCTTCACGGTCACTGGTTTGGAAATAATTATGCTCATGTGTTTGACCTCCAAAATAAGGAAACCCAACATTCAACACATCATCATGCCAACCAAGAAGCGTCTTACGAGCACGAATGGCCTGCCCTGTTTTTGAATCTGTAGGAAGAATATTCCATTTTCCTTCTTCGCCCCACCTAAATCCGATAGAACCCGTTGGAACAGAAATGTGACCCGTTTGTTCATCAAAACAAACAGTTTTCCATTCAGGATTATTTTTTTCATCTAGATCATTTGCAAAATCAGAAGCACGAACCATCCGACCAGGAACATACCGCCCGTCTCTTTGCTCAAGCTTAACCAGAAACGGCATATCCGAATAGGAACGGCAATAATCATCAAAATATTCTGACGGATTTTCTAAATGGAATTCTTTCAGAATAACATGCCCCATTGCCATACCAAGAGCAGCATCCGTTCCCTGTTTAGGATTAAGCCAAATGTCTCCAAATTTTGAAGCTTCTGAGTAATCCGGCGTAATGGTTACAACTTGCGTTCCTTTATACCGAGCCTCAGTCATAAAATGGGCGTCTGGAGTACGGGTCTGTGGGACGTTCGACCCCCACATGATAATAAACCCTGAATTATACCAATCAGCACTTTCTGGAACGTCGGTTTGTTCCCCCCAACTTTGCGGGCTTGCAGGAGGCAGATCACAATACCAATCGTAAAAGCTCATACACGTTCCGCCCAACAAGGAAAGGTAACGTGAACCAGCGGCGTAGGATACCATTGACATGGCAGGAATAGGAGAAAAACCGATAATCCGGTCAGGGCCATGCTCTTTGATAGTATGGACGTTAGCCGCAGCAATAATTTCTGTAACCTCATCCCATCCCGCACGAACAAATCCACCTCGTCCACGAACACTTTGGTATTCTTTTCGAAGGTCAGGATCATTTTGGATCATTTTCCATGCATCAACCGGAGATGCCGCAATTTTTTTTGCATCACGCCACATAGATAATAATCTCTTGCGAATCATCGGATACTTTAAACGATTAGCAGAATAGATATACCAACTGTAGCTCGCTCCACGCGCACATCCGCGTGGCTCATGATTCGGAAGATCAGGCCGCGTGCGCGGATAGTCTGTTTGCTGAGTCTCCCATGTAATCAAGCCATTCTTGACATAGATTTTCCATGAGCAAGATCCCGTGCAATTCACACCATGTGTCGAGCGAACGATTTTGTCGTGAGCCCAACGACTACGGTAACCGTCTTCCCATTTCCGGTTTTCTTCTGTTATAACTCCGTGTCCATTAGAAAATTCCTCACGTTTTTGAGAAAAATAGGACATACGGTCGATAAAATAGCTCATTGCAAGCTCTCCTTATATTTCAGTGACAGCTTGATCGTTCTCAGGATGTTATCCCTTGATGCAAATCAAGTAATTTGGGGTTTTACGGATTTTTATGCTGCGCATTTGTTCGCAAATAAGCCCACCAATTCAAGACAACGCAAACCGTATAAAATGCCGCAAATCCATATAATGCAATTTCAGGAGTTGTTGCTTTGATCTGCTCACCAAAAACCTGAGGAATAATAAACGCACCATAAGCAGCCACTGCAGACGTCCAACCCAATACAGGGCCAGCTTGTTCTTTATCGAACACTTTTGCTATGGTTCTAAATGTAGAGCCATTTCCGATCCCGCTGGTCAAAAACAATGTCAAGAACAACAAGAAGAAAGGCAGAAAAAACTCTTCAGGAGTTGCAGAAGAATATGCGGCCTTCATAAAATAAGCCGCTCCCAACGCTGCGGCAACCATCACAACAGAACATATCTGCGTGACCAATGCTCCGCCCATTTTATCAGCAACCCATCCGCCCAACGGACGAATCAAAGCACCGATAAATGGCCCGATCCATGCGTACATCAAAGCACTCGGTGCATTTGGATTGATGACATCATGGGTCATAACACCGTCTACCATCACATGCTGAAAGCCAAAAATAACTTTAATGGACAATGGAAAGGCCGCAGAATAACCAATGAAAGATCCAAAGGTCATCGTATAAATAACGGTCATAATCCAAGTATGTGGATGATTGAAGATTTTATACTGACGTTTCAAACTTTGCTGAATGGAACCAGGAATAAGCCGTAAAGCAAAAACTGTGGCCGCAATCACAATCGGCAAAACAATCCATTTGCTAACATTCAACCCATTACCGCCTGCATTTTCTGGTAAAATAAACCACAAACCCAGAACGGCCGTAGCCAAACCGATCAGCAACATCAGAGCCAGTTTTAACATAGATGAAAAAGGCCCGCTAATATTTGGAGAAACATGCTCGGCGCGAATATTATTCATTCCAAACCATGCGGCAATAACAAGCGGAATGAGAATTGCAACCCAGATATACCCTGCATTATGGATAAATGTTTCTGTTCCTGCAGGGATTTTTCCGATCAAAGTTCCGGAATCGCTTTTCAAGATCATGGCATCGCCACCAAAAAGGGCGAAAGTCATAACCAAAGGCACCAGAACTTGCATTGTCGTTACGCCGAAATTCCCAAGTCCGGCATTCAATCCCAAGGAAAGCCCCTGAACTTTTTTAGGAAAGAAAAAACTGATATTCGACATTGATGACGCAAAATTACCGCCCCCAAATCCTGACAACAACGCCAAGGCTTGGAACACCCAAAGTGGCGTATTCAAATCCTGTAATGCCATTCCCGTACCAAGAGCAGGAAAAATCAACAGAGCTGTTGTGAAGAAAATTGTATTTCTTCCTCCTGCCAACCGAATAAAGAAAGAGCTTGGAATTCTGAGAGTTGCGCCGGAAAGCCCTGCAATAGCACTCAGTGTAAATAATTCTGGTTGACTGAATGAAAAACCGATATTGAGCATCTGAACCGTGATGATGCTCCAATATAGCCAAACAGCAAATCCACATAATAAACACGGAATTGAAATCCATAGATTTCTCCATGCTATAGAAGAATTTCCTGCTGCCCACTGGGCTTCATCCTCAGGATTCCATTGTGTAATATCTTTGGCCATAATTATTCTCCTTAAAATATAGCTTATTCTGCGCCTTGCAATTCAGGCAAAAATTTTGATTTTTCCATTTTTCGTTCCATGAATACAATTGCAAAATGCATCCACGTCAAAGCAACAGCTGTGATAAGAAACAGCAGCATGAAGCAACTGGTCCACACTCCGGTGACATCATTCATAAAGCCGAAAGTAATAGGAAGTATAAATCCACCAAGACCGCCAATCAAACCGACAATACCACCCACGGCACCAACATGATCCGGATAATAAACAGGAATATGTTTGTAGACAGCCGCTTTTCCTAGGGACATAAAGAATCCTAAAATAACAGTCAGAAAAACAAACACGGGAAGGCTGACAGAAAGACTAAAAGCAATCGGCTCTTTTATGCCATGAACGATATAATCCGTTGATGGGTAGGACAGAACGAATGTACAAACAACTGAAGCGATGAAAGTCCAATACATAATTGTCCGCGCCCCCCATTTATCAGACATCCAACCGCCCAGCGCTCGAAAAACTGATCCAGGAAGAGCGTAAGCCGCCGCCAGCATCCCAGCCGTTTTGATATCCAGTCCATAAACACCGACATAATAACGGGGCAACCAAAGAGCCAATGCCACAAACGCACCAAAGACGAAGAAGTAATACAAAGAGAATCTCCAGACCTGAAGATTAGCAAGGGGCTTCATTTGCTCAACAATGCTGCGTGGCTTTTCATTTTTCATTTTTCTGGCGGCCAGCTTCGGATCATCTTTACTGAAAATATAAAATAGAACCGCCGCCAAAAAGATAACAGCCGCATAAACTTGTGCTGTTCCCTGCCATCCAAGACTGACCAAAAGAAAGGGAGCCCCAAAATTAGTGATCGCAGAGCCAACATTTCCAACACCAAAAATCCCTAAAGCCGTCCCTTGCTTTTCTTTTCCATACCACTGGGACACATAAGCAATACCGGTAGCAAAACCACCCCCAGCCAGGCCAACTCCCAAAGCAGCCAACAAAAACATTTCGTACGTATGGACAGTAGAGAGAAGGTATGTAGAAATCGAAGACGCAATCATGGTTAATGCCATAACAATACGGCCACCATACTGATCTGACCATATCCCGAGAATCAAGCGACTCAGTGATCCGGTCAAAACCGGAGTGGCTACCAGAATACCGAATTGGGTATCGGTTAACCCTAAATCAGCCTTAATCCGGATGCCAAGAATTGAGAAAATCGTCCAGACAGCAAAGCAAACAGTAAATGCAAAAGTACTTAGGCCAAGCGCCCTGTTCTGGTCAGTTTTGGAAATCATTAAACCTTCTCCGTTTACATATAGTTCGTGCAAAGGTTTTGATTACCCTAAACCTTTGCGCTACTATCTCATTGGTTAAATCGTTCTGACTTGATTCAGATCAAGACAATACTTTTAAGCCGCTATCAAAATTTATAACTTATTCGAACAGATGAATTTTCTCATGAGACTTCCTGAAAATTTCAAAGAACATCAAAACCCTCAGCTTTTTGAAAAACTCAAAGAGTCGAGCCTTGAAAAACTTCTGCAACACTCGGTTATACAAGACTATGAATCTGGCCGCCTTCTAGTCCAACAAGGCGATAAACCGGAATACATATATCTGGTAATAAGCGGTGTGTTGAAAACCTTTCGAATTGACGCAGAGGAAGGCCGCGAAGCCACCATTCGTATGCTACAATCAGGTGACACATGTATGGAGGCTGTATTGTTTATGGGGGGGCCTTCCCCCATAAATGTCCAGACGGTAAACCAGAGCAAAGTGCTGCAACTTCCTGAACGCATTGTAAAACAGCATGCTTTGGATGATGCCCAGTTTGCGATGAACCTGCTGCGAATTGTCACACGCCACTACAAAAATGCCATGCACCAGATCGAAGCCATGAATATTAAATCACCCCTCCAACGTGTTGGATATTATTTCTTATTGAAACATCTTGATGCAGGCCACGATAATCTGGAGTTCGAGCTTCCATTTCAAAAACAAATGATTGCAAACTACCTTGGAATGACTCCAGAGACATTTTCACGCACCCTGAAACAAATGAAAGGTTTAGGCATAGAGATCGAAGGGGAAAAAATAAAAATGCGCGATGCCTTTTCACTATGCCATTTTTGTGATTCGGACACCGCTTCCATATGCGACAATCATGACAAAGGCAGTTGTAAAGCCTGCCCGCTACATTAACCCCCCACGCGGGTACAAGGGATAAACATCCACAATTTCTCCATCCTTAATTTCCGTAATTTTATCTGGAACACAAACCCATGCATTCATTTTTAAAAAAGGATTAACCATAAAGGAATCCTGCCCTTCCAGAATAGAAACAGTAAAACTTCCATCTTCTAAACAAGTTAAACGCCCTTTCAAAAACATTTGAAGTTCTGATTTCTTTGAATAGGGATGTTCAAGTTTTACATGAAGAGGCTCTTCCATCTCCATGCCGGACATAGCCCGAAACGCGATGTCAACAAAGAACCGTAAACCCACTGCCGTTGCAACAGGATTCCCCGGCAATCCAAAATAAAGTGTCCCATTCGGTAATCTTGCCAAAAGGTTTGGCTTGCCTGGCTTAATTTTAACTTTGTGATACAGGATTTCTGCCCCCAGATTCTCCAAACCGCTTTTCACGAAATCAAACGCTCCGGCAGAAACAGCTCCGCTGGAAATAATCATATCGGGATTTTGATCCACCAAAGCTGATAAATGTTTTTTAAAATCTTCCGGCTCATCCTGTATCGTTAAAGACTCGAAGCATTCGACACCCAAGTCATTTAGAAATGCCAATGCATAAGGGCGATTCGAATTATAAATCTGTCCCGAACCAAGTGAGGTAGATAAATCATCAACAAGTTCTTTGCCTGTGGACAAAAATGCCACACGAGGCTTTTTAAAGACCTCAATGCTAGAAATACCAAGTGTAGCCAATGGCAAAATGTAGGCCGCGTCAAGGGGATCTCCTACCTTCAGCAGAACATCACCTGTTTTAAAATCTTCTCCGGCATGACGAATATGTGCGCCGATCTCGGGAGTTGAAAAAAAAGCAATCCCATCTTCTCCAATTTTTACCAATTCGACAGGCACAACAGCGTCAGCACCTGAAGGCATAGGGGCCCCCGTCATGATTTGAACACATGATCCTCTTTGAAAAGAGGTATGAGAAACAAGGTCTCCGGCAGCAATCACTCCTGACTTTTCAAGGGTCACGGGGTTATCTTGAGTAGCTCTTGCCAAATCATCCCGATAAACGGCAAATCCATCCATTGCCGAATTATCGAATGGCTGAATATCTATAGGGGCGAAGACATCCTGCGCACAAATACGTTCTGAAATTCTATTCAAAGGCAGTGTTTCTATTTCTAATTTTCGACCTTTGGCCGATTCAAAAATAATTTCACATGCTTCTTTATAAGAAATCATCATATACAAACCTTACTGTTCCCTTAGCCGTCTTTGATTTAAAACAATTTAAGACGGAGTAGTTATTCAATGAATATTTTTTGATCTGAGTCAATAACACCTTTGCTATATATAGCTAGGCTGCCCAATGATCTCATTTATAACACAACTTTTTCTTGGAAAAATAGTCCGGTATATTTCCCAGACCAGACCAGACATTTTTAACCGGATGGAAGCTCATACCGATAAGGTCTTTCTGATTGATCCGGTTAACCTTCCCCTTGTGCTTATACTTAAACCCCAAAAAGAAAACCCAAGCCTGACAGCATGCCCTCGTCACAAGATACTAAAATATGATGCCCGTATTTCGGGTACATTTCTAACTCTCCTCAAGATGATTGACGGACAACTTGATGGAGATGCGTTATTTTTCACTCGAGACCTAACTATTGAAGGCGACACTGAAGCCGTTGTCTGCCTGCGAAACGCATTGGATGATGTGGACGGGAGTGTTGTTGAAGATGTCGCAACACTGTTTCCGTTACTTGGCACGCCCACCCTTTCATTTCTTCGAAATATAAAAAATTAAGAAACCCATATCATGCACCCTAAAAAAATAATACCTCCCGAATTAGTTTGCCCCGCAGGAACTCCGGCTTCCCTCCGTGCAGCGGTGGATGCCGGAGCAGATGCCGTTTATTGCGGCTTTCAGAATGCAACCAATGCCCGCAATTTTCCCGGTCTGAATTTCACGTTTGAAGAATTGCAAAACAGTATTGCATACGCCCATAACCATGGAACAAAAGTTCTTCTTGCTGCCAATACCTTTCCTCCCGCCGGAAAAACGGATTTGTGGAAACAGGCGATTGATAATGCGGTTTGCTTGGGTATTGATGCCATCATTGTTGCCGATATTGGCGTTGCCGTTTATGCCCAAAACAAATACCCTGACCAACGCCTCCATTTATCTGTTCAAGCCGGAGCCCCTTCTATAGAAGCCATTAAATATTATTGCGAAGAATTTAATATAAAGCGCGTTGTTCTGCCGCGCATTTTGACGATTCCAGAAATAAAGCAGATCAAAGAAGAAATACCCTGCGAGATTGAATGTTTTATCTTCGGCAACCATGGCCTCATGGCCGAAGGCCGATGCAGTCTGACAAATTATACCACCGGATTATCGACCAATATGGATGGCGTATGTTCACCTGCCAGTCATGTGAAATATGAAGAAGATGAAAATAAAAACCTGACAACAAAGCTTGGAGAGTTCACGATAGATCAGTTCTCTTGCTCTCAAAACCCTGGTTATCCCACAATTTGCAAAGGACGTTATCTTGTTCCTCATAGACAAGACGCGTATTATGCGTTTGAAGAACCAATCAGCCTCAACCTTGCCAACCTATTACCTGATTTAATTGAAGCAGGCGTTCATGCGTTAAAAATTGAGGGGCGGCAAAGGTCTCGAGCCTACATCAAGGCGGTTGTGTCTAGTTGGAGATCTGCCATTGATGATGTTCTTGAAGGAAAACCGCCTCATATCTCGGACTTGCTGGCTTTAACCGAGGGCAACAAACAAACAGAAGGCGCCTACGCCAGTAAAAGATGGAGATAAAACATGACTGCTGAACTTACGCTAGGCCCCATTCTTTTTCATTGGCCAGCGGACAAAAAACGGGATTTTTACTTTCAGATTGCAGATGAATCTCCTGTTGATACCGTTTACATCGGAGAAGTCATTTGCTCCAAACGATCTCCGTTCTTTGAATCTTACTATGAGGAAATTGCGGAACGACTACAAAAATCCGGTAAGAAAGTTGTCTTTTCTTCGCTGGCAGAAGTAATGATTCCGCGTGAACGAAAAATGACCGAAGGCTTATGTTCGGTAGAGACTTGCAATATTGAGATCGAAGCCAACGATTCTGCTGCTCTTTATCATCTACGCGGAATGCCACACAGAATTGGATCTTTCCTCAATGTTTACAATGAAGATACCATGGAGTTTCTGGTGTCAAAGGGAGCAAAACACTTCACTCTTCCTCCTGAACTTCCCTCTTCTGTATTGAAAATTTTGGCTCAAAAGGCTCGGGCTCTTGATGTTACGATAGAAGTTCAAGTCTACGGGCGTGTTGGGCTTGCACTTTCTGCACGTTGCTACCATGCCCGTTCTCATAATCGGGTTAAAGACAACTGCCAATTTGTTTGTGAACAAGACCCTGATGGGATGACGCTGAACACGATCAATGGAACTCCGTTTCTAAGCATTAACGGAATTCAAACTTTGTCTTATCATTGCCTCTCTCTGTTGAATGAACTCGATGACATGAAAAAAATGGGAATTCAGGCCTTCAGGATTTCTCCCCACAATCATGACATGGTAAAAACATCATCCTTATACCGCGATGTTCTGGACAAGACTATTTCCCCCAAAGAAGCATTGGTTAAACTCAAGAAAACGGGACTACAAATTCCATTTTCCAACGGTTTTTATCATGGCACAGATGGCTATAGATGGATTAAATCTGCCTAATCCAAAGACTCAAACAATCTATAGTCTTTCTATAAATAACATTGTGATATTGCTACTGCGCTTTATCGCTGTTTTTTCTTGTTACAAAATTATTTGCTTTGACTATATAACGCTCTTAATCAAATCTTGCCATTGACTAACAATGGTTGATGGGGAAAAAACCAGCATATCTTTTCGCCCTTGTTTGCCCAGACTTTGCCTTAAATCTGCGTTGGACATGATAGATGTCATCGCTCTAGCCAATGACTTTGCCCGTCCATCTTTTCGACCTACCGATACTAGAAGACCATTTTTCTGATCTTTTATAATTTCGTTGGTTCCCGGGCAATCTGCAAATCCGATTACCGGCAACCCTACAGACATAGCCTCAGCAGTTGCCAAGCCGAAAGATTCATAAGTTGATGCCAATACAAAGGCTTGAGAGGATTGATAGTCGTGCATAATATTTTTTGTTAATCCAGAAAGTAAAATTCTTTCTGATAACCCTAAATCTTCAACCTGTCGGGACAACGTAGAGCGCAACGTTCCTTCGCCAATGATTTTCAAATCCCAATCTGGAAATTTATCAGCAATCAAAGCAAAAGCATCAATTAAAGTTTTTTGATCTTTTTGCGGATCAAGTCTTCCCACCGAAAGCAAGGTTTTGCGCTTTTCCAAGACTCCCACAACATCGGCAACCTGATTCGATATTACAACGGGGTTGGAAATGGCAACCATTCGTGACCATAAAATTTTTGGATACATCTTGATGATGGCATCAGACAAAACGGTAATTTTTTGACACCTTAATCCAGTCAAGATCAAAAGCGCAAATTCCAAAGGGCGAGATTTATAATGATCGGGAACAATATGCTCACTAGCAATGACTGGAATTTTTATCCCAGTCATTGCCAAAACCATCGGAACAAACATACTATGTTGAAATGGGATAAGCAAATCAGGGGAAATTTTTTTAATAACCCCCCTCAACAAGAATAGCCGCTTCAATGTTTCTAAATATCCTGCACGTTTAGAAGAATCTCCAATCCCTAATCTAATCCATGTTATCCCTTCTGGAACGGTATAAAAACTTTCAGCTTTTTTACGATCAAACGTAACTAAAACCAACTCATGCCCATACTGTGTTTGAAGCCCCTCAGCCACTTGCAAAAAAACACGTTCTGCTCCACCGGCCATATCTTCAAGACGTTTGATAGCCATCAGGATTTTCATTGTCCTGATCCCTCACGTAAAATCTTTTCCCACCCGTCAATAATAATATCAGGAGTATAATTTTTTGTTTTCTCGAACGAGGATTCTCCCATCCTTTGTCGCAAATCAGGATTCCCCATTAGCTTGCTTAAAGCCTCAGAAAGCGTCTTAATATTACCATTTCCATCTGCCAATAACCCTGTCTTATCATTATCAATTAAATCACTAACACCGTCACATCCAGAAAAACCGACACAAGGAAGCCCATGCGCCATAGCTTCGGCCAAAGAATTCGGAAACCCTTCCCATCTGGACGGCAGACAAAAGATCTGTGCTTTTTGCAGCCATTCCGGAACATTATTTGTAGCACCCTGCAGAAAAATACGTGATGAAATTTTTTCCGGCAAAGTTGCAATCAAATCCTTCAAAGCATTTTCTTGTCCGCCGCTCCCAACAATAATCAAATCCCAATCTGGAAAGTTCTGTGCAATTAGAGCAAATGCCGATACCAAGACAGCCTGATTCTTCTCAGGGCTTAAACGCCCAGTACATAAAAGACTTTTTCTTAATCCTTCTTTCCCTACAGAATTGGCAAGTTTTTCTGCAGGAAATATATGATTGGGTGTCACTTTTATTTTAACCCATAGGAATTTCGGAAATGCTTCCCTATACCGTTCGAACTGGACAGTTACAGCTGCGGCTATACGAAAAATTTGACATGAAAACCAAAACGGTGGAAATGCCGTAATATATGCATAACGAAAAGGAGATTCGCGTATAGCACATATCATGGGAATGCCTAAACCCAGCCCGTATATTTTGAGCGTCACAAAAGACCCTTCCTGAAATCCCAAAACAATATCAGGCCTAATATCTTTCAAAAAATTTCTAACTTTCAAGAAACGTTTTAATCTCAGCAAAAAGCTCGCTTTTTTTTCAGGATTACCCATGGCGAGTTTAAACCAGCTTATACGGGAGTCGATCGGATAAAAACTTTGGGCATCTTCATTGACATCCCATGTAAACAAAGAAACATGATGCCCGCGTGTTACCAATTCATTCATCAAGGTCGTTGACATGCGTTCAACGCCGCCCACTACACCATCAAACTTGCGGCATGCCACTAAAACCCGCAATGGTTTTTTAGATTTTCTGTCCGCCATTTCGTTTCATTTTCCATTCATGCAATAAACGCCTCGGCGCAGCTTTTAAAAATCTTTTTGCAGTTAAAACCGGATATTTCCAAACCATTTTAAAAACTTGAAAGGCCGCTTTAAATTTCTGACCGGAAAAATGATAATACCGCACATAAATCCAAGCTTGCGCATATTCATACCTTTCATAACGATCAAGGATGTATTTATATTTTTTAACAAATGCCAGCTCGCTATCCCTTGCAATATGAGGTTTTTTATCAATACCGGCAGACGCATGCTGAGTCATGACATATTCTTTGGTTCCAATAACATGTCCCCCAGCTAACCCTAACCTAACGGCAAAATCGCAATCTTCGCTGCGCTTCAAAGAAACATCATAAGAACCAACTTTTTCAAATGTAGATTTTCTTGCCATCAAAGAACAACTTGGTGTTCCCCCTCCATAGAAGACATCAGGATCACGATCCAAATAAAGATGGTATTTCACAATATCTTCACCAACCGGTTGATGTGGACGAGACCCTATTGCCTGAAAATCAACCACATAATTGTTTGGATATTTCTTTATTAGACTTGCGTAACAAGCTACCAAAACAATACCCGTTTTTGCTTCATAATCGGATATAGTCTGATACTGCGTTTTAATACGATCAGGGTGGCTTTCATCATCGTCATCAAAAATAGCAATGAATTCCCCTGATGAATTTTCTATTATACTATTTAGCGCAGAAGGAAACCCTTTATTTTGTTCGTGAAGAACCAATCTGACCCGATCACTCATCATTTTCTTTTCTTTAATAACATCAATCGATCTATCCTGAGACCCGTCATCAACAACTACAATTTCAAAATTCGGATAATCTTGCGCTAAAGCCCCATCTATCGCACGTCCGATAGTATCTTCAGCATTATAACAGGTCAAACCTATGGTAATGAGAGGATGTGAAGCTGTCATATAGACCTACCTACTTCCTTGCATAACATAGAACGACTTCAACCGAGACCGCGTTCTTTTGGCAGGAATTGCCCATCCTATCTTACAAAGGGTTTGCACAGGATGTCTAAATAGTAAAAATAAAATTTTCACAAAAACCTCTCGAAACTGTCCCGAAAGATTAGCATACTTGACATCCTGCCATGCCACGCAAAAAGAATACCACCCAATAGAGGACAAATAATCTTTATGTTTTTCTATCATCATTTTTTCTGCCGCATATTCACGATCAAGGGTTTTATCGTTTCCACCCGTCATCGTTTGAATGACCAATGGTTCTGCAATCCCAACAAAATGCCCTCCGGCTAACGCAAACCGAACATTAAAATCCGTATCTTCACATCGACGTAAATTTCTGTCAAACCCTTGAATAACCTTGAATGCAGAAACGGGAGCCATCCGCGAACAATTTGCACACGACCCGACAACTCCTTTTGACAGATGCCCCACCAAAATGCGGTTTGCCATATTGACTCCGTGCGGAGCCTCTCCTTCAACACATCCTGCCGTTGGCTCGTAAAATTCTGACCCATCCTGATAGGATTGTAACCTTGCAGAATGACACACTACCATATCTGTATGAAACTCTTTCTGATAAGATAAAATACGATCCAACTGGGTCTGCACACGATGATCAACGCTGACATCATCATCGTCAAAAATGACCAAATATTTACCTTGAGCCTCTTGAATAAGAGTATTCAAAGCCCCTGCAAAACCAGTATTTTCCTTGTGAATAATCAATCTGGCTTCAGGATTACGGCTAATCATTTGCGTGATAACACCCACAGACTCATCCGAGGATCCATCATCAACAATCAGAATTTCTTTATTAGAATAGTTCTGAGCTAAAGCACTCTGAATGGCTCTGCCGATTGTATCTGCAGAATTATAACAGGTCATGCCTATAGTGACTTTTTCTTGATCCATATCAGAAAACTTTATCCATAAAATTTCTTTAATACCTGAAGTCGCGTAACTCTTCGTAAAACCCGGCAAGCTGTCTCGTAACCTATAGTTCGGGGTGCCAAACAACATGCCAGAAAATGATAGAAACGTGACCAAACCATACGGTGTTTCCCTCCAAAATACCTTGCTCGTGCAATCATCAAAGATGCAGCATACACCCCTTTTGCATCAAGATAGTTTTTATGCTTCTTACGCAACATCATGGCATATTTGAGAGGAATTTTACCGGCCTTATCCCGTGTTGGTGTCTTTCTTTGACAAACCAATGGCTGGTCAACAGAAATAAAATGTGCTCCCATAAACGCTGCCCGTACAGCTAAATCCCATTCTGCACACCTCCTGAAATCAGGATCAAAAGGCCCTACTTTCAGAAATGCTGAACGTGGAGCCATAAGTGTACAGCTTCCAAACATGCCCCAGACAAAACCAGAGGCGCCCGAATGCCACAACAGAAAATCGGCAACATCCAAGCCATGAGGTTCAGGAAATGTTCGTCCGATTGCAAATGCCTTGCCACTCGGGATGGTTTCCCCAACCAGCAAAATATTCCTGTTGGTATAGCAAAATATAAAATCTGTCCGGTGCAGCCGACCATAAGCTTGAATACGAACAAGCTGCTCAGACAGACGATCAGAACGGCTCATATCGTCATCATCAAAAAAGGCAATATAATCTCCTTGTGCATTCTCAATAATGCTATTAAGTGCGCTTGGATAACCTTTGTTTTCTTTATGGCAAACAAGAAGGATGTTGGTTTTATCTTTGATAGCTTCTTTGACCAAGCTGACGGAATTATCTTGTGAGCAATCATCAACAACCACAATTTCAAAATCAGCATAATCCTGCATACAGGCCGACTCTATTGCCTGTACAATCGTTGCTTCAGCGTTATAGCAAGTAATACCGATGGTGATTTTTATACTCATGTCCTCAATTATTTTCAATAATTCGTGGCGATGTGTCGATCTGCTAACTCAGTCTTTTATCATTGAAGACCTTTGTATAGTCAAACCAATTTTTCCTATAGAGCCCTAAAGAAATGTTGAAATATGCCAATTCATACCAACCTCAACAAAAACATAGATAGACATACTGCTTGTTTTTATATACACGTACATACATTGTGCCATTGAGCGAGCAACATGCCTGATAAAAAGTCTGATAGAAACTTCGACAAACCTTACGTTCCAAAGCTGTCACATAAAATTGTCCGGCGCTTACTGCGCCTTGTTCGAGATTGGGGCAGAGCAAAAAATCGTGTTTTATATGGATTATGCGGCCAGATCTGGATTGCAGAGCGAGCAATTATAGAACCTCAAGCACGCATTATTCTGGATCATCAGTCCGATCTGGAATTTGTCGCATCCATAGGATCTGGTACGATTATCAAGGATTTTGCGTTAATTTGCCCGCGTTCGGGATTTATCACGATCGGCAGAAGTTGCTCAATTAATCCTTATTGTGTGCTTTTAGGATATGGCGGAATCACCATCGGGGATCATGTTCGGATTGCAGCGCATACATCACTCATTGCGTTCAATCACAATTTTGAAGACCCTGATAAACCTATCAATCATCAAGGATACAGATCATCAGGTATTATTATTGAAGATGATGTCTGGATTGCGTCAGGCGTTAGAGTATTGGATGGTGTTACAATTGGAAAAGGTGCGGTCATTGGAGCCGGAGCTGTTGTAACAAAAGATATTCCTCCTTATGCGATTGCGGCAGGTGTTCCGGCAAAAGTTATTAAAACTCGCTTAAATCAAGAACAAAATCAAAAAACGTCGAGTAGAAAAGTGTATACCCATGACAACATTACATCTGTTTGATTGTGGCAAAAATTTTCTTGAAAAATTGTCGCAAAACAGAAAAGATCTAATCAAAAATTTTCTAATGGTTTTTGCTCTGCGCGGTGTCCAGAAAATTGCTGCGATTATCATGATCTATTTTCTAGTGCGGGGACTTTCACAAGAACAATTTGCTTTTTACAGCCTTGTTCTCACTGCCATGGGGTTATTATCCGTTTTTACTTTACCAGAACTGACTACAACTATTACCCAATCTGTTGCCCGAGGTTTCAACGGAACATACCGGAAGGTCATGCCGCTTTCATTCTTAACAAGCTGGCTTGGATCATTTTGTCTGATTGGTGGAAGTTTATGGTATTATTTGAATGAGGCAAATAATAACGCCTCGGCTCTCTTGATTGCCGCTATATGTTTTCCATTTTCAATGGGATTGGAGCAATGGAAGGGTCTAAAAAAGGGATTGGAAGATTTTAAAGCCATCGCATGGTTTAGTGGGCAAATATACGCTATACAATCAGCTCTTATAACAGGATCAATTCTTTTGTTTCCTGGAAATTATGTTCTACCTATCCTCTTTTTCTGCTCGACCGGAATGGTTCGCAATATTATTCAGACGATCAGAGCTCTTCACTTTGTCAAACCAGATGACAAAAGTGAAGAAGGCAGTATGAAATATGGAATCAAAGCTACTATTTATTCCTTTGCCAACACGCTTGCCAATCAACTTGATAAGTTACTTTTATATTTTTTCATTTCACCGATAGATATGGCATTGCTGGTCGTTGCAGAGAAAATTCCGGAGCTCATCAAGAATCTAATACAAGATGTTGCAAATGTTATGATGCCTAGGTTTGCCAAGCACAAAGAGTATACAAAGAAAACGGACAAGCAGCTTAAAATCCTTTCCGGATTTTTTGCGATTGGCATTGTTGTATTTGCTTTTCTATTTCTGCCCCTTTTCTTTGAATCTTTATTCAGCAGCAGTTACACAGACGCACTTCCTTATGCGATTGCCTTGCTTTGCACTATTGCGCTGGGAAATTTTGCAACCCTTAGATCCCGCTTTATCATGTCAAAATTGGATATTTCAAGTTATCGGGATATTACGTTGGGCATGTCTTTCACAAGAATAATAGCGTCCCTTATTCTGGTTCCTACTATGGGGCTTGCAGGTGCGGTTATATCAACCATACTTTACAGGCTGGTGATGATCGGCATTGTCGAATATATATTCAGAACACGATATAAGTTTATTTTGCAGGTTTCTCAGCAATAAACGAGACAGCTTTACCACACAAATCAGCAATGGTGATGTTATCATTTTGAATCAAGCAATCAGAAATGATATCAGGGGTTAACAAAGCCCGATGGGCATCAGATACATATTCCACGTCCCACAATCTAATTTTAAATCCGGCCTTAGACACAGCATTTTGAATATAATTCGTTGTATGGCGGCGATTTAAAGCGTTTTTGATCCATGGTAAACTGACTTCAGCCTCATTGGGGCGATATAACCTGATATAATGCTCTAGATCATCATCATTCATGCGCATATGTGCCCATGGGGAATCAAGTGAAGCATGAGAATGAGCCCCGCCAATGTGAAAGAATGGATCGTATCTGTGGAACATCACTCCCCCGGGACGCAAAATTCTGAACATTTCATCAAAAGCTGCAGGTAAATCGGCAATATGTTCAATCACACTTAACGAATACACCAAGGCCAATGAGTCTTCTTCGTATCCGGTGCGCGTGGTAATATCCCCCACATCGAATGTAACTTTGGTTTTGGTTAAATCACGTATAATTTCGTGACGGCTGGTGGATTTTACGCTGTCATAGTAAAAGTTATCTATGCCGAAAGCCTGAAATCCCAAACGCTCGAATCCAATAATGGACTCGCCACCTGATGTATATCCAATTTCTAGGATTTTATCCTGTCCCGAAATCTTTTTACCTGTAACCAACCCATTAATTTTCTCGATCAAGGCTCTATGCTGTACTGTCTTTTTTGAAATTAATGTTTCCGCTGTCTCAAGACTAGGTTTTAGTAACCTTTTTCCAATGTCGGGAATGGTTGTTGTTACAAACAAATTACTATATTTTTCAACATAAGGGGTTAAACGCGCACGAATATTCATAAAAGAATCCGTAATTGTGCGGTGACCAATCACATCCTTTAGATATTTTTGGTCATCTTCTGAAAGCAAGCCCTTCCCTTTCAACTCTGAAAGTCCGGCAACAGGCCCAAAAACGGACCAACATTTTTTTAGGCTATAGCGATGATGTTTCAAAACCGGAATTTTAGTTCCTGACGAAGACGTGAATATGTCTTCGACCTCATCCTGAGCTGACTCAACGGAAGGAGAAAAAACATCACTTGTTTTTGTTCTGGGAATATGGCGAAGAAGATAATTGACCGCCTTGGCTTCGATAGATTTAATAGCAGCCTTCATAGCTCCCTCCACGGAAAAACATAAGGAATTCTGAGTTTGTCTAACATTCTGCCATTATTTTTGTCAACTGGTTCGGCTTGAACACTGGCCAAATATACCTTAACAAATCCCGCGACAATCTATCTAAAGACTAACAGTTGAATATAAGATGTGAAAACGATACAAAATCTGATCTGAAATATATTTAAACAAAATAGTAGGAAAACGTCATGTTCTCGCAAATTTGTATTATCGGCTCTGGTCCAGCTGGCAGTGTATTGGCGGTTTCTTTAGCGGAAAAAGGCCATGAGGTTCTTGTTATCGAAGCTGGAAGCTCTGCTCCGGATTTTACACTCGAAGCTGTTACGGATCGTATTTCCGTATCAGGTGAAACGGACATAAAATTCGGATTTTCCCGTCAGATCGGAGGTGCAACCAACTTATGGGCAGGGCGCATTGCGCCGCTTGAAACTTGCGATTTTGAAAAGGGCTGGCCTGTATCTCGTGATGAAATGGAGTTATATTATACTCAGGCATCAGAGATCCTTGGTATTAAAGATGTTGGGAATTTCAGTGAAGATGAACCATGTTCCGGTGCTTTTTCCGGATTAAAATCAGTCACACTCAAACCATTTTTATGGGCGAAATCTCCGTTTAACGCGGGTCAATATCTGACTTTAGCAACTCAAAAATACAAAAATCTTCAAATTCTGACTAATCGTCGAGCTGCAAAAATCAATCGCGATAACAAAAAAATTATATCCATTGAATTGATAGATACTTGCGAAAAACATCAAGGTGTACCGCGTGAAACAGTTTCTGCGGATTTGTTCATTCTGGCGGCTGGAGGCATTGAAACCCCTAGAATTTTGCTAAATTCCGACCTGGGAGGGTCTGCTGTAGGGCGTTATTTCTCGACACACCCCAAAGCTGATATGGCTGTACTGAAATTGAACAAACGCACGTCAACCCAAGACCCTCTTTTTACCGATATGCCACTTGGCGCAGGAACGCAGCGCAAGGGTCTTGGGTTTCCCGAGACGATCCAAAAGGAGCATGACCTCCTTAATCATTATGTCCAACTTTCACCATTGGTTGAATTTAAGGCAACAAGGCTTTTTGAGAAAGTAAAAGGATCATCACTGTTCAAATCAAAATTTATTGATAGTTCCAGTCTTATGAAGGGGCTTCTTCCAGCTATCGGATTGATTGTTTTTGAAGCCATCAGCAAGCTTGCCGGCCTTCAAAGAAAAACAACCATATTTATGCTGCGTGGTTTTCTTGACCAATATCCCAACCATGAAAACCAACTGACCCTGTCTGACAAAAAAGATAGTTTCGGGTTGCCTCTCATTAATATCGACTGGACATTTACAGAAAAAGATAAGGCCTCGGTTATTCGCTTTTTTGATCTTTTGGATAAAAGTTTGAAACAAAATAATATTGGTCATATCGAATATTCCGAAATGCGCAATATGCAAGATTGGCCGTTAATCGGCATTCATTCTCATTTTATGGGAACAACCCGTATGGGCAATGACCCACAGACCAGTGTGACCGATAAAAACGCCAAGCTCCATGAGGTAGAAAACCTCTATATTTCAGGGCCTTCGCTGTTCTCTACCTATGGCTATGCCAATCCTGTTTACACCATTGTTGCGCTGGCACTTAGGCTGGCTGACCATATTTCAGAGAAACTCGGGCAAAAACCATAGACAGGACAGACTTAAGTTTTTATAACTGTCCATCTACAAAACAATGAAATTAAAGAACAATCAGGAGTATCTTGGCAAATGACTGAGCAAGTCGCACAAAAACCGCAGGAAAAAATTGGCATTTGGCGTAAAATGTCTCGTTACTCCTTCATCAAACATAAACTTTCGACAAAAAATATCGTAAAATTGTGTAAGGAATATGCGACGGACAAGCCTACTTTGGTTGTTCACTCCGAGGATGTAAATTATAAGCCGTATTTTCCGAATGGCTTTGCCGTCACCAAGCGTAAAGAGAAGCCAGCGGATATGCATGTTGATCTTTATTATAAAGAATTGTCCAAGATTCCTGACGAGTCCTATGAAGTTATTTTTTGCACTGGTCTTTTGGAACATATTCCGGAACCTCAAGGTCTGATTAATGATTTCCACCGCATTTTGAAACCAGGGGGAAAACTGATTATTGGAGCCAGTGCTGTGTTCTCGTTCCATGAATGCCCGAATGATTTCTTCCACTTTACACCGTTTTCATTCAAATTGCTGTTCAAGGATTTCTCCGAAATCGAAATGTTGCGTGGATCTTCCCAGCCGTTTGATACGTTGTCGATTCTTTTGCAACGTGTGTTGATCCAGTCTGATATTTTTCCACCGTTCCGGCCGATGCTCGAATTGCTGTGCTTGATTTTGCCGATCTTTGATCGTTTTGTTATCGCACAGTATGATAATTTCGGGCATCGCTTTGAAGATCGTCGTATCGATTCTATGTTGCCATCCAACATGCATGCTTGTATTGTTAAATAGAAAGATGCAATGAAGTCAAAGTGTAGAGAAAGATAATATGATGCAATTGAAACAAAGTTTTTTGGGTTTATTGTCCGTCGCTTTTGTTATGTCAGGCGGAATCGCCAAGGCAGATCAGGTTGATATTATTGCCTTGATTAGCGACACGTCCAATCCTTATTGGAAAACCACCGAAGATGGGCTTGAGAATACCGCCAAAGAAATGGGAATCAAGATTAATGTTTATTCTTTGCAAAACGCGGCCGATTCCGAAGGGCAATTGAACCAGTGTGAAGCTGCTCTGCTTAAAAATCCGAAAGCCATTATTTTTTCTCCCGTTGACAGTGTCAATCTGGGGTCTTGTCTGCGCAAAGCCACCGAAAAAAAGATTGTTCTGGTCGACATTGACGGCAATATCGATGAAAATCGTGTCAAAGAAATGGGGAGTGATGTCGCGTTTTCCGTTGGATCCAATAATTACGAAATCGGCAAAAAAGCGGCAGAGTATCTCGATGGACAAACAGGAAAAGTTCTGATTATCGAAGGCCCGTCTTCCAGCCCGAACGGGTTATTCCGTGTTCAGGGGTTTCAGGAGAATATGGGCAAGGGTTTGACGGTTATTGCCTCTCAACCTGCTGATTGGGATCGTTTGAAGGCCGCAGATATTACAAGTAGCGTGGTGACCAAAAATCCTGATTTGTCAATCGTCTTTGCTGCAAATGATACAATGGCACTGGGAGCGGTTGAAGCGTTGCGGGCTCTTAATATAAACTCTGTCAAAGTGATCGGAATTGATGGAACGGTTGATGCTGTTCAATCCATCAAGGAAGGGCGATTGACCGCCAGTGTTGCTCAACTTCCTTATCTGATGGCCAAAGAAGCCATTAAAAAGACAGATGCTTTTCTGAAAGATCGTAAAGCTTTGCCGTTTCGTCAGTACGTCCCTATCCTGACGCTTGATCAGGCTGTATTCGAGAGGAATGACGACCCGTTGCTGCAATACGTCCGTTAAATTCCGCTAAATAAGGAGCCCCAAAAGGTGCGCACATATCTGGGATTGATGTTTGTCGGCCTTTTGTTGTTATGTGCTGTATGTTCTTTCTTATCTGACGTTTTTCTGACATGGCCTAATTTTCTCAATATTTTGACGGCTTCGGCTACGATTGGTCTTTTGGCTATTGGGGCAAGTTTTATCATCGGTTCAGGGGGGCTTGACCTATCGGTCGGATCATTGATGGCTTTATCCAGTGTCGTTGCGATTCAGTTTTCCACACACTCCCCTTTTCCATTTTTGCAAACTCTTTGTCTTTGTCTGGTGGTCGCGGCAGTAGCGGGCGGTGTAAACGGATTCTTGATTGGCCGAAAAATTCCCGCCTTTATCGCAACGCTGGGAATGCTCAGTCTGGCACGAGGATTGGCTTTAATCTTTTCTAACGGTCGACCTGTTTATGGCTTACCTGATTCAATTCTGTTTCTGGGGCAAGGTCGGGTGATCGGCATTCCTGTGCCTGTTTTTATCTTTCTTGGCATTATTTTATTCTGCCATGTTCTTCTCCGTCATACGAAGTTCGGGCGGTATAGCCTGATGATCGGTGATAATGTCAACGCTGCTCGCAATGCGGGGATCAGAATCCAGCGTCATTTGATATGGCTTTATGCTTTTTCCGGCATGCTGGCTGCAGTGGCGGGATTGCTGTTTATGGGACGTGTTAACGCTGCCGATCCCAACGCCGGAATGATGTATGAATTGACCGCCATTACAGCGACCATTATCGGAGGAACATCATTGTCGGGCGGAAAGGCATCTGTGATCGGTGCGGTATTAGGAGCATTAATCATGAGCGTTTTGCAGAACGGGCTAACCTTAGTGAATGTTCCATCCTATTACCAGCAAGTCGCGGTTGGGATCGTTTTGATCGTAGCAGTTGCGTTCGGTCAATGGAGGGGGGGTCATGCTGCTACGAATTGAGGGGCTTCACAAACATTATGGCGGTGTTCATGCGCTTGACGATGTCAGCCTGTCTGTTGATACCGGAACAGTGATTGGGCTTGTCGGCGATAACGGAGCAGGAAAATCAACCTTGATGAAATGTGTAACAGGTGCGGAAAAACCGGATCATGGCTCTATCGTTTTTGATGGGCAGCCTATTGGTCTTACGCCTTTTGACTCACGGCAAGCCGGTATCGAAATGATTTATCAGGATCTGGATTTATGCCTTCGACAAGATGTCACCGCGAATATCTTTTTGGGGCGCGAAGATTTGGTACATTTATGGGGAATGCAGACCCCTTTTATGAACCATAAGGCGATGAATGAATCGGGACGGGCTTTGATTCAAACCCTTAACGCCGATATTGATGTCTCCAAAGAGGCAGGCTCTCTTTCCGGAGGGCAGCGGCAAGCCGTGGCGATTGCCCGCGCCCTGTTACATCATCCCAAGCTTTTGGTTATGGATGAACCGACCGCTGCGCTTGGTGTTCGGGAAATCACAAAGGTTTTAAACCTGATACGATCCCTGAAAGATCAAGGTATTACCGTTATTCTAATTTCCCATCGTTTAAGCGATATTTTCGAAGTAGCAGACCGGATTGTGATGATGCGTCACGGGAAAATCGTTGACGATAACGCTGTTTCGGAAACGTCCCTAACCAAGGTGACCCAACGGCTTATGATGTAACCCTAAAAGTTTATTGTATTATTATAAGCTTTTTGAATAATTTTCTTTCTTTTTAGTTCTTTATCGTTTTTTTTCTTGATGCTTTCATAAAAAGCATATAGCCTTATGGAAATGAATATAAAAAATCAAATAGAGGAGTGAATTATGGCAGGCAACATTACACAAGAACAAAACAAAGCAGCCACAAACCAGCAAAATATTCTAGGCTATACAATCCCAAAGATTCCTAGCGCAGATGAGCTTCTGGGTGCCCACTACGAAGATCCTAATGTCCCTCGGCTAGATCGTCGTTAATTTTATGGATTGAGCGGTGACCAAGCAGGGTCAGAGCCGTCGCCCGGCACTTTGAGCTGGCGCTCGTTATGCCCCGTTAAATCAATACTATAGAGCTTGGCAACACGACTCTTTCCTGATGGGATTTCTTTAAAGAAAGAAATAACCCGTCCGTTGGGAGCCCATGTTGGACCTTCCATGTGGAAGGCATTACTCAGCAAGCGTTCGCCCGTACCATCAGGGCGAATGACCCCGATGTAGAATTGACCTTTAAGCATTTTCACAAAGGCAATCAGGTCTCCGCGTGGTGACCAGACCGGAGAGGCATAACGACCATCGCCAAATGTAATGCGGCGTTGGTTCGAGCCATCGGCGTTCATGATATAGATCTGTTGCGTGCCTCCACGGTCAGATTCAAAAGCAACTTTTCCACCATCCGGTGAATAGCTTGGTGATGTGTCAATCGCCGGAGAATCCGTCAGCTTTCTTGGCGACTTCGAGCGCAGATCCATTGTGTAAATGTCGCTATTTCCGTTTTTGGACAATGTCATGATAACCTTGCCGCCGTCCGGGGAAAAGCGCGGGGCAAAAGTCATACCGTTAAAATCACCAACAACTTCCTGACGACCCGTTTCAAGGTCATAGATATAAACGCGGGGTTTATTGCCAACGTAAGACAGATAGGTAATGGTTTGTGTATTCGGGGAAAAGCGCGGCGTCAAAACAAGGTTATTGCCATCGGTCAAATAGCGGTTGTTTGCGCCGTCCTGATCCATAATGGCCAAACGTTTTATACGTTTTGTGGCGGGACCTGATTCCGCGATATAAACAATGCGGGTATCGAAATAGCCGCCCTCACCTGTCAGGCGTTTATAAATTTCATCCGAAATAATATGTGCAATACGACGCCAGTTTTGTGGCGTAGTCATATAGGCCATGCCGGTTAATTGTTGCTGTCCATAGACATCAAACAAACGGAATTCTACGCGGGTGCGCCCGTCGGGTGTTTTTGTTACTGTTCCATTGACCAAGGCTTGCGCATTAATGGCTTTCCATTCGGCAAACCGGATTTGGGTTTGCATTGATCCAGCGTCTTGAATAAAAGCGCGAGGATCGATCATGCGGAATAATCCTGTGCCTGACAAATCACTGGCAATAACTTGTGGAATCGAAGTCGAAAATTCCTGCCCCGAAGGGTCTCTGGCCACAAAATTTGTGACAGCTATAGGGATCGGATTCATTGTCCCCTTATTCACATCAACACGAAGTTCGGCATGAGCAAACTGTGATGTCACAGAAAACAACGTTACAAAAAAAATTGAACGAAACATGTTTTTCATAGAGGTATCCTTACATCATTTCTTTAGGGTCAAATACAATAGTCATTTCCCGCCATTCATCATACTTCTCTGGCGGTAAATTTAAAGGGGTACATTTCGGATTATTTAAAGCACGAACAGCAGAATCTGCCGCAGCCCTGAAAAACGGGTCATTGCCGTATTTTGACTGATCCAGAATTTTGGCCGATCTGACGGTTCGATCTGGATTTACGACAACTTTTACCTCGACGCGCAAGCTTTCCGAGTCCATGGCACCAGCCATAATATTCCAACACTGGCTTAATTGATACCTTAAAGCATCCATTTCAGTCATGCTGAGGACTGTCGAAAAACGACTGATATTCGGCGATGGTGTCGGGTCAGTCATTTTCGGGGCGGTTTCATCTGCGTCCGGTTGCGGTGGCTCATCCGGTGTCAAATCTTTCAGCAAGGATTCAAAAGAGTCCTCTTGTTTTTTAGGGTCGGGTTTCTTTTCCTCTTTTTTAGGAGGGGTTGGCTTTTTGGGCTCGGGCTTTTTCTCCGGTTTCTTTTCAGGAATTTTTTCGGCTTTTTCCTCTTTTGGAGGCGGTTGCAAAACATCCTCAGCAGGAGGTTTAGCCGTTTCCTTTTTCGGAGGATCGGGCTTTTTCTCTTCCTTTTTCGGAGGTTCTGGCTTTTTTTCTTCTTTTGGCTTGGCCGTGACCGGAGGTTTATTGGTTGTGGTCATCTCACCAATATTATCAACCAATTCAACCGGTACGGCTTCAATAATATCCAAATCGCTTTTCCAATGAGGCAAGCCAACAATCACAATCGTAAAAAGCACAACATGAAAAATCACCGATGCAATCAACGGTGTTTTCATGGGGTCGGGAGATTTTTCTCCGCGCTTTTGCCGTGGGTCTGTGACCATGACCTGCGTTTGCCTTAACTGACTGGTTAACGTTTTGAAGATGTTGGTTCGGTGATAAGAGCGACTTTACGGTATCCGGCTTTATTGATTGACCCGAGAACGCCCATCACATCACCATAGGGAAGACCTTGGTCTGCTTTGATGAAGACGCGGCGTTCAAAATCATCGCCCGTTATTGCCGATAGTTTTACCATCAATTCGTCTTTTGTGACTTTGGTTTCGCCGATAAAAATATCACCCTTTTTGTTGACAGCAACTTCGAGTGGTTTTTCATCTTTATCCGCGACTGGCCCTGCTTCTGTTTTTGGCAAATCCACTTGAACACCCGCACTTAAGAGCGGAGCCGTCACCATAAATACAATCAGCAAAACCAGCATCACATCAATAAACGGCGTGACGTTAATTTCCGCCATTGGGCGGTAAGCATTGCGGTATCCGTATCCGCCTTGATTTCCGCCACGACCTTGAACATTCATTCCCATTATGCTACCCGCTTATCAGCTTTTGCAACTTCGCCTGAGTCAACCGCATCGAGATGGCGAACCATAATGGCAAAGAACTCTGCACTGAAGGCTTGCAGTCTGTCGCCATACCGCGCCAAAGATGTCGAAAAAACATTATAGGATACCATTGCCGGAATAGCCGCGACCAGCCCCATTGCGGTTGCGAACAACGCTTCGGCAATACCAGGAGCCACGACCGCCAAAGATGTATTATTCATGGCTGCAATCGCAGTAAAAGAATTCATAATTCCCCATACCGTTCCGAACAGACCGATAAAGGTTGCGGTTGATCCTGTTGTTGCCAAAAATGTCATGCCGCGTTCCAAGAGAAGCATCTCGCGACCGATGGCTAAGGACATTGACCTCTCAACACGTTGTTTCAAGCTCGCTTGCAAAAGTTCGGATTTTGGAATCCCTGCGGCTACACCAGCTTGCCATTCTTCCATCCCTGCGGTGAATGTTGCCAAAAGAGGGTCTGCCGGACTTTTCTTGACGCGCTGGAATAATTTATCCAAAGCTTCGCCAGACCAGAATGCATCTTCAAAACGATCAGCGCGACGATTCAGTTTTTTAAGTGCTATGCGTTTTGAAATAATAATCGTCCAACACCAGATCGACATAAAAATCAGCAAAATCATAACTGATTTTACAATCATGTCCGCATTCATAAACAATCCCAATACCGAAAGATCGTGCATCGGGGCAGCCACCGCACCAGAGGTCACGGTCGAAATTGTGTCAGAGGCAACAGGTGTCGTGGCAGTCAGAGCAGCATCAGGCATTTGCAGTGTCCATCTCTTTTAAAAAAAATTTCTTTATCTCTTCGGGGATTTTAGCCGGACGGCCGTTTTGTTCACTGACGAATACCAGTAAAACGGTCATCACGAAAATATCCCCCGCATTCCTGACAACTTTTTGTTCCATCACAAAACTTGTATTCTTTACAGAAAGAATCCGAGTTTGAACAATGAGAGAGTCATCCAGTTTGCTGGGTGCAAGATACTCGGCTTCTATTTTTTTGACAACGATAATTGTGCCTGTTTGGTCACGAACTCCGCTATTTTCGAAACCCATGGCACGTAGATATTCCGTACGAGCGCGTTCGCAAAATTTCAGGTAGTTGGCATGGTAAACAACCCCTCCTGCATCGGTATCGTCATAATAAACGCGTATTGGAAAATCGTGGGTAAGCATGTCAATCAAACAATCCGGTTTCATCGACAATCGAATTTGGCGGCGTGAGCCCCAAATAGGCGTAGCCTGCCGCCGAAAGCATCCGGCCACGTGGCGTACGGTTAATCAACCCTTGTTGCAACAGATATGGCTCAACCACGTCTTCGACAACATCCCGCTGTTCTGCCAGAATAGCCGCCATAGTTTCGATCCCGACAGGCCCCCCTGCATATTTTTCAGCAATCGTGCGCAAATAACGACGATCCATGCTGTCCAAACCGGTATGGTCGACATCAAGACGATTCAGTGCTGCGTCTGCGGCTTTGGCATCGATTATGCCCCCACCGAGTATGTCGGCAAAGTCGCGCACACGGCGGGTCAAGCGTCCGGCCAGACGGGGTGTACCACGACAGCGTTTGGCAATTTCAAATGCGCCGTCATCGGTCATTCCAATATCAAGCAGTCTGGCAATCCGTTTGACAATCGTTGCCAATTCCTGTGCTTCATAAAATTCCAGACGCAGCGGAATACCAAAGCGATCGCGCAGTGGGTTGGTCAACAATCCCGAACGGGTTGTTGCCCCCACAAGAGTAAAAGGCGGCAATTCAATTTGAACAGAACGAGCCGCAGGGCCTTCGCCAATCACCAAATCCAGTTTCCGGTCTTCCATGGCCGGATAGAGAATTTCTTCAACAACCGGAGACAGGCGGTGAATTTCGTCAATAAACAAGACATCATAGGGCTGTAAATTGGTTAAAATGGCTGCCAGATCCCCTGCCCGCGCGATGACAGGGCCGGATGTGGCACGAAATCCAACACCCAATTCCTTTGCTACGATCTGCGCAAGGGTCGTCTTTCCAAGCCCAGGAGGGCCAAAAAACAGAACATGATCGAGAGCATCTTTACGGGATTTTGCAGCTTCAACAAATACTTTAAGATTTGCCCGTAGCCCCTTCTGACCAATGAACTCTTCGAGTGTTTGAGGGCGCAACGATCCATCATCCCTCTTTTCATCATCAAGAGGAACGGGAGACAGATCATTGTCTTTCAGGGCTTGGGTCATATAATCCGTCCGATTCGCTAGGTTTTTCCAGTTTGCGATAAGCGAGAGTGAGATGCAAGGGCGGGGTTACCCCGCGAGCTCCTTCAGGGCTGATTTTAGCAAGACATCAAATGATATATTATCATTAGTTTTTTGGCGAGCGGACATGACTGCGGAAAACGCTTCGGCGCGACCATAGCCCAGATTAACCAAGGCCGAAATGGCATCCTGATCCAGAGACAGGTCTATTGCCGGTTCTTCGGATTTTGTTTTTGCTGATTTTAAGGGTTTGGTGGCGGGTGGTTGGTGAACCGAAGCCCCCAATGTCATGTGTTGCACTTTATCTTTGAGTTCCGAAGCGATACGGGAGGCCAGTTTGGGTCCCACTCCTTCAGCCTGACGTAAAACATTCACATCATTCGAAGCAATCACCACTGCCAGACGCTCTGCCGGACAGACTGTCAATATGGCCAGAGCCGAACGAGCTCCGACACCCTGCACACCTGTCAAAAGGCGAAACCAGTCGCGTTCCTGCATCGATGAAAAGCCAAAAAGGTGGATATGATCTTCGCGGACATGGGTTTCGATCATCAAGGCTGCGGGATCACCGATCCCCCCAATCAATCCCAATGTCCGGCCACTGGCAAAGACATGGTATCCGACCCCCCCGACATCAAGAATCAGACTGTCGGTCATCAGCGTGTCAATTTTTCCGGTCAATTTTGCAAACATAACTTTGCCTCTTTATCCTGCTTTATACTGCGGTGATTGTGCATGATGTGCATGGCAAATTGCAACGGCTAAAGCATCGGCTGCATCAGCGGTTAATTCTCCTGCTTTGGGCAAAAGAACTTTTATCATCATACCGATTTGATCTTTGCCTGCATGTCCGACACCAACAACCGTTTTTTTGACTGTGTTGGCTGAATATTCTGCGACCTCAAGGCCTGAGCGGGCGGGGGCAACGATGGCAACACCACGGGCTTGCCCCAGTTTCAGGGAAGAGGCCGCGTTTTTATTGACAAAAGTTTCTTCAATCGCGGCTATTTGAGGATGCCATTGCTGTACTATTTTTGAAAGTTCTGTATCGATGCGGTTAAGGCGAGTTGCCATGGACTCGGTCGGTTTGGACAAAATAACTCCTGCGGCCAAAAACGTCAGACGCGAGCCTTCAGATTCTATCACTCCCCACCCCGTTCTTTCCAATCCCGGATCAATCCCCAGTATGCGCACCCGATTATCCCTCTGCCAGTTTTTGGAGGTCTTCATCACTGATTTCAAAGTTCATGATTACATTTTGGACATCATCGCTGTCTTCCAAGGCATCAATCATTTTCAGGATTGTCCGCACCGTTTCGCCATCAACTTCTGTCATGATGTTCGGACGGAATGTCAGCTCGGCTTTTTCTGCTTCACCAAATTTTTCTTCCAAAGCATCGCGGGCGCTAATAAAACCCTCAGGCGTTGTGGTGATTTCGTGTGTGTCTTCATTGCTTTCGACATTGCTTGCTCCGGCTTCCAAGGCTGCTTCAAACATTGAATCAACATCCGCGACATTTGCCGGATAGGCAATCAGGCCAATATGGTCAAACATAAACCCAACCGACCCTGTTTCTCCCAAATTCCCACCGTATTTCACAAAGCAGGAACGAACATAAGATGCCGTTCTATTCTTATTGTCTGTCAGGGCTTCGACAATTACCGCTACGCCATTTAACGCATAGCCTTCATAACGCATTTCTTCATAGTTTTCGTTATTTCCCGCACCAGTCCCCGCATCAATTGATTTTTTAATGCGGTCATTGGGCATATTTTCCGCCCGCGCTGCTAAAATTGCATTTCTAAGTCGTGCATTTGCCGAAGGATCCCCTCCACCGATTTTAGCAGCCACTTGGATTTCACGACCAAGTTTCGTAAATATTTTGGCTCGCTTTGCGTCTGCGCGGCCTTTTTTATGCATAATGTTTTTAAACTGGGAATGACCAGCCATCACAGACTCTCCGTATATCCACTTGTAGAACTAGGGAATTAGCATGCAAGGTGCTGAATTGCAAGCCAATGAGTTTACCATAAAAACAATTTCAGATAGTCCTGTTTTTATTAACGAAAATTTACTATAATTAGGAGATATTGTTTACTCAAACTATCCATTTTTTAAATACCCGTTTTGAATATTTGTGGGGCAAGCCTTGAACATCTTGCTAATTTGTTATTATGACTTATAAATTTGACAAGGTTCGTATATTAGTTGTTGAAGACAACGTTCCTATGCTTGAGATTTGCAAGTCACTTTTGCTGACTTTTGGGGTGGGAGAAGTTCTCTCGGCCAAAAACGGTGAGGACGGGTATCAGGTTTTTAGAAAAGAAAATCCTGATATGGTTATAGCAGATTGGATGATGCACCCGACAGATGGTATTTCGCTGACGCGCCGTATCCGAAACGACCCTTCCAGTCCCAACCCTTATGCTCCTATTATTTTAATGACGGGCTTTAGCGAGAAAAAGCGTGTTGTTCAGGCTCGTGATGCTGGCGTGACAGAATTTTTGGTCAAACCATTTACTGCGAAAGATCTCTATAAGAGAATTGCGCAGATCATTGAGCGTCCACGCCAATTCGTACGAAGCGAAGACTTTTTTGGTCCTGATCGTCGTCGCAAAGCTGATACTGAATTTAATGGCCCATTGAAAAGAGAGAGTGATGCTGGGCTTGCCGCCAAACAAAAACAAAGAATGCAATCTGCATCGCTTCATCTTGATAAATTGCGAGACAAGGCCGGATTAAGCAAAGGCGACAAAATTAACGTGACAGATATTGATTTCTCGTGAGACCCAGATGACAAAAGACAAAGACGCACATTACAATCTTGCTCCTAAAAGAAAAGCTGATTTTCACACTCCGCCAAACCATCTAAAAATGAAGGTTGGTTATGGTGGATTATCGGAAAATATTCTTGAAAAGGCGCAGGCTCTTCTTGAAAATAATACGGCTGATTTTCGTCCCTTGGGCGAGATGTATCTGGAATCCATGATGCGTGGTGTTGCGGCAGTCAAAGCTTTGCCTGAAGGCAAAACAAACGATGAACGATTGATTTCCGCTATTCTTTTTCCAACCATGCAGCTTAAGGCCAATGGCGGAATGTTCCATTATAGCCTTGTTACACAAATTTCCGACCGATTGATTCAATTTCTTGAAGTTGTGGATGAGGTCGATCAGGAGGCTATAGAAATTATTATGGCTTTTCATACGACCGTTCGTGCCATTTTATTGGGACAAATCCGTGGGGATGGAGGGCAACGCGGCAAAGATCTTCTGAATGCCCTGATTGACGCTTGCTATCGATATTTCGAAAAATATCCCGAAAAAAAGCCGCGCTAGACCTGACAACTCCTGATACGGCTAAGTATTCAGGAGACGCGGACCCTTTCTCACCGGTTTGATACAAGTTGCTTTGCCTGATTTATCATCTGTTTCTACAAAGACTCCACATAGTGTTCCTTCCCCGTCTGCCGGAGACAATTTTTCCATGCTGATTTTTCTGGTAAATCGCATGATCGGTGTTTCTGTTTTCATGCCAATAACAGAATTATAATCCCCCGTCATCCCTGCATCACATTGAAGAGCTGTGCCACCGGAAAGAATTTGGGCATCGGCTGTTGGAATATGCGTATGCGTTCCAATGACCGCTGAAACCCGCCCATCCAGATAATGCGCCATGGCCATTTTTTCACTGGTGGCTTCACCATGAAAATCCAGAAAAATTGCATTCACGGATTTTCCCATCGGGTTCGCTCGAACAATTTGATCGACTGCGGCAAACGGATCATCCAAAGGATCCATAAACAACCGCGCCATGGCATTGATAACCATTATTTTACGACCATCCGAAAGCGTATGAATGTAATGACCTTTTCCCGGGGTTGCCGCCGGATAGTTGATTGGGCGGACAAGGCGAAGTTCCCGTTCGATATACGGAATCACTTCGCGCTGATCCCATGCATGATTACCCAAGGTAATCACATCGACTTTCAGATCAAAAAATTCTTTGCAAATTTTTTCATTGATCCCAATTCCATGCGCGGCATTTTCACCATTCACAATCACTACATCTGGAGAAAGTTGTTTTGAAACTTCGGGGAGAAAATTTGCCAGAGCATCGCGCCCTGCGCGCGCGACAATATCGCCGATAAATAATATTTTCATTTATTTTCCTAACGTCGAAAATCAAAGATTCTTTGCTGGGTTACAACAAAATCCAACTTCTGGTCATGAGGCTCTGTTGGCAAAGCCAATAAAACGGCCTGTTCTGCATAGGCCATACCAATTGCCAGAATTGACTTTTTTTGTCTTAGTTCTGCAATTGTGGCATCATAATGCCCTTGCCCATAGCCGATACGATTTCCTTGTGTATCAAATGCAAGAAGTGGAACAATCAAAATATCCGGTGTAACATCGAGTTTTTCGACGGGTTCAAAAATTCCCATTTGCCCTTTTTCCAAAGCTGTTGTTTTTTCCCATTGAGCAAAAAGTAAAGGCTTACCGCTCCCTTGAATAATCGGTAGGCAAACAGAATGGTCTTTTTGCCACAATCTTTCCACTAATGGACTGACATCAAGTTCCGAGCCAACCGGAAAATAAGCCGATATAATTGTTTGTTCGGTCAACGGGATGGATTGAAAAAAAACATCGGCGGCTTGATCCGCCCAATCCGGCCAATCTGGATTGTTTTGCAATTGATCTCGATGGCGTTTGGCATATTGGCGAATGTCGTTTTTTTCGGAAGTCATTTTACCTGCTTCAAAAATTAAGTGGGAGCCACAAAGGCCGTGTCAGCGTATGATCCGCGATGACCCTGTTAAACAGGTGGGCACCGTATGTCCAAAGCCACGGCTATGAACAGGAACAGCTCCCTCGCAAGATTTGTATCGGTCAGTGGGATAAATGCCAATCACGCACCCCGCAGCATCCCGCGAGGGTTATACACTATCTTTCTCTTAAAAACAAAAGATTCAAAAATCAGGCTTTTTGAACGCGAATGCAGAGTTGTTCGACACGTTCGGTCATTTTTGAAATCAAGGTCGTGATTTCCTGTTCATCCGAAGGCGGCAAGCCCTGATAGGTGATCGTTCTTGGCTCGTTATGTGCTTTTTCTGCCGCCTGACCTGCTGCATTGGCTTTTTCGTGCATGTCAAACACCTCGTCTGCCAATAGCAAAGATGCCAGCATCATTGCTTGCGACCTGCTACCTGCCGCAGCATCCGAGACTTCTTTTATTCTTTGGTCAACATAAGCGCCTAGTTGAAACACGCGGTCTTCCTGACCATCGTCACAAGCAACCGGATAATGTCTTCCGTCAATCTGAATGGTTATATCTGCCATATTCCCCCCTAGGCTCCGGCTTCACGTAGTAATCGTTGAACCTTATCAATTGTCGAATCCAGTCTGCCCGCCAAGATCAATGCGGATTGGTCATTGGCAATTTTGTGGGCAGCAGACGGCGCACCCCAAGTTTGCCCAAACAAATCAATTTGTGGGTCTGTTGATTTTTTTGATTGGTTTATCTTTGCATCAGCTAATTGCTTTCTGGATCTTTCCAGTTCTTCTTTCATAGCGAGGCGTTCTGCTGAAATTGTGGCTTCAACTCTGGAATGAACTTCAGATTCAATGTGTTTACGGGCATCTTGCGAAATGCGGTTTGCGAAGTCTTCGCTGTCTTTGCGGGTAGCAAGAATGGTCATCTCGGCATTGGCCAGCTTAAGATTTAAATCGTTAATTTCTGCTGATTTATGCGCCAAAAGCCCTTCAAGGCTGTTGATCGCGTCATTGAGGTAACTCAAATGCTCGTATAATTTTTCTGCGGACATTGTTCTCCCGTACCTATTCTAGCCTATCTCTGGCCTTTGCAAACTTTTCCGGATTTATATCTGGCATAGCAAATTCGAAAAAGTTGCGTCAATAGAAGAATAGGGGAAAGGCAATAGTTATACCCACATCTTATTCAAAGACTTACACCGAGTCTTTGAACCTGACATGCTTTAACTTTCCATGTTTTATCAGAAAGCCATCTGAGGTTCACACGAAGAACGGTGCCTATCTTGTTGATAATGAATCATTTCTTTAGGTTGAGCAAATACGCCCGTGACTCTGTGAAAAGATGGCGCTAATGCTTCTTGCTGGTATACCAAGTAACTTCCAACATTTTTTGGTTCTCCGAGTTTATCAATAGAAATACGATCCCCTGATTTTAAATCCGGATTTTTGCAGACGACGTAGCAAAACTGATCCCCTCGCAAAAGTGCTTTATAAACCGTCAAAGACGGGTCTCTGGATGGTGACCATTCTCCAGCCCCAAGTTTGTCTAAAATACTTATATTTGTCATAGCCACGCCTCCTTCAATTTTTCTTATTTTCCATTTGTCGGAAAGATATAGCAAATATTTACCTGAAAACGCAAAAAAAAACTATAAAAAGCCAAATGTTTCTCTATATTCCCTTCTCATCAGATAAAGACCCCGAAGACAAAGACTTCAAACTTAAGGACAAAATCATGAATTCGACTACGGCTACAGCCTCCCAGACTTCGACATCCCAAGAGCCTGATATGCGCGAAATGGCCAATGCCATCCGCTTTCTGGCAGCGGATGCTGTAGACAAAGCCAATTCAGGGCATCCGGGTATGCCCATGGGGATGGCGGATGTGGCAACTGTTCTTTATTCCAAGTTTTTAAAATTTGATCCTAAAAATCCAACTTGGGCGGATCGTGACCGTTTTATTTTGTCCGGTGGTCATGGATCAATGTTGCTATATGCCGTCAATTACCTGACCGGATACGATAAAATCACGATCGAAGAGATCAAAAGATTTCGTCAACTGCATTCTCTTACTCCTGGTCATCCAGAGGTCATGCAAGATGCCGGCATTGAAATGACCACAGGGCCATTGGGTCAGGGGATTGCAACAGCGGTTGGATTTGCTCTGGCTGAACGGATGCAAGCCTCTCGCTTTGGCGCAGACCTCGTCAATCACAAAACCTATGTTATGTGCGGTGACGGAGATTTGATGGAAGGCATCTCTCATGAGGCCTGTTCTTTTGCAGGGCACATGAAGCTGTCTAACCTGATTGTCCTATATGATGACAATTCGATTTCGATTGACGGTGATACTTCGCTCTCCTTTACCGAAGATGTTTTGAAGCGTTTTGAATCTTATGGATGGGCAACTGATCGTTCTGACGGACATGATTTTTCCTCGATTGAATCCGCATTGTCCAAGGCTCAAGGAAATGACCGTCCGACCTTGATTGCTTGTAAAACAAAAATCGGTTTTGGTGCACCAAACAAGCAAGGAACACATGGTGTTCACGGTTCGCCGCTTGGGTCTGAAGAAACAGCTGCGGCGCGAGCAAATTTGGGGTGGACAGCGGATCCGTTTGAAATTCCATCAGACATTCTTCATTCATGGCGTAGTATAGGCACGCGCGGACAAATTGAATGTCAAGCATGGAAAAAGCGTCTTGAGTCCTCCTCTCAAAAAGCAGAATTTGAAAAATCATTGGTTGCAAAAATTGATGATGTTGTGACGGCTGCTCTTGCCGATTGTCGCGAGGCTTTTGCAAAAGACCAACCCAAATTAGCCACACGCGCTGCGTCCGGAAAAGTGCTGGACTGTCTTGTTCCAAAATTGCCGCAATTGATTGGTGGGTCTGCTGATTTGACACCATCCAACAACACACAAACAAAATCTTCGGCAGTTATTTCTGCAAACAGCAATTATGCCGGACAATATATTCATTATGGCGTGCGCGAATTTGCAATGTGTACCGTGATGAACGGTTTGACACTTCATGGTGGATTTGTTCCTTATGGTGGCACATTCCTCAGCTTTACCGATTACTGCCGCCCGGCCATTCGCTTGGCGGCTTTGATGAAACAACGTGCCATTTATGTCATGACCCATGACTCAATCGGTCTGGGTGAAGATGGGCCAACCCACCAACCTGTCGAGCATGTCCCTGCCCTGCGTGTTATTCCGAATTTGTTGGTGCTACGTCCTTGTGATGCGATCGAGACTTTGGAAGCATGGGAAATTGCCCTGAACAATACAACAGGCCCTAGCGTTCTGGTTTTGACCCGTCAGGCTTTACCGGCACAGCGTCAAGATGCTACCGAGAATAAATCGGCGCGTGGTGCTTATATTCTTTGTGCTGCGTCTGCAGAACCAAAAGCTGTTTTAATGGCCACGGGTTCGGAAGTCTCTCTTGCGATCACCGCCCAGAAGGAACTCGAAGCCAAAGGCATTCCGACACAAGTGGTGTCCATTCCGTCTTTTGAGTTGTTTGCAAAACAGGATGCTGCGTATCGTGCCTCTGTTCTGGGGTCAAAATCAGCGATTAAAGTCGGATGCGAAGCGGCCATTCGTCAGGGCTGGGATTCAGTAATCGGCAATGACGGCATATTCATCGGCATGACAGGGTTTGGAGAATCCGCCCCCGCCGAAGTTTTGTACCAGCATTTCGGAATCACGTCTGATGCCATTGTCGAAGCTGTAACAAATAGAATTTAACTATACAATTAACTTACTCAGGAGAAAACTATGACAGTAAAAGTAGCTATTAACGGATTTGGTCGCATTGGACGTTTGGTATGCCGTGCCCTTTATGAATCAGGTCGCAACGATATTGAATTGGTTGCCATCAATGATTTGGCCGACACAAAAACCAATGCCCATCTTTTGAAATACGATTCTGTTCATGGGACTTTCCCGTTCGACATCAAAGCGGATGGTGAGGATATTATTTCTATCAACGGCAAGCCGGTTAAAGTTTTTTGCCAACGTGATCCGGTTCAACTTCCTTGGGGTCAATATGGTGTTGATGTTGTTTTGGAATGTTCGGGCGTTTTTACATCACGCGAAAAAGCCGAGCTTCATTTGCAAGGCGGCGCAAAGAAAGTTCTGATTTCTGCACCTGCTACGGATGAAGATATTACGGTTGTTTTTGGTGTGAACTCTGAAAAATTATCAGCAGAACACAAGATCGTTTCCAATGCATCCTGCACAACCAATTGCCTTGCTCCTGTTGCCTATGCGATCAATAATTCTGTGGGCATCGAACATGGATTTATGACGACTATTCACAGTTACACTGGCGACCAATGTATTGTTGACACAATGCATAAAGATTTGCACCGTGCTCGCGCTGCGGCTCTGAGCATGATCCCGACTTCAACCGGCGCAGCCAAAGCTGTTGGTAAAGTCTTGCCGGAACTGAAAGGCAAATTGGATGGTGTTGCTATTCGTGTTCCGACTCCGAACGTGTCTTTGGTTGATTTGAAATTTGTGGCTAAAAGAGCAACAACCGTTGAAGAAATCAATGCAGCTATTATGGCTGCTGCAGATGGGGATTTGAAAAATATTCTCGGATATTATGACGAGCCGTTGGTCTCTATGGACTTTAATCATGACAAACGGTCATCGATTTTTTCTTTGGAAGGAACCAAAGTGATTGACGGAACAATGGTTCGTGTTATGAGCTGGTATGATAATGAGTGGGGTTTTTCCAACCGGATGCTCGATACTGTGACCAAAATGCATGATGTTGGGTATTAACCTCCTCTAAAACAGGTACATTTTTGATAAAACCACCCTTTGGGGTGGTTTTTCTATTGATTTGCAGAATTTACAAAATATTCTTAATATGCAAGTAGAATTGGCGTATGAGAAAGATGATGTCCCCGAATTCAGGTCTTAAAAACGCACATAGTGCAGCCAGCTCTAACCCCATACAGCGTATGGGGTTAGTTTTGGATCATTTGGTGGCGGCTTTGGGCGATGACCCCTCTTCGCCTCTCCGACGGGCTCAAATTCTGGTTGATATTGATGCTCATCCCGACACAACCCAGACCGAGGTCATGGAACGGCTAAAAATCAACAAATCCACGATGAATCGTGAAATTGACTGGCTTTACGATCATGGCTGCGTTATGCGCCAGTCCGGTCAGATCGACGGACGGGTTATCCACATGGTAACTTGCGGATATTCCAAGAAAAACTTGAGTCTAGCCCTCGATTATGCGGATCATTCTCATATAAACTTGCAAAATTTCCTCGAAAGTCTTATAAACATATTCGATAGCTCAAAACCAACGATCAGGGATGCCAAACTACTCGTGAGTGCGGCAGATCTGGGCAAAGCGACCAGACCGGAATTGTTTGGTAGAAGTTATCAGGCTTCATTGACGACGAATGTCAGGTCTTTGGAAAGTTTGGTTGAACAAGGTCTGCTTGAAACAGACACGGAAAATTGACAATGGTACACCGCGTAAGAACAACGGATGACGCTTTGGAAAAACTGAGAGGGGTTTATGCCGCCTTGTCCGGTGGTCATGGTTCTGATCTTGATGTTTCTATGGAATTTAATACTGCACGTAGAAAAGCTTTGACGTCGTCTGCTCCCGATTTTCCTGTTGCCCCTAGATAATTTTTCCAATTGGAGGAATTGAACATAAAGCCAGCGCACTGTATGCTGGCTTTTCTTTTTTAAACCCGAACCCTATTAATAAGAGTTTTTTAAATGACATTTTCGATCAAGCCTGGTGTTGTGACCGGCAAGGACTATCTTTCCCTCGTTCAAGCTTGTAAGCAAGGTCGCTATGCCTTACCGGCGGTTAATGTCACCGGAACAAATACTGCGAATGCTGTTTTAGAAGCAGCGGCGTTGAATAAATCGGATGTCATTATTCAGCTTTCTAACGGTGGCGCGGAATTCTTTGCAGGAAAAGGGTTTCCCGATAACGCACAAGCCAAGGTTCTGGGAGCGGTTTCAGCCGCTCATCATGTTCACATGATGGCACAGCATTATGGCGTTTGCGTTGTTTTACATACGGATCATGCCAACAAAAAACTCATTCCATGGGTCGAAGGAATGCTGGATCATGGTGAAGCCTATTACAAACAACATGGACGCCCCCTGTTCTCTTCACACATGGTTGATTTATCCGAAGAATCTTTGGACGATAATATTTCAGAATCTGCGCGTCTTTTAAAACGCATGGCGGCTCTTGATATGAGCATCGAGATCGAGTTGGGTTGTACAGGAGGTGAAGAAGATGGTGTCGGGTCGGATGATATTGACAATGCGCGTCTTTATACCCAGCCGGAAGATGTTCTAAAGGCTTATGAGGTTTTATCCAAGATTGGACATTTTTCGGTTGCCGCATCTTTCGGTAATGTTCACGGCGTTTATGCTCCGGGGAATGTTAAACTTCGTCCGGATATTTTGAAAAACTCTCAGGCTCTTGTTCAAAGTGCCAAGGGGCTTGGGGCTAATCCTCTTGATCTTGTTTTTCATGGTGGCTCAGGATCTGATAAAGACAAAATCCATGAAAGTCTGGACTATGGTGTTTTCAAAATGAATATTGATACGGATACTCAATTTGCGTTTGCACACGGTGTCGGAACATTTGTGAAAGAGAATGAAATGGCCTTTTTCCATCAAATTGATCCTGAAAGCGGAAAACCCTATAAAAAGCAATACGATCCCCGCACTTGGCTGCGTTTGGGGGAAAAAGCCCTGATCGAGCGTCTCTCCGAAGCTTTTATTGATCTGAAATCAAATGGAAAGTCAGTTGCTGATAAAATATAACCCATTGTTTATAAACTAGAAAAAATATTAAATATTTGACTTGATTTATGGGTGGTCGGACTGCTATAAGTCCTGCCACAGAACAGATTTTTAAGAATTTTAAGACTTCAGGAGTATTTGGTTATGAAAGCCGCTATCCATCCGGATTACCATGAAATTACCGTTGTTATGACCGACGGAACAGAATATACGACACGTACCACTTGGGGCAAGCCGGGTGACACCATGCGTCTGGACATTGATTGCCTGTCCCACCCTGCTTGGAAGGGCGGTATTGCCAAGATTACAGAAAAAGGACAATTGTCCAAATTTGAAAAACGTTTCGGCAGCTTCTTGTCTGCTGGCGTTGAAACAGCTGGTCGCCAAGAAGAAAAACAAGAGAAAAAAGCTGAAGACAGCAAATAATCGACCCGTTTGAAAAGAATTCAGGAAAGTCCTGATGAGGTAGAACTAACCCCGGAGCAATCCGGGGTTCTTTTTTATTTGGAAATTGTGTAAGGTCTTTTTTTCTGGAGATTTTTTTATGGCTCGTTTTCTATTCGTTTTCTTTGTTTTTCTTCTCCCCTTTCATTCTGCTTTGGCGGCGGAAGAAAAAGAATCTGCCTTTGACCGCGTGATGAAATCACAAACCATTCGGTGCGGATGGGGAACAAATGATCCATGGGTATATAAGGACATGAAGAGCAATAAAATGGCTGGAATTGTTCCAGACATTATGGCGGCTGTGGCTGGACATCTTGATCTTAAGCTCGACTGGCCGGAAGAAACTGGGTGGCCCAATCTACCCACTTCTCTTGAAACAGGTCGCGTCGATGTGGCGTGTTCTTCCCTATGGAATGACCCTGTTCGTGGAAAACATGTGGCCTATACTCAACCTCTTTTTTATACAGCACTCCATCTTTATGTCCGTGATGGAGATTCGCGATTTTCCGGCAATCTGGAAGAAATCAATTCACCGGAAGTTCGGATTGTTATTCAAGATGGGGATATTAGTAATATTCTGGCAAAACAATATTTTCCGAAAGCCCAACTTGTCCCCTTGACGGATCTGGTGTCCGCCGCTGATATTTATTTGAATGTTACGACGGGTAAAGCGGATGTGACATTTGGCGACGGAATCAGTATTCCGAAATTTAATGCAATGAATGAAGTCAAACTCAAGCGCATCCCCTTGGCAAAGCCCATCACGGTTTACGGGAATTCATTAGCCGTAGGAATTCATGATCTCGAATTGAAAGAGGTGATAGACAACACGGTTCGATACATGATTCAAATTGGAGAAATTGAACAGCTGACAAAAGAGTTTCGGGAGTCTTATCCTGATGCAATCGTCCTGCCGTCTTCCCCCTATGCCGTGGAAAAATAAAATATGAAATTCCTTCTTTTCTTTGTTCTTATGCTCGTTTCGCTTCCTGCTTTGGCGGCGGAAGAAAAAGAATCTGCCTTTGACCGCGTGATGCGGACGGGGGTTCTCCGGTGCGCTTATTATGTTTTTCCTCCAGTCACATATAGGAATATGACGACAAACGAGTTATCGGGCTTTAGCGTTGATGTCATGAATGAAATCGCCCATCGGGCAAGCCTTAAAATAGAATGGACAGAGGAAACCAACTTTTCCAACTGGATTATAGGGATTCAAGCCAAAAGATATGACGTTGCCTGTACTCCCCAATGGCCGGATGTTGCTCAAGGACGAGCCGTTGCATTCTCTGTTCCGCTATTTTTTGAGGGATTATATCCTCTGGTTCGGGTTGATGATGACAGATTCAAGAATGATGATTTGGCCACACTCAATAGCGAGGATGTGACGTTTGCTACTCAAGACAATGACAGCACAGTCAGTTTGATTAAGGCTTACTTCCCTAAATCTACCATTAAACAACTGACCACGGATGGCAATATTGCAAATTTTGCGATGGATGTTATAACTAAAAAATCGGATGCTTTCGTAAACACTCGCAACGGTTTCGTTGAATTCAACCGGAACAACCCAACGAAATTGCATCTTGTTGCCCTTCACACTCCTTTGAAATGGCAACCGGCCACTTTGGCGGTTGAACGACATGAAATGATGCTCAAAGATTTTCTGGATAATGCCATTCTTGATCTTCAAAATGATGGGACAATGAATCGATTGCTTTTGAAATGGGAGCCAGAAAAAGGGAAAACTTTCCTGCGCGTCGCCGCCCCCGCCAAAATTGTTGATTAAATGTTTAGTTACATCCATCCCTTTTTCTTGAAATAGATATGCGGAACAATCGCGCAAATCACCATCAAGGCCAAGGCAAACGGGTATCCCCACACCCAATGCAATTCCGGCATATGGCCAAAATTCATACCATAGATGCTAGAGACCAAGGTCGCGGGTAAGAAAAAGACTGTTACAATCGAAAATATTTTGATTATCAGGTTTTGTTCGACATTAATCATGCCCAACGTGGCATCCAATTGGAATGTGACTTTATCCGATAGAAAAGCGGTTTGCGTGATAAGAGCATGGGAGTCCGCTATTAAAATATCAATGCAGGATTCTTTGGCAGGCTTAGTCAGCGTGCTTTGCTTAAAGAACATCAACATTCTGGATATACTGTGCAGACTTTCATTGATTTTAGAATTCAGATCGGCGGCGGCTCCTAAATCTTTGAGAGCAGATTTCATAACCTGTGTTGTATTTTTGTTTTTTTCGCCTTCAAAAACATTTGTTGAAAAAATGCTGTGCGATAGTTCATCCAGCGTATCCACCACCTGTTCGGAATTGTGGGCGACACGGACGATCATTTCCTCGAATAATCCTTCGGCAAGATTGGCAGATGTTTCAAATAAAGAACCGGATTTCATTAATCGTTCGCCAAAATTTTTAAATGATGTCGGATGATTTTCATGGGCGGTCAAGAAAAAATGTCCACCCAGAATAAAAGTGGCAGCAACCGTATCAGGGTATGGGCTATTCGATTTATTAATTAACGCTGCAGTCATATAGGAGATTCCATCCTCGACATACAAGCGGTTCAAAACGTGATTTTTCCAAACTTCACTTTTGGTCGGCATTTCTATCTTGAGATAATCCTGAACCATTTGAAGTTCAGATTCAGATGGCGTAAGCAAATCAATCCAGACTACACCAGATGGGAAATCAGCAGGATCGGAAACTTCCGTCACCTGCGTTTTGTCGTTCTTTCTGGAATAAACTGTAATCATTGGGCTTTTACGCTGCTTCCAGCTGCTTCAAAGCTTGAGAGAGTTTTTTCATGACGGTTTGGCTCTCTAGCTTACGGGCTTTTTGTTCTGCGATAATCTCTTCGGGAGCATTCTTCACAAATTTATCATCCGAAAGTTTCAGGTCAATCCGGTCGATATTCGCGGCCAGTTTATCAATCTCTTTTTTCAAACGATCCCGTTCCTTGTCCAGATCAATGATCTCGGCAATGGGCAGGACGATTGTTGCTTCGTCCAGAATGGTCTGGATCGACCCTTTGGGCGCCACATCGGTTAAAGTGATCTTTTCAATACGCGCCATGCGGCCTATAATTTCTTCATAGGCAGTGATGCGGGTTTTGGTTTTCTCACTGGCATCCTTTATCATCATCTGGATTTTAGCGCCTGCAGGAACGTTCATATCCGAGCGAACGGAACGCGTTTCCATGATAAGGCGAATCATCCAGTTAATTTCAGTCAGGGCATCTTTCGAATACAAAGATTCATCATATTGCGGCCATTTTTTCCCCATCAGAAATTGGTTTTTCGGGCGAACGGCAATGCTTTCATACAATTCTTCTGTAATGAATGGCATAAACGGGTTGAGCAAAATCAGAATTTGATCCAGAACCCATCCGGTTGTATCGCGGGTTTCCTGTTTAGAAGAATCATTGGTATTTTGTTCTCCCAAAAGGGGTTTGGTGAATTCCAGATACCAGTCACAAAACGTTCCCCAGACAAATTGATAAATTGCGATTGCCGCATCGTTAAAACGGTATTCTGCCATATTTTTATCAATGGATTTCTGGACATCCATAACCTGTCCGATAATCCATTTGTTGATGGTTTGTTGGGTGTGTTCCGGTTTAAAGTCTGCATTCGGGATACAGCCATTCATTTCGCAATAACGCGTGGCATTCCAGATTTTTGTCGCAAAATTTCTATAGCCTTCAATCCTGTCATCAGACAATCGAATGTCCCGCCCCTGCGCCGCCATTGCAATCAAACAAAACCGCAAGGCATCGGCACCATATTTTTCGATTGTATCAAGAGGATCAATCACATTGCCTTTTGATTTGGACATTTTCTGTCCTTTGGCATCACGCACGAGCGCGTGCATATAAACCGTACGGAATGGAACTTCTCCCATAAAGTGAATGCCCATCATCATCATTCTTGCAACCCAGAAAAAGATGATATCAAATCCTGTGCAAAGAACATCCCCCGGGTAATATTTATCAAGTTCGGGAGTTTGTTCCGGCCAACCCAATGTCGAGAACGGCCACAAAGCCGATGAGAACCATGTGTCCAGAACATCTTCATCACGGGTGAGCTTCACCCCTGCTCCGGCTTGTGCCTGAGCTTGTTCTTCGGTTTCTGCGACATAGACTTTGCCGTCTTCATCGTACCATGCGGGAATTTGATGCCCCCACCATAATTGACGCGAGATACACCAAGGTTGGATATTGCGCATCCATTCGAAATAAGTATTTTCCCAGTTTTTCGGGACAAATACTGTTTTGCCGGTTTCAACAGCTTCGATGGCCGGTTGCGCCAAAGTATTGGCGTCGCAATACCATTGTTCGGTCAGATAAGGTTCTATCACCAAATCGGAACGGTCGCCATACGGCACCATGTGGGTAATGTTTTCAACGCGATCCAAAAGGTCTTGTTCTTCGAGTTCTTTCAAAATCTTTTTACGGGCATCATAACGATCAAGGCCTTGATATTCTTCCGGCGCATTTTCGTTTATTTTGGCATGAACATCCAGAATGCTAATCACTTCAAGATTATGGCGGCGTCCGATTTCAAAGTCATTAAAGTCATGGGCAGGTGTTACTTTCATTGCCCCTGTTCCCAATTCCACATCAACATAATCATCGCCGATAATTTTCAGCAAACGTCCAACAATTGGCAGAACGGCAAATTTACCGATCAGGTCTTTGTACCTCTCGTCATCTGGATTGACAACAATCGCCGTATCACCCAGCATCGTTTCAGGGCGTGTGGTGGCGATTGTTATATAGCGTTCTTCCTCGCCTTCAACGGGATAGCGGATATACCACATATGGCCTTTGACTTCTTTTTGGGCGACTTCAATATCAGAGATTGCCGTCAAAAGTTTAGGATCCCAGTTCACAAGACGGTTGTCTTTGTAAATCAATCCTTTGTTATACAATTCGACAAAGGCTTTGCGGACAGCCTTATTCAAGCCTTCATCCATTGTAAAGCGTTCACGACTCCAATCCGGCGTCGTCCCCAAGCGTCGCAGCTGGTTTGTAATTGTTCCACCAGAATAATGTTTCCATTCCCAGACTTTTTCAAGAAAGGCTTCTCGTCCCATTTCACGGCGGGACGGCTGACCTTCGGCTTCGAGCTTGCGCTCGACAACCATTTGCGTTGCAATCCCTGCGTGGTCAGTTCCAGGCATCCACAAAGAATCTTTGCCGCGCATACGGTTATAGCGGATCATCAAATCTTGTAATGTATTGGTGAAGGCATGCCCCATATGCAATGTTCCCGTGACATTGGGTGGGGGCATCATGATGGTAAAGGCAGATGTCTCTGTTTTCGGATGGCATTCGAACAGCCCTGACTCTTCCCATCTTTGATAATGGTTTTTTTCAATCTGCTTATGGTCAAAGGTTTTGTCGAGCATTCTTCGTTCTCTATCGCTTTAAAATTCAGGAAACATTTATCGTGTGTAGTTTTAGCCTGCCAGAGCGCAGATTTCAATCATTTCAACACGAAACATTCAAGAAAATAAAGAACGATTAATCACGCATTTGGCGAGTGATTTTTTCAATCTCTTTTTGCACCAAGCGCTCAACCAATTTGGGCACATTATTGTCAATCCATTGGCGCAACATCGGACGCATCAAATCCTTGGCAATATCTTCCAAGGTAATCCGGCCTTCGGCATAGAGCCGCTGATTTTCTTCGCGTTCTATGGGAATGTTGCTCATCAATTTTGAGAAAGCATCTGCTGTTGCAGCCGTTGCCGGAGCAGTAAACAGCGCATCAATGTCATCCATTCCCATCGACAAATCCAGATCTGATTCGCGACTATTACCTTCTTTTGCAGATAAATCCAAATCTGAGCTACGGTCATTTTTCTCTTCACTCATCGACAAATCCAAATCCGAGTCACGAGAGGACTCTTCCTCCAGAGCGTCCGGCTGTGAAAGAGGGATATCGTATTTGTCTTCTTCGTAATTGATGACTTTTTCGTCACCTTTGATTTCATTGGTTAACTCAAGAACTTCAGCAAAGCTCTCCCGCTGCGGTTCTTCAGCTTCAGGTTCCGGTTGGTAGACCGGAATCTTGAATTTCTCTTCTTGAGGAACTTCAATGTCTCCTCCCTCGCGCGTATCATCATCCGAAATAATTTGTCGGATGGATGCTAGGATCTCTTCGATCGATGGTTCCTGATCCGGTTGTGTGCCCGTCATGCAGTATTTCCTTAAAATAACTTCATCTTATGCAGTTTGTCTCAATGCTAACGCATTGTCAAAGCACGATTTAATCCCTATCCACATCCTTGATGGAAAGTTCCGGTTTTTATTTTACAGAAAGTCGATTTTTAGAACTCGAATTCCTGTTTTGGTTCAAATCCAACCAGATATGGTGCAGTTGCATCACCCAAAGCGCGAGATATTAACTGCCCCGCCTCTGTTTTGCTAAATACGGTTATCACTCCGGTTGATTTCCCCATTTCCATCATAACGCAGTATAATTTACCAGATAGAGCCAATTGCTCAACCAAATCAAGTGGGCAGGCTGCCACAGAACCGTTAATAAAAATGGCATTATAAGGAGCCGAGTTCCTATAACCATCCTGATGCCGACCCAAAACCGGCGAAATATTCTGATACCCAAGATTTTCCCAGTTCTGGCGTGCGGTATGAAGCAATTTTTCATTTTCGTCAAGCGCAACGACGCCCTCTGCCAAACATGATAAAATAGCCGTTGAATATCCCGTTCCACAGCCAATATCGAGGATTTTATCCGTTTTTTTAAGGCCTGCGTCTTGCACCATGGATGCAAAAATTATCGGCTCAATCAGAAAACGACCATGACCCAGCTGCATGTTTCCATCCAAATAACTGACTCCTCTCAGGTCTTCGGGAACGAACATTTCCCGTGGCACGGAGAAATAAGCGGCATTGACGGTAGGATCAACAACCCCGGACGGTTGTAGCTGCGACAATATCATAGCCTCACGCGCTTTTTCAAAATTCTGATGTGTCATATGATTTTACCTTTGAAATTTGGCCTTCTTTATCTATTACAGGATTTTATACTGGATTTCCATGATGAAAAATGCTAAATCCCTGCCTTCTGAAACTATCTTCAGTGGGGGCGCGATGGCCGAGTGGTTAGGCAGAGCTCTGCAAAAGCTTGCACGCCGGTTCGATTCCGGCTCGTGCCTCCA
>DIMG01000021.1:0-22250 GCA_002425415.1 Micavibrio sp. UBA5572
ACGAGTTATCTGGTACAGCCCCGTTGATTTTATTGCCCTGCAGAACAAAGTCTATTTCAGTCTGCCCGAAGGCAAGAAACACCATATTAAAGTGCGCGAAGCAGGCGATATTATCAGCCATATTCAGGCCGGTATGCCAATTATTACAGTCAGAGACCAACAAGGCACGTTGGTAGCACAAGCGTTGTTGAGCTATGCAAATAGCTCAAAGGGGCTCAAAAATCTGGAAGGCTATCCCATTGGAGAAGATCGGGACGGGACTGCTATTATCCAGTCTGTCGCCGTTGATCCGGATAAACGGGGCCAAAAATTGGCGCATTTGCTTTTGGATTATGCCAAAGAGATTGCTTGGCAACAAGGCAAACAAAAAATCATTGCAAAAGTTGCTGACGATAATCAGGCCAGCGGAAAAACCTTTCTCAAAAATGCTTTTGTGAAAGCAAGCAAAGGCACAGATCCTGAAAAATTCTATGCTGTAACCTTTTGGGAGTATTGTTTGCCGATTTTGGCGTTCTCCCATGCTTATGGATTCACTGTGGCATAGCCCAAAAAACAGGTTTCCTCAAGAACGGGTTGCGGAATTGGCTTTCAATGCGTATATTCTCCGCGCAAAAGGTGGAACGCACCTTGAGGGATAAAGGATTTTATGAGTTCACCTGTTGATACCAGACGCACATTCGCGATCATTGCTCACCCCGATGCCGGTAAAACGACATTGACGGAAAAACTGTTGCTGTTCGGTGGCGCAATCCAGATGGCAGGAATGGTCAAGGCACGAGGCGAACGCCGTCGCGCCCGCTCGGACTGGATGAAGGTTGAGCAAGAACGCGGAATTTCTGTAGCTTCATCGGTCATGACGTTCGATTTTGACGGGATAACCTACAACCTTCTTGATACGCCAGGGCATGAAGATTTCTCGGAAGATACCTACCGAACCCTGACCGCTGTTGATAGTGCCATCATGGTTCTGGACGCGGCCAAGGGGATAGAAACCCAAACGCTGAAACTGTTTGAAGTGTGCCGTTTGCGCAATATTCCGATTATTACTTTTATCAATAAGATGGATCGTGAAGCCCAAGACCCGTTTTCGTTAATGGATGAAATTGAAGACAAGCTTCAAATGGAAGTGACTCCTGCGAGCTGGCCAATCGGCATGGGGCGTGATTTTAAAGGATGTTACGATTTGCTGGGAGATCAACTGGTTCTGTTTGATCGCAGTAAGGGTGAAACACTTTCAAACAGCCTGACATGCACTGGACTGGATGATCCTCTGATTGATAAAAAATTGCCCGAAGATCAAGCCTCAAAATTACGGGAAGATGTCGAAATGATTCGTGGCATTTGCCCACCATTTGAGGTAAAAAGCTATCTCGAAGGAGGTATGACACCGGTATTTTTTGGCTCTGCCGTTAATAATTTTGGCGTACGCGAGTTATTAGGGGGAATCGGAACATTTGCCCCAACTCCACGTTCACAAAAGACAGCAGAACGCACAGTCGATCCCCACGAAAATAAAGTCACGGGATTTGTATTTAAAATTCAGGCCAACATGGATCCCAAACACCGCGACCGCATTGCCTTTACCCGCATTTGTTCGGGAACATTCAAACGTGGTATGAAATTGCTTCACAACCGCACCCAAAAACAAATGGTGATTCATTCACCGTTGATGTTCTTTGCCCAAGATCGTGAAATGGTTGATGATGCTGTCGCAGGAGATATTATAGGCATTCCAAACCACGGAAATTTGCGAATCGGTGATGTTTTAACCGAAGGCGAAAAGCTGACTTTTACCGGCATTCCGTCTTTTGCCCCTGAATATCTGCAACGTGTTTCGTCCGAAGATCCGATGAAAGCCAAACATTTGGGCAATGCACTTCAGCAATTGGCAGAAGAAGGTGTTGCCCGCGTTTTTAAAAACCGTCTGGATAATAGCTGGGTTGTCGGCGTTGTCGGGATGCTTCAATTTGATGTTTTGGCGGATCGCATTCGGACTGAATATAATTTACCGGTGAAATTTGAAGCCACCAGCCTTTATACAGCGCGATGGATTTTTGCAGATGAGCCCGCCAAGTTAAAGGCCTTTCTGGATGCCAATAGAAGCGCCATAGCCGATGACCATGATAACGACCCTGTCTTTATGGCTCGGAATGCATGGCATCTGAATGATGCTCAGGATAAAAATCCCGAGATAAAATTTATGGCGACGAAGTAGATCCGGTTTTCTCAATCGCACGGGCTTGAGCTTCTTTTTGTGCACTTCTTTTTTCGAGAATGTTAAAGGACATGGCGCGTAAAGGATTTGCAAAATCATCAGACCATGGCTTTTGATCCGCATTGGCCAAAACGTCCAACCATCCTTTAGATTTTAGTTCTCTTAAATAGGTTTCATTCCGAGTTAAGATAACCGCAATGGTATCAAAATATTGATAGTCAGTGCCTTCAACTTCTCCGGTAGAAGAGATTTTGGTAATGGCGGGAATTTCCAATGATTGGGATATAAGCGCCAACTCTGGCTCTAGCTCAAAGTATCGGCTTGTCACGTGAAAGACCACCATGCCATCGCTTTTGATTTTGCTTAAATACATCTCTGTTGCTTGTTTGGTAATCAAGTGCAAAGGAATGCTATCCGAGCTGAAAACATCCACCAAAAGGAGGTCATAAGACGCATCTGTAATATTTTTGACTTTCAGTCGTGCATCGCCTTGCGTAATATCACTCTGTGGCGGACAATCATGAAGATAGGAAAAAATATTCGGATTAGAAGCAATGCGAATAATATCAGGATCAATTTCAAAGAATTGAATGTGGTCTTGTGGCCTCAAAAGACAGGCCACACTCCCAGTTCCTAGACCAAGCCCCGCCACCTCAAGAGGGGATGGATGATATTTTTTAACAATTTCAAAAGATTCACCAATGGAAGTTTTAGAATTATAATAGGTCAGTGGAATGGTTTTGTCTGCGGGGTTCAGAGGTTGAGATCCATGTAATGTTGTTCCATGGGCAAGGTTGCGAGTCAAAGGATTATCGGTTGTAATTAAAGTTCCAAAATAATTTCTTGATATATCTACCGTTTTTCCTAGGCCTTGCCACGGAATAAAAGGCGTAGCGATAGATAAAACAAAACAAGCCACAATAAAATAAGGTTTACGATCCATCAAAATCAAGACAAGAGGAATAGCCGCAAATCCAAGAAAAGGTAGGGCAAAAACATAAGGAGTTCCGACCATGTGTCTCAGCACCATAAATGAGGATAAGGCGAGCAGACAAATCAATGTCAAAATCATCATCGGTTTTTTATGGGACGCAATGGATTTGAATGACAGGCTGGAAGATAAATTCCAACAAAACAGGGAGAGTGCTCCGGTAATCAGAAATTCATAGGGTTTTAAAAAAATCACAGGAGCCAGAAGGGCGTTGAATAGACCACCCAAAGCACCGCCAAACGACATAATCAGATAGAAAAGTGTCAGATGCTTGGGTGGTGGCTTTAATCGAACAAGCTCTTGATGGCACATAATTGCCGTTACAAAAAACAGTATCCCCAAGGCAATGCCAAGTTCGAGTTTTAGAAAGAAAGAACATCCCATCATGGAATAAATAACAGCAAATAGGATCGCAAAAACAACGCGTGTTGCTTTCAATGGGATAAGAGGTTTCTTGGCAAAGGCAATCACAAAGGACAAAATATAAAGAGTCAAAGGAGCAACCCAGAACATCGGGGCAGATCCAATATCAGACGTGATAAAGCTGGTATATCCCAACATTAACGACGACGGAATAAAGGCCAAAAACATCCACAGACATATTGTTTTCCATGTTGGAGCTAAATCGGCATCTTCGGTCTGCTGTGTATCCGAAGATTCAATGGAAATACGTTTTAAGACTGTAAATGTGCAAGCCAGCATTAAAACTGTAAGGACAGCATACCCGATAGCCCAATAAAGAGATTGTTCAGCAAGAGGTAAAAACTGTTCGATTAAAACAGGATAAAGCAGTAAGGCAAGGACAGAGCCGAGATTGCTGGAGGCATACAGAAAATAAGGATTATGGGCATCAGGATGACTTGTGTGTGAAAACCATTTTTGGAGCAAAGGCGCAGTCGCTGAAAGAAAAAGAAATGGAAGGCCGATTAACACCATCATATTTTTAATTTGCCACCACATAGGATTATCAAGGTCAGCGGGCGGCGGCATGGTCGTCATCATCGGAAGAGTCGAAAGCCCCGCCAATAGAACAAACCCAAAATGGGACAAAAACTGAATTTTTAGGGATTTGATTTTTGAAATGGCATGGGCGTAAAAATACCCACCCAAAAGCAAAATTTGAAAGAACAACATGGTCGTATTCCAGACCGAAGGCGTTCCCCCTAAAACAGGCAGCATGGCCTTGCCGATCATGGGTTGAACCACAAAAAGAAGATACGCGCTTAAAAATATGGTTATGGTAAAAAATAACGTTTGTGATTTATGCATAGCAAGTCCCGAATAAAACAGATTCAATAAGATAAGCTAACATTGTAAGGCTTGAATTTCTATCCTGTTTGTGTGATACAAATCGGACTAATAGCGTACGGATTAGAATGATTAAGCTGTCAAAACTTTCGGATTATGCAATTGTTGTCCTCAGCCAGTTGGCGGCTGACCAAGGGCGGCTTTATACTGCTGCTGTTCTGGCGCAACAGACCGGAATTCCTGAACCGACAGTTGCCAAGGTTTTAAAATTGCTCTCACGGCGCGAAATCGTCAATTCAATGCGGGGAGTCAAGGGTGGTTATGCCATGACCCGCATTCCATCGCAAGTCACGGTCACAGAGTTGATCGAAGCCTTGGAAGGGCCTATCTCAATCACGTCTTGCGCGGATATCGAAGTTGAAACCTCCTGCCACATTGCGGGTCTGTGTCCGATGCGCGGAAGTTGGCACAAAGTCAATGTCGCTGTAAAATCAGCTTTGAACGAAGTTTTTCTATCCGATTTGTTGATCCCTATGCATCGACCAGAAAAAAGGGGGCAAGCATGAGCGAGCCATTAACCGTTGCCGAACAAGTCCAAGCCCTGAATAAATATGAAGCCGGTTTTGTGACCGATATTGAATCGGACAAAGCCCCCAAAGGCCTGAATGAAGATATTATCCGTTTTATCTCTGCCAAAAAGAATGAACCGGAATGGCTTTTGGAATGGCGGTTAAAATCCTTTGAACACTGGAAGAAAATGCCAGAACCTCAATGGGCAAAAATCTCGCACCCGCCGATTGATTATCAGGATGCTTATTACTATTCCGCGCCAAAAGCCAAGTTGAACTCACTGGATGAAGCCGACCCCAAATTGCTGGAAACCTTTGAAAAGCTAGGTGTTCCGATGCGTGAACGTGCAAGGCTGGCAGGGGTCGCCGTCGATGTTGTCTTTGACTCGGTATCGGTTGCTACGACGTTTAAGGAAGATTTGAATAAGCTGGGAATTATTTTCTGTTCGATTTCCGAAGCCATCCGCGATCATCCTGATCTTATCAAAAAATATATGGGCTCGGTCGTCCCGTTTCACGATAACAAACATGCCTGTTTGAATTCGGCAGTGTTCACGGACGGGTCATTTGTCTTTATTCCCGAAGGTGTGCGTTGCCCGATGGAACTCTCAACGTATTTTCGCATTAACGAAATAAATACGGGACAATTCGAACGTACGCTCATCATTGCCGAAAAAGGCGCGTATGTGTCGTATTTGGAAGGCTGCACAGCCCCGATGCGCGATGAAAACCAGCTTCATGCGGCGGTGGTTGAATTGATTGCCCATGAAGATGCGGTTATCAAATATTCGACTGTTCAGAACTGGTATCCGGGCGATGAAAACGGTAAAGGCGGAATTTATAATTTTGTAACCAAACGCGGACTTTGCGCGGGGGCAAGGTCAAAAATTTCATGGACACAAGTTGAAACAGGATCTGCTATTACTTGGAAATACCCGTCTTGCGTTTTGAAAGGCGATGATAGTCAAGGTGAATTCTATTCGGTGGCCATCACCAATAATTTCCAACAAGCCGATACCGGAACAAAAATGATCCACATGGGTGCGCGCACCAGATCGCGCATCATTGCCAAAACAATCTCGGCAGGGAAATCAGACTCGACTTATCGCGGCCTTGTTAAAATTCTGGCAGGCGCAGACGGCGCGCGCAACTATACGCAATGTGACAGTTTGTTGGTCGGGGACGAATGCGGCGCACATACTGTGCCCTATATCGAAAGCAAAAACCCGCGCGCCAAATTGGAACACGAAGCCACAACCAGCAAAATTTCCGATGACCAGTTATTCTATTGCCAACAACGCGGCCTGTCTGAAGAAGAAGCAGTCGCCTTAATTGTTAACGGGTTTTGTCGGGAAGTAATGCAAAACCTGCCCATGGAATTCGCCGTCGAAGCCCAAAAACTTATCGCCATTAGTTTGGAAGGAAGCGTGGGGTGATGGATGGAAAGAATTTATTTGTTTATATGCTGACAAGCAAAAAAACGGAACATTATATATCGGCGTAACATCGGACTTAAAAAAACGAATTCGGAGAATGACATCCACCTAAAATTAGGAAAAATAAATGCTCAAAATTAAAAACCTGACAGCCGAAATTGACGGCAAGCAAATACTCAACGGTCTTGATCTGGAAGTGAAAGCCGGAGAAGTCCATGCCATTATGGGGCCGAACGGAGCGGGGAAATCAACCTTGTCCTATGTCCTTTCCGGTCGTGACGGATACGATGTCACAGGCGGCACCGCTGAACTGGACGGCATAAACCTGCTTGATCTTAATCCGAATGAACGCGCGGCGGCGGGATTGTTTCTGGCATTTCAATACCCTGTCGAGATTCCGGGTGTTGGCATGACCAATTTTCTGAAAACCGCCCTTAATTCCATTCGTAAAGCCCGTGGGCAAAATGAACTGGAAGCATTGGATTTTTTGAAGATTTTAAAATCCAGACAAAAAGAATTGGGCATTGCGGATGATATGCTCAAACGTGCGGTTAATGTCGGGTTTTCAGGGGGCGAGAAAAAGCGCAATGAAGTTTTGCAAATGGCAATGTTAGAGCCTAAATTTTGTATTCTCGATGAAACAGATTCCGGCCTTGATATTGATGCCTTGAAAATTGTGGCTGATGGTGTCAACAAACTTCGCGCACCGGATCGCGGGTTTTTGGTGATTACCCATTACCAACGCTTGCTTGATTACATCGTGCCGGACGTGGTTCATGTCCTTGCCAAAGGAAAAATCGTCAAAACAGGCGGCGCAGAGCTTGCCAAAGAATTAGAGGCTAAGGGATATGCAGAACTTGTTGCCTAAATCTTTGCCCGATCTGGATAAAGAACATTGGAAATATTCCAATGTAAACGCTGCGCTCAAAAAACTGGACGTGGCGTTGAGTCAGCCCGTTTGGGAAATGACGGGAGCATTCGAATTTTTACACCCTGATATTGAAAACGGCGTACATCTTTCAATTCCGAAAAACAAACAATTTATGAGACCGATTGAACTGAAATTAACGGGTGGAGAAGGGCAACATCTTGATACAAAGATCGTAATTGATGTTGCAGAAGGCGCAAGTTTAAAAATCATTGAACGGCAAACGGGGTGCGGCGCATATTGGAAAAATATCAAAGTCGACATCAACCTAGCGGCTAACGCCCAACTTGAATATTACCGGTTGTGTGAAGAAGATCCGTTTTGCGTCGTGACAGAATTCCTTACGGCTAATCTGGCACGTGATGCCCGTTTTAATGCCGTGGTGGTTAATGGATGTTCCGGATTCGGACGCAATGAATTCAAAGTGCATTTGAACGGAGCGGGGGCGTATGCCGATTTGTCGGGTCTGGCTTTGTTGCGCGGCAAACAACATGGGGATACAACAATTTGTGTGGATCATATCGCGCCACATTGTAAATCCAGTCAATTTTTTAAGACCATTTTGCAAGAGTCTGCGCGTGGAGTATTCCAAGGAAAAATCCACGTCTATAAAGATGCTCAAAAATCGGACGGCTATCAATTATCCAATAACCTTTTATTGTCCCCATTGGCGGAAATGGATGTCAAACCCGAATTGGAAATTTATGCCGATGATGTAAAATGTTCACACGGCACGACAACCGGAGAACTGGATGAAACGCCAATGTTTTATTTGCGCTCGCGCGGCCTGAACGAACAAGACGCCAGAAAATTATTGATCGAAGCCTTCGTCGGTGAAGTTCTGGATAAAATGACCGATGAAACAATTCGCGCGTTATTTGATGAAAGGGTACAGCTATGGCTGAAGTAACTGTCAACCCTTGGCGCAAAGATTTTCCTATTCTGGCACAAACCATGAATGGTAAGCGTCTGGCGTTTTTGGATAGTGGAGCCAGCGCCCAAAAACCGCAATGCGTTATCGATACGATGACACAAATTTATCAAACCCATTATTCTAATATCCATCGCGGCCTTTACGAATTTTCACAAATTTTGACTGGCGAATTTGAAGCGGCGCGGAATAAGGTAGCAGACTTTATCAAGGCACCATCGCCCCGATCTATTATCTTTACCCGCAACAGTACGGAAAGCATCAATCTTGTGGCTCAAAGCTGGGGGCGGACATTCCTGAGTGCAGGCGACGAGATTATTCTGACGGAAATGGAACATCATGCCAATTTTGTTCCGTGGCATATCCTCAAAAATCAGATTGGTATCGTTATCAAATACATTCCGGTTTTGGAAGATGGATCATTGGATTTGACGGCTTTGCAAAATTTACTAACGGACAAAACACGTTTGGTTGCCTTGACTCATGTATCCAATGTGCTGGGAACTGTCAATCCGGTTGAAGATATTATAAAAACTGTGAGGTCGCATGCGGATCATATCAAGGTTTTGATTGATGGGTCACAAGCGGTTGTGCATGGCGCGGTGGATGTGGCAGCATTGGATGCGGATTTTTATGTGTTCACAGGACATAAACTATATGCTCCGACTGGTGTCGGCGTATTATACGGACGAGAGTCTCTGCTCGAAAAAATGCCTCCATGGCAAGGCGGCGGCGACATGATTGAAAAAGTGACATTAGACGGCGTCACTTATGCCGAGTTACCGAATAAATTCGAAGCCGGAACACCTGCCATTGTCGAGGTGATCGGCTTAGGCACTGCGATTGATTACGTCTCTAAGATTGGCCTTGCCCAGATTTCAAAATGGGAGCATGAGCTTCTTGTTTATGCCACAAAAAAACTCTTGCAAATTAAAGGCTTGAAAATTCTTGGCACAACAAAAAATAAAGCAGGCATTATCAGTTTTACTGTTGAAGGCTGCCCCGCTTCTGATTTGGCCATGATCCTCGATCAAATGGGAGTGGCTGTTCGCTCCGGACATCATTGTTGCCAACCTCTCATGGGTGTTTTGGGTGTGGAAGGAACAATTCGTGCCTCGATAGGCTTGTACACCGATAAAGACGATATAGATCAACTGATAGCTGGCATTATCAAAGCCAAGATGATGCTGACATAAGGAACAGGGCATGATGGAACATACTGCAGATGAACAAATGGTTCGCAACGCCTTTGGTGATGACTATGACGAACTGGCCGAACCGCCGAACTGCGAAGGGGACAAGGATCATCCTTTATGGCCAGCCATGATTAAAGCCTTGCGCGAAGTGTATGACCCGGAAATTCCGGTCAACATTTATGAACTGGGATTGATCTATTCTATTCGTGTTGTTGATGCTCCTGACGGGACAAGTGATATTGATGTTAAGATGACATTGACTTCGCCAGGCTGTCCTGTGGCGCAAGAAATGCCCGGCATGGTTCAGTCTGCGATTTTTCCGTTAAGTGGCGTAGGACAGGTCGATGTCGAAATTATCTGGGAACCAACATGGGATCCGTCCTTTATGGCCGAAACCGCAAAGTTGCAATTAAATATGTTTACGTGAGATCATAAAACATGGAATTAAAAACCGAAATCATGATGACTGACTCTGCCAAAACTCATTTGCAAAAAGTGGGCAAGGATGCAGGAGGTCTGCGCCTGACCATTCGTGGTGGGAAAGGCTGCGGCGGGAATGAATATGACCTGACTCCTTTAGGCGAATCCGAGATTGATCCGACAGATGATTTTGTAAAAATAAATGACACGACTTTTCTTTATATTCCGGCGATTGAAGCCCTGCGCCTGTTCGGTACAAAAATAGATTTCATCGAAGATGATCTCGGCAACCGTCGTTTGGAGATTTCAAATCCGAATGAAACCGGACGCTGCGGCTGTGGAAAATCCGTAACTTTTTAAAGCAGGTTTGCACGAATTTTTTCTGGATTGCCTTATAATACTGCGTATTCAGGATGACAATGCTGTGGATATCCTGTGGATAGGTTTGTGCATATCTATGAGCATATTAACCAGTTGTTAATCTTTGGCGCGTAAAAAGACAAAAGGCCGCAGTCGCGGCCTTCGGTAAGAAGAAATCTAAATCAATCAAACTATTTCATGCCGTGATCGTGAGTGAACCCTGTTGAAAGAGTAGGCAGCTTCATCGACAGAAAGGCTGCTGCTTGTCTTGCGCTTCTATTTCTCATAATTTCTTCTCCTTACTATACCGCATTGACACTTTTATAGTATATGTCAGCCATCTCTTGTTCGGATTTTCCTGACCTATACGCCTCGTATAATTCACGATGCCCTAACTTTTCAAGCAAGTCAACAATTTTCGTTTTGTTGTTGAGATCGTAAATTTCACTTACTATTCTACACATTTCAAGCGTTATGTCAAGAAAATGCCGACGTAAGGCGTGAGCTTGTTCCGGAGTGTTATTCATCAATGGTTTAGGGATGCCAACATGGGGCTGTTCAACGTTTCTGATGGCCATTCCGAGGTTGCAGGCCATCTCTTCAAGGTCAACAGCCTTGGTATTGAGGGGGCAAAGCAATAAGACTGTATCATCACCGACAACAGTAAAATCGGGTATTTTTCCTGAAATGACATGAACTTTGATTTGCTGATTCTTTGAAAAAGCCAAAAGGCGTTGTCCTTCTGGAATTTGGGATAAAAGAGATTCGCATTCCTCAAGAACAATTTGGGCTTGGGGGTGAGTATAGGTATTAGAACCTGCAGCCATCTGCGCCCCAAGATCTCCGAATTCTTTCAACATGTCATTCATAACCAAAAATACCTTCGTTATTGTGCTGTTTTATTGGGCGCGTCCCATAGTGAGCATCCGTTTGGGCTGTGTTGTCACAATTCCCTCTTTGGTGACGGAAATCAAAGCTTCCATCGGACTTCCGTCATAAAGAACGGGAACCGTCACGTTAATCAGGTTTGTTTCCTTGGTCTCTTCAATCGAGCAAGGAGTCGGGATGGCATTAAAATCCTCGCGCCGTTCATCATCATAGAGATCAATGATTGCGGCCTCTTCAGGGCTTTTCAGAATAATAATCTCACCTTCGGGAAGGCGCACAAAGCAGTAATAGAAATTCAGATAAGCCAGAACATTCTCGGTCGTCAGATTAATGCCTGCTTGCTGGTTAATGCGCATAATCGGGGTATCCGAACCGTCCATATAATAAAAGGATTCGCCATCACTCAGAAAATCCATGGAAAATGTCGGCAAAGACGAATAATTCGTCAGCCTGTATAAAAGAAAGGACTCATAGAATGGAAGGCGCAAACACTTGGCTTCACTGGTATGCGGCGAAAAAAGCACAGATTCACCAACCGATTTTACACGGTTTATCATAGTCACAGTTTTCTCACGGTCGAGTCGATGCCAAGTCATGCCGAAGAATATAACAGCTTTTTCAAAAGGAAAACGGAAAATTTTAGTTTGCAGCCCGTCAGCACCCGCATTAGCTTGCGAGGAGGATTGTACGTGCTTTTTGTACGTTTTGAAGAGAGCATTCATAATAGTTCGTTTGTAGCGTTTTCGTTTTTCAGAGGCCTGCAGATAACAGATATAGGGTGTTTTGTTCATGGGAAAAGCCTGAATAGAATCCTATCTTGTTTTTCTTCCTTTGTTATTCCCTAGAAGTCGTGAAACAAACTCCAGAGGAATCCAGTTTTAAATTCTGGATTGCTTCGCTCTTGCTCGCAATGACGAGTGGTAAAAAGTTAGATTGAAATTTGTGAGAGGGCATTCTCAAAAAGCGAGGAAGCGGATGTCGCCGCATGGGCTTCGCCCCCCAGTGTTGCCCGCCAGTTTTTTGCCCCGCGCAAGCCATTAAATAACCCCTGCATATGGCGCGTTGTGCTGTGAATGGGCATAGACGCTGCGGCACGGCGGTTTTCAATATAACGAGACATGGTTGAAATAACTTTGTTTCGATCAGGCAGCGGCGTGTCAAAGAGTTTATGCTCAAGTTCTGCCAGAAACCAAGGGTTTTGATAGGCTTCACGCCCAATCATCACGCCATCGAATTGAGGCAGGATATCATCAACTTGCGCGGTTTTGTTAATCCCGCCATTGAGGATGATGCTCAGATGGGGGTAATCTTGTTTGATGCGGGCGGCAATATCATAACGGAGCGGCGGAATTTCACGATTTTCTTTAGGGGATAGCCCTTTGAGCCAAGCTTTACGGGCATGGATAATAAACTTTCCGCATCCTGCCGCCGAAACGACCCCGACAAAATCATTCAAAAAGTCATATTCGGCAGACTCATCAATCCCGATGCGGCACTTGACCGTTACCGGCACGCTAACGCTGTCTTGCATCGCCTTGACACAATCGGCAACCAGTTGAGGTTCACGCATCAGGCAAGCTCCGAAACTGCCTTTTTGCACGCGTTCGCTCGGACATCCGCAATTCAGATTAATCTCGTCATATCCCCAATCCTCGCCAATTTTGGCAGATTGAGCGAGGTCGTTCGGCTCTGACCCGCCTAACTGAAGGGCAACAGGATGTTCTTGGTCTGAAAACCCCAGTAATTTTTCGAGATCTCCGTGTAAAATCGCCCCCGTGGTAATCATCTCTGTATAAAGAAGTGCACGCGGGCTCATTTGCCTGTGAAAATAGCGGCAATGACGATCCGTCCAGTCAATCATGGGTGCAACGGAGATAAGGCTTGAATTTTGGATGACTTTTCTCATAATGGCTCGTCTTTTACGCGAAAACTACCCAAACCTCCAGATTTTTATAAAGATATGACCCGTACCCTGTTCCAAATTCTTATACTTCTGAGTATTCTTATTGTCGGCAGCACAAGCGTTGTTGTTGCTGAAGACGCAGGGGATAACTTGGTTTCCGGTCTGCCTCTTCCCCGATTTGCTTCGTTGAAATCGGGTAATGTCTATATGCGCACAGGCCCGTCAATGGATTATCCGATTCGCTGGATTTACAAAAAAGAAGGACTTCCGGTCGAGATTATTCAGGAATTTGATGCATGGCGGCGGATTAAAGATCCAGAGGGCGAAACCGGATGGGTTCATAAAATATTGCTGTCTGGCCGTAAAATGGCCGTCATTAAGGCCAAAGAGCGCATCGTGGCGTATGAAAGTGACGATCTGGTACGCCCCATTGCCAAACTTGACCCTGATTTCATTGTCAATATCAACGCCTGCGATAAGCGTGCCTGTTTTGCAACATTCCCACCTTATGAAGGATGGATCGAGAAAAAATACCTTTGGGGTGTTTACGGGTCTGAAGTTTTTAATTAGTATTACGAATCAGAGGGTTGTTCTGACCTGATTTCTGTCTTTATAAGTTATCCACAGCCTTATCCACAATTTCGCCCACCTTTTTCCGTTCTGGAACCCTATCAATGTTGAGTGTAGAAAAAGCCGAGGTCGCGCACCTCTTGCAGATGAGTCTGTCCAAAATGGCCTATGACCCTGAACGGGGAACAGACATTCGGTTGATGTTACAAGTCATGGGTGGCGTGCTCACCGAAACCGCTTTCTTCTTTGAAGAACCGGACGAAACGCTGGCCGCTATTTTTACCAAAATTTCTGCTGTTCTCGGATGCGATGCCTATGAAGGCGAGCTTCCGGTCTGGCTTGATCTTGATCCAGTGCAAATTGATACCTATACCGAACGCGGCCGTGAATTGGCGCGGATGGCAATTCACGACTGGGCAGATTGTGAATTCGGCTTTGTTGAAATGCTGGTGATGGTGTGTCACCATGTGATGGCGTCTTGGGAAGAAGAGGGTATTCCTCGCACCGAAACATTCCGTTTGCTGATTGAATATGCGACACGCTGCATGTGCTTTGAAGTGGCCGCCCAAGAGCTCTGTGATGTCCTGATTGAAAAGAAAATGGGGCGGGATGGCTGGACATTGGGTGATTGTCTGGGCGGATTGTCTGGCGCAGCCGGATGGCGCTTAGCCAAACTCAACTTGTTGAAAAAGAAACTTCCAAAAGAATCTGTCCCGACCCCCGAAACCAGCGAACTGGATTATCTGGTAACCGTCATGACCGCCGAAGCGACCCGCATGGGTGTGCCTGCCGGAAGTGATTGGAAATTTGGTTTGGCGGCCAATGATGCGCCGGTCAATCCTCCTGTCGAGTTATTGGATGGAGTCGAGCCATACGCGCAACTGTTTTTCTCGGCTGTCCCGATGTCCGATGTCCGCGATCAAGCTGTGGCCTGCGCCAAAGCCGCAGGACGGATGCTGGCCGTTGTCGCAACAGGCGATGAGCCGGAAATTGCCCATGTCATTGCCAAACCGCTTGCAATGATGGCGATCACCGAAACCTACCACGCATTTTGGCTGGGGTATTAATCCCTCCTTTGTTTTATCTTTCAGTTTCATTTTTTATTCTGAAATAATCAAACCGAATTTTTTCATCGGGAAATAATGTATATGAAGATGGAAAATATGCACCGGATATGTCTATTCTAAGACAAAAGCCGAACGGGAAATGGATAATCATTGACCATATATTTTCATGGGATTTTTTTCGTATGAAAGACCGGCCGGAAAAATTATTCCGTGAAGGTCTGTCTCAAATGCCGTGGTTGGCGGCTTCATAAAATTTAAGTATGGAAAATAGAAAATTGCTTGGAATAACGAAATATTTCCATTTGTAACAAAATCCCAAAAGCCTTATAAAGGGCGCATGACTTTGACTCAAGAAAAAGCAGGGTGGGACTTTTCCCCCAAGGGTGCGTATAGCCGCGAGGATTTGATTGCTTGCGGTGACGGAGAGTTATTTGGCCCGGGCAATGCAAAATTGCCTGCACCGCCAATGCTGATGTTTGACCGCATTACCCAAATCACCACCGAAGGTGGCGCGTATGGCAAGGGTGAGCTTGTTTCTGAATTCGATATTAAACCCGATTTATGGTTCTTTGAATGCCATTTCAAAGGCGATCCTGTTATGCCGGGCTGTTTGGGTCTGGATGCCCTTTGGCAGTTGCTTGGATTTTATCTGGGCTGGACAGGGGCAAAAGGTTCGGGTCGGGCTTTGGGGCTTGGTGAATTGAAATTCACCGGACAAATTTTACCGGAAACAAAATTGGTAACATACCGTTTGGACATCAAACGCGTTATCAATAGATCATTGGTTCTGGGCATTGCCGATGGTCAGGTTCTGGCAGATGGCAAAGTCATTTATGAAGCCAAAGATTTACGCGTTGGATTGTTTGAAAATCCACGTGCGATGTAATCGACTATTTTATTCAAAACAGAAAGGATGAGTTCCATGGCCTTATTTCAAGCGAATGGAGTACGCCGCGTTGTTGTCACTGGCATGGGTGTTGTTTCATGCATTGGAAATTCCGTGACAGAAGTTCTGCATTCCCTGAAAGAGGGAAAATCAGGAATTTCTTTTTCCGAAGATTACGCAGAAAAAGGATTCCGGTCTCAGGTTTTTGGTCTACCGAAAATAAATTTTGCCGATATGATCGACCGTCGCTTGCTGCGTTTCATGGGGGATTCTGCAGCCTATACGCATATTGCCATGCAACAGGCGATTGAGGATGCCGGACTGGAAGATCATGAAGTTTCCAACGAACGCTCTGGCGTTGTTGTTGGCTCTGGCGGCCCATCCACCCGTAATCAAGTTGAAGCAGCACGCATCACTTTGGAAAGCAGTCCTAAAAAAGTCGGGCCTTTTATGGTGCCGCGTTGTATGTCGTCTACAACTTCGGCAAATCTTTGCACCAATTATAAAATCAAGGGCGTGAATTATTCGATTTCCTCTGCTTGTTCGACTTCGGCACATTGTATTGGTAACGCAGCCGAAATAATCGCTATGGGCAAACAAGACATTATGTTTGCTGGCGGTGGCGAAGAACTGGATTGGACATTGTCAGTTTTGTTTGACGGCATGGGCGCGATGTCGTCCAAATATAACGCAACACCTGAAAAAGCTTCCCGCGCTTATGATGCAGACCGTGATGGTTTCGTCATTGCTGGCGGTGGCGGCATGCTGGTTTTGGAAGATTACGATCATGCCAAAGCCAGAGGCGCAAAAATTTATGGCGAGCTTGTGGGCTATGGTGCAACCTCTGACGGCGCAGACATGGTTGCTCCAAATGGAGAAGGCGCTGTTCGGTGTATGAAACAAGCTTTGTCTTCATGCGAACAGCCAGTCAGCTATATCAACTCACACGGAACAAGTACGCCCGTGGGCGATGTCACCGAACTCAAAGCCATCCGCGAAGTTTTTGAACCTCGTGAACAGGATATACCTGCCATTTCATCAACCAAATCAATGACGGGGCATTCGTTGGGCGCAACCGGCGTTCAAGAAGCAATCTATTCATTGCTGATGATGAAAGAACGGTTTATCGCCCCAAGTATCAATATTGAAAATCTGGATGAAGTCGCAAAAAATATGCCGATTGCGCGTCAACGGATTGATAATGTCGACCATAAAACCATCCTTTCGAATAGCTTCGGCTTTGGTGGAACAAACTGCTCTCTGGCTTTTGCCTCTGCGGAATAAAAAAGTATAAATATAAAAAAGTAGGTAGAAATGAACGATCTAATGAAAGGCAAGCGTGGCGTAGTCATGGGCGTTGCCAACGGCTATTCGATTGCTTGGGGAATTGCCAAAGCCTGCGCGGAACAAGGCGCAGAAATGGCTTTCACCTATCAAGGTGACCAATTTAAAAAACGGGTCGAGCCATTGGCAGCAGAAATCGGCGTCAAAACCTTGATTGATTGCGATGTCAGCAACATGGACGATCTGGATCGTGCTTTTTCACAAATTGAAAAAGAATTCGGTACGATTGATTTCATTGTTCACTCGATTGCCTTCTCGAATAAAGAAGAACTCAAAGGCCGTTACGTGGATACCAGCCTTGATAACTTCCTCTTATCGATGAATATATCCTGCTATTCCTTTACTGCCGTGATGAAACGCGCAGCCCCGTTGATGAAAAATGGCGGCTCTGCAATAACACTCACATATTACGGCGCAGAAAAAGTTATGCCGAATTATAACGTCATGGGCGTTGCCAAAGCTGCTCTTGAAGCGTCCGTTCGTTATCTCGCGGTTGATTTAGGGCAAGACAATATTCGCGTCAATTCTATTTCTGCCGGTCCGATGCGGACTTTGGCGGGTTCTGCCATAGGCTCTGCGCGTAAGACGTTTAAATACAATGCTATGACCGCGCCGCTACAGCGGTCGGTTGGCTTGGAAGAGCTTGGCAATACCGGAGTCTATTTACTCTCTGATATGTCGTCGGCTGTCACGGGTGAAATTCACTTTGTCGATTGTGGTTTTAATGTTGTCGGCATGTGCCCGTCCGATCGTTGGGACGAGCTGATGAATGACGGGGAATAAAACAAGAATAAATTATAAACTCAACACTTTTTCCAAATGATGGTGGCCAATTCCGAAATAGGTTTTGGCTGCTTTTATTTTGTCCAACAGGGCAGGGTCACGAGCGGCATTCTCATTTCGCGTGGCGACAATTAAAACATTTTTGGGTGTATGGGCATCGGAAATAAATTCAAAAACCTTGGTCGAATATCCGCAATATTCCAAAATCAACGCCCGCAATCCGTCTGTCACCATTTCGGCCTGACGTTCCAGAAAAATCCCGTGGTGAAGCAAAAAATCCAGATCATTTGAAGTTTTGTTTTTCTCAATCTCACAGCGAATTTGTTTGTGACAACACGGCGCAACAACGATCAATTCGGCTTTGGCTTCAATGCCTTTGGCAATGGCATCATCGGTGGCCGTATCACAGGCATGAAGCGCAATCAGGATATTCGCATCCGTACAATCAAACCCGTCAATCGTGCCTTCGGCAAAAGTCAAACCTGTGAAGTTGGATTTTTCGGCAATACGGTTGCACAGATTAACCAGATCGCCGCGAAACTCAACGCCTGTTACTTGCGCAGAAATACTTTGTGATTGCAGGTAATCATACAAAGCAAAGGTCAAATATCCTTTGCCTGCCCCCATATCGACAATTTTTTTAATTTTATCGGAGGAAATGTTTTTAATCAGCCCACTTAAAATTTCGACATATTTATTGATCTGGCGGTATTTATCTTGTGCATTTTTATAAACTTTTCCTGTGTCATCGGTAATGTTCAATTCATGCAAATAATCTTTGCCCTCCGTTCCGATCAACCTGTTTTTTTGACGGTCATGGTCGGAAGAGAGTAGTTCTTTATGGGTCGCAGATTTGGTTTTGAGTGTTTTCTTTTCTAACACCAGATCAAATTGTGTTGTAAACAGCGTTGCGGAGTGAAACCCGTCACACAAAGCATCCTCAATCATCTCAAGGGCTTCAGAAAAGTTATAATTTTTAACAATGTCACGGGTCTTGAAACGATAGGTGAAGCTCAGCTTGTCTTCGCGCTTCACTTTTATTTTTCGAATATGGATGTTTCGCATACCTGGCTCATCACCGGAATATGATCCCAATGAAATTTTTGCAAAACTTCCGTCCTGCAAGCTTGTATCAATGGCCAAAACAAATTCGGTAACAAAGAAAGGCGCAGCCATAACCTACGCCGCATCAATCAGAACAATATTGATGGCGGAAACTTTATCGCCTTCGCTGTGAAGATCAAAATTGATTTTTTGTCCTGCGGTAAGGGTCGTTAATCCCGCAGCCTGTAATGCGCTGATATGGACATAAACGTTATTGCCGCCGTCTTCAGGAGCAATAAAACCGTAACCACGATCATCTTTAAACAATACAACATTTCCAATAGTCATTTTCAATTATCCTTTATGTTAAAATTAGAGGAGGATATTAACGCGCCAATTTATAAGGCTTGCCTTGCGCGATTGATGTTCTTTTTCGGCGGATCATATCGCCTGTTTTGACCTTGATCGGGGCAGGGGCAGGCGAGATTTTTTCAACCTCCATCACTTCCAATTCTATAACTTCATGAACGGCAACAACTTTGGCGATAATGCGTTGCTCACCGATGACATCACGTTTTCCTCGTGGCTTGTTGGGCTCCGCCCATAACGGCTCATTCCATTTTATAATATCACCCATAATAGGGGAGATGCATGCGAGCCAATTAGGTTTATCTGTCATATCGTCTTCATTCCGAATGTTAAGGAAATACTCTATATCAATATCAGGCCTATGTATTCAAGTTTATAGTGATAATCACCACCAGACTCTTCGTTTCAGAGCCTGTTTGTGCAAAAACCCGCCAGATTGACAATTGCTATAGGGTGGGTACATTGGGCATTATAGATACACAAGAGAAATAATCTCAAATGCTTGAGCTTTTCACCTATCTTGCTGATTTCCTGACCTATAGCGTGTTTGGACTTCAAAAAGAAACCAAATTGGCAGATGCTATTCACTTCTTTGTCGAAGATACGACCAAGATCTTCTTTTTGCTGGCTTTGATGATTTATATCATCGGCTTTGCGCGGTCGTACGTGTCACCTGAAAAAGTGCGCCTGTGGTTGACAGGAAAAAACCGTTTGACGGGATATGTTCTGGCGGCAATGCTGGGGGCTGTAACTCCGTTTTGTTCTTGCTCGTCCGTGCCATTATTCATCGGCTTCTTATCGGCAGGCATTCCGCTTGGGGTGACGATGGCCTTTCTTATAACCTCCCCGTTGGTTAACGAGGTTGCTGTCGTCCTGCTGGGAAATGCATTGGGACTGAAATTTACATTTCTTTATGTGGGGACGGGTCTTTCTCTTGGGGTTCTGGGGGGATTTATAATTGATCTTTTCAAACTCGATAAATGGGTCGAACCGTATGTCTGGCAGATCAAAATGCCAACGCCGGAAACAGTCGAAGAGACTGCTGGTTGGAAATGGCGCGAAAAATTAGCACGCGGTGAAGCACTGGATATTATCAAACGCGTATGGCTTTACGTTCTGATTGGCGTGGGGCTTGGGGCTGGACTGCACGGGTTTGTTCCTCGCGAATGGTTCTTGGAACATGCAGGGGCAGATAACCCGCTTGGTGTTCCATTGGCAGTTTTGTTGGGGATTCCTCTTTATTCCAATGCAACAGGTATTATTCCGGTTGCCGAGGTGCTGATAAACAAAGGTGTCCCCGTTGGCACTATTCTGGCCTTTCTTATGAGCATCGTGGCAATTTCATTGCCTGAATTGTTGATTTTGCGCAAAGTTTTAAAACCTCAAATGCTGATTTTCTTCGTAGGATTTCTTTTTGTGGCTTTTATCAGTGTTGGTTATTTGTTTAATTTTATTTTCGGAGGTTAATCATGGAAATCACTGTTTTCGGCAAGGGGTGTTCGCGGTGCGAGTCAACTATCCATAGAATAGAAAGTGAAGCCCAAGATCTTGGCGTGCCGGTCACGATTACAAAAATCACAGATGAAATTGAAATCATCCAAAATGGCATCATGACAACACCAGCCGTTAAAATTGATAACAAAATTGTTCATTCAGGCGGAATACCGTCTATTGAAGCAGTCCAATCATGGCTGAGAGCAACAGTCTAAAACTAGACAGAATTATAAAAATAAATAAAATCAGGATGCATGAGGGAAAAACCAATATTTTATATTCAAAAATACGGAAATTCATAATACACATATAAAACGAAAGAAACGATGAATATAAAAAATAGGGAATGGTTATGTTAAAAAATGAAATCACTAAGGCTAGCACAATCGGGGAAGAGGAATTCAAGGAGTTTGTTATTCAGCTTCATAACATCTCACGCACTTATGATGGTTCTGCTCAACGACGTGATATGTTTGCAAAGGCGATTTCAGCCATTAAAACGTTTATATCACCATTTGCCGAACATAATTCTATGAGTGAATCCGAGTGTTTATCTTCCTTTGCTCAAAAATACCACACGGTATTTGGTCAAGATTTTCGTCTGCAAAGATTTTACGATATGGCGTTTCAATCCATGATTCCCGATCTGCCACAACAGGAAGAATCACCAACCAATATAGTAGCCTTACTCGAAAAAATTGAATCCCTAAGAGTAGAAGCGGATGTTTTTGAACAGGCAATCACATTGGGAATATCTGACAGTCAACAGGTCGTCGGGTATTATCCGCGCCTTGCTTGTGTGTTGCAGGTTCTTTTCGATCAAGGAACGTGTTTGCAGGATGTCAGCCTTCAATTTAATAAGGCAGATTCAGTCTCTGATTTAAATGCGGGCTATATCCTTATTTCCATTCCGGATCGCAATTGCCAGATCCTTGTTAGTGATAGGCAAAACCGTCCTGCCTACTGGCATAATGGCATAAAATCACGCGAATTTTGGTTGAAAAATAATTTGAAAAGCCTATCTGCTGAGACAGATACGCATCGGTTAGAAATCGACACACTAAATAATTTATATAAAAGTTTGGCTGAAAATTTACCAGAATGTAGATATCTTCAGGTGCCAGGTTACGTAACAAGGAATAATGATCTTGTTCCAGTTCAAACCTTTCCTATTCCTTTGGAAAAGTTTTGGGATCTGCGCCGCCGCGATAGCCAGACTATCTATCCAGCGGCTTTCCCTGCTTTGAATAGAGAAACGCCTTTTGTTGCAAATGGAAATAAGGCTCAACAAACGCGCTATCATGTTACATCTGGTGCAGAAATGGCTCCATTCTGACCATTTGACTGTATTTTGGTCTTGACGAAGGGCTGTGGACAGTTAGGATGGAACTACCTGAAAATGGAATATGGAAGGCCTGAAACGAACCTTTCCTTAAAAGGATTCTATAATGTTCCTTCGCTTCAAAAAAATAGTTCAACATGGTCTGTTGCTAGGGGCGATGTGCTGCGGTCATCCCGCTTTGGCGGCGACCTCTATTCCCTTTACGATTAACATGTCGGAAGCCGTAACGGTAAGCGGTTGCCCCGCGACGTGTCCACGGATTGCGA
>DIMG01000021.1:22433-43716 GCA_002425415.1 Micavibrio sp. UBA5572
GTCCACGGATTGCGATTGATGTGGGCGGGACGACGCGTTATGCGACTTATACCAGCGGGAGTGGGACAGCTAGCCTGATTTTCACTTACCAGATGGTATCGGGAGATGTGGATTTGGATGGTATTGCGCTGTCTTCCCCCATTGATCTGAATGGTGGAACGATAAAAGACGCAGTGGGCAATGACGCGACCTTAACCTTCGTTCCGCCAGACACATCCGGTATCAATATTGCGGCGGCTGTCCCTTCGGGCTACACGGCCGTTTTCGATGCGGATACGGTAACGAACATCAATAAAACGGCAATGGGTTTTACCTTGACCTATGGTCAGGCGGGTCATACCTATAACTATACGATCTCGAGCTCTGGCGGAGGAGCCCCCTTAACAGGGAGTGGCTCAACGACAGGGGCGGCACAGGTCATTTCAGGAATTAATCTGACTTCTTTGCCGGATGGTAAACTGACTTTGTCGGTGACGGTTACGGATTCTTTGGGGGGTGTGGGAGCCGCGGCAACGGACACCGCACCGATGGCTGTTCTTGATGCGTCTTTGATCGGTCACTGGACATTTGATGCAACCGATATTTCCGGTACAACGGTTTATGATCGCTCCGGAAACGGTCATAATGGAACCATGCAAGGAACTCCCACGGTTAATGCGGGTAAGATTGGTAATGGCTTAGAATTTGGAGGGCATGGTTCTGGAGATCGAGTTTCTTTAGGCTCGTCTGCAAGCTTGAATCCTGGAGCTTTTACTCTGGTGTCTTGGGTTAGCCCAGGTATTGTCTCAGGAAGCTATGGTTACATATATAGTAATAGTCGGGACTGTTGTGGTTCTTATAATGGGATAGATTTTGTAATTCACTCAAACAAACTTCGAGGAAAGATATGGAACTCCACCGCAATAGTTAAAGTTTCAGTAGGTTCAATTGGAGATAATTCGGGATGGCATCAAGCGACTTATTCCTACGATGGGGCAACGATTAAACTTTATATAAACGGAGTTTTTGATTCTCAAGTTTCAACAGGGTTGGGGGTTGGAAGCCCGGCTTCATATGATTCTTACATAGGAACGATGGGGAATGGGGCTGGGACATATACTATTGATGGGATTCTTGATGATGTTCGCATTTATAACCGTGCTTTAACACCAACCGAGATCACAACATTGTATAATGCTGAGCAATAGGAAGAAGGATTTACAGTGAAAAGATATTTTGTTATTATGGCTGTGTTTTTGATGAATTTTCCCGCTTTGGCGGCGACCTCTATTCCCTTTACGATTAACATGTCGGAAGCCGTAACGGTAAGCGGTTGCCCCGCGACGTGTCCACGGATTGCGATTGATGTAGGCGGGACGACGCGTTATGCGACTTATACCAGCGGGAGTGGGACAGCTAGCCTGATTTTCACTTACCTGATGGTATCGGGAGATGTGGATTTGGATGGCATTGTGCTGTCTTCCCCCATTGATCTGAATGGTGGAACGATTATTGATGTGAATGGCAACGCAATTTCAAATTTGACGTTTACGCCACCGAATACATCAGGGGTCAAGGTTGATTATCCGTCCTTGTCCATGAATTTTCTGAATAATGATTACATTTTGTCCGGCACACATTATGCTAGTTTTCCTGCGTTTCTGACGGCTGCGGGGGGAACTTTCTCGCGGGCAAGTACAGGCACTTATTACGATAGCGCGGGAATCTTGCAGACAGCCTCTTCCAACACCCCGCGACTGGACTACGATCCGGCGACCCTCGCCGCCAAGGGGGTTTTGATTGAAGCACAAAGAACTAATCTCATCATTCGTTCGGAAGAGTATAATACTTGGACTCAGGATGACGGGAGTATCGTAACGGATACAGCGATAGCACCAGATGGTCAAATGACCGCAGAAAAATTTGTAACCAATACCAATTTGGCTCAACATCGAGTCAAACGTACCGTTGCATTGACCGCAGGGAATACCTACACGTCAAGCGTCTATGTTAAAAAGGCAGGGTATGATTACTATATGATTTTCTGGAGTCCATTAGGGAGCGCGAATATTGCAGTAAACCTCGATACAGGAAGCGTTATAACGTCTGGTGGCGGCGAGAAGGTTGGTCAGTCCGTTACGCCATTGCCGAATGGGTGGTATCGGGTATCGGTAACGCTGACGACAGTGAATGGCGGAAACTATCAACAACTGAACTATGCTTATAATGGAGCAAACAATTTTACCGGAGATGGTGTTTCCGGAATATATATCTGGGGATCTCAAGTGGAACAAAGCGCGTTTCCAACATCATACATCTTCACGACAGCCTCGACAGTAACGCGCTTGTCGGATGACCTCACCGTGCCAACGGGGGGGTGGTATAACGCAAGCGAAGGGACAATAGCACCAACGGCTTCTATTCCGTATTTGGGGTCAACGAATAACCCTGGGTTTGCAAGTATTGATAACGGGACAAGTGCCAATGCGGTTTATCTTTCCGTTCAGGACTCGACGACAGATAGGCTTGTTCCGGCTATTGCGACAGGCAATGTAAATCAGTATATAAATAATTTTGGAGCAACTTACGTTGCCGGAGCAACCTCAAAAATAGCCACAGCCTTCAACAATAATGATGCAAATACGGCAAAAGATGGTGTGCTGGGAACTCAGGACACATCCGTGACTGTTCCCGCCGTATCCGTTTTGAGGCTAGGGCAAAACAGGGGCGGCGGTCAGCATTTAAACGGATGGATTGAAAATATAAAATATTATCCCCTTCGTGTCTCGGATGCCCAACTCCAGATTTTGACACAATAAATAGAATTTAGAGAAAACCGATCATGACAATACTGGTAACGGGCGGCGCAGGATTTATAGGCTCGAATTTTATTCGGTATATGCTCGATCATTCAATGGATACGATCATCAATCTTGATAAGCTAACCTATGCAGGAAATTTCAAGTCATTGGAAGGAAATACTAATCCAGAGCGTTTAACGAATATTCACGGGGATATACTGGATGCCGAGCTGTTTCAAAAATTATTAGTAGGCTATAAGCCACGCGCTATCGTTCATTTTGCAGCGGAGACTCATGTTGATCGGTCAATAAATACCCCCGAAGATTTTATTCAAACAAATATTGTTGGCACATTCAGGATGCTCGATACGACTTTGGAATGGTGGAGAACCTTGCGTGGAAAAGAAAAAGAAGATTTTCGTTTTCTTCATATCTCAACGGATGAAGTCTACGGGTCTTTATTACCTGACGAACCGGCCTTTACTGAATCTCATTCATACCAACCAAATAGCCCGTATTCTGCGTCAAAAGCAGCATCAGACCATTTGGTAAGGTCTTATTTTCATACCTATGGGCTGCCTGTTTTGACCACAAACTGTTCCAATAATTATGGACCTTATCAATTTCCTGAAAAGTTGATTCCTTTGATGATTTACCGCGCATTGAGCAGAGAAAATTTACCGGTTTATGGCGATGGTCAGAATATCAGGGATTGGTTGTTTGTGGATGACCACTGTGTCGCAATCAATCAGGTATTAAACAATGGGCGAGTGGGAGAGCCATATAATATCGGCAGCAACAGCGAGATGAAGAATATCGATGTCGTGCATGCTCTCTGCGAGATTCTCGATAAAGCCTCGCCAAAACCGGATGGATCGTCTTACAAAGAGCAAATCAGGTTTGTGCCAGACCGCGCTGGACATGACAAGCGGTATGCCATTAACTCTGATAAAATTAGAAATGAATTGGGTTGGCAACCATCACAGACATTTGCATCCGGACTACAAAAGACTGTCGAATGGTATTTATCTAATACGCAATGGGTTGATTCAATCACTAAAGGTGATTATCTGAAATAGGCAACAGAACGTTACCAAACCATCTGAATCAAAACAAATCGAGCAACATGTTGGTATTGTTAAACAAAAATGAGCTTGTATTGATCAAATGTACCCTTGCAGTTGAAATTGTTTTATTTTCACCTTATGTGATATAAAAGAATGCCTCCTTAGGAGAAAATGATTTTTTATGCGCGTGGTCGCAAGAATAGGCTCGGGCAGATAGCCTTCTTATGAACAAGAAGAAAAACACCATCTTGATTGTGGATTCAGACCCGCAAACCAAAAAAATGATGACAATTATTTTGGATGATGCTGATTTTAAGTTAATAGACTGTTTGACGGGCAAACAGGCCGTCCGCCTTTCTGTTTCAACAGAACCTAATTTGGTAATTCTTGATCTTGATCTTCCGGATATGCAAGGTATTGATGTCATTAACGCACTGCGCGAATGGTCAGAAATTCCCATCATTATTCTTTCCGCACGGGCAAAAGATAGTGATATTGTAGAAGCCCTGAATAGGGGGGCGAATGATTATGTGATTAAACCATTCAGCTCCGAAGTTCTTCTCGCACGCATTAATGCGGCATTGCGATCTTCAAACGTCAAGGAAGTAGGAGTTCCACAATTGACCAATGGCCCTTTGATGATAGATTTGGTGCGCCATGAAGTTTTTTTAAATAACGAGCTTTTGGCGTTTACACCAAAAGAATACAATCTTTTACGATATTTTATGATTAATTGCGGAAAAATGCTGTCCCATCGGACAATTCTCAAAGCAGTGTGGGGAGATTCTCACGGTGAAGACATACAATATTTGCGGGTTTTTGTTGGGCAGATCCGAGAGAAAATCGAAAGAGAGCCCTCTCTTCCCGTTCTTATTATAACCGAGCCTGGCGTCGGTTATAGAATGGAAATTGCAGACATTGCTCCGCTTCACAATCAGGGTATTCTCAAGCTTCTTGCCTAGATTCTGAGTTCATAACTTATAGAATCCTTATATCCCTGACGGTCTTCCCTATCGCTTCTTGATGAGACTCTCACCATGTTGAGTATCTTAAAGTTTTAAAAAGGAATCTGTCATGAAAACGAAAGCAATTTTACTGTGCACAGTGGCGCTGTCTTTTGCCGCTTGTTCGCCTTACAACGACCCCCCGACTTCAGGTCCTCGTTACACCCCAAGGGCAGAAATATCACAAAATAATTACACGTCTGCCAATCATATGGCAGATAATATGGACAAAAAATCATATCAGGAATATGAACAAAGAGAAGCGTGTGAAAGATATCGCAGTGCGCCCCGTAATTATGCTGACGGGTGCGTTGATAACAAAATTATCCCTATGGACGTCCCTGTTCAGGCAGAAAAAATAGTCAGCTCATATACGATTTTATTTGACCATGATAAATCAGGAATTCGTGCAGGTGAAAATGAAACACTAGATCGTGCCATGCAGGAAATCAGTCAATACAACCCAAATCATGTCACTGTAACCGGCTATACCGATAGTTCGGGAAAAACAGATTACAATCAGACGCTTTCACGTGAACGCGAGCAAGCCGTTTCTCAGGCTCTTCTGAAACGTGGCATTGCCAACCAAACCTTGGATCGTGAAGCACGTGGAGAGTTTGCCCAGGCTGTACGGACAGAAAATGGCGTTAGAAATCAAGAAAACCGCCGTGTTGTTATTGACTTCCGTCGCTAAATTCTTCCAAAAACCATAAAAATAGAAAGAAATCCATCATGAAAATTAAAGACATTATGAGCAAAAACATAGAAATTGTTTCTCCAGAAACAATTCTTCACGACGTTGCAAAAAAAATGCAAAAAAGTGATTGTGGAAGCATTCTGGTTGCCAAAGATGACAGGCTGGTTGGTGTGATTACCGATCGCGATTTAGCCTTGCGGTGTGTAGCAGAATCCCATCACCCAGCGGAAACAACAGCTGAACAGGTCATGACAAAAGAAATTCTGTATTGTCGCGATGCTGATGAAATGGAAGACGTTGTGCAAAACATGGCAAAAAATAAAGTAAGGCGTTTACCTGTTTTGGATAAAGATAAACGTCTGGTTGGTATTGTATCTCTTGGAGATATGGCCGCAAATTCTACGGATCAGCATCATCTGATTTGTGGAAGAGCTTTGGGATATATTTGTGCCGCGCCACTGCATGTGGTGGATCCTGAAAGCAGGGAGGCTCGCCATGCTTAGATGGGCCATCATATTTTTTGTAATCGCGCTTATTGCCGGAGTGCTCGGGTTTGGAGGCATTGCGGCCGGAGCTGTTGAGATTGCACGAATATTATTCGTAGTTTTTCTTGCCCTCTTTGTTATTGCTGCGGTTTCTCATGCTCTTCAAGGAAAATCACCACCAGTTTAATCCGTAAATAAATTTTTAGTTTTTAACAATGAAGGAGATTTTGACATGTTAATCAAAACACAATTTTTATTATTTTGGGCTGTTATCAGTCTTGGGCTTTCATCTTGTGAAACAATGAGCGGCGCAGGTCGGGACATTGAGCACGCAGGAGAGTCTGTTCAAGATGCGGCAGATTAAAAAATAACAATTATATTTTAAAAACATAATATTTTTACAACAAGGAACTTTAATCATGAAAAATAAAATTTTAGCCACAGTCTCGATATTTGCTCTAATGGGAATGATGCCAGCCATGGCCGATACTTCAAAATCGCAATCACAAATTAATGCTGAAGCCAGCACATCCGGTCATATCACTAAGGATGCAAAAGAGGCTATAGAGAAAATTAAAAGTGATGCGTCAGAGGCCTATGAGGAAATAAAAGCGACCTTAATTGGTAATAAAAAAGATGATAAAAACATCCCTCTTGTGATTAGTTCCCAAAAAACGGCAAGCGGAATGATCGACCACAACGTATATAATGAAAAACATGAAATTGTAGCAAAAGTTGCTGACATCATTCTTGATAAAGATGGAAAGGCAATAATGATTGTTGTTGTTGGTGATAAATTTCTTGGCATGGGCAAGCAGGCGGCATTTGATTTTGGATCTGTGACGCGTGTAGAAGAAGATGGTGATGTTATTATGCCGTTAACAGAAAAAATTATCGACAATGCTGCGCCATTTTCTTACGATAATACGGATGGAAACGATAGAGTTCGCGTCGTCCCTGATAATGGGTACAGAGTGTCAAAACTTCTTGATGGGAAGTTAGTGAACCAGAAAAAAGAAATTGTCGCAGATATTGAAAATATCTCTTTCAAAAATGGTATGGCCGAAACACTCATTATCGGATTTGATAAAATTCTGGGGCTTGGCGGGCAGAGAGCTGCTATCACCTACAGCTCAGCAACAATCATCCGTGATGGAGAGGCTCTTAATTTCCAACTTAGTAATGAAAATGAAGCGCGAGTTAATACCTACAAAGAAACCGTCATGAAATAAGAATATTTACAAGAAAAGGAGATGGGTTATGAATAATGATATATTTGAAGGTGACTGGGAGCAGATCAAAGGTGAGGTTCAGAAGCAATGGGGAAAACTGACAGGAGATCATCTCACACAGATTAATGGTAGCCGTAAAAAGCTCTCAGGCGTTATTCAGGAAATCTATGGCATTGCGAACGCTGATGCTGAGAGGCAAATGGGAGAATGGGAAAAATCCCGTGTTAAGATGTTAAAATCTTTATCGGCATAGAATTTCTTATTTATAATTACAAACTGGCGTTGATAAATTTCAGCGTCAGTTTGTTTATTTTAAAAACGGAATTTATGTATTCCTTATATAATCAGCTTGGGTACACATCGCATTGTTATCTGGAATCTGCGACAACATCATCTGCAGTTTGAAATTGACAGATTGCACAAACCATTAAGATCAAGGAGATCAAAATGCCAAATACAGTTCAGCCAATGGCTAATGCTCAAAGTCCAGAAAACACAGCAAAACTTCATGCCAAAATCAAAGAAACATGGAATAAGCTCGGTGATAATGACATCAAACTTTATGATGAAAACCGCGACCAGTTTTTTTCTAAGCTGAAAGAGAAACAAAATGTTTCAAGAGAAGATGCTCAGAAAAAAATTCAAGAAATTGAAAAATCTTGCGGATGCGGCAGCTCAACAAAAGCTGCTTAATTCATAAAATTATCCAATTTACAAAGCCGTCCAGTGAAAGCAGGGCGGCTTTTGGTTAACCCCCATTATTGAGTCCAGAATTTAAGTGAATCTTTTTGCCTTCCTTCATGTGGTAGGTTGCCGTTCTGGCAATAGATGCCGGAGGCTTCTTGTGCATATTTTTAGCCCTGAAGGGCACTTTTAGGTCATAGGCCTGTTATGAGGGCGGCATCGCCAGCCAGCTTCATTCCGCCCTCTGGAAGGGCTAATTCATGAAAAATACTGACGGTTTGCGAAAAAGGCTGATTTCCCATGCTCTTCCATGAATTTCAATGATGCACCGTGAAAAACGATGATTTAAGTGACCCTATCATGAAAAACGATGATTTTTGACGATTTTAATGAAAAATGGTGACGGATATAGGCGTGAAGGTATAGTCCAGAAAATCGTCATATCAGGCGGGAAACTTGGAATGCTGAAAGCAATACTGATGATCGTTGGTGGAAATTTAGTTATCAAGAGCTAATCGCTCGAGATAAAACAAGCTTTGATGTATTCTGGCTGAAAGATTAAGAGAGTCTGAGTGACTTGGATAACCTGCCAGAGCCTGACGAATTAGCGACCGAAATTATCAAGAATTTAGATGCAGGCTTAAACAGTTTCCGTGAGATTCTTGGTGTTTTAAATAAAGCGGCGTAGGTATGCCTAGCGAATAAATATTTGAGTTTTTTAAGTCTTCGAGATTTATAAATGGCGGGTAGGGGGGGATTCGAACCCCCGATGGGCTTGCACCCACACTAGTTTTCGAGACTAGCATATTCTGCCTAACATATTGATTTGATTGATAAAAATAGTTAACGAATTTAAAGTGTGTAAGAAAATGTGTAAGTTTGCAAGATATATTTTCTTCCAGCGCAGATTTAATGCACAATTAGCTATATTCCTAATGCATAAATAGCAAAATTTATAATGTATAAACCGCCAATATTCTAATGTACATTTTGTCATATGGCTGATATGCTGGAATTAAGTAATATTTTTGATGAGAGAGACGTTTGTTATGTCCGATTATTCACGCTGGCAGGAAACTGGTTTAGAGCAAGCATTGGCGACGAGGCGCGTTGTCATGCTGACAGGGCCTCGTCAGTGTGGAAAAACAACTCTTGCCCGAAAATTTGTGTCGGAGAATGTTGCCTATAGAACATTGGATGATGTAGCGGCGCGGCAAGCGGCTGAAACAGACCCCCACTTGTTTGTGGATTATGTTCCCGACGGGGGAACACTCATCATTGATGAAATTCAGAAAGTTCCAGATTTGATTCCAGCGATTAAAAAGGCGGTGGATCAGAACAACAGGGCGGGGCAATTCCTGATTACCGGATCAGCGAATATCCTGAATTTGCCAACGGTGACGGAGTCTTTGGCGGGTAGAATTGGTAAGGTGCGTTTGCGTCCATTATCCCAAGGGGAAATTGCAGGGGCTTCCCCGACTTTTCTGGAACGTGCTTTTGTTCAAGATTTCAAGCGGCCCAAAAATCGTTACAGCAGAAATGATCTTATTGAGATGATATTCAGGGGTGGTTTTCCCGAAGCCATAAGGCTGGAAGGAAAAGCACGGAGAAATTGGCATATTGATTATGTTGATGCGCTCATTGAGCATGATTTGAATGATATTGCAAATATCCGGCAAGTTGATGTGATGAAAGATTTGGTCAGGGTTTTGGCTGCGTGGTCATCGAAATTTATGGATGTATCTGCCATAGGCTCTGTCTTTTCATCAGATCGGCGAACCTTATCCAGCTATATTAGCGCACTTCAATCTTTCTATCTTATTGAGTCCGTTCCTGCTTGGCACAAGACGGATTACGACCGCGTTGGCAAGCAAGATAAACTCTTTATGGCTGATACTGGAATGATGACGGCACTTCTGGGTTGGAAGCCTTCGGATTTTTCAAGCGATCCGGACAAAGTGGGGAAGGCGTTTGAAACCTTTGCATATAATGAATTGGCTGCACAGATAGATGCCGCAGACGACATATATCATCTTTATCAATATCGGGATCGTGTGAAGAGAGAAATTGATTTCATCATTGAAAGTGGTGACAAGTCAATTCTGGCGATTGAGGTGAAATCAGGGGTTACTGTTAAAAATTCTGATTTCAAGCATATAGAGTTTTTTAGGGACAATCTGGCTAAGAAGAAAACCGTCATCGGTATAATTCTCTATGCCGGAGATGAGATTTTGCCGTTCGGTAAAAACCTATGGGCAATCCCTTTCGATTGTATGTGGGCTAAAGATTGAGAAAAGATGCGCGGGTTACGCGCATCGGAAGATGTAGTTTTTACCTGCGATGGTGGCTTCGGAATAATCCATGGCGAGGTCACGGGCGATAGCGTCGAAATCAAGGTAATAACGAATGTTCTCGGGAATTTCACCGAACAAGCCTTCCTCGATAAATTGCTCTGCCAACTCACGAAGACTATCAAGCTCATAGATGTCGATGTCGTATCCATCGGGTTCATCCGAGCTATAATCGAAGCTGTAGCCGCATTCGCCAGTGGCAAGAATAACCCTGATTTTCTGGTCATCGGATAAATATTCACAAGCGCTGAAATAATCACCTATCGTGCCTTGGTGAATAGAAAGTGCCTTGAATAATTCACAGTCAAGATCATCACCGTCGATAAACTGGATTTCAAATTCTTCCACCGGATCGCCATAACGGTTCAGAAGATTAGCCGATTTCTCATTATAGTCTTCCAAACTGCGGAAATAAAAGCCATGTGCGTCGATGTCATAGGGCTGGGCATAGAGCAAAGGCTCTTGTGTCTGGATTTGAAGCTGGAATTCTGGAGATAAACAAGTTTCTTTTTGCATGATGTTCTTCCTTTCTCGGTTTGTTATCGAACGCCGAAAAAGTCAGGCAGGGGAATAAGCCGCTTATGCATGGTCAACACGGGAAGCCTTCAGGCTGAGTGGCGCGGGCCGCACCATTGCAGAAACGGCGCACCTGCCCATAAAGGCGGTCTATAACGATAACAAGACGGGGGAAAGGGAGATTTACTTCAGGAAAAGAAATGCGTGGCGCCAAGAATTCCTATCAATGCAAATCCCGTTTTTGCTCAGGATCAGGTGATGATTCCATATCACTTGGCTTTTTAGCAGCCTGATTGAAGGATGAAGACATTGGTTTTCTGGGCTTGGCCTGTTTTGGTGGTTCAGGATTTGATGGCGGTTTGGCGGTTTCCTGCTTCCACATCTTCTTGAATTTATCCAAGACACTTTCATCCTGCGGTGGGGTAGCAGCTTTTGCTTCCGGTTTCTGTTTCGGGTTCAATTCTTCTTTGGTATAAGGCGGCGCGCGATATTCAGGTGGGATGTCCTGACGTTTCTTTTCGGCCTCTGCCTTGGTTTTTCTTCTGTGGTCTTCTTGCCTGACGGGAGGTCGTTCCGGTTTGCGGAATTGCCCCTTTAATCCATCGTCTTTTCCAGTCGTCTGATGCGGCTCTTGTTTTTGCGCGGCTTCTTGGCCTTTCTGCGCTTTTAATTCTCTCTGGATTTTATCCAGCATTTGTTTGGTCTGGGCGTTGGCCTCAATCTTATAGTCCTTAGGATTGGGTGACTGCGGGCTTGTCGTGGATTTAGTTTTTACAGACTTTGCAGCGTCTGTTTTGGTCTCAGTCGCAATCGGTGATTTAGACTGCACAGGCTTCTCCATTGTTGGCGGCACAGTCGGTTGCTTCTCGCTCTGCACCTTACCGAAGGTTCCTTGAAGCCTTTCAGATTGATGGGATGGTTTGTGTTCATCAGGTACTTTTGCTTTAGCCTCTGTTGGCTTCTCAGAAGCCTTTGAAGTGGGTTTTGCCTGTTCGGGTAGCTTGGTGGGGGCTATGGGAGAAATGCCGCTCATATCCGGTTTTTGTGGGGTATTAAGCGTATGAGCTTGAGAAGATCTCAGCTTCATCACCTCGGTTTCGATCATAGTGACGAAAGAGCGGTATTTTTTGTATTCTGTTTCTCTGGACTGCAGAGTCTCGATCTTGTCTTTCATATCCCTGATTTGGGAATGAATGCTCTCGCGATAAGTTCTGCCGTAGCGGGCAATCTGGCGTTCATGCCGCTCGGCTTTCTCTGTCTGACTTAATTCCCGCTTAATCTGGCCTTCTGTCCGTATGCTGACGAATTCCTTGGCTTTGACAGCCATATCGCCAATCAGCTTTTGGAGTTTTTGCGGCAGGCTTGTTTTATCAAGCAAGGTTTCAAGGCGTTCCACACGGTGGTCAAGAAAATCAATCTCTCGTTCAATAGACTCGATTTGCTCCTTTAATGGCTTATCAGGAAACTCGGCCCGTTGCACGTTCAGGGCTTTAATTTCTGCATTAAACTCGGAACGGGATTTATTGCGTGTTTCGAGTTTGTCTTTGGAAAGAGACTTTTCTGCTATGTCTTCCTTGGGAGACATATCCGGTGACAGGCGGCCCGTGTCGCCGGAGCCGGATTTTTTACCATCTGTTTTTCCTTCGTCACCTTCATCCGTGTCGGTGTCGTCTTCATCTTCTTCATTCTGCCTGCTGGCTCTACCCAGCTCTTCGGCATAGGTTGACGCCTTTCCCTCATGGATTTGAGGGATACGCTCGATCCCTTGAGCCTCCAAGGTTCGCCTGTCTATCGTTACATCTGAATGTCCTGCGCGGCTGAGAGCATCATTCGCCAATGTCTCCCAGACCTCCCGAATGATCTCGATTTGCTGGGGGCCCGTCACCTTGTCGTCAAGGATGCGGGTTTTGGCTCCCAAACCCTCAGAGGTCAGCTCCCGCGTGGTAAAAAGAAGATGTGCATGGTGGTTTCTGGGGTCGTGCCCGTCTCCCTCACAAGGGCTATGGATGGCAACATCCACCGCAACGCGGTATTTCTCGACCAGATAAGCCGCCATGTCCCGTGTGAGGCTCTCCCGTTGCTCTGGGCTCAGTTCATAAGGGAGAGCTATAATGACCTCACGGGCCACACGGGAATTCTTGCGTGTCTCTGTCTCTTCGGCTGCGTTCCAAAGGACAAACCTGTCTTGGAAGCGCTCAGGGGCACTTGCGGGCATCAGGATAAAAGCATTCACCACGCCATGGCGTTTCTCATAGCGGTGAATAGTGCCTGTGCGCTCATCGACAAGTTTCTGCCCCGACCGATAGGCAGCCGCCGCCACAGCAGAATGATTTTCTGCTCGCGAGAAAACACGCAAGGAACAATGATAAATCGCCAACGATCACACACCCTGTTTTGTGATCCAGTACCCGATTTATGGCGCTGATTCGGCCCAATTCAGTTTGGGGACAGCGCTTCTATTGAGCCTTAAAAAGCACTGCAAACGGAGTTTGCGTAAGTGCGCTGTTAAGCTCTTCCTTTCAGTTTATCACAGGAGATACGGCTTTTGCCAACTTCAGGTGCCGTTCCACCTACATACCAGAAGAAAACAAAAAGAAAAGGGGATCAATTTGCCAATCCTTTGGCATCAGTCGTCGAATACGATCGTATTCGCAAAAACGGTGGGTTTTTCGCTAAATAATGATGAAATCAATCAAATAAATATGAATAAACAAGAGGATAGGTGCAATCGTTAGTTGCCCAGTGTTCCAATTTCCTATAATTTCTTAACAAATCCGATTTTAAGAAGAATATTTGCTGTTTATGCCGGAGTTGAACCAGAATCCAGAGCAAAAAGCTCGAGACAAAATTGACGACCTGCTCAGAGAGTCAGGCTGGGTTGTTCAGCATGCCAAAAAATTTGATTTCAGTGCTGGGGCGGGCATAGCCCTCCGTGAATATCAAACTGACGTGGGGCCAGTCGATTACGCTCTGTTTGTTAATCAAAAGGCTGTCGGGGTTATCGAGGCAAAGCCTGAGGACTGGGGCTATAAAATCACGACTGTTGAAGAGCAGTCGGGCGGATATGCCACGGCTAAACTCAAATGGGTAAAGAATAATGAGCCTTTGCCGTTCGTGTATGAAAGCACGGGGGCGATTACAAGGTTTACCGATGGGCGCGACCCTAAGCCCCGTTCCAGAGAAGTATTCTCATTTCATCGTCCTGAAACACTCGGGGAGTGGAAAGGTCAAACCCAATCTCTTCGCGTTCGTCTCCAAGACCTGCCGCCTCTCAATCCGGAAGGGCTGCGGGATTGCCAGATTACGGCGATTACCAATCTTGAGCAGTCCTTCAAGGAAGGAAAACCCCGTGCCTTGGTTCAAATGGCAACGGGGGCAGGGAAGACCTTTACGGCGATAACATCTATCTATCGCCTGATTAAATATGCGGATGCCAAGCGCATTTTGTTTCTGGTTGATACCAAAAACCTTGGGACACAGGCCGACGGCGAGTTCCAGACTTATTTCTCAAATGACGATAACCGTAAATTTACTGAGCTTTACAATGTTCAGCTTTTATCCTCCAAAAGCCCGCGTCCTGTCGCAGGCAATCAGGTCATTATCACGACCATCCAGCGTCTTTATTCTCTTCTGAAAGATGAGGAGTTGGATGAATCCCTTGAGGAAACTAACCCCGCCGAACAATACACAAAGCCGAAAGAGCCTTTGCCCGTAGGCTATAACCCCAAAATACCGCCGGAATTTTTTGACTTTATCTTTATCGATGAATGTCACCGCTCGATTTATAACCTATGGCAACAGGTTCTTGATTATTTTGACGCAAGTCTGATTGGATTAACAGCGACACCTGATAATCGTACCTATGGTTTCTTTCATAAAAATGTTGTGAGCGAATATACCCATGAAAAGGCGGTTGCCGACGGCGTGAACGTGGGGAATGAAATCTATGTGATTGAGACAGAACGCACGTCAAAGGGCGGTGTTATCAAGGCAGAAACACAAGTTGAACGTCGTGAGCGTATGACCCGCAAAAAACGCTGGGAAAGACTGGATGAAGATGAAGCATATAGCGCGACCCAACTTGACCGCGACATTGTAAACCCCGATCAAATCAGGACGGTTATCCGGACTTTCAAGGAAAAGTTGCCGGATATATTCCCGAACCGCAAAGAAGTCCCCAAAACTCTGATTTTCGCGAAAACGGATAGCCATGCTGACGATATTATCCAGACTGTCCGTCAGGAATTCGGTGAGGGGAATGATTTCTGCCGCAAAATCACCCATCAAGCGAAAGACCCTAAGGGAGAGCTGAGTGCCTTCCGCAACAGCTATAACCCCCGTATTGCTGTGACAGTTGATATGATTGCTACAGGGACGGATGTTAAGCCTCTCGAATGTTTACTCTTTATGCGTGATGTCAAAAGTCGGAATTACTTTGAACAAATGAAAGGACGTGGTACGCGGACTCTGGATATGGATGACCTGAAAAAGGTCACACCATCAGCGACCAGTGCCAAAACCCACTATGTGATTGTCGATGCCATCGGGGTTACAAAATCCCTTAAAACAGCAAGTCAGCCATTGATTACCAAGCCAAGTGTCCCGCTCAAAGATTTGGCAATGGGCGTGATGATGGGGGCGAGGGATGAAGACACGGTCAGTTCCTTGGCGGGACGTCTGGCTCGTCTTAATAAACAGCTTGATGACAAAGACCATAAACGTATTCAGGAAAAGTCTGGCGGAATCCACCTCTCTGATATTGTGAGCGGTCTGATTTCTGCGATTGATCCTGATAAGATTGAGGCGAAGGCGCGGGAAGTTGCAGAACTGCCTGAGTCCGTTGAACCAAGCGAACAAGATTTGAAATCTGCCCAAGATGAATTGGTGAAACAGGCTTCCCGTATGTTCAACGGCGAATTGATTGAGCTGATTGACACCATCCGCCGTGATAAGGAACAGATTATCGACCATGAAAATCTGGATAACGTCATCCGTGCGGAATGGGATGGAGATGCCAAGGAAAATGCACTCGCCCTGACGCAGGATTTTCAGACGTATTTGGAAGAAAACAGGGACGAGATTGAGGCTCTCCATATTTTCTATTCTCAACCCGCTCGCCGCCGTGAGATTACCTTTGATATGATTAAACAGGTGATGGATAAATTGCGCGGTGATAAACCGAAACTTGCACCGCTTCGTGTCTGGCGGGCTTATGCTCTTCTTGATGATGTGAAGGGAAATAATCCGTCCGATGATCTGACGGCATTGGTCGCTCTTATCCGACGTGCTTGCGGGATTGATAAAACAATCAATGATTATGAAGCCCAAGTGCGCCGCAACTTCCAGAACTGGATTATGAAACGCCACAGCGGCAGCGGGGATAAATTCAACGAATCCCAAATGGCATGGCTCCATATGATCCGTGACCATATCATCAGTTCATTCCATGTGGAAAAAGATGACCTCGAAACCGCGCCATTCGATGCTCAAGGCGGTCTCGGCAAAATGTATCAACTCTTCGGGGATAAAATGGATACGATCCTCGATGAACTCAATGAGGCATTGGCAGCATGACTTCATTTGACTCGATTATCGATTTTTTGAAAACATTTAAGAGCCCATCTGCAAATTTTTTTATAGCCATTTTACTAGTGCTGTTCGCTCCAAACGAATGGAAAGTTCTAGCCGTTTTTCCAGCAGGAATATTTTTGGGGTGGTTGTGGGAGTATTCTTATAAGAAAATATCGGCGTATAAGAAAGAAAGGAGTATGGGGAGGAAAGTAGCATCATTAAGCTCTAATGAATTACGTCTCCTAGATAATCTTAGACAAGAAAAAATGCTAACTTATGGGCAGGATAAAATAAAAAGAAGCGATGATTATAAAACATTGAGAGAGCTTGAGCGTAAGGGTTTTGTCGAATGTAGCATTGACCATGGTTATGGAGGAAAATTTTATCATTTTTCGATTTTATCTAGTATGAGTACCCCAATCCGAGAGTTCTTTAGTAATAATAAAATAGAAGATGTTGGGGGCGCTGATGAAAAATGAACTTCCACAAAATTGGATTAAATGCTTTCTTGGAGATGTGGCTCTCGTTGAGGCGGGAAATCCGGCTCCACAGGGAAATGATTATTTCTCTATACAAGGGCCATTGTTTGTGCGTGTTCATGACATGGGAAAACTTAATGGGCAAAAATATATAAGGCATACCAAGGATGTTTTGAGTGACAAAGCCCCTGCTTCTCTAAAGAAATTCACAAAGGGTACGGTTCTTTTTACAAAAAGTGGCGCATCTACTTTGTTAAATCAGAGGGCCATCTTGGCTCAGGATTCATATGTTGTTAGTCATATTGGTACGGCTACACCGAGTGATGCTGTTTTGAGTGAGTGGCTATATTATTATCTGACGACAGTTGATTTCGCAGAATATGCACATGGTGCAAATATGCCCTCAATGCCTTTGTCTAAAGCTAAGGAAATTGAAACCCCAATTCCCCCTTTAAACGAACAAAAGCGGATTGTGGCGAAGATTGAGGAATTGTTTTCTGAATTGGATAAGGGCATCGAAAGCCTCAAAACTGCCAGAGAGCAATTAAAAGTCTATCGCCAAGCTGTCCTCAAACACGCCTTCGAGGGCAAACTCACTGCCGACTGGCGAGAGAAGAATAAAGACAAACTAGAAACTGCAAAACAACTTCTTGCTGGTATTCCTACCCATCGGCGCAAAAACTTAGATGATGTGACTGAAGAAGAAAGTGCTAATATTCCTGAGCTTCCTATGGGGTGGCAATATTCACGACTTGGTTTTTTTATCGACGGTATTTGTGCCGGAAAAAGTTTTAAATGTGATGAGAGGGAGCCGTTTCAAGATGAAATTGGCGTAGCGAAAGTTAGTGCGGTCACATGGGGTGAATATAATGAACATGAAAGCAAAACTTGCCTAGATTCAGATAAAGTGCATCCTGAGTATTTTATAAAATCAGGAGACTTTCTCTTTAGTCGTGCCAACACCATTGAATTGGTTGGTGCGTGTGTAATTGCTAAAACGGTTACTAAAAGCATTATGCTAAGTGATAAAACGCTGCGCATAAATTTTGGAGACCTAAACCCCTATTATTTTCTTTACTATTTGCGCTCTCAAATGGGGCGTAATGAAATTATGGAACGTTCTACAGGAAACCAAGAATCTATGCGTAATATTGGGCAGGATCGTATTCGCAATATAATCCTGCCAGTATGTTCACCGCTAGAGTCTACAAAAATAGTTCAGGAAATTCAGGAAAAATTTTCAATCATTGAAAATATGGAGGCAATGATTGATGTTGAGCTCCAAAAATCTGAGGCACTTCGGCAATCCATATTGAAAAAATCCTTCTCTGGTGAGTTGGTTGCCCAAGACCCGAATGATGAACCTGCAAATGTCCTCCTCGCCCGCATCCGCGCCGAAAAAAATAATCAAATGAACGTAAAGAAAAGAGTCCGGAAATGACAAGTCAAAATAATTCAACCCCAGATGATGTTCATAATCAGAAGGAAGTGGCTTTTTATGCTGCTTGTATGGAGGCGTGGATTAACACCCGAATGGAAAAGGGACGACATCTTGTAACGTTATCATCTTTGGCAATTGGGCTGCTTGTAGTTTTTCATGACAAGCTGTTTGATAATATCGATTTCTATTTGTGGGTAATATCCGCCGTCACTTTCCTTCTTTGTATTATTGGCAATCTTATTATTTTGGCAAAAAATGCGCCTTATCTGGAGTGTGTTACGAAAGAAGATAATGAAAAAGCTGCTCATTACGAGAAATTGTTGAATTGTGCGTCAAGATTTTCTGATGTCTCTTTCGTTTTAGGAATTATATTAACGCTTATTCTTACAATTTCGCTTTCAAACTTTGTTCATATTAAAATCGAGAAGGAGGTTCCTCATGTCGAACAGCAACAATAACGGTTCCAAGGATGAAAATAAAACTCAGCCACAGCGCGTGGAAATAAAGGAGAATAGCCTTGCTGGGATTACATCTATGAAACCAGCAAAATCTGGTGATGGAACGGGCTCATCAAGTGACAAAGGTGGTTCTGATAAGAAATGAACACATCAACAATCGTTTCTAAACTCCGGAGTTTTTGCACGACCTTGCGTGACAGGAGTATAGTATGAAGTATGACGCGATAACTCTTGATACAAATATTTTTACAAATAATGGTTATGCACTTGAGCATGGTCTTTTGAAGCAACTTGAGCAATTTAAGCAAGGGTCCGTTAAATTTGTCTTATCAGAGATAGTTGTAAGGGAAGTTTTTAGACATCTTGAAAAAGAAAATACGGAAATTCGTAGCAATCTTGATAAGGCTATCAATCGAGCAAAAAATAAAAAACTTCTGGCAGAAAAAACGGCAGATAAACTTTTGAAGCTGACGGAAGGCGAGCCAACACCTAAAAAACTTGCATTAGAGCGTATTAACACATTCAGGAAGAATACTGGATTTCAGGCAATTAAAGCTGATGGGGCTGATATATCCGAATTAATAAAACGATATTTTAATTATAAACCGCCTTTTGAAAACAATAATGAAAAAAGGAAAGAATTTCCTGATGCAATTGCTTTGCTGACTTTAGAAAAGTATGCAAAGGAAAATAATATAAAGATTTTAGCCGTCTCAAAAGACAAGGGATGGATCGATTTTGCGGCCTCATCAAAGTGGATAGATGTTAATTCTGATTTCTCTAAGGCACTTTCGGAGCTGCAATTACAATTAAAAGAAGCTCAAAGTATGGCAGAAAGTTTTCTATCTAATATTCCAGACAGCCAAAAAGAGTTATTGAATGCTGGAGTTGCAGAGGGAGTTGCTGATTTATATGGTTTATATGCAGAGGCAGACTCGGATATGTACTATGAAGAAGAGGAAGTTCGGCTTGAGTTGAAATCTTTTAATTTGATTGATGATGATGGTAGTTGTGATTTTAATGTTGTTCAAATTGGATCTAATAAGATTGTCATTGACCTTCCTATGTTTGTAGAGGCTACTGCTGAAGCGGACTTCTCATTTTCTATACGAGACTCTATTGATAAAGATTATGTAGGCATAGGAAGTAATACTTGTGTAGCTGATACAGATTTTTTGTGCTCTGCGTTGGTGACCCTAGAATGGGAGCCGACTGATGGCTCTCCTGAAATCGAGATTACAAATGTAGAGCTTATAAATACACCTGACAGTGTAGATTTTGGCTTTATTAGGCCAGATTTTAGCGATGAATATTATGAGGAATAAAATTATATGAACACATCAACAATCGTTTCTAAAGTCTGGAGTTTTTGTACGACCCTGCGTGATGACGGGGTGGGGTACGGGGACTATCTGGAACAACTAACTTATCTGATCTTCCTCAAGATGGCGGATGAATATTCCAAGCCTCCTTACAACCGTGATGTGGGTATTCCTGCGGCCTATAACTGGCAAAGCTTGAAATCTAAGAAGGGAGCAGAGTTAGAAGTTCATTATGTTACGCTGCTGAGGGAGCTTGGCAATAAATCAGGGATGCTGGGGCAAATTTTTACCAAGGCGCAGAATAAAATCCAAGACCCTGCGAAGCTCTATCGTCTCATTGACATGGTGGATGATACCGAATGGGTGACCATGGGCGCGGATACCAAGGGCGATATTTACGAAGGCCTTTTGGAAAAGAATGCTGAAGATACTAAGTCCGGTGCCGGACAATATTTTACGCCGCGTGCGCTGATTAAGGCAATGGTGGAGTGCGTCCGCCCTGAACCCAATAAAACCATTGCCGACCCTGCCTGTGGGACTGGCGGATTTTTCCTGTCGGCTTATGATTTCTTGGTGAACAATCATAAACTTGATAAAAACCAAAAGGCATTCTTGAAACATGAGACATTCTTCGGGAATGAAATTGTAGCGAATACCCGCCGCCTGTGCCTCATGAATATGTTTCTTCACAATATTGGGGAAATGGATGGGGAGTCGGCTGTCTCCCCGAATGATGCGTTGGTTGCTCCAAGCCCGCGCACATTTGATTATGTTCTGGCGAACCCTCCATTCGGTAAGAAAAGCAGCATGAGCTTTACAAATGAAGAGGGGGAACAAGAGACAGACGACCTGACTTATAACCGTCAGGATTTCTGGGCGACAACGTCAAACAAACAGCTCAACTTTGTCCAGCATATCCGCTCTATGCTCAAAACTACGGGGCGGGCGGCAGTTGTTGTGCCCGATAACGTCCTCTTTGAGGGCGGGGCGGGGGAGACTGTTCGTAAAAAGCTTCTTGAGACAACAGAGCTTCATACAATCCTGCGCCTTCCAACGGGCATCTTTTATGCAAATGGTGTAAAGGCGAATGTTCTGTTCTTTGATAACCGTGAGGCAAGCAAGGAGCCGTGGACAAAAGAAGTCTGGTACTATGATTACCGGACAAACATTCATCAGGTAATCCCCCCTGCAATTAA
>DIMG01000020.1 GCA_002425415.1 Micavibrio sp. UBA5572
CCTTTATAGGGGGCGGGTCAGTATCCCGAAAGACATCTTTCCTTTATTCTTGAAAGAATGAGAGTTCAAGTTTAATTTGGTTCTCCTGCAGAGCAACTAAAAACTCTCAAAATCTGAAAATGCATACACCTTATCTAGGCCCGCCGCTTAAAATTTTGTACTTCTAAGATAACGTTAGCTTGTGTAGACTAAAATATGACTATTACCAGCAAAAAGCCTGCTTTAAAATTTATATTCATTACAGTTTTTCTCGATTTACTTGCTTTTGGCATTATAATTCCTGTCCTGCCAAAACTTTTATCGAGTTTTTCTTCAACTGATCCTAAGCACACCGCCCTGTTGGTCGGTATTTTCGGCATGAGTTGGGCGCTGATGCAATTTATTTTCTCTCCTATCCTTGGAATGCTTTCTGATAGGTTTGGGCGCAGGCCGGTTATATTGTTATCTACTTTAGGGCTTGGGATTGATTATATAATAATGGCATTGGCTCCATCCATTCAGTTGTTATTTTTGGGCCGTCTATTGTCAGGCATTACATCTGCAAACGTCACAACTGCAAATTCTTATATCAGTGACGTAACTCAATCTGAAGAACGTTCAAAAGCATATGGTATTCTAGGCGGAGCATTTGGCGCAGGATTCATTCTAGGTCCGGCCTTTGGCGGAATGTTATCAACCATAGATTCGCATCTTCCTTTCTGGTTAGCAGCAATTTTTAGTTTTCTAAATGCCCTATATGGATTTTTTATTTTACCAGAGTCATTACCTATAAATAAAAGGGTAAAAAAACTGGAATGGAAAAAGGCCAACCCTGTCGGGGCTGCCTCATTTTTTTCGAAACATCCTAAGTTAATAAAACTTGCGATAATTAATTTTCTTGGAAACCTCGCACATGAAGTATATGTCGTTGTATTCGTCCTTTATGTTGCGACGCGCTACAAATGGGATGATACAAGCATCGGATTCTCTCTAGCTGCGGCAGGTATATCTGCAGTAATAATTTCGGTTACCTTGATAGGCCCAACGGTCAAATACTTTGGCGATCATCGAACACTGATTATAGGAATGATCTTTGGAGCGATTAGCTTTGCGCTATTTGGTATTGCAGATACTGGCTGGTTATTCCTTATAGCAATTCCCATCAATGCTCTGTGGGCTTTAGCCGGCCCGCCGGTTAAAAATCTTATGACACAAGAGGTTTTGGATAACGAACAAGGGCAACTGCAAGGTGCGCTGGGGTGTTTAAATAGTATCGCCATGCTAATAGGACCGGCTATTTTCTCAACTGCCTATGCCATTGGGTTATCTTCATATATACAAACGCCAGGATTACCCTGGTATCTTGCTGCAATTCTTCTTTGTATAGCGGGCAGCATTTCATATTCAAATTTACAGGATAGTAAAAAAGCTAAGCTTTACTAAAAGTTTTATTATTTTGCAGGCCTGCCATAAAACTTTCCACGAGCAATTCAGTCATATCAGCAAGATTTGTGCTCTTCCCAACTGTGCGAAACTGTCCTTTCTCCTCAAGATAACAAAGACCATGAAAGGACGACCACAGGATACGCGAAACCATACGAAGCTTTTGCGGGCCGCCCTTTGTCATTACTGGAGAAAGAATATTTTCGATCAATTCAAATAATTTATCAACTTTTCCCTGATACCAATCCAATGCGATGCGATCATCCGGTAAAGATGTATCGAAAAGCAAAAGCCAGAAATTCTTGTTATCAGCGACAAATTTTCTATATGCAGAAGCCAGTTTTAAAAGGTTTTCAACAACATCATCCTTCTTTGTCGCTTCCGGCTTTGATAGCTCATGATAAAGCAAATCCATAGTCTTAGCATTTATGTGCATGATTAAAGCGTCCATTGAGCCAAATACATTATAAATAGTACCCGGAACATATCCCGTTTTTGCCGAAACTCTTCTGGCAGTCAGGGATTCTTTTCCGCCTTCTCTGATAATAGAAATCGCCGCATCAAGGATAAGTCTTTGTAATTCCTCGCGAGAATGGTCGCTGCGTCTGGCCATACTTAAGTCTCCTAATATTAAATTTACCTTATTTCACGCCCCCGTTCAAATACTTATTGAACATAGTTCATAATTATGTTTCAATTAAATTGAACATCGTTCAATTAATGGGTTGCTACAGGGTTATTCTTTAAGATAATATGAGTGAAAGGAATCAGGGGAAATGAGTTTAAAAATCGCAGGAGTAGGAAAATATTTACCGTCAAAAATCGTTTTTTCAGAAGAAATCGATAAAACGATGGGTAAGCCTACTGGATGGGTTTCTGAAACCTACTCAATTGAAAAAAGGCATTTTGCAAACGAAACCGAGACGACCTCTTTTATGGCCGTAGAAGCAGCAAAGGAAGCAATAGCGAATTCGGAGATTGAAATCTCGGATATTGATTGCATCATTAGCGCTTGCGCTGTTATGGAACAATCGTTACCCGGTACAGGGCCTCTAATTCAACAGAAACTTGGATTAGGAACAAGTGGATGTGCAGCTTTTGACGTGAATGCTTCATGCCTCAGCTTTCTTTCCGCACTGGATATTGCGGATTTATACATCAAATCAGGCCGCTATAAGAATATTTTGATTGTTTCAAGCGATATTGCTTCCATTGGTTTGAATTGGGAAGAAGCTGACATAGTAACAAATTTTGGGGACGGGGCCGCTGCAGTCGTCGTCTGCACCAGCCAATCCAGTGGTATCATGGCCTCTCGCCTAGAAACCTTTAGTGAAGGATATACAAACTGCCAGATTGCTGCAGGCGGTACACGTATGCATCCTTCCAGATTCAAGGAAGATTTACTTCCATACGCGCTTTTTCAAATGGATGGAAAAGCTGCATTCAAGCTCAGCAATAAAATCATCCTACCTTTTATGGAGAAACTCCTTAATGCCGCAGGTATTTTACTAAAAGATATTGATCTTTTCATTCCTCACCAAGCCAGCGCAGCAGCGCTTGCCTATCTTCGCCGAAAATTTGATATTCCTGAAGAAAAGCTAATCGACATTTATAAGACACATGGCAATCAGGTTGCCGCCTCTATGCCTACCGCGCTCTATGAGGCTATCAAATCAGGTCGCTTAAAGCGCGGCGATAAAACCATGTTGTTTGGCACCGCTGCTGGACTTTCAATGGGCGGCATGGTTCTGGAGTATTAAAATAATGAAATATATAGTAACTGGCGCGACGAGCGGGCTAGGTCGAAATCTAGCAGAGCGATTGAGCAAAGAAGGCCACCATGTCATTGGACTAGGCAGGCAACTACATGTGGGGCAAGCTTTGACTAAGGCAGGAATAGAATTTCATGCTCTTGATCTGAAAGATACTGAAACCATGTCTCAGATTATGCGGGGGGCAGATACGGTATTTCATTGCGCCGCACTTTCAAGTCCATGGGGCCGATATGAAGATTTTTATAAAGCAAATGTTGTAGGCACGAAAAACATCATCACAGCGATGAAAGAAAGCCAGACCCCATTCTTGGTTCATATTTCAACTCCGTCGCTTTACTTTAATTATAAAAACCAAAATAATATCGTGGAAAATGACCCGTTACCCAGAAAATTTGCCAATCACTATGCCACCACAAAAAAAATGGCCGAAGATTTGGTCGTAAATGCCTGCCATGAACAAAAAATCAGAAGTACTATTATTCGGCCACGCGCTGTTATCGGGCCATATGATAAAAATATTCTTCCACGTCTGCTGCATCTCTCCAAACGTGGCTTTATTCCTCTTATAAATGGCGGAAATGCTCTGGTCGATATTACTTATGTCGATAATGTCGTTGATGCCATTTTGCTTACCTTAAAAACCGGACCTCATCAACATGGCAGGATATATAATATTACGAACGGGGAGCCCGTTATACTCAAAGACCTGATTTCAATGACCTTTGAAGAATTGGGCATTCAAGTACCCTTCAGGTCGGTTCCTTATTCTATTGCTAATGCAATCGCATGTGCGATGGAAGTTATTTGCAAGGCTCTACCATCGCGGCCTGAACCGCCTCTAACCAGATACAGCGCGGGTGTTTTTGGCTTTAGTCAGACACTTAATATTGATAATGCAAAAAATGATCTTGGCTACATACCTCAAATATCAATTAAAGAAGGCATCAGACGCTCAGCACAATGGTGGAAACAAAATGCAGATAGAATATAATACATATGCCGTCGGCTTTTGTAGCCATAGCGAAAGAACGGCTATTCAGGATGGTAGAAAATCTCCAGTTGTTTTTCCGGCACTTTGCTTTGCCTTAAAACACCCCACAAAAGGGATTATACTTTTTGATACGGGATTCTCTTCACGTTTTGCAGAAATTTGCAAAAAATTTCCTGACAGTTTGTATAATTTTCTGCTTCCAGTAAAAATAAAACCCGAAGATGATTTTGCTTCCCAATTGACAAAGCATCAAAACATCCGATGTGAGGAAGTTAAAACTATAATCATTTCGCACTTCCACGTTGATCATATCGCAGGGCTTTTAGATTTCCCCAATGCGCGCTTTATTTGCAGCCGAGAATCCTATGAAGCACTAAGACACTTGGGCAGACTAGGCGCACTTGTACGGGCATACTGCCCAAAACTTATGCCAGCCAACTTTGCTGACCGCTGCGACTTTATTGAGAATGCACAATCCGTGAATCTATTAGATGAAATCTCGCCCTTTGAATTTGGGTATGATCTTTTTGCTGATGGAAGTATTTTTGCCGTCCCCCTACCCGGTCACGCCAAGGGGCATTTCGGAATTGTCTTTAAGAATAAAAATAATGAAACAATTTTTCTTGTATCTGACGCCTGCTGGCTAAGCCGCGCCTATAAAGAATTTAAAATGCCCCATTTTATAACACGCTTGGTACATCATAACTGGCACTCCTATAGAAAGACCCTTTCTCAGCTGCATAAACTTCATAAGAATAAACCGGAAATTAAAATTATACCTTCACATTGCGGGGAGATACCTTATGAAGGTCACTGAAACATTTGAAATTCTCGGTCATTATCTAAAAGCTGTTAAATTAATGAAAAAATTTAACAGCCGCGATCAGCTGGAAGAATGGCAGCAGGAAAAGCTAAAAGAGTTTTTTGAAAAAACTCTATCCTTGTCTCCATTTTATAAAGACTATAGCTATGCAGATTTTAGAAATATTCCTATCATTTCCAAGAAAGAAATGCTGGAGAGTTTTGACAGGATAAATACCGCCGGACTAAATAAAAATGAGGCTTTTGAAATGGCACTTAAAGCCGAACAAACGCGCAATTTTCTTCCTGAAATTAAGAATTATACAGTTGGCTTATCTTCAGGAACATCAGGGCAAAGAGGGCTTTTTGTCGCCAGTGCGGAAGAGCGGCGGAAATGGGCTGGCATCATGCTTGCTAAAACACTAGGGAACAAAATCTGGCAATCGCAAAAAGTTGCGCTTTTTTTAAGAGCAAATAGTAATCTGTATGAAAGTCTAGAGACAGGAAAACATATAGCTTTTAAATATTTTGATATTACATACGGTGTTGATACCCATATTGATAGTCTTAATTATCTGCAGCCCGATATTCTCACTGGTCCCGCTAGTATATTGAGACATCTAGCCCTGCTTCAGGCATCAGGTGTTCTGCAAATCAAACCAAGGCAAATTCTCTCTGGGGCAGAAGTTATGGACCCGATGGACCAAGCTTTTATCGAAGGTGTTTTTAAATTACCCGTTAGACAAATTTACCAATGTACAGAAGGGTTTTTGGGAATGACAAATCATAACAGCCAATTTTTGCTCAATGAAGAGTATGTTCTCATAGAGAAGGAATATATAGATGGTAGCCCAAGCCGCTTCGTACCCATCGTTACTGATTTTACCCGCACGACCCAACCTATCGTGAGATATAGACTTGATGATGTACTAATAGAAGACAAATCTTGCTCCAGCCCATTCACTGCTCTAAACAACATAGAGGGCAGATGCGATGATGTTTTCTACTTCCTGACACTGGCTGGAAAACCTATCCCTGTCTATGCCGATATATTGCGTCAGACTTTGATTTCCTCAGGTGTTGCCTATTCAGAATATCAGTTAATTCAGAAAAGCGAACATGCTATTGACTTAAAAATAGCGCCTTCCCTTTCCGAAGGCGAAACAATCAAAATTAAACAAGTTTTCGAGAATCTTTGCCAAAGACTTAAGAGCCAGAGCGTTCTAATTAATATTCTACCTTATGATCTGAACGCCAATGCAGTGAAGCTAAGAAGAATATATAGAGATAACAGTATAAAAGCGGCGGTAGCAGCATGAAGAAAATTCTTGTGACCGGCGTTCGCGCCCCTGCAGCATTAGAAATTATTCGAAGACTGGCAGATGCAGGATATGAGGTCTATGCCGCTGATTGCTTACATTTTCCACCCGGCAGATTCAGTGCGCCTATAAAAGAGTATGCGCAGCTCCCCTCTCCCCGCTATGATTTGAAAAAATTTAAGTCAAAGTTGATTGGTTTTGTTAAAAAACATCAGATCGATATTATTTTTCCAATTTGCGAAGAAGTTTTTTATTTAAGCTCCTGCAAGCAAGAGCTTGAAAAGTATTGTCATGTTTTTTGTGAAGATATGAATCTTTTATCACGTCTGCATAACAAATACATTTTCCAGAAAATTGCTCGTGAAAATTATATGGGTGCGATTGAGACCTTTATAACTTCAAACCCCTCCGATCCAATTCCCAACCTCGACGAAAATAAAACATATGTAGCAAAACCTGTGTTTTCCAGATTTGGTGACAAGGCATTATTAAATCTACACCCCCATGAAATAAGAGATAAGCTCTCTCCCGATCTATACCCTTGGGCTGTACAAGAATATATCAGAGGTGAAGAATTTTGCAGTTATGCCATTTGTCGGAATGGTGTTATAATTTCACAATCTTGTTATCAACCATATTTCCGTGCAGGACAAGGATCGTCTGTTTATTTTAAGGCCGTTCTGAAGCCTGAAATATTCAAGCAGGTAGAATATTTGGTAAAGGGATTACATTATACGGGACAAATAGGTTTCGATTTTATCGAGTCTCCAGATGGGAAAACTTTTGTTCTTGAATGTAACCCAAGATGCACCAGCGGCGTACATTTATCCCCTCATATTGATTGGGAATCTGCTTTCTCTATTGAAGGGCCGGGCGATGATTTTCAGCCGCCGGTAGCGAATTTGCGCTCAAAAATGATTTCATTAGCGATGATAATTTATGGGCTGCGTCCTCCCAATAAACAGACAATCACAGAATTTATACATTCCTACGTTAATGCAGATGATGTGATCTTTACTGTAAAAGACTGGAAACCATCCTTTGGTCAATTTCTTTCATTAATAGAATTATTATGGCGGCGCTACAAAACCGGACAATCTCTAAAGGATGCTTCCACTACAGATATAGAATGGGACGGGCAAGACATTGAATAACATACAGCTTATTCAAAACACCGATATTTCAATAGAGGGAAAAGACAGGCTTTATACCCTTAATTACTTACGACCTTTCATAAAGGAGGACAGCCAAAAAATTATCGTAAATGTAAAAACCAAAGCCGCTTTGCTAGATACAGGTGAAAATTTATTTCCCGTCACAATCAATTTTGAAGAATATGAGAACTCATATGTTTGTTCGCCATATACCGCTTGTGTTTCTTATGCCAAGGAAGAAATGAGCAAACTTAATAACAACCTGTTAGAGATGTTACTTTCCGGTATTGTTAATGTATTAAGTTTATTTCTCAAGAAAGCGACGATAAATAAAATTGTTTCTGTAAATAACTGGCTCTTGTCAACCAATCTATATGCCCAATGGAATGAAAGAAACATTCCTGAAATTAAAACCTTCTTGATTCAAAATTTTTCTGATCATGCAATCATGTTCAGGTCGCTAAATAGACATTCAAATCCTGATCTTCTAGATGAATTTAAAGATTCTGGATTTATTCTTGTTCCCAGCCGTCAAGTTTATATTTTTGATATGCGGCTTCATAACTATTTAGACAGACACAATACTCAAATCGACTTAAAACTCCTGAACAAAACAAAATATAAAATTGTAGATCATCATGACATTACAGAAGACGATTATCCGAGAATTGTCGAATTATATAATTTTCTTTATCTTGAAAAATATTCCTATCATAATCCTCAATTTACTCGGACATGCATTGCAAATTGGCATCAAGGAAAGCTCCTTTATATGAAAGGTCTTCGGAACGCAGATGGAATTCTTGATGGTATTATCGGATGTTTTGAAAAAAACGGAATTACCTCGGCTCCTTTGGTAGGTTATGATACCAATATATCTAGAAACATTGGGCTTTATCGCATGCTCATTGCACTAATTTTGCAACGAGCGGCAGAAAATGATCTGGTTTTAAATCTAAGTTCGGGTGCAGCCGATTTTAAACGCATGCGCGGAGGCACTCCTTTTATAGAATATAGCGCTGTTTACATCCGCCACTTACCCCTAGGAAAAAGGATTATCTGGGGTGTGACAAATTTCCTTTTAACAAATGTTGGTGTTCCTCTTATGAAAGCATTTAAATTATGAATTTATATTCTGAAGTTTTGAAAATGAACTGGCTGCCTGTTTGCAAATCTTGTGAACTTAAAAAAAAGCCCCTGCATATAAAGCTATTAGATGAGGAAATAGTTCTGTTCCGTAATGGTCAGAACATATCCGCCCTTCGCGACAGATGCCCTCATAGAAATGTTCCTTTATCCAAAGGGCGCATTATTAATAATTGCATTCAATGCCCATACCATGGCTGGAAATTTGACGGTTTGGGAATCTGTCGTGAAACGCCAGGTGCAAATCCTGTGGAGCCTTGTCAATCATATAAAATTCCTGCCTTTAAAGCACAGGAGGAAGCAGGTCTTATATGGGTAAAACTGGACTCGACTTCTGTTACAGATATTTTAAAACCACCCGTTCATGCGTTAAATAAAGATTTTAGTACACAAATATGGACAACGTCTATAAAGGGAAGTCTAATCAATGCGCTCGAAAATTTCTTAGATGGAACACATACACATTTTGTTCATTCAGGGTTAGTAAGATCAGAAAAAGACCGAAAAACCATCACGGCTGAAATTACACCGCGTGCCGACCGTGTCGAAATCATTTATAAAAATGAAAGTTCCCAAAACGGTATAATTTCGAAGTTTTTTGAACCGGAGAGATACGAAAGCAAAGCCAGTTTTATAACTCCTTGCATCGCAGAACTTGAATATACTGACAAAAATGGCGCTTATTTCATGGTCAGCGCTTATCTGGTGCCTGAAACCAATACTGAACTCAAAGTCTTTGCAATCATTTCACATCGCAACAGCTTTATTCCAGGGTTTTTAAAACATATGGTTATTAATCCATTTTTTAGAACTGTACTAAGACAGGATAAAAAAATTCTTGGTATACAGCAGGATTGTATTGATCGTTTCGGCGGAGAAAACTTTATCGTCACGAAGCAGGACCTGATGAGGCCTTATATTCACAAATTACTTTCCGGCGAGGATATTTCGCCTATCCCAAAATTTTCTACACTAATTTACCTGTAATTTCAGAGGCTGTGTCATCAATTAAAAAATTGGGGCTAACCTAGGTAAGGTGTTTCAGAGTATTATTCCTTGAGTACGATTATCCCAAAACATTCTTTAGAAATGTATTTAGTCGGATTGGTAATCCCCCCTAAATTAAT
>DIMG01000003.1 GCA_002425415.1 Micavibrio sp. UBA5572
CTAGGGTTGAGACTCACAGGTTAAATCCAGTAGCATAAGAGGGACGCGAGACAGAGTGCCGCCATAAAGTTTCTGGCGAGCTTATCGTAGCGTGTTGCGACCCTGCGGAAGTCTTTTAATCTCCCGAACATACGTTCGACAACATTGCGTCTACGATAGATGATTTTGTCGTGAGGGATGGGAACTTTCCGATTGGATTTTGACGGAATGACAGCATTGATTTTGCTGTTTATCAGGAAATCCCTGAAATGTCCTGCGTCATAAGCCTTATCAGCCAGAAGATTTTTGACAGGTGGCAAGCACACTGATAGCGCAACGGCTCCTTTGATGTCTGCTGTTTGTCCTTGCGTAAGATACAAAGCAACCGGCCTGCATTTTGTATCGCTGAGGGCATGAACTTTGGTGTTTCGCCCACCTCGACTTATGCCGATTGCTTGTGCAGCAGCCCCCCTTTTCCTCCTCCGGCGCAACGGTGAGCTTTCACATGGGTACTGTCCAAGGCAGCTATGTCTGTTTCATCCGACAAGCTCCCTACAATTTCGAGAAACAAATATTGCCAGATGCCACGCGCAGACCATCGGTTATAGCGGTTGTAAAGAGTTGTGTAACACCCGTACTCGGAGGGAGCGTCTTTCCATCGACATCCTGATTGTAAAACGTGAATGATGCCGCTGATAACAAGGCGGTCATCGTTCCGACGCTTACGCCCCCAGTCCGGCGGTAAATGTGGCTTGATCGCTTCCCATTGTGCGTCTGACAGATAAAAATACCGTCCCATAAGAGGATCCCTCCTTACGAATCATCTCATTGAATCACATATCTATCTGTGTGTGTAGACCCTAGCAACCATCAAGAATTATACAATTGCCATAAAGACAAAGCCATTATAAGAAAACCAAGTAAAATCACCCTGAATTCTTACTTTTTTCTAGCTTTTCTGCCAATTTCCATGTACCAAGACGGCGCATAAAAAGTTTTAAAGAAAGATTACAGTCGTGACCATACAGAATTTAAGAAACATCGCCATTATTGCCCACGTTGACCATGGAAAAACCACCCTGATTGACACTATTTTGCGTCAAAGCGGAACATTCCGCGCCAATCAGGACGTTGAGGACCGCGTCATGGACAGCAACGACCTTGAAAAAGAACGGGGTATCACCATTTTGGCAAAATGCACCTCTGTTTTGTGGGAAGAAACCAAGATCAATATCATCGACACTCCGGGTCACGCGGATTTTGGTGGTGAAGTCGAACGAATTCTGAACATGGCTGACGGCGTTATTCTTTTGATCGATGCCGCAGAAGGCCCCTTGCCACAAACCAAATTCGTTTTAGGCAAAGCTTTGGCGCAAGGCATTCGTCCGATCGTGGTTGTCAACAAAATTGACCGCTCCGATGCGCGCCCAACCGAAGTCTTGAACGAAGTCTTTGACTTGTTCTCGTCTTTGGATGCAAGCGAAGAACAGCTCGACTTCCCTGTTCTTTATGCATCCGGCCGTGACGGCTGGTGCTGTGACACTTTGGAGGGGCCTCGCGAAAACCTGCACCCGATGCTGGATTTGATTTTGGCACACGTCCCCGCACCAAAAGTAGAAGTTGGTGGAAAATTCAAAATGCTGGCCACGATTCTAAATGCCGACCCGTATCTGGGACGTATCCTGGTTGGTCGCGTTGTCTCTGGCTCTGCAAAAATCAACATGCCGGTCAAAGCCATGAACCTAGATGGAAAAACAGTCGAACAATTCCGCCTGTCAAAACTGATGACTTTTGCTGGTATCAATAAAATTCCGGCTGAAACTGTTCAATGCGGAGACATTATTTGTATCGCAGGGATGGCCAATGCATCGGTGGCAGACACAATTTGTGACATATCTGTAACTGAACCCGTTCCGGCCACCCCAATTGACCCACCAACCATGGCCGTCACCATTACCGTGAACAACTCTCCATTATGTGGACGTGAAGGGAAAAAATTAACCTCGACTATGATCCGCGACCGTCTATTGACCGAAGCAGAGATCAACGTGGCTATTCGCGTAACAGTTTCTGCCGACCGTGACAGCTTTGAACTCGCAGGCCGTGGGGAACTCCAGATTGGGGTCTTGCTGGAAACTATGCGTCGAGAAGGCTTTGAAATGTCTGTTTCCCGCCCACGCGTTTTGTTGAAAAAAGATGAAAACGACCAAGTCATCGAACCATACGAAGAAATCATTGTTGATATTGATGATGAATATACAGGCGTTGTTGTTGAGAAATTGACCGAGCGCAAAGCTGACCTGACCGACATGCGTCCAGCAGGCCACGGGAAAACCCGTATTGTTTTCTCGTGTCCATCCCGTGGAATGATTGGGTATCAAAGCCAGTTCATGACCGACACACGCGGCACAGGTGTCTTGAACCGCTTGTTCAAAGAATATGGCCCTTACAAAGGTGACATCACCGGCCGTCGCAACGGTGCGTTGATCTCGACCGAATCAGGAAAAGCAGCCGCCTATGCCATTTGGAAACTGCAAGATCGTGGCACGATGTTTATCACCCATAATGATGACGTGTACCAAGGCATGATTGTTGGTGAAAATTCCCGTGACACAGACCTCGACATTAACGTAACCAAAGCCAAACAACTAACCAACGTTCGCGCATCCGGCACAGATGAGGCATGCACATTGGTTCCGCCTCGCAAACTCACCCTCGAAGCGATGATGGCTTATATCAATGATGACGAATTGGTAGAGATCACACCAAAAACCGTTCGTTTGCGCAAACGGTACCTGACTCCAAACGAACGCGAATTGGCAAAAAAATCTGCAAAAAAAATAGCGGGCTAATAACTCAACCGCCCGCCTCTACATTAAAGCCCCCGATTCGGGGGCTTTTTCTATAATAGCCATTTCATCATTACGAGAAACGTCTTTCCCTTCTCTTTCCTCTGCGTCATCCCGCCGCAGGATTTCTGAAAATCGTCCCTTTGACTTTTTCTGATTACTTATTAGATCACTGTTCAAATCATTCTCAAAAAAAAAGGAGGTAATTATTATGTCGTCTATTCGTGATCTAATCCGGTGGGATCGCCCCGCCAACATCTCTGTTCGCCAAAGCGGCTTTGCACAGTCTCTGGCATCATTGCAAGAAGAAATGAATCGCTTGTTCGACCATGTTTACACAGGCGCCCAACTCCGTTTGATGGACTGGGACAAAAATGGCTCTGCCGTTCCTGCCGTCAATGTCTCGGAAAATGGTGAAGGCTTTAAAGTTAAAATTGAACTTGCGGGCATGAATCCCGATGATATTGATGTCGAAATGACTGGCAACAATCTGGTTCTCCGCGGTGAAAAAAAAGAAGAGAAAAAAGAGGAAAAGGAAAATTACCTGAGTCAGGAAATTTCCTACGGGTCTTTTTATCGCTCCATCGCGTTACCCGAAACCGCCGACTGCAAACGGGCAGAAGCCAGCTTTAAAAACGGTGTTCTGAGCATCGAAATTCCCAAAAAAGCCGAAGCTAAAGAAAAAACTGAAAAACTTCAGATCAAAAAAGCAGCTTAAGAGAGATAACAAGTGCATAGGCCACGAAAAGATCCCCCACCAAAATACGGGGGATTTTTATGTTATGATACCAACTTTATATAAATAAGAACCTTATGAATCTGGCACTTGAAGCCCCACCTCAAGAGTCTTCTCTATTCTTGTTAAATGAGCCAAATCATTTGGAATAGTCGGATAGATAGGAATGCTAGGATCATCTGGATTATGAATGAAGTGCGGATGGAATATTCCAATATTATACATTGCATCAAAAGCTACATCCGACTTATCAAATGCAAGGATAAGCAATATGCGTTATTGTCTGATACGCATAAAAAATCATACTTAATCGCCTTCCCGCCCCATACTGCATATAGTACCTAGCCTTGGCATTTTTAAGTCTCGAAGCAACATCAACTGATCTTAAAAACAAATCACGAATAGAGTTAAATACAAACCAAGAGTGAGTTTTCTGTGCCTTTTTTTCTATAAAATCCAACGAGTCTCTATGGGAAATCCTATCTTCCGAATAATCACATAGATTCTTATAATCATCGAGATGCTTCTCATAATCCAGATCATCCATATTATACTCGCTAAAATTGAATCAAAGAGTAAATGGCGCGCCCGGCGAGATTCGAACTCACGACCTTTGCCTTCGGAGGGCAACGCTCTATCCAGCTGAGCCACGGGCGCATCCGAAGCTTTCTATCAGATGGGTAATAAGAAGGCAAAAGATTATTTGTTCCTTTGGTTTTCGGATCTTACAGAAAGCCATTGCGTCTTATCATCGCCCATATACCGCTCCATAATCTTATCCACCGCTCCACTCTCGATCAAAAATTCCAGAGCACTATCAACCATGTGCTTTAATCTGTAATCATCGTTTGGAAGTAAAAAGGCTCCCTTGGCAAAAAACACAGGTTTATCAATGACCTTCAGCTGTCCGGGATTTTGACTAAGAAATCTCTGAACAGGTGTAAGGTTAGAAATAGTGAAATCCACCTTACCAGAAGACACATCCAAAAGAACATTCCCATCACTTGACAACTCAAAAGCGTCAATCGTCTGTGATTTAGGAAAGATCGTTGAAGTCAAAACATCATGAACGGTACCCCTCAAAACTGTAGCCTTATAGCCTTGATCGTTCAACCAACGATAATCATCATCAGATCCAACAAGATCCGTCTTCGTTACAATAAAAAGCGGGTGAGAGACAAATGGGATGGAGTAAAACGCGCCCCGTGTCCGCGCAGGCGGCCCCCAGAAACCATTACAGGAAACATCATATCGACCAGCTGCCAATCCTTGCTCGGCAGCCCCCCAACCAACCTCTTCTGTCCACTCAATTTTAAGACCCAAAACTTGTGCCACAGCGTTCATAACATCATAATCATAACCTGATAATTTTCCTGTATTCGGGTCTTTGGTTAATTCTGGATACCAAACAGAATACCCACAATGAATGATTCCTGTTTTAACCACACGCTCAAAAGCAGTCTCCGCAAAGGCTTCACCCTGCGTACAGAAAAACAGGCCAATAACCGCCGAAACGATACAGATGTATTTTGAAAACTTTGTGACCACAGACCAAATCCCCTTTATTATATAAGTGTATCTATCCAGATGGATGTGGATTTTATGAACTAACTCTCAGAATATTCTTTATTTTCTTATACTGACAGGGATACACGCTTACAAGAAAAATAAAACCCCACCAACAATGGCAGGGTTTATAAAAACTTTCGCAAATAATTGAATAACATTTAAGCTTCATCCTCTGTGCTTGGAAGACCTGGCAACGACCTACTCTCCCATGCCTTAAGACATAGTACAATCGGCCCGAAGGTTTTTCACAGTCCAGTTCGAGATGGGATGGCGTGTTTCACACTTGGTATAGCCACCAGGTCATCGAAGCACAGAACAGGAAGATATTTTTTGTCAAAATTTTAAAACGACTATTAAATCACACAACGAATTTACCGCTGCGCGTGATCATACTGCACATCCAAGGCCAAAAGGCCATGGCGTGAGAAATCAAGCCAATCGAGCAATTAGTACCGGTTAGCTTCAAGTGTTACCACTCTTCCACATCCGGCCTATCAACGTGGTGGTCTTCCACGGCTCTGATAGGGATACCTAGTTTTGAGGGAGGCTTCACGCTTAGATGCTTTCAGCGTTTATCCCGTCCACACATAGCTACCCAGCACTGCTCCTGGCGGAACAACTGGTACACCAGAGGTATGTCCATCCCGGTCCTCTCGTACTAGGGACAGCTCCTCTCAAGTATCCTACACCCACGGCAGATAGGGACCAAACTGTCTCACGACGTTTTGAACCCAGCTCACGTACCTCTTTAAATGGCGAACAGCCATACCCTTGGGACCTACTCCAGCCCCAGGATGAGATGAGCCGACATCGAGGTGCCAAACAGCGCCGTCGCTGGGGACGCTTGGGCGCTATCAGCCTGTTATCCCTAGAGTACCTTTTATCCGTTGAGCGATGGCCCTTCCATAAGGAACCACCGGATCACTATGACCGCCTTTCGGCTCTGCTCGACTTGTCAGTCTCGCAGTCAGGCAAGCTTATGCCATTGCACTCTTGAAGACGATTTCCAACCGTCCTGAGCTTACCATCGCGCGCCTCCGTTACACTTTGGGAGGCGACCGCCCCAGTCAAACTACCCACCATGCAGGGTCCCAACTCCCGATAAGGGAGCTTGGTTAGACATCACGAAGGACAAGGGTGGTATTTCAACGTTGGCTCCACCGATACTAGCGTACCGGCTTCAAAGCCTCCCACCTATCCTACACATGTCAATCGTAATGCCACTGCAAAGCTATAGTAAAGGTTCATAGGGTCTTTCCGTCTGACCGCGGGAACCCCGTATCTTCACGGGGAATCCAATTTCACTGAGTCGGTGTTGGAGACAGTGGGGACATCGTTACGCCATTCGTGCAG
>DIMG01000033.1 GCA_002425415.1 Micavibrio sp. UBA5572
TTAATTGCAGGGGGGATTACCAAGGCACAGTCGATGAAATCAGACGCCTTGCCAACATTCATCACGAGCTTGTAGAAAAATTTGCAGAAGATCTTTCCAACTTCTGCCTGAAAGACCCACGTGTTTCCAACGTAGAAGTCAGTATAGAAAAACTAGACGTTTATCCGGAAGGTCGCGTGGGTACACAGATTATTCGCACCAAATAATAATAGAATAAAAAGAATCCTGTCACTCGTATTGTTGGGAAAAGAGCGGCAAAAACATTTCCCTATCTGCATAAATATCGATTTGTAAAATTTGACCTGAGAAAATAAGAGCGGAACCAATAGATTGCATTTGCTCGACCTGCATAAAACGATCAATGCGGATTCTATATCTAAAAAAAACTTCTTTCTTTTCACTCAATTGACCATCTTTATCTTCTAAGAAACGAATGTATTCTTTTGCAAGATCATGGGGGACACGAATAAAATCTAAATTGATAGGGCTTTTTAATTTTACAATCGCCGTAGGAGTGAATCTAGGGTCATTATAGCTCTTCCCCAACTTACAGGATTCTTGGGATAAAACCTTGTTATCTGTTATCTGAATGGCCGCCATATTGAACAATTCAGAATCTTTTAATGCAAACCCCTGTAAATCAAAATCATAGCGCCCAATTTGAACCGGCTGGATAATTTCAACATAGTTTGAAAAACTGTAAGCATATTTCTGCAGATAAGAAATTGTTGCAAGCTGAATTTTTCTCCACTCGAATTCATCATAATAATATTTTTTATAGAGATCGCATTCAGAAACCCGGATGTAATTATCAATAGCGTCAGTATCTGAAACCTGATAGGCTCCCAACATCCACATCATCCGCATAACATTTTCATAATTTGCGGGAACGTAACGAATAGGCACAGCACCTTTGTCATTTTCTTTATTGCTTTGAATTATTTCATGAAGAACTTCCGATGATTTTTTTATGCTGGTTTTATTTGCTGATTCTTGTATTTCCGTTTCTGCAAAAGACGGAAAACTCGGAATTGTAACAATGATGCAAAGCAAGGAACATAAAACCCAATTCCTTATAAAAATCTTTTTCATTCTACCTCTTTAAGCGTTGAAACGAAGTGAATCACTTTTCGGAAAAGACTCGGGAATCCCACGTCTCCAAGATTATTTATATCTACAAGATATTGATTTTTATTTAATATCAGCATACTTGATCGTATTTTACCCTTCATTATAGTCAATTTCAAAGAGAAATGGGTAAAAACATGTGTAATCTCTCCAGCTCTTTGCCAGTCCAAATCAGGGATTTTCTCTTGCCCGTAACCATCCCAATTTGTTCCAGGCAACCCCGCCATATTACCCAACATTCTGTTGCCGCCCCTTTTTTCGACTACAATCTGTTGATTTTCGGTTTCTATCCAATAAACCTCACCAACTCTGGATGGTTTTTTTAGCTTGGAAGCTTTGTGTGGGTATTTCTCTGGTTCTGAAAAATGGAAAGCCTGACAATAGGAGCACACAGGGCATAAACTGCATTTCGGGGATTTCGGAGTACAAATTGTTGCCCCAATATCCATCAATGCCTGAGGCATATCAGACGCAGAACATCCTATCCCGTCATAAATAATGGAGGCTTGTTGATAGATAGTTTTTTTGCTTTGGGGCAAAGGCTCTCCAATCATAAAAAGACGAGACGTAATTCTTTCTATATTGCCATCGACAACAACGGATTCTTGGTGAAAAGCGATAGACAAAATCGCTGCGGCTGTATATCGGCCAATGCCCGGGAGTTTCAGTAGTTCTTTTTCCGTTCGCGGGAACGCTCCGTCATAATGATTAAAAACTTCCCGAGCGCATTTAATAAGGTTTCGGGCACGGGCATAATATCCCAAACCGGCCCATTCACGCATAACGGCATCCTCATCCGCATGTGCCAGATCCGCAAGAGTTGGCCAAAGATGCGTAAATTTTTCAAAATAGCTTTTGACCGCAAGAACAGTTGTTTGCTGAAGCATAATCTCGGATAACCAAACATGATAGGGGTTTGGTTTTACAGCCTTTTTGGTTTCTCTTGGCATTCTCCAAGGCAAATCACGAGCATTTTTGCCATACCAATCCATGACTTTTTGCTGAAAATCTTTTGTATCCCATTCAATAACGTGACTTTTTTTCATTCTGGAGTTACAACATTTGCTATGTCGGATTTACGCCCCCTTTCCGTTTCGGTTTCCCGTTTAACGTCAGAAGCTTTCAGCCGAAAGTTTGTGGCACTGGGGCGTATTTTAACGCAATGGGCTGAAATTGTCGGTCAGGATATGGCCAGCAAGACCCAGCCAGTAAAAATACACTATAGAAAGCCAAAAACCAAAGGGGAAAAGCCCCAAGCTTCGCTCGACATTGGAGCCAGCAGTTCGGATGCGGCCTTGCTTCATTATCAAAAAGATCTGATATTGGAACGATTGAATCAGCTTTATGGTGAAAAATGGATTACGTCAATTCGATTTGTGCATTTGGTTGCGGCCAATTCTACCGATAGTTTTGGCTATGATTATGATGCGTTCAAGGGGAAAATGGCCTCTATACCTCCTGCTTCGAGCGAAGAAATTGGACGGTTATCAGAGGTTCTTGAGGAAATCGAAGACGATGATATAAGGAAACGTCTTGAAAAGCTGGGGCAAAGCGTACTAAGGAAAGAGCGTTCTAAATTAAAAGAATGACCCCGATAAATTTTTGAATATTCACAATTAGTAAAAAGAGAACAAGAAATGTCCATTTTATCCCCCAACTTGTCCATTATGCTGCGTGCAGCCGAAAAAGCTGCCAAGTCTCTTATCCGTGACTATGGGGAGGTCGAAAATTTGCAGGTTTCCCGCAAAGGGCCTGCCAATTTTGTTTCTGCAGCTGATATCCGATCTGAAGAGATTATTTTTGGTGAACTGAGTAAATCCCGACCTGCTTTCGGTTTTTTGATGGAAGAACGTGGCCAAGTTGCTGCGACAGGAGTAAAAGCTGGAGAAGAAGAGTTCCGGTTTATTGTTGATCCACTGGATGGCACAACCAATTTTCTTCATGGAATCCCGCATTTCAATATTTCTATCGGATTAGAACGCCAAACCGGGTCAGGACGTGAAATTATTGCTGGATTGGTGATGAACCCGATCAGCAATGAAATCTTTCATGCGGAAAAAGGCGCAGGAGCTTTTATGCAAAAACGTCGTTTACGTGTTTCTGCCCGCCGTGATCTTGACATAGCCGTCATTGCTGGTGGTGATGCCGCATCCAAATCCAAAGATAGTCAGGAAATTATGACTCGCCAATTTGCGGCTCTAATGGGAAAAACTGGCGGTTTCCGACGCATGGGCGCAGCCGCTCTTGATCTGTGTTATGTCGCAGCAGGGCGATTTGATGCTTTTTGGGAAAATGGCCTATCCCCTTGGGATATGGCAGCCGGAGCTTTGATTGTCAAAGAAGCCGGAGGCTCTGTTGTAAGTTTATCAGGGGATAAAAATCCTGTTTATGGTGATTGCATTCTTGCGAGCAACGCAAACTTACAGCAATCTATTAAAAAGGTTCTTGAAGGGGCTTAAATGAAAGAGTTTTTTGCTGTTTTACTGTTTTTGGTTTTTGCATGTGGTTGTGTTTCTTCCTCATACGCCGAAAATCTTGGTGAATATGGCAAAGCTGATGTTGAAGTTGATCGGTCTGTGCTCAAAGAACTCGAAGGGTATCAACCACCGCCAATGTTTGGTGGTTTACCTAGCCAAAAGATAGAGGATTCTGCGCTTGATCCTACCCCGCCCCCTCAAATCCCCCCTCCCGAACGCCCAAGCCTAACAGCCCCAAAAGCTGAAGCCCTGTTACAGCATCCGGTTGAAAACCACCATGTTTTGACTTTGCAAAGATCTGTGGATCAACAACCTGATTTGACTGTTCCCCAACTTCCCGTTCCATCGTCACAAGAAAAATCTCCTGAAGTGACCGCTGATATTATTCCCATTCCGCCGAAGAAGCCCAAGACTTTAATTGTGGTTACCACCACTCAAGCCCCTTCTAAAAATACAGTCATTGTCAAACCAGAACCAGACACGCTGGAGCTGCCTCCACTAGGAACTTTTGAGGATGAGCCGGAAAATAACCCCGATAAGAATATCATAAAACCGATCAAAAAAGCGGTTGAGATCAAGCTTGCTCCGCCTGTGAACGCTTATAAGCCGACCACACCGAAAACCATGCCCGCTGTTCCTCCTGTCAAAGTAGAATCCGATCCGTTACCGGTTATGGGTAATTTACCGCCAATTGTTCCGGAAAAAGTCGAAAAACCAAGCATTGGTGAACGAATGATGGATAATGCGCTGACCCGCCACATGGTCAAAGATGAAAATGATGTGAAGTCGATTTTAGGAATTCCCAATAGCGAAGGAGAAAATCTTGACCTTGACCAATTTAGCCTTGCCTTTAAGGCCGGAATTGCAGACCTCGATGAAGATCAGAAAAGTCTAATAAAACAGAAGGTTGTGCCGCGTCTTTTGAAAGATCAAGCGGCTCGCCTTCAAATTCTTGCCTATGCCAGCCGGACTGACGGGACAGAGAGTTCATCCAGACGAATTTCCTTATCAAGGGCATTGTCTGCCAGATCATATCTTCTGGAAAATGGGATTAAACCCACGCGCATTGATGTTCGCGCGTTAAGTGATAAAACTACGGAGCCTCCAGTTGATCGCATTGATGTGACGTTTACAGGGCTCAATAGCAAAAATTATTGAGTTTTATACTTGATAAGAATGTGGATAAACAGACTATAGCTATCGGTTTTATTTGAAAAAATCTGTTTGACCCTGCATAAATTTGAATTAATTCTTGGAACATTAAGGTCTAATGGGGTATACCCCAGTTTATGAAAATCACACAAGCTGTGAGGAGAGAGTATTCATTATGTCAGATAAAAAAGAGTCTTCAAAATTTATTCCGGTTACAATTGTTCTGTTACTGGCCATTGCTGCATTATATTTTCTGTTTGATACCATGAAGGAAGTTCCACCTCAGCCTGTTTCATCTCAGCCTGCAGTCGCCGAACAAAGCGTGGATGCCATTCCTTCGGAAGAAACACCCGAAGAAGCTGAAGAAGCTAAAGCTCCGACACCGGGTGATCTGGTTGTTAAAACGAAAACACTCTCTATCCCTGATGCGGCCGGCACGCCTCCCGTAACAGAAGACGCTCCATCAACAACGGCAACCGCTGTCGATGCCATGATGGGGGATCGCACTTTGGGCAGTGATGATGCTCCAATTAAAGTTGTCGAATATTCTTCTTTGACCTGTGGGCATTGCGCATCATTTCATAATGATGATCTACCAAAAATCAAAGAAGCCTATATCGATACAGGCAAAGTCCAATTCATCTTCAAAGAATATCCTCTGAATCAACCCGCTGTTATTGCATCCAAAGTTATGCGCTGCCTGCCTGCCGACAAATTTGTTGGCTTTATGGGATTGCTATTCGAACAGCAGGAAAATTGGGCTTATAGCACCGATTATAAAGACAAGCTGACTCAATACGCAAAACTGGCAGGTCTTGGTGAAGATGAAATCAATGCTTGCGTTGATAATGTTGAACTTGAAAAACGTCTGATCGGAGATATGCAAGCAGCACATGACAAATTCGACATTGGCTCAACACCAACTTTTATTGTCAATGGCGGCGAGAAAGTGATTGTAGGACATCAACCATTTTCATTCTTTCAGTCTACCTTTGATCCACTTCTTGGAATTGCCCCTTCTGCTCCGGCAAAAGACGCTAACCAAGAATAAAACCTGCACTTCCAGAAACAGGATACCTGAAACGACATGTCGAATTTTAGCCGCCTACGCCTTCAAGGATTCAAATCATTTGTTGAAAAATCAGATTTGGACATTGGCCCTGGTTTAACCGGAATTGTCGGGCCAAACGGTTGCGGCAAATCGAATCTTGTCGAAGCCTTGTCTTGGGTTATGGGAGAAACATCGGCCAAACGGTTGCGCGGTTCGGGCATGGATGACGTTATTTTTAACGGCACCAGCAATCGCCCTGCCCGCAACTCTGCCGAAGTTTCTGTTGTTTTGGACAACCGCGAGCGAACAGCTCCGGCTTTGTTCAATGCGACAGACGAAATCGAAGTCGTACGCCGGATTGAACGTGATATGGGATCAAGCTACTACGTGAACAGCAAGCCTGTCCGTGCGCGTGATGTCCAGATGTTATTTGCCGACATGGCCATTGGTGCACATTCGACCGCTATTGTTTCCCAAGGTCGTATTGCTGCAATTATCAATGCCAAACCAGCAGAGCGCCGTCAGGTTTTGGAAGAGTCTGCCGGAGTATCCGGTTTGTATGTTCGCCGTCATGAAGCCGAATTGCGCTTGAAAGCCGCCGATGCAAATCTGGCACGGTTACAAGATGTTGTTGCGGGTCTTGAAACCCAGCTTGACTCTTTAAAACGCCAAAGCCGTCAGGCCACACGTTATAAAAATATTAGTGCTGAAATTAAAGCTCTTGAAACAAAATTGGCTTTGGCCGAATGGATGATTGCGCGGACTTTAAAATCCGAAGCAGAACAAGAATACAATGACTCCGAAGGTCTTGTCGCCGAACGCATGGGACGCGTTGCAGAACTGAACCGTTTGCAAATCGAACAAGGAGAATCTCTACCGCCATTGCGTGAAAAGCAAGCCGAAACAGCGGCGGCATGGCAAGCTCAAAATTTCGAATTGCGTCGTCTTGATGATGAAGAACAACGAATCACTGCACAAATTGATGAAGCAAAATCTTCTTTGTCCCATATTTCCAATGATCGCACCCATGAGGAGCAATCGTCAAGCGAGAGCACCTCTATGCTTGAAAAATTGGACACAGAAGAAAAAGAACTTCTGGCACAATCCAATACCAAAGAAGAAATTACCCGCCTGACAAATGATCGTGGCGAAAAAGAACTCGATGTTTTACGATTGCAGGAAAACTATCAATCCACTTTGGAAAAAGCCGCCAGCCTCAAAGCAACACGAGCAACGCTGGAAAGCCAACTATCTCAGGATCAAAACCGTTTAAGCTCGGTCAAGGCGCGCATTGCATCCCTTCAACAGCAAATCGAACAAAAGCGCGCGCAACAAGAAGCTGCAACACCTGTTGATGGCTTAAATACTGAAATTGACACTCTTGATTTAGGCTTGGCTGAAAAACGCTCTGCTGAACAAACATCTAAAGAAGCACTGGATACAGCCCAACACGCTTTGGATGAAGCCCGTGCCACGCAACAGACATCCCGCGAAGCATTGTCAAAAATCCAATCCGAAATGAACGCCCTGGAAAGTGTTCTGAAATCGGAATCCCAATCCGGATTTCGTCCGGTTCTGGATGAAATCAAAGCCGATGATGGATTTGAAGCCGCATTGTCCAAAGCATTAGGCGATACCATTATGGCATCAACGGCCAGTGATGCTCCGGCAGTATGGTCAGGAAAATCGACTGTAGATCAATCTCCTGAATTTCCGGCAGGTGTTGCACCACTTCGTCCCCATATCAAAGCCCCTGAAGCCTTGCAAACAGCCCTATCCTATATCGGTTATGTCGAAGACGATACCAAAGGAGAAGAGGCCTGTTCCCAACTTAAAGCCGGACAATCGATTGTTTCAAAAGATGGTGCTTATTGGCGTTGGGATGGATTGTGTATCCGTGCCAAGGCCATGGATCGCAATGCGATTCGTTTAAAAAATAAAAACCGTCTGGAAGAATTGCAATCCCAACTTCCTAATGCTCAATCGGCTTTTAACTCTGCCGAAGATAAATTACGAGCCACTCAAGCAGACGTTCAGTCCTGCAGACAAACAGTTCAAAATCTGGAACAGGATGTCCGCAACATTGATCGTAGTCTGGCGAATAAACGGACAGAACTGCAACGCGCCATTGAAAAACGGGCGCACACAGAATCAGAAATTGCCAAACTGGAAGAAGGCCTGAATATTACAGGCGAAGATATCGAGCGTTTAGAGGCTGCAGTATTTACGCATCAAACATCCATGCAATCTTTTGATGATGAATCTTTGGCACGTCAAAATCTGGAAGTCGAACAGCGTAAGCTTGCTTTGGCTGCCGCACAGGGGGCGTTGAGTGAGGCATCTGCCGCGCTTGAAGTGTTCCAACAAGGCATCCGTCGCCGTGAGGCTCGGTTACGGGCGATTGCCGATGAACGCGTTTCTTTGAACAATCGTGCCATTCGGGCAAAAGACCGTCTGAAAAATTTAGATGAACGTGAAGAAATTCTAAAAACCAAACTGGAAGAAGTTCTATCTCGTCCTGATGAAATTACAGCCCAACGCCTTGCTTTATTGGACACTCTTAAAACCATGGAAAATGCCAAAAATGCATCTTCTGATGCCTTGGCATTGGCAGAAAAAGAATTGGCTGAAACGTCTCGTTCCTTGAAAGAATCCGAAGCCTTGTTAATGGAAGTCCGAGAATCAAGGGCTAAAGCTCAAGCCACCATGGAAGCCGCAAGTGGTTCGATTGAAATCATCCGCCAGTCCATAGAAGACCAATTCTCTATGAATCCTGACGAGTTGTGGCAAAGTTCGGAAATGGATTTGGAAAAACTGAATTCAGAACCGATTGATAAATTACGCGGCAAACGGGATCGTTTAATCCGTGAACGTGACGGCATGGGACCTGTGAACTTACGCGCCGATGTTGAATCCCAAGAGGTCGAACAACAATTGGCCAAACTATGTCAGGAGCGTTCCGATTTAGCACAAGCAATTGAAGAATTGCGCGGCGGCATTCATAAACTCAATAAAGAAGCGCGTGAACGTTTACAGCAAGCCTTTAATACGGTGAATGGTCATTTCCAAACATTGTTCACCCGCTTGTTTGGTGGTGGATCGGCTCATTTGGCGTTTGTTGACTCGGATGATCCACTGGAAGCCTCTTTGGAAATTTTTGCCTCTCCGCCCGGAAAATCCCTGCAATCTCTGTCATTATTGTCAGGTGGAGAAAAAACTCTGGCTTCAACCGCTTTGATTTTCGCCATGTTCTTGACGAACCCTGCCCCGATCTGCGTATTGGACGAAATTGACGCGCCTTTGGATGATGCCAATGTTGATCGTGTTTGCACGATGCTGGAAGAAATTGTCCAGCAATGTAGCACTCGATTTGTGATTATTACGCACCACCGCTTAACCATGGCGCGGATGGATCGCCTCTATGGCGTGACCATGTCCGAGCGTGGTGTATCCCAATTGGTATCCGTTGACCTGCAAGGTAAACTCGACTTTTTGGAAGCGGCTGAATAATTCTGCCCTGAATTAACGATAATAATGCGGATGAACAAGCCATGTAGCCGCAGGATTTGCGTTTGCTTTCATAAGATTATACGTTGCAACATCCACGCGCGTTCCTGCATCAAAGAGACGTTTTTTGTACAATTCATAGCTTACTACGGCTGATTCCGCACTGTGAGGGTTTTGGATCACCTGAACCATTGCGGCTGGAGCCTCAAGTTCGGCAGGGATGGTTGTAACCTCTGCTGGACACAATGCCTCTGCTATGGCAAAGATGACTGGGGCGATGGCTTCTCGAAAAAAATGAGCTGTCATATGCATTTTTCCAATATAACTATATTTATATATAGAAATCAATAAAAATGAACAAAAATATAGAAGACATTCAAAGGCGCCTTAAAAATCTGAAGGATGAGGTTACCCCTGTCGAATCATCTGTCGAAAAAGATAAGGCGGGGAAAAATGATTTGGGACGAGCCTATGAGCTGATTGCAACCCCTATTGTCGCAGGCGGCATAGGAGTCGGTCTGGATCACCTTTTTTCAACGTCACCGCTCTTTTTTATAACCCTTGCTATTCTTGGGGTTTTCGCAGGTTTTTGGGGAATTTACAAATCCAGCCAAAATATCGCAACCCCACTTGATTCAAAACGGTTGCAAGATGCTCAAAAACAGGCTAAGACAAGCGCAAATTTCGAGCAAAACAGTCCAGACTGAACAGACCTGACCAAAGAGGATTTTGATCTTGGCCGATCCGATGCATCAGTTTCAAATCTCCCCCATTATTCCCATTGATTTGGGAGGGGTTGATATTTCCTTCACCAATTCTTCCCTTTGGATGATGATCGGAGCGATTTGCTCCCTCGTTCTCATGGGTCTTGCCGCAAGCCGTAAATCAATTATTCCCGGTCGTGTTCAAATGGTCGGTGAAGAAATTTATGGCTTTGTTGAGAATCTTATTACCGAAAATATCGGTGGAAAAGGGAAAGAATATTTCCCGCTTGTTTTCACGTTATTTATGATGGTTATCATGGGTAATCTTCTGGGTATGCTACCCTACTCTTTTACTTATACCAGTCACCTTGCTGTGACCGCAGGGCTGGCGTTGTTGGTGTTTTTTACCGTTTTGGTTGTTGGCATTATCCGTCACGGCTTTCATTTTTTTCATCTGTTTATTCCCCCGGGTGTCCCTGCTTGGCTGCTATGGCTGGTTGTTTTAATCGAGCTTGTTTCCTTTATCAGCCGTCCCGTGACTCTTTCTGTCCGTCTCTTTGCGAATATGGTTGCCGGTCACGTTTTAATGAAAGTGATTGCCGGATTTGCGATTATGTTTGCATCCATGGGCGGATTGGCTTGGGCTGGATCTTTGCTTCCGATCGCCTTTAATATCGTCATGATCGGTTTTGAATTCTTCATTGCCTTTATTCAGGCTTATGTGTTTGCTGTTTTGGCTTGTATCTATCTAAAAGATACAGTCGAAATAGCTCACTGATAAACCCTGTGATGAAGAATAAAATATTTTAACTCACGTAAACCAAAGAAAAAAGGAACGTAAAAAATGGAAACTGAAGCTGTAAAAATGTTGGCTGGTGCGATTGCTCTTCTGCCTTTGGCCGGTGTGGCTTTGGGTCTGGGAAAAATCTTCGCAGCATATAACGAAGCTGTAGGACGCAACCCAGGTGCAGCTGAATTATTGAACAAGAAATTCATGTTCACATTTGCTGTGACCGAAGCCCTCGGTATTTTCGCATTGCTGATCGCTTTCTATCTGGTTTTCGCCTAAACCAGTCATTCGAACCAAAGGGCTATTTGCATGTTGATCTTGAAAAACGCTTTTTTTGTTATGATGGGATTGTTCTTTTCTGCCGGAATTGCTCTAGCAGAAGAATCCATGCCACATGCTGAGGAAGCAGCTCATCAAGGCGGCGGATTGCCCCAGTTCGATCCTACCAGTTGGCCCAGCCAGATTTTCTGGCTGGTCGTATTCTTTGTCATTCTTTATACGATTTTTTCCAAATCCGTTTTGCCAAGTATCGGCACGACTCTTGGAAACAGGAAAGCTCATATCGATCGGCATATTGCCGAAGCCGAAACTCTTTCTAAAGAAGCGGAAATTATCGATTCTGAATTGAAAGCAGCTCTGCGTGAAGCCGGTCAGAGTGCGTCTTCCGAAATCCAGAGTGCAGAATCCGATGCCAAGACTCGTCTGGCGGATGCAATAGCTGGGTTTAGAGATCGCTATGAAAAAGAAATCGGTGACGCTGAAAATCGCATTCAAAAAGCAACCGATATTGCGCTTCAGGACATGAATTCTCTGGTTGCAACTTTGGCAACACAGATGGCTGAAAAAGTTGCGGGCATTTCTGCCGATGCAACCCAAGCCGAAACTGTTGTACGCTCTTTAAGCAATAAAGCCAGCAAAGCAGCATAATATAAAAAGATTGAGAGACTGAGATATGGAACACCTATTGACTGATCCGACCCTCTGGGTTCTGTTTTCTTTTATTGCCTTTACAATTCTGGCCTATGTTTTTGGGCGGCATTCTGTTTTGGGAATGCTGGATACCAGGATTGATAAAATCCGCGATCAAATTTTATCTGCCGAAACTTTAAAATCCGAAGCCCAAGCTCTTTTGAAACAATATCAGGCCAATCTGGCCGGAGCGTCAAAAGAGGCTGACGAAATCATCAGAAAAGCTAAACTTCAAGCCGAAGATTTTCGGATTCAGGCTGAAGCTGCCTTTGAAGAAACAATGGCGCGTCGCGAAGACATGCTCAAAAACCGTATCGAACAAATGGAACGTGCCGCCGTTGATGATATTCGTCGTTATGCTGCCGAACTCGCCGTATCCGCAACGACAGAGATTATTTCACAAAAACTTTCTGTTGCAGATTCGCAGCGTTTGGCCGATCAAAGCATTCAACAAATTACAGAGAAATTTAACTGAGCTCTCTCTTCTCACCCCCAAAAATTCTAAATGGGCGTCTGTGGCGTGGCCGACGAGTCGGATTGCTTGGCGGGTCTTTTAACCCCCCTCATTTGGGACATGTCCATAATTCTGAAGTGGCCATGAAATATCTGGGACTAGACGCCGTATGGTGGCTGGTTACACCAGGAAATCCTTTAAAATCAAAAGTCGGTTTGCCGAATGTCATAGATAGGATGAATTCTTGCCGCCAATTGGTTCAAAATCCAAGAATTATCATCTCCGACCTCGAAAGCAACCTGGGAACAACCAGAACGGTTGAAACACTGCCTTTAATCCAAAAGAACTTTCCTTCGACTGAATTTGTGTGGTTGGCGGGAACAGAAATTGCCCATGAATTCCACAAATGGTACAGATGGCAGGATTTAATCCGGATGATCCCTTTTGCCTTTGTTGGCCGTCCGACACAATATGGAGTCGTTCGCAATACTGTCTTTCATAATGATTCCAGCCTATCTCACCATGTTCTTCATCATGGTGGGCGGCCTATCCTCGATAAAGGGCATATTTACTGGATTTTTTCTGAACCACTCAACCCCCAGTCCTCAACATTGTTGCGAGCTCAGAAAACCAGATTTGCACCCGAGCCATCAAAAGTGTAAAATAAAAGGGATGGGAATTGCTCCGAAACAGTTAAGTAATTTTTTAATTTACGAAATGATAGCAACTTGCTATACAAGCCGCATGAGAACATATGTTCGCAAGCGGATGAGTAGCCCGTCAACACTAGCCATTAAAATTATGGGAAAGGAGAGCGCCACCCTTGGGTACGCATCTTAAAACCGAAGAGCCTTCTTCGGAGCATCTGAAAGACCTGATCCTTCAGGTTCTTGATGATAACAAGGCAGAAGAAATTGAAGCCATTTATTTGAATGGTCAATCATCAATCGCAGATTACATGGTTGTTGCCAGCGGAACATCATCCCGTCAGGTTGCTGCCTTGGCTGGTAAACTTGATGAAAGCCTTTCCCCTCAAGGTTTCCCCGTTCTGCGTGTAGATGGCTTGCCAACCGCTGACTGGGTTGTTGTGGATCTGGGGGATGTAATTGTCCATCTTTTCCGTCCTGAAGTTCGTGATTTTTACAGCATCGAGAAAATGTGGCGGCAAGATCCCCCAAAACCTCCGGCTCACGATCAAATCCACGCATAAATCCATTCATAGATCTTAAAATTATAATGCAGCGCCCTTCTTTCGAGGCGCAGAATCGTATATGAACATTAGACATGTTCAAAATTGATCTCATCGTTGTTGGAAAAGTCAAAAAAGGGGCTTGGAATGATCTTATCGAAGATTACTCCAAGCGGATGAAATGGCCTATTCAAATTATAGAAGTCGAAAGCAAATATTCTGATCCCAAGACACAACAAGAGCATGAACAACGCTTGGTTTTATCCAAACTGGATGAAGATTCGTTTGTGGTTGTTTTGGATGAACGCGGTGATGGCCTGCGCAGCCTTGATTTTTCACAAACTCTCGACAAAATCCGCAGTACAGGCGTTGATAAAATCTCGTTCCTGATTGGGGGAGCCGAAGGTTTTACCGATGAAGTCAGAAACAAGGCGAATATGTTGTTAAGTTTTGGTCAACAAACTTGGCCGCATGTTATGGTTCGCTTGATGTTGATGGAACAAATCTATCGTGCCCAACAAATTATTGCCGGTCACCCTTATCACCGAGAAGGATAATCTGAATGATTTTCTTTCGACGTGCTTTGATCTATGGCTGCATATCTGTTTCATTGTCTTTGTCCGGCATGGATGCTCACTCCGAAACGCCCCCCCTTCCCCCTAAAAAGAATGCTCCGATTGAGTCTTTGGAAAAGCTCATCGAAGAACAAAAAGCAGAACAAAAACAGCTTGAAAAAAAAGCGAATTCCCTTGAAAAAGATATGAAAGGTCTCAAAAAAGACCTGATTTACATCGCAGGAAAAGTGCAAACGCATGAAAGCAATCTATTTGCTTTGGAACAACGCTTGTCCCAACTTAAAAAAGACAAATCGAATATCACCAATCATCTCGCCAAAGAAAAGAAGTCCATTGCCGATTTGGTTTTGGCCTTGGAACGTATTCGCCGCATTCCTCCGGAAACTTTGATTGCCCGACCGGATGCCCCGCTGGAAACAGCACAAGCCGCAACGATCCTTGGATCTATATTGCCGGAACTTGATCGCCGTTCAAAAAAACTCAGACTAGATCTGGATGAGTTGGAAGTTATAGAAAATGAGTTGGAAGTAAAACAGCAAAAATTAAAAGAAACCACTGAAAAACTTAAAACAGATCAAGCCAACCTCGATCAGCTGATGGGACAGAGAGAAAAATCCCTGCATAAAACCAAAAGTGACGTTGAAAGCAAGACTGTCGAAATCACCCAATTGTCAAAATCGGCTAAGGATTTGGGAGATCTTATTGCAAAAGTAGAACAACGCAACCGTGCTCTGGAAAAGAGAACCGGAAATAATTCTTCCAAAAAGAACACGGATGTTAGAATTTCAAAGGCCGAAATCAAGTCACTCGGATCATTGCGGCTTCCCGTCTCTGGTTTCATCAAAACCAAATACGGGGAATTGGATGACATTGGAGCAACCTCCAAGGGGATGACGATTGAAGCACGCCCGGGAGCCGTTGTGGTTGCCCCTGTTGCGGGAATTGTCCGTTATGCAGGGCCTTTTAAGAAATATGGCAGCATTATTCTGTTAGAACATAAGGGCAAGTTCCATAGTCTTGTTGCAGGTCTTGGAAAAATTGATACATTTGTCGGACAATCTGTTGATGCTGGGGAGCCACTTGGGCGCTTGCCGGATTATACAGGACGGTTATACTACGAGCTACGTTTTCGGGGAGATCCGGTTAATCCTTCCCAACAATTTTCCAAGCTTGAATAATATTTGGATTTTATAAAAACCTACCCTCGCTGTGTGATACCTTAATATAGAATATAGTTTTTCAATGGAGTTATTAATGTCCTCTTTTCGCCTCTCCCTTCTTCTTGCTGTTTCATTATTGGCACTCCCGAACTGCTCGATGGCGCAAGAAGCAGCTACCGTTAAAGACGCTCCGCAACAAACTGAAGAAGAGACATATAAACAGCTTGCCTTATTTGGCGAAGCGTTTGAACGCGTGCGTGAAAAATATGTCGAACCGGTCACGGATGAAAAACTGATCGAATATGCCATTAAAGGAATGCTGGTTAACCTTGACCCTCACTCTGATTATATGGCGGCCAAAGATTTTGATGATATGAAGGTTCAAACCAAAGGTGAGTTCGGCGGCTTGGGCATCGAAGTCACGATGGAAGACGGTTTGATTAAAGTGATTTCGCCGATTGATGATACTCCAGCCTTTAAAGCTGGAGTTAAAGCAGGTGATCTTATTATCTATCTTGATAAAAAACCCATCATGGGTATGACATTACCCGAAGCGGTCGACCAAATGCGCGGCAAAGTTGGAACACCAATAGAAATTACCGTTCGCCGCGAAGGTGTTCCTGAACCTATTGCCATTACCATTATACGTGATGTCATCAAAATTCAGCCGGTCAAATTCCGTGTTGAAGATGAGACAATCGGCTATATCCGCGTGAACCAGTTTAATCGCAATGCTTATGACGGGCTTAAAAAAGCCATGGATAAAATCAACGCTGATGTCGGCGAAAAATTGAGCGGATATGTTCTGGATTTGCGCAATAATCCGGGTGGATTGCTGGATCAAGCGATTGCCATTTCCGATGCATTTTTGGAACAAGGCGAAATTGTATCAACGCGCGGCCGTGAAGAAAAAGACATTAAACGCGACAATGCCCTTCCGGGTGATTTAGCCAATGGCTTGCCTGTTGTGGTTCTTATCAATGGCGGCTCGGCGTCTGCATCCGAAATTGTGGCCGGTGCTTTGCAAGATCATCGTCGCGCCGTTTTGATGGGCACACGCTCTTTCGGCAAAGGGTCCGTCCAGACAGTCATTCCTGTCAGTGGTGATGGTGCTTTGCGTCTAACAACAGCACGATACTTCACTCCATCGGGCCGCTCTATTCAAGGAAAAGGAATTGATCCGGACATTGTTGTCGATCAAGCCAAAATTGAAAAACTCGAAGAAATGGGCATTCACGAAGAAGATTTGAAAGGGGCATTGAGCAACCCGACAACTCAAGCCAAAGCCAGTAACGATAATGCTAAAGATTCAAAATCTGATAAGAAAACAGAAGAAGAAAAAGCATCGGATAAGGATTATCAGCTGGCACGGGCTTTGGACTTGCTTCATGGTTTGGCCTTGATGAAAGATAATAACAAGTAGGAATATCTCTATTGGCATCCGCTCTGGCATTTGTAAAAAATATTTCTATTCCACGACCGTCGTTTTCCGGTGTCGTGGAACATGTGAGATCTTTTGCCAGCTTGAGATCATTTGTATGGAGCTTTGGCCTTTTAATCGTTCTGGCGTTCCTGCTGACATTTCAATCTGGACAATTTAGCCCATCCGGCGAAGAAAACGATTTTCACGAGATTCCAGAATCACTAACCGGAAAAGTGATGGCCACGCTGGACTTAGAACAACATGCTGACATTCCGATTCAGTATGGCGAAGAAAACCTCACGGGTTCCGCTTTGAATCACGAAGATATTTCACCAACGGAACAAAATATCGAGATTCCGGATCAGTTTTTAGATCAGAAAACAGAACGTCAAGACGGTCTGTTTGAAGACACACCGTTTGGCTCTGTGCCAATCCGCAGCAAATCGGATAACAAGACGGTTTTTGATGCCTATCAAATCCCTTATGTTCCTTTGGCTGGTGCGCGGGGGGTGATTGCCTTGGTAATGGTGGATTACGGTCTTTCCGAACACATGTCAAAAGCAAGTATCACCGGCCTGCCTCCTTATGTGACATTCGTGACGTCCCCCTATTCACGGGAGATTCAGGATAAAATTGATCTGGCACGTGCTGCATCCCATGAAATTTGGCTGGATACCCCTATCCAATCCAAAAATTTTGGATTGGATGATACGGGGCCTTTAACATTGTTATCCGGTCTGAATGATGAACAAAACCACACTCGTTTACTGCATATTCTGTCTCTGGCTCATGGCTATGTCGGGATTTCTTTTTTAAATAGCCCTGCTTTTCAAGGCGCGGATAAAGGCTTGGAAAATATTTTTTCTATTATTGAACAACGAGGCTTGGGCTTAGCATCTTCGGATTTGGACGATGGTATTTCTGCCGTGTTTGCCAACCGTCATACCAAAATACCTTTTGCAAAAAATCAGCTTTGGATTGATGCCAATCAGGGTAATTTGGAAGTCGAGAGAACATTAAAACAATTGGAGCAAAAAGCTTTAAACAACTATGTTGCGATTGCTTTTATCAAACCCCAACCAAAACTCTTTCCTGTTATCAAGGAGTGGGAAAAAACTCTATCCCAACAATCTTTGCAGCTCGTCCCGTTATCGGCTGCGATCAAACATAGTAAATAACATGACTGATTTTTCTGATTTTGCTACCCTTCCGTATCGCCCCTGTGTCGGGATTGCCTTATTTAATAAAGACGGTAAGATTTTTGTCGGGGAACGAATTGATACCCCTGGCTCGTGGCAAATGCCGCAAGGTGGCGTGGATGACGGCGAAGACATTCTTGATGCTGCTTTTCGGGAATTGCAGGAAGAAGTCGGCACTCAATCGGCCGAGTTGATTGAAATTTCATCCAACACGGTTCGTTATGATGTCCCGAAAGAGCTTTCAACAAAGCATTGGGGGGGCAAGTATCGTGGACAAGAACAAACATGGGTCGCCCTGCGTTTTACAGGCCAAGACTCTGATATTCAATTGGATAGGTTTGAAGTTCCTGAATTTTCCCGTTGGCAATGGGTTGATTTGTCAAAAACCGTTGACCTGATTGTTCCATTTAAACGGGAAACTTACCAAAAAATAATCGCGCTGTTTGAACATATTGTTATTTAGGCGCGGGGCTTTCTTTTGAATGCGCCTCTGCAGTATCCAGAGCTCTATTTTGTCTACGCCGATCAAATCCGACTTTTGCAGCAAAAGCTGTCAGTAGGCCAGTTGTTCCTGTTATAAAACCAAAAACGGGAAGCGCAATGTCTGCTGTTTGGTTGATTGCCAACGTAGAATAATCCCCTGTAGTCACTGCCACAACATACGTCCCCAAACCTAACATTCCTGTTGCCATGCCTCCTAAGGCCGCAAATGTAAAGGGTACTACTAAAGATTCTTTTCTTTGTTTCGTCATAACACGCTCCTGTTTCGTGGAGGGAATATACTCATATTAATTTATTATGTCAACTGTTTTTAACAAATAAATCTCTCCCGTTTCCCCTGCCGGATGTTACCATATTAACGTAGCCTTAATTTGATTTATGTATAATCTGATGGAATTCAACTTTTTTGTGATGACAGAGAATGATAGAACCAGATCCAGCCATACAAAGACAGCAAGCCGCGCTCGTACTATCGGGGCATCTGCCAAGGGACACCCAAATGAATGGGATCGCTGACAAAGCCTTTAAAGAAGCAGGAAAAAAATTTGCTCATGAAAATAATGAAAAGTCGAACGGATACAAATACGTAGACCCGAACGACCCCAAGGCAATTAGTAATGCGCTGGATGCAAAAATGCGCGACCCGTCTTTCCGGGACATGAATATTGCCGTGCTCAGAGCCGATAAAAACCTTACGACAGCAGAGGTCACCGGAGTCCAATGGCTTTTGAAAGAGGCCGGTGATAACCTTCCGAACTCTACCAAACCAAACGGCTTAATGGACGGAAAAATGGGAGCCGAAACCCAAAATGGCATAAATAAAAACAGTACCAGAGTAAACCCTGATGAAGTTGCAGCGGCAACAAAAAAATACTTCGCCACAGACGCGGAAAAAGCCCAAATAATCGTAGACCAAATGGATGATACATTGGGAAGGCTTCCAAGCTATGCAAAAAACAGTGGTAAATTGGAACAAGCATTCGGACGGGTTGCAACGGGTGCTGCTTTGGAAAAATATGTTGCCCCCGAAGCACCAAACCAAGCTCCCGCTACGCCTCGCTACGCCACAACAACGCCTTCTGCTCCAATAATATACGGCGCGTAGACCTTAGTTCCCTACGATAAAACACATACTATTTCCCCCAATAAGGTGTATATTGATCGTGTTATAATAACCTTACAAAGGAATGGCATCATGGCAAAATCACAAGACGCTAAAAAAGACACAAAAAAGAAACCTCTCAAAAGCGCCAAAGAAAAAAAACAGGAAAAACAAAGCAAAAAGACTTAACTAAAAAATTCAGGCTCCGGCGAAAGCTGGAGCCTTTTTAAAAGACTAAAGAATTCAACAATGCCTCTTTCATTTTCCATCCTGAAAATTCCCAATTTCAGATTACTGGTCATGGCGCGAATGTTTTGCCAAATGGCCTTACAGGCTATGGCCGTCATTGTCGGGTGGCAAATTTATTCCCTTACAAAATCGGAATTTCTTTTGGGACTCATCGGATTAACCGAAGCTCTTCCGGCAATATTAGCCGCATTTTTTTCCGGCTATCTGGTTGATATTTCGACACCCCAACGCGTTTATAAATACTGTGTTAGTGCCCTGACGCTTAATCTTGCGGGTCTTTTAATTCTGGGAGGTGATTTTATAGACCTGTCTCATCACGCTCTCATCATTTGCCTTTTTGTTGGTGTCTTTATTTCCGGTATAGCCCGCAGCTTCATGCTACCCGCCTATTTTTCGATCACGCCCCAAATTATTGAACGTAAAGATTACGCCGCTGCCAGCGCATGGAGTAATACAGCCGTCCAAATCGCCGTCATGACAGGCCCCGTTTTGGCCGGATTACTATATGGTTCTATGGGACAACGCGCTGCATGGATTTTACCTGTCACGTTTATGGCTCTAGGATTTTCATGTGTCATAAGCATCAACAATATCCGCCAATACGCAAAAATAGAAATAAAACAAACTGCCTTCAAAAATATTGTTGAGGGCTGGAAATTCATTATCACACACAGAATATTGTTAACGGTATTGGCTGTTGATATGTTTGCCGTTTTATTCGGCGGCGCAGTTGCAATGCTTCCCGCCTTTGCCAGTAAAATCCTTCATGTTGGCCCCGAAGGACTAGGACTTCTTAGAACAGCCCCCGCCTTTGGAGCCATTCTCGCCGCCATCTTTTTTGCCATACGCCCCATGAAAACCTTTCCATTAACCCGAATGCTGTGGACAGTTGCCGCCTTTGGAGTTTGCATGATAGGTTTTGGACTCAGCACATCCTTTGCTCTTTCGATGTTATTTTTGGCAGCAAGCGGATTATTCGATACAATCAATGTCGTGATAAGAACCACACTCAAACAAATTCTGACACCGGATGCCATGCGTGGACGTGTTTCATCTATCAGCACGATGTTTGTAATATCATCCAATGAAATCGGCGCATTTGAATCCGGCACAGCCGCCCGATTGATGGGACTCGTTCCCTCTGTGATTTTTGGAGGCATTATGACATTGTGCGTTGCGGCGGCAACCTATGCACTAACTCCCAAATTGCGTAAAATCACATTTGATGAGAATACGCAAATAGACCAAAAACCGCCCCCCTGATTCCCCTTCCTACAAGAGTAAAACAGCCCTATATTGATAATATGGACAACCTGAAACGCAAAGACCTTCAAGATATTATCACCGTAACCGAACACGCCGAAGTGATCGCGGAAGATGTCAATCTTGATCTTGAATCAAGAGAAGCCGCTTTACGCACATTTGTCACTCAAAACGCCCAAGACATCATTAGTCTACTTTATGAATTGCAAGATTGGAGAAATCAATCGGCCACTGGCGAAGGAAACCACCTGCTTGATAAACATGCCCGCATCATTGTCGAAGGTTTTTCAGATGATAACGCGGCAGATGCACTTTCCGATGCTCTCAATAAAACCTCCCATTATTTTTCCGAACAATTGGATGTCAGTATTACCCTTCAACAATTAACCGAATTAAAAAATGGTGGCCACCGCGCAGTGCTGGAACTCCACATCACCCCGATCCATTTGAAAGACCGAGCGCATGTTCATTCGCTGGATATAGAAAACAAGAAATTCAGAAAACGGGAATTTAGAAACAATTTAAAAAAAGAAGAAGCCGAAGCCAGACACTTGGTCTTTGACCATTTCGTTGCGCGAAAAGGCGCGTACGCAGATGCCATTCCTGACTATTATCTTATCAATCTGGGTGATGTTCACTTGATGAATTACATGATTGAAAAAGCATTTTTCAAAGCGGGACAACCACCATCCCCTCTTCCCAATCATCTCATGGTAAGAGCCATCAAGAACGGGAATGAACCAGAACCTAGCCCTTCTTGATAACGGCATCAATCGCTTTGGCGACAAAATAGCTGACAGGAACAGATACCGTCACTCCGATTGCGGCCGCAACAGGAATCCATTTAAACCCTTCATTCATCAAAGATGGGGTCGCCATAACGGCCACAGCGAGAATGCCCGCCAAAGTTGGTGCTGCCACAACAAATATAATCGCTGAAATCTTGAACATAACAAATCTCCCGTATAACCCACCATTCAAGGATGGCGATGAAATACCAGATATTCAATGCGCATGATGTCGCAACCATAAGCGTCTCATAAGAGATCACCTTAATACAAACGCCCGCTCACCATGCTGGGTCTCATCCAATCCTGTTTTTTCATCAGATTCGCTCACACGAACTTTCATGAAAAAAGAAACAACTTTAAAAACAATAAATGTCATAACCATAGTATAAACAATGACAGCCATCGACCCAATCACATTGGCAATAAACAAATGACTTTCTCCATAAAACAAACCATTAGCTCCGGCTGGGTTAATTTCAGTCGTAGCAAAAACAGCCGTCAAAACAGCTCCCATTGTTCCACCGACACCATGACACGCAAAAACATCAACCGTATCATCGGTACGAAGTTTTTCTTTAACCAATCGAGTGGCGTAATTACAAACCACAGCAGTAATCAACCCGATCAACATAGCAGATTGCAAAGTTACAAAACCAGCAGCAGGAGTAATCGCAACCAACCCCGCAACAGCCCCGACAGAAGAACCGATAGCAGTCGGTCTCCCGTGGACTGTCCAGTCACAAATCATCCATGCCGACATCGCAGCCGCAGCCGCAAGAATTGTCGTCGCAGCAGCATGAGCCGCCAAACCATCCGCAGCCAAAGCCGATCCGGCATTAAAACCAATCCAGCCGAACCACAATAATGTCCCGCCAAGCAAAACCATCAACGCGGAAAAACTATTATGCTCGTCAGGGCGGAAATTTCTTCTGTTCCCCAGTATCACAGCCGCCACCAAAGCCGCATAACCGGATGTCATATGAACAACCATACCGCCAGCAAAATCCAGGCCACCCATTCCAGCGATCCATCCACCAGGCCCCCAAACCCAGTGGGCAACAGGAACATAAACCAATAAAGACCACACAGCCATAATGACCAACCAAGCCTTGAAACGAACCCTTTCGGCGACGGCTCCGGTAATCAGCGCAGGCGTAATAATAGCAAAAGTACATTGGAACAACATAAAAAGAACATGAGGAATGGTTGTTCCGTAAGTATCATTCGGTTTCATCCCGACACCATTCAACATGAAATAATCGAGATTCCCGATCAAACCACCTTCATCGCCGGAAAAAACTAAAGAATACCCACAGACCGCCCAAAGCAAAGTCACAAACCCCATCGCAGCAAAACTCTGTAATTTGGTAGAAACAACGCTTCTCAGGGGAACCATCCCACCATAGAAAAAGGCAACGCCCGGTGTCATCAACAAAACCAAAGCTGTCGCAACCAGCATCCAAGCAATATCCGCAGCAACCACGCTCAATAACTCCCTTAAAACTATACTTTTAAAACTGTATTTAATGATTACAGCTAGAAAATTATCAAAGCCATGCGCTTATTGCAACTCTTTTATGCCAATTATGGGTGGGTAATAATGAATTATGCGGATCTGGGCATCACGGTTGTAGAGTCACAGCAAATAATTTGGTGACAAGAAACTAGCGATAACGCATAAAGAAACTACGCTAAGAGCGCAGTGACAATGCAACAAAGTGATTTGGAAAGAAATCAAGGCTTGATAAGAATAGGTGTGCCGACATCCACTAAAGAATAAATGTCTTCTATATCTTTGTTGCGCAAAGCCAGACAGCCATCTGTCCAGTTTTTATCAGATCTTTGAAAAAATCCGGACACCCCGCCACGATCTCCATGAATGCCGACTTGGCCACCCGGGGAAATTCCGAATCTTTTAGCAACCAGAATATCCTTATCGCTGGGATAGGAAATTCCCAGAAATTTTTGGAAATTCTGACTGACATGTTTGTCATTAATATAATACTGACCTTCGGGAGTCCGCTCGTCCCCTTCATAAACTTTTGGACCAACCGGATTAGCCCCCATCGCCATAACAGAATATGTTTTCAAAACCCGCCCATCTTTCCACAAAGACAAAAGCCAGTCTTTCTTTTGAACGACAATATAATCGACTTTTCTGTTCTCTTTTTGCTCATCAATAGGCGACGGAGGCACGTGCAAAGACACAGCCTGATCCGTATTCGTTTTCAGATTGGATTTAAGAGAAGACCCCGCAACCTCGCAAGCAGACAAAGCGACAAGCAATAATCCACAAAACATAAAAATAAAGAGGTTTGAAATGCGAAGTTTTGAATGCATACCCAAACAAACAACTACACAAAAGCCTTAACAATAGTCTCGGCCAGCTTATCCAGATTGACCGGTTTCTCAAGATAGGCTGTGGGGTTAAGATGATCCACAGAATGCTTATCTCTCGGATCGGTTAACGCCGTTAAAAAGATAATCGGCAGAGTTTTATACTGGGGATATGCTCCACGAATACGCTCCAACATCTGATAACCGGACATAACAGGCATTGCACGATCACAAACAACAATGTCAGGCTCCATAACTTGAAGCTTTTCAAGACCTTCTTGACCGTTACGAGCCAACTCGACTTCATAACCACGACTCGTTAGATCTGCATAAAGAATGCTACACAGCTCACGCTCATCTTCAACAACTAGGATTTTTCTTACTTTTGCCATTTGGCATCTCCGACTCATATTTTCCTAAGTCTACAGATTTACAACATCCACCTCAAGAGAGAAGTCTTGAGGAAAAGTCATGGTAAAAGTCGTCCCCTGTCCCATCTCGCTTTCCACATCGATTCGGCCTTTATGTAGATGAACCAATTCTTGAACCAGACACAATCCGACACCAGATCCTGGAATACCGCTGGATGTCGATGCGCGGTAGAACCTTTGGAAGACATCCCGAATTTCTTCTTTAGGAATCCCGACCCCATTATCAGTGACACTGATAATCAACGAATAAGGCGTACAGCTCAACTTCAAATGAATTTTCCCTTTTTCCGAATCGGTAAATTTCACAGCATTGGACAATAAATTGGTCAAAATAATAGTCAGAAACTTCTTGTCCATGGAAACATCGGAAGACGTAAGATGGACTTCCTTGGTAATTTTATGCCCCCGCGCCAGATTGGCTTGCTCCTCGCATAACTGATCGACCAGTTCCAGAATATCAAAACTCTCGATATTCAAGTCCAGCTTTCCGGTTTTAAGCAAATTGGAAGACAAAACTGCCTCCATCATATTGACAGTGCGGGAAACAGCCGAACGGATTGTCCTTAATCGGATTTTCATTTCATCTTCAGCCATACACTTGCCGAGACGTTCTATAATTTGAGCATTCCCGTCAACAATCGCCAAAGGCGTTCTGAACTCATGGCTCACCATACTGATAAATTGTTTTTGAAGCATACTGGCTTCCTGTTCGGCAACCAGAGCCTTTTCAAGTTGGGCTTGCTGATAAGCCAAGGCTTGCTCCTGATTCTTATAGGTCGTGATATTGGTGGTCGAAACAATCGTCCCTTGCCCACGCGGCAACTCTACAGCTGTCATCCTCAAATGAGTCCCATTATCCAGTCGAAATTCGAATTGTCCCTCCAGACTACTCCAAAAATTCAGCGCCGCCTGATAACGGGGGTCATGCTGACCGACCCCCATTTCACCGGCAATGGCCTCAAAAACCTTTTGAACAGCCACACCACGAGTAAACTGCTCCCTACTTTGGGGATAAAGCTTGATATAATGCGGACTAACATAAAAAATACGCTTTTGCTGGTCAAAAACAATAAAAGCATCGGCAGAAACCGACAAAAAGCCTAAAAAAGCGTAATATTCATCCTCTTGAAGCCTTGCATTGAGCCTCATAATGCCCTTTTTGAGCTTATGATGAAAAATACTCGCGAATTCCTGAACATTTAATATCTCAAGGTTATATATAGCGTCATATTTGGAAGAAAGAATATGGAGCCGCTTGCGAATGTCCGGTTCTTTGGTAATGGCCACAACATCGGCCACAACACCGGAAATCTCGCTTAATTTCTCGGCAATTTCCAAATTTTCATCAGAGGCCTCATCCACTATCACGAAGACCAGCGCACTATCGTAAGCCTCTGCAAACAATTCTTCTTGGGTCTGTGGGGTAGAGACCACAACATCAAACCCGGGAATAAGCTCCCAAATGATTCTGGTTAAATCAAACTTCCCGTGATCTCCGTAAATAGAGATAACAGGTGAAACCTTTTTCCGTAAGTCCACGGTTGATAGAAATGCTTTTGACACGATACAATACTCCAACCAACAGTTTCTTGACATTGGGTAAATAAATCGTTTATAAGCGCGAAACTAACTTAAAATATAACCAACATAAAAAGACCCCTCCAGAAGGGGAATTGACGAAAGAAGCAAAGGTAAACCATGTTTGCAGTAATCCGCACAGGTGGAAAGCAGTACAAAGTACAGCAAGACACATTCTTGAAAGTCGAAAAACTTGACGCTGAAGTTGGCTCAAAAATCGACATTACAGACATTTTGATGATCTCTGACGGAGACAAAACCACAGTGGGCGCCCCTATCATAGAAGGTGCAAAAGTTGTGGCTGAAGTTTTAGAGCAAGGTCGTGGCGAAAAAGTCATTATCTTCAAAAAACGCCGTCGTCAGAACTACCGTCGTAAAAACGGTCACCGTCAAGACCTGACAACAATCAAAATAACAGAAATCAAGGCTGCCTAGTTCAGGCTGGCGCGTAAGCAAACGAAAGGAATTGAATTATGGCACACAAGAAAGCAGGCGGTAGCTCTAGAAACGGTCGCGACACAGCAGGCCGACGTCTTGGAGTAAAATGTTTTGGCGGAGAAAAAGTTATTCCCGGAAACATCATCATCCGTCAACGCGGAACGAAATTTAAACAAGGTAAAAATGTTGGTATCGGTAAAGATCATACACTTTTCGCATTGGTTGACGGACAAGTTCTGTTTACCCGCGACAGCAATGATCGCCCGATTGTACACGTTGTACCGAGCAATGATGCTCAACCACAAGCGGCGGAATAAGTCCTGCACTTAAAGGATCTAAAGCCCGCCCAATGGCGGGCTTTTGTTTAGGAAAAACAAAAATGAAATTTCTCGATGAAGCAAAAATTTACATGAAGAGCGGTGACGGCGGCGCAGGTTGCTGTTCATTCCATCGTGAAAAATATATTGAATTTGGTGGACCTGACGGCGGAAATGGCGGCAAGGGGGGCGACGTTATTATTGAATGCGCCCAAGACCTGAATACCTTGATTGATTTTCGCTACGCGCAACATTTCAAGGGTGAAAAAGGTCATCATGGCATGGGGCGCAACCGCTCTGGGGCGCATGGCAAAGACACAATCATCCGCGTTCCGGTTGGAACGGAAATCCTTGATGAGGACAAAGAAACCGTACTGGCCGACATGACTCGTCCAGGATTGCGTCGTGTCTTTCTAAAAGGCGGCGATGGCGGCTTTGGCAACGCTCATTACAAAAGCCCGACCAATCAAGCCCCCCGAAAATTCACCAATGGGTGGCCAGGGCAAGAAATATCGGTTTGGCTCCGGCTGAAACTCATCGCCGATGCAGGGATTATCGGTATGCCGAACGCTGGAAAGTCAACATTTTTGGCGGCAAATTCTGCGGCAAAACCAAAAATAGCGGATTATCCATTCACAACGCTTCACCCGAATCTCGGCGTGGTCAAGATCGAAGACTATGACTTTGTGCTGGCAGACATCCCCGGACTAATCGAAGGAGCTAGCGAAGGCGTAGGCTTGGGGACAAGATTTCTGGGGCATGTTGAACGGACGGCTGTGTTGCTCCACATGATCGACATCACACAAGAAAACCCGCTCGAATCTTATCATATTATCCGAAATGAACTTGAAGAATATGGAGCAAATCTGGAAGACAAAAACGAACTCATTGTCCTCAATAAAATAGATTCCGTTGATAAAGAAACAATGACAAGCATAGCCGACCAATTCGAACAAGAACTCGGTGCGCGACCGTGGCTCATTTCTGGCGTAACCGGAGAAGGCCTCCGCCCCCTTCTGTTTAAACTGGTCGAAATTATAAAAGAAGAAAAAGAAGCACGAAATAAAGATGAAAAAGAATCAGACAGCATCAAGCTCTACGACCCAACAGCAACTGCTTGAGCGCATTCAAAGCACACGGCGCTTTATGGCGAAAATTGGCTCCAATAAAATAGCCTGTACCGAACAAAATCTTGTGCATTCGAACTGGATAAGGAAATTTGTTGCAAGTCTCACAACTCTGCAACGCGAATTTTCACTCACCAGTTCCGGCGCTATCTCACTTGAACGTGTGCTGGGAAATCGTCCCCCTCCTCAATCAACAGCAGAAAAACAAGCCTATGCTGCTTTTGGGCAGATCAGATTGATGGAATTGTACCAACAGGCTTTTCTTCCACATGGAATGAAAGCGGCACAAGTTCTTGTCACAAAAAATAGCCTGACCACCGAGGATGGATTTAGAAACATTCAAGGTACTATGGAAGCAATCCGGAAGTTAGGTGGCATTACGATTGCCAATGAAAATGATACAGTTGCCACAGATGAAATTAGATTCGGTGATAATGACACGCTCTCTGCCTTTGCTGCTGCTGCTGACGGAGCCGACACACTGATCTTAATTACCGATGTCAATGGACTTTTTACAGGCAATCCAAAAATCAATTCTAATGCACAACATCTCCCTGTAATAGATATTATCACCAATGACATTATCCTCGCTGCATCAGGCCCCATCGGAGATCATTCATGCGGCGGCATGGAAACAAAACTCGAAGCCGCACGAATTGCAGCAAGATATGGAATTGACACATTCATCATCAATGGCACATCGGAAAATTGCCTGAGAGCGTTTTTTAATGGCAACTCACAATGCACTCTTATCCATCACAGTGCCTTTCAAAACTTTCAAAATGACCCTCGCCCACTTAAAACAATCGCTACACACACAGCAGCTTACTCTCAATAAACAATTTATCACTGCCATTGAATGCCATGAAAACACATACACTCGAGACGTACACACCGTCAAAAACAACTTACAAGCTCCATTATAAAATCTGGGGGGAAACAAACCCACCCGAAAACACGCTTGTTTGTGTTCACGGCCTGACCGGAAATTCCGGTGACTTTAAATATGTCGGCGAATACCTCTCGACGCACAACAACATCCGCGTTGTGGCCATCGATATGGCTGGGCGCGGACAAAGTGCCTATTTCGATGACCCGTTAGATTATAATTTTGACCAATACCTCAAAGATCTCGATTTATTACTCAAAGACATCAACTGCACATCCCCGAACTCTTGTGACTTTCTGGGTGTCTCCATGGGTGGACTCTTGGGATTTTGCATCGCCTCGCGTGAAGACTCACCGATCAGACGTCTGATTTTAAATGATGTCGGCGTTGAAGTTCCCCAGGCCGATCTCAATTTTATTGCCCAATACATCACTGTGACCGCAGAATACGAAAAAATCGAAGACCTCGTTCCCCTGCTGAAAATGGGACTGGGAAGCCCCTATTCTCGGGGCAATATGAATGAAAATCAATGGCTGCATTTTGCCGCGACTTATCTCAGAAAAAATGAGTCAGGAAAATACGGGCGAAACATGGACGAAAAAATAGCGGTCATGTTCAAAAAAGAACCTCTTGGAAAAATTGATCTTTGGGCAGCATGGGAAAAAATTACACAACCTGTTCTGGCTCTGCGCGGTGGATTATCAACGCTCTTTCCTGCACAAGTAGCAGATCAAATGAAAGCCAACAAAAAAGGAGCCGCAATGGATCTTGTAACCCTGCCCGACTGCGGACATGTGCCATCATTATTCCGCGACGATCAAATTGAGATTATTGCGCATTGGCTTGTTCCTGCTCTTCCTCCAACGAAGGCGGAGTAATCCGAACCAGCGTAACCTGATTGCGTTGACGGCGCACCACTTCAAACTGGAACTCATGGAACTTGAATTTTTGCCCGACCTTGGGAACTTGACGGGTTTCATACAGCAACAACCCCGCGACCGTTGAATATTCATCATCCGGCAACTCCCAATCCAATTCGCGGCGCAAATCACGAATGGTCACATCTCCATTGACCATATAAGACCCGTTAGGCTGAACACGAACACCGTTAATATACATATCATGCTCATCGGTAATCTCGCCGACGATTTCTTCCAAAATATCCTCAAGGGTCACAATGCCCTCAAATGATCCATACTCGTCAACGATAAAGGCAAAATGTTCGCCACGCTCACGAAACGCCTGCAACTGGTCATATAAAACAGTCGTATCAGGAATAAACCAAGGATCACTGGCAATCTCTTCCAGATTGATCTGTGACGTATCACCATTCACGGCTTTCAATTCGCGCATCAGCCACTTGGTATGAATAACTCCAACAATGTTATCGGTTGTTTCACGGTATAAAGGAATGCGTGAATAAGGGCATTTCATGATCTCATCAATCAAGACATCGGTTGGATCATCTAGATCAAGCATAACCACATTTTTGCGGTGAATAATGACCTCATCCACGGAGACATCAGCCAAATCAAGAATAGATCGCAACATAGCACGTTGTTTATGAACCTCTTCTTCCGGGCCGGTATGCATATCAATCACACCGCGCAACATTTCGAGGTGGGATCCTGCCTGAACTTTGGAAATATCAACACCAAAAACAGCCAAAGCAGCCCGCACAATTCTGGTAATAACAGCCGTTACGGGGGCGCAAACAAAAATAACAGCATAAACGACAGGAGAAACAAACCGCGCCATATTATCGGCATGATGCAGCGCGTAAGTTTTTGGCAAAACTTCAGAAAAAATAACCACCAAAATCGTCATAATCGCCGACGCATAAACAACACCTGTATCACCGAACATCGTAATCAATGTACCCGCAGCCACGGACGATGCCGTAATGTTGACAATATTATTTCCCAACAATAACCCGCCGATCATCCGCTCTTTATTGCCGAGAATTTTATTAACCAAGGCAGCCTTTTTATCACCATCCTTTTCTGCAGAATGCATCCGCGCTGAAGAAACTGCCGTCAAAGCTGTTTCCGAACCGGAAAAAAACGCCGATAAAATTAAAAGAATAAAAATTCCGAAAATAGAAAGTATCAAACCAGTTGTCATTTTATTTCATAGACCCTTCAAGTAATTCTTTAACCATATTTTCTGATACACCAGACTCTAAAACCGCCTGTCCAATTCGTTTCAAGACAACGAATTTCAAACCACTGACACTGGCCTTTTTATCTTTGCGCATAATCAACAAAAGCTGATCGGCAGTAATATCTTCTTTAAAGGCAACATCGCTAATTTCTGTTTTCAATCCTAAAGATTTTAAATGATTATAAATGCGATTGACATCATCTTGAACCAAATACCCCAGACGCTGGGACAATCTCGCAGCCAAAACCATTCCGATTGAAACGGCTTCACCATGAAGTAAAGTTCCATCATATCCGGCAGCAGATTCCAGAGCATGGGCAAATGTGTGTCCAAAATTGAGCAAAGCCCGCAAACCATTTTCCTCGCGCTCGTCCTTACACACAATTTCAGCTTTCATACGACACCCTGACTCGATTGCCCGAATCGCTTCGCTGATACGACCACCCAGCATCAAGGCTCCATGACTTTCCAGCCATTCAAAGAAATCTTCATCTCCGATCAGGCCATATTTGACGATTTCAGCATAACCGGAAAGCCATTCACGACGCGGCAAAGAAGCCAAACTATCAAGATCAATCACAACTGTTCTAGGCTGATAAAAAGCACCAATCATATTTTTGGCACTTTTAGAATTAATCCCGGTTTTCCCACCGACAGAACTATCCACTTGAGATAACAAAGTCGTAGGAATTTGAACAAAATCTATGCCACGAAGAATCGATGAGGACGCAAAACCAGCCAGATCACCAATAACCCCCCCCCCCACAGCAAAGACGACAGAATCCCTTTTGACTCCGTTTTCAATCATCCATTCCAGAACTGCCTGAAACCGTTCAAAAGATTTTGTCTGTTCACCAGGAGCCAATTCCATGATCGAGACCGACTTCATCAAAGGACTGAGCGTCTCAACAAAACTATCCGTCAAACGTTCCCGCACATTATAATCAGTTAAAACAAAAGCGTCGCGCCCTTGCAGATCATGCGCCAACCACAAATCAGGCTGTTTCAGCAAACCACACCCGATAAATATCGGGTAACTGCGATCAAATAACGACACGGTTAAACATATTGCCTCAGGTACGAACTTTTCCTTCTCGGATTCTGAAGATGATACGTAAAGATGCTCGCGTATTTGCAGCAAAATGCGATTAACCATTTCTTCGGGAGTCAACCCGTCATCCAAAGCATGGATATGAGCTTGCGCGTAATGAGAACGGCGTTTTTCCAAAAGATTTTTTAAAACCTCTTCAGGATTTCCGTGCATCAACAACGGCCGATCACTCCCTTCCGTCCGTTTAAGCAAAATTGGGAGACCGGCATCCATCCAGATACAAAGACTACGTTCCTTGATGGCTTGAGCCGTTTCGGACACGGTAATTCCACCGCCACCGGATGAAATGACACAAGGGCCATTTGCCAATAAATGCTTGATGGTCGCCCGTTCAAGATCCCTAAAGGCAGGCTCTCCATCTTCGGAAAAAATTTCCGAAATAGACTTTCCGACAGATCTGACAATTTCGTCATCACTATCATAAAATGACCACCCCAGTCGTGTAGCCAGAAGCCTACCAACAGTCGTTTTTCCGACTCCCATCATGCCAACAAGGACAATTGGGCGATCCAAAAGAGCTTTAACGTCGTCTTGACAATGTTCTATTTCAATCATGGGACATAAATAGATGAAAAAGCACTGTTCATAAAGGGAATTTAAGCATTATATTGGACAAATCGTTTAATTTTCTCGAATCAAAAAAAGAGACACTGGAATTTAGGTAAAAACACCCATGAAACTCATAAAAACATTTTTTGCCCTTGTCATCCTAGCCATCATTGCAAGCGGAATTTACCTTGGTGCAGCGGATATAACCATTCCACAAAAAACCATCACCAAGGAAGTCACGCCATCAACGACTTCTGGCCAGTAATTTTTCCTGTAATATTGCACATATTTAAGAAAGCCCTCATTCCATGGGAATACAAAAGAACCAAAAACCAATACACAACTATGCTTTAACAATTGCAGGGTTGTTTTGCCTGATTCTTCCATCCTTTCCAATAACAGGAAAAGCTCAAGAGGCACAAGAAATGCAGGGACCTCCAGCCATTCAACAAACCCGCATTTTGCCCAGCAAAATAACCCCAGTTCAAAATAACAACGGGACAGATGGCCTATCCAAAGCGGCTCCTGATGTCCAAATGGCTCATTCAGTAGAAGACCTGGGAGCATTGGAAGCATTAACCCTTCCATCTGATAGCGAAAATTTTGAACTCCCAAAAGAGTGGAAAAATTTATCAAGAGAAGACATAATCCAAAAACTCGGCGACTTATCTTTGGACAGTGAAAAAGATATGTCACGCAACAACATCATTAACATCATCAGCACAATAAGCCCTCCAGCAGACGAAACGCCAGATCAAAGAGACCAAAAAACTTTGGACATTTACTCCATCAGACTAGCAAAATTGCTACAATTCGGAGAACTTCAAAAAGTTTTGTCATTATATAAAATGAACGAAGGCATACCGCCAACCTCGCAAGCGGCAGAAGCCGGAGTATCTGCAATGTTCTGGGCGAAGCAAACGGCTCTGGCCTGCCTCGAACAAAAAGCCTTGCCTGCCAACATTCACCAAGAAAATCCATCTTTTTGGGATAAAGTCGGATTGTTTTGCAACGGACTACTAGGCCCCGCATCCGGAGAAGATGAAACACTTAAATTTATAAATGCCTCACGTATTTATGTGGCCGCAACAGGGCTAGATGCCCCTGATACAATCGAAAAATTAAATTCTTACGATCAAATATCTTTAGTTGCCTTAGGGAATTTAGGAAAACTATCAGAGATTCTGAAAAACAGTGATGCCACCCAACAACTTGCCGATTTACCTCTATCCCTGCTCCTTGCAATTGAGCAGCAAGACCCGGAAATCAAGCAAATATTAGAAACCGAAGCAACCCACAGGGGGCTAATTCGTATTTCGGAACAGGCTTCTTCTCCCTTGGAAGAAGAAGATCAAACAGAACCTCTCGAAGAAAATGTCAAAACAGACGGATAATACTTTCAAGAATCGAAACGAATCAAATCTTAAAAAAAGAATGAAAAAGAATTTTTTCCCTAAAATCATATTAATATACAAAAAATAATATTCACTCACACCAATTTTAAAACCACCCTTCAAAATTTTAATATTAAATAAAAACAAATGGTTAGATAAAAAATAGCACCTCTTCATTTATGTTTCAAAACAATACGTTTGTTTTTATGACAATATTTTTGGCTTGACAGCGCCTAGCAATTATGTAATGCCTTTGTGTAACATTCTGAGTAGCCTGAAAAGGATAGCCAAAGAAGCAATCCAATCAGGTGGTAATTGAAAGTTTGAATAAATAACAAACTTGCGCCTGATAACGTCACTCTGACACTTGTCACCGCACAAAGAATATTCAATACTCTCAAGTCTGTGGGGTTGAGTGTTAACAAAAAAGTCTGGGGCAAAAGAAAAGCTCTGGAATTATACTGGAGAATAAAGGAGAAATTACAATGGCTCGTCCAGGTCGTCCGGCTATGCCGAAACCCGTTCTGTCAAAAACGGTAGACACATTTTTAGATATGCTTACAACTGAACGCGGTGCTGCGCTGAACACCCGTCATGCTTACTGGCGTGACTTGGCTGATGTCAGCTTGTACTTGCGTAATACACGCGGAAAAGAAATTGACACCGCAACAACTGATGATCTGAAAGCCTACTTACAGGATTTGAGTTCAAAAATTCACGTAAAAGGCCAAAACAAAAACCAGATTGCTGTAAGAACGGTTGCACGTCGCTTGTCGGCTTTGCGTCAGTTCTACCGCTACCTTGTGTCGGAAAACATGCGCAATGAAGATCCTACATCAGGAATCGAGAGCCCAAAACAAACACGCACTCTCCCTAAAACTTTAAGCGAAGGCGAAGTAGACACGCTGATTAAAGTGGCAGGCGAACAAGGCGGCGCGGAAAGCCTCCGTTTGGTATGCTTGCTCGAATTGCTTTATGCAACCGGCCTACGCGTATCCGAATTGGTAGGCCTTCCAATGTCAGCCATCGCTGAAGGCAGCCAGTTTATCATGGTTGAAGGCAAAGGCGGACGTGAACGCATGGTTCCATTAAGCGACTCTGCACAAAAAGCATTGGCGGTTTATTCCGATGTTCGCAGCCAGTTCATTTCCGGTGAAGAAGCAGGACGTCAGTCCAAATGGCTCTTCCCGTCAAGAACTTCAGACAGTGGTCACTTGACCCGCCAACGCTTTGCCCAATTGTTGAAAGACTTGGCACGTGCTGCAAAAATTGACGAAGATCACGTATCTCCGCACATTTTGCGCCACGCCTTTGCCACGCACTTGCTCAGCAACGGTGCAGATCTTCGTGCTGTTCAAAAAATGCTTGGTCACGCCGACATTGCGACAACACAAATTTACACCCATATCATTGGCAAAAAACTTAAGAAAACTGTAGAAGAAGCTCACCCTCTTTCACAGGAAGCTTAATCTTATAAACAACTATTATTGAAATCAGGCAGGTCGCATTTGAAACGATCTGCCTGATTTGCTATGGTGCAAGACAAAACCAAGTTAGAAGGAAGATAATCAATCATGGTTGCTTTGGAATTTGAAAAACCGATTGCAGAACTAGAGGGAAAAATTTTAGAGCTGCGAAACATGACCAGCAGCAAAGATTTTAGCATCTCGGAAGAAATCAGCCGACTTGAGACTAAAGCTGAAAAGCTGAAGATGAGCACATACGGGAAGTTAACGGCCGCCCAAAAAGTTCAAGTTGCCCGTCATCCTGAACGCCCCCATTTTTGCGATTACATCAAAGGAATGATAACAGATTTCACACCATTGGCCGGAGACCGTTGTTTCGGTGAAGATGACGCTTTGGTTGGTGGTCTTGGACGATTTAATGGTCGCTCTGTTGTTGTTATGGGACAAGAAAAAGGAAACGACACGACATCACGGATCAAACATAATTTTGGTATGGCTCGCCCCGAAGGATACCGCAAAGCCATCCGCCTGATGGATATGGCCAGCCAATTCCAGCTCCCCGTCATTACATTGGTGGACACTGCCGGAGCCTATCCGGGCGTTGATGCCGAAGCCCGCGGCCAAGCCGAAGCCATTGCCCAATCCATTGACTCTTGCCTGCGTCTGCGCACCCCGATCATCTCTGTGATAATCGGCGAAGGCGGCTCTGGAGGAGCAATCGCCATTGCAACAGCAGACCGCGTTTATATGCTTGAACATTCAATTTATTCTGTCATTTCTCCTGAAGGCTGTGCATCAATTTTATGGCGTTCGGCACAACAAGCAGAAGAAGCAGCCGCAGCGCTTAAGCTAACAGCCCAAGATTTATTATCCTTGAAACTGATCGACGCGATCATCCCTGAACCTCTGGGCGGTGCGCATCGCCAAAAAGACGAGGCCATAGCCATGGTCAGTCAGAAGATAGAAAAAGGCTTGAATGAACTCAGCCCATGGGATTCAGAAAGATTGTTCAAACGCCGTCGTCAAAAATTCCTATCCATGGGACGAGTATAATTAAACAGCTTTGGAGAAAAGTTTTTGATTCTCCGAACATAAATCCACTTCGGTCACGCGAGCGCGTGCTTTCATATTTTCAAAATTGCCATGATGCACATGAGCATGACCGTCTTCTGTACTGGCCGCCCTAAAATACAAAAGCAAGAAGACGCGAATTGCCGCCGTCAAAGTGCTCTGCTTCACCTTACGCAGATAAATCAGAGAACAAACATTGTGAATACTGGTACGCTCGCGACGAGCAACATCATACAAAGAATCCCACATTTCCGGCTCTAATCGAACCGACGTGCGCCGCCCCAAAATGGTAATATTTTTACTAACCAAAGTGGATTTCTGACGCTGATCACTAGCCATAACATTCGATGCTAAAAAACCATCATCAACCCGATAATAACAATTTGATTCTTTTAAAGTCATACTCTCCCCCCTTAAAGTTACACCTTTAAGTGTACATTTTGTTGGGGAATTAATCAACCATTGGTTACATTAAATAAACATTTTTCGCGTTTTCGCTTCTTCGACCGTCAAGGTTTTGATTTTAAGGGCATGCACCCCCCCACGAATTTCCTCATCCAAAGCATGATAAATCATCCTATGCCGCTCGGTTAAAGACTTGTCTACAAACAAATCGGACACGACAATAACTTCAAAATGACTTTCCCCGCCGTCCCGATACCCGCTATGACCGATATGTTTTTCGCTAAAATCATCCACTTGAAGAAAAAAAGGGGAAAAAGCTTCTTCTAAAGCCTTGATTATGCGCTCACGAACTGACATTTATTTTGCTCCTTGATACCATTTCATTTTATCATAAAAAGAATGCCTGAAATATTTTTAAAACCGAACTCACCAGAATTTGCAGACTCCTATAAGGAAACCCGCATAAACAAACGCAACTGTGATATGCCGGAATGTCAGGAATGTGGGGACTTCAAGGCACCAAAGGATCGCGCGCTCAGTGAATATTACTGGTTTTGCCTACCACACGTTCAAGAATATAACAAAGCGTGGGACTTCTTTTCAGGCATGTCTCCTGCCGATATTGAACACCATATCAATAAAAGCACCGTTTGGGATCGCCCCACCCAACGACATGACAGCATGTTCAATGAAACTCTTCGCCAAAAAGCATGGCAAACCTACAATTTCACAGATGAAGAACCGCCGAAGTCCCGAGAATATCATAATAATACCCCATCCAGAAACACTCCCGAACTGGAAGCCCTTGCTCTTTTAGGCATAGAGCCCCCCGTCACACTTGAAGGCATCAAAACCCGTTACAAAATTCTGGTCAAAAAATATCACCCTGACCACATTGGCCCGGATACCCAAGCGGAAGAGCTATTGAAGAAAATCAATATGGCCTTTACTATCTTGAGGATGGCCTACCAAAAATTTGAAACTCTTCCTGAAAAATAAGGAATAAGGAATAAGTTATGACCAATCCCAAACAAAGACTCTTGGGGACAATAATGTTCCTTGCTTTTGCCTTCTCTTTGACAGGGGCAAAAGCCGAAACTCAACCCTCGACATATGAGCGCGTAGTCGCCAGCAAAACATTACGCTGCGGCTACCTTCCTTACGAACCATACATCTCTGTCGATCCAAATACAGGTGAAGTAAGCGGCATAACCCATGATTATTTTGAGAGTGTCGCACAACGAAACGGATTCAAAATCGAATGGGCACAAGATGTAAATATCGATCAACTTGTCCCTACCATTGAATCCGGAAAAATTGATGCAGCCTGCATTCCCGCCACACCCGATGAAAACTGGGAACAAGTTCTTGATTTTCCGGCTTACCTTGGCTCGCTCCCTTATTTTATTTATGTCCCCAAAGACAGCACTCTGAACAAAGAACAACTGGACAAAGCGCGATTTGCAACACAAGACGGATTTGCTTTAACCGACATCACAAAAAATGCATTTCCCGATGCAATATATATCGGCCTGACACAAACAGCATCAACGGCAGAACTGTACGACCAACTCAAATACAAAAAGACCGATGCGCTAGTCAACGAACATATTTCTGCATCCTTATATATGAAGAATAATCCTGATGTTATTCGACGTTTTTCCGATACACCCGTAATAGCAATGAGAATGTTTATGCTATCAAAGAAAGGGGACAAAGAAATGACCGATTTTCTGGATAAAACATTCAATGTCGATATTCCTGAAAATCTGGCAGTAATGAAAGAAATTCTGAAAAAAAACAAAATGGAAAAAGGATCTTTGTTTTTAGGAGAAGAATGCATAAAGCCTGAAACTACAGAAAAAGGATGGAGAATCTGCGAACAACCCACCCCACCCGAAACCATAGAAAAAGAAAAAAAATAACCAATGCCCGACATCAAACAAGAACCCATGGCGATGGCCTTTGACGTGACGACCTTAACGCCAAACAATCCGCGTCACACCTCTATTCCTGATAAAATGTACAATGCCCGTGAAACATTCGGGCTGGATATTGATTGGGAAGTTCCGGGGTTCAGCCACGACATGCCCAATGTTCCGACCAAAGACGAAACTTACCAATTCGACCACGACACAACATTGGCTTTACTCGCAGGCTTTGCCTTTAACCGCCGCGTCATGATCCAAGGCTACCACGGAACAGGGAAATCAACCCATATCGAACAAGTCGCGGCAAGATTAAACTGGCCGTGTGTCCGGATCAACCTTGACAGCCATGTCAGCCGGATCGACCTTCTGGGAAAAGACATGATTGTCTTAAAAGAAGGGAAACAAATCACCGAATGGAAAGAAGGCTTGTTGCCTTGGGCAATCCAAAATCCGGTTGCTCTGACATTTGATGAATATGATGCTGGCCGCCCCGATGTGATGTTTGTTATCCAACGAATTCTCGAAGCCGAAGGACGATTGACCTTGCTCGATCAAAATCAGGTCATCCGCCCCCATCCGGCATTCCGCATGTTTGCAACCGCCAATACCATCGGCTTGGGCGATGCAACGGGGCTCTATCACGGCACCCACCAGCTCAACCAAGGCCAGCTTGACCGCTGGAATATTGTGACTATTCTGAACTACCTTCCACATGATGATGAAATTGCCATCGTCATGGCAAAAATTCCGGAAGCCAAACGCGAAGACATAGATAAAATGGTCAAAATGGCCAGCCTGACCCGCGAAGGATTTAAAAACGGCGACCTCTCGACCTTAATGTCTCCACGAACTGTAATCAGCTGGGCAGAAAACACAAAAATTTTTAGTAATCGTGAATTTGCGTTCCGCCTCAGCTTTTACAATAAATGCGATGAAATGGAACGTCCAATCCTGTCGGAATATTACCAACGCTGTTTCGGTACAGACATCAAGGAATAACAAATTGACATCGGTCAGCGACATCGAACATTTTAAGGATGCGCAGGCCGCAACCGTTCGGGCTATTGCCGGTAAAAAAGCAGTAGACGTTTATTACAGCCCTGCCGAAACCGTCTCGAAAAAATTATCCAACCAACCGGACAATCGGGCAAGATTATCCATTCCTCCTCTTTCTTTAAGTGAGAAAGACAAAGCCGCAGCCAGAGGCGAGGCCGACGCCGAAGCCCTGCGTTTGAAGCTCCATAACAGCAAACTACACCAAAAACTTGCCCCGAAAGACGACCGCGCCCGCGCAGCTTTTGATGCGATAGAAACAGCGCGCATAGAAGCCATGGGATCACAAGGATATGACGGCATTTCCCAAAACTTGAACGCTGCCCTTGAAAAAAAATGCGCCCAATTAGGCTATCACCAATTACAAAACCGAAGAAACGATACCCTGCCCGATGCCCTTCACGCGCTCATCAGGTCGAAACTCACAAATTCGCCCCTTCCTGACAATGCCAACCATCTGGTGAACCTGTGGCAAGGCTGGATTGATGAACGTCTGGGAAAAAACTGGGAACAACGCCTGAAAGAAACACTGACCAACCAGAAAGATTTCATCGGTGAAAGCCGCAAACTTATGCGTCGCCTTGAACTATTAAGTGCAGACGAAGACGGCGATAACGAAATCGACAATGACGACAATAACGCCCCATCCGAAAACAAAGAAAAAAACGAAACGGATAGCTGTGATCTGGACTCAGAAAACGAAAATCCAGAAGACGGAGAGGATAGCCAAGGCGATGACCAATCCGAAGACGGTGACGATAAACAAACTGACGACAATCAGGACGATCAAGCCGCCAGTGAAGATCCATCAGGGCAACATGGTGAAATAGACGATAACAAAAACTATGATGATGTTGCCGAAATAAAATCAGATGACCCTGCAAATCAGACATCCCCCGGAACAACCTACGCCATTTATACAACCCAATACGATGAAGTCGTTCGCGCTGAAGAATTAGCCGATTTCGAGGAACTTTACCGCCTGCGTGAACTACTCGATAAACAACTGGTCAACATGCAACCCCTTGTCGCAAAACTGGCCAACCGCCTGCAAAGAAAGTTATTGGCACGCCAACAACGCTCATGGTTATTCGATCAGGAAGAAGGCTATCTGGATTCCTCGCGACTTGCCCGCGTCATTGCCAACCCTTCAGTTCCACTCACCTTTAAACAGGAAAAAGAGACCGAGTTTAAAGATACGGTTGTCACTCTCCTTCTGGATAATTCAGGATCAATGCGCGGTCGTCCAATCACCATTGCCGCCATGTGTGCTGATATTTTGGCACGCACATTGGAACGTTGCGGGATCAAGGTTGAAATTCTCGGTTTTACCACCCGCACATGGAAAGGCGGAAAATCACGAGATATATGGATCGGAAATGGTCGCTCCGAACTCCCTGGTCGCCTCAACGATTTACGCCACATTATCTATAAATCTGCGGACTTGCCCATGCGCCGCGCAAGAAAAAATCTGGGACTGATGCTCAAAGAAGGCCTGCTCAAAGAAAATATCGATGGTGAAGCTCTGGTCTGGGCATATAACCGTATCGCATCCCGCAGCGAAGAACGCAAAATCCTGATGGTCATCTCAGACGGAGCCCCCGTGGACGATTCAACTCTATCCGTCAATCCTGCCAATATTCTGGAAGCCGATTTGCGCCACGTCATCAACTGGATCGAAACCATCGGCAAAGTCGATCTGACTGCCATCGGCATCGGCCATGATGTCACACGCTATTACGGGCGCGCCATTACAATCTCAGATGCCTCCGATCTCGGCGAGGCTTTGATTACAAACCTCTCGGAATTATTTGATAAGTAGAAAATTTAAGCTATAAAGATTTAGAAACCTTCAAAACAGATAAAATGATGACCAAACAAATTTACAAACCACGCCCGATTACAGGATTCCCAGAATGGCTGCCCGAAGTGCGCCTTATTGAACAACGCTGGATGGATCATATTCGTCGCGTATTTGAATCTTATGGTTTCTGTTCGATTGAAACACCGTCAGTCGAAGAAATAGACGTCCTGCGCGCAAAAGGTGAAGTCGACAAAGAAATCTATGTCATCGAACGTCTGCACAAAGATGAAAACGACAACGGAGAATCCCGTCTGGCCTTGCACTTTGACCAAACCGTTCCCCTCGCCCGTTATGTCGCCCAACATTTCAATGAACTGGATTTTCCGTTCAAACGCTACCAGATGCAAAAAGTCTGGCGGGGCGAGCGTCCACAGGCTGGGCGTTTCCGTGAATTCTACCAATGCGATATAGATGTGATCGGCGTTGATAATGTCCCGCTGCATTTTGACAGCGAACTCGCTGCCATTATGGTGGATATTTTGCGCGGCCTGAATATAGGGCCGTTCCAAATGCAAATCAGCAACCGCAAAATCCTGATGGGACTATGCGCTGGTCTCGGCATTGAAGACCCAGCCCCCATCACCCGCGCCGTCGATAAAATTGAAAAAATCGGTGAAACCGAAACCAAAAAACTTCTAATTGAATCGGGTTTGAACGATGATAAAGCAACAATCATTCTGAAATTTGCAACCATCAAAACACAAGACTCATCTTTTGTGGAGCAAGTTCTTGCACTCGGAGTATCCCATGAAACACTGGCTCAAGGGCTGGCTGAATTAGCATCAGTAATGAATCAACTGACTCATATTGAAAAAGGCTTTGTCCTGGCTGACCTTTCAATTGTCCGTGGTCTCGATTACTACACAGGGACAGTGTACGAAACAAAACTGCTGGAAAATACCGATTTCGGCTCGATCTGCTCGGGTGGACGCTATGATGATCTGGCCGGAAGCTATATCAATAAACACTTGCCAGGTGTCGGAATTTCAATCGGCCTCTCACGCCTGTTCGAATACATGCGCATCAACAACAAACTTGAAATCGGTGCAAAATGCCCGACCGATATTCTGGTTTGTTTGCCCAGCGAAGACAAACGGGATGAAGCCGCGCAAACAGCCCGCCAACTTCGCGAACGCGGTTTTAATGTAGAACTCTATCACACCTACCAGAAAATCAAAAAACAAATGGCCTACGCTGAAAAGAAAGCTATCCCATTCGTCTGGTTTCCACCGTTTGAAGACGGTCAACCACATGAAATTAAAAATATGCAAACAGGCGAACAAACCTCCGCCGATCCACAAACATGGGAAAAATAGATATGTCGAAATTATTATTTTCCACCATCCTGACTTGCTCGATTTTTGCAAATATCTCTGCACAAGCAGAACCATTCACCTATGCTCCTGATTTTTGCGACATGCAGGTGACCTTTCCTGAAAAACCATTTATCGAAACCAAATGCCTGAACGCAGGAGCAGAAAGAAATTGCACCGACATCGTGACCTTTAAAAAAATTGCACCGCCTGACGCATCGGTTAATTTCCGCGTCACCTGTGTGGAATACACACCGGAAGAGTTGGCAACCTACACAAACGAGATCGTTGAAAAAACATTGGAAAAACTTCTTTCCGACCAAGGCTTCGAAGCCTATGACGTTTCATCCGATGACGTTGATGACGTTCGCAGATCAACCACCATGAGTGTTGGCACAAAAGATAATATTCCCTACATCTATTCAGGACAAATCTGGATCGGAAAAAAATCGATGTTCACCATCGAAGCCCAAATGAAGGGGGATAAAAACGATGACATCGAAGCCACTTTTGCCAACATCCTTCGGGAAACCTATCCGGTCGGATTAAAACTTCCCGAAACAAAAACTATTCAGGCAGACCAAAAGCCTTAATTTTTTCAACCATCGAGAAGAATCCGTTACGACGATTCGGGGATAAATTCTGATCCAACCCCAATTTGGAGAATATTTCTTCGACATCGACCGATAAAATGTCAGTCACAGGTATATTATTGAAAATAACATAGAGAACGGCAACAAGCCCACGGACAATATGAGCATCACTATCGGCCTGAAATGTGAATTTTCCACTCTTAACGTCAGGAATCATCCAGACTTTGGATGTACATCCTTTGACCAAAAATTCGTCCCGATGAAGAGTATCAGGCAACTCTGGTAAAATTTTTCCTAAATCAATCAACACCCTATAACGATCTTCCCAATCGTCCATCAGCTCGAATGATTCGATAATTTCCTCAATGCTTCTCATAATACCTCGGTATAATCCCTTGATTTTTAACCCTTAAGGGCTGGACTTGGCAACAGCCTTATAATATCTTTCCTAAAGCAACGCAAATCACCCCTCGCCTCATCCATCTTTCATTAACGAATAGTGCATAAGATAATGAAAAGAAGGGCTTGCGCAGTTCGCTCGGCCTTGGCAGAGTGCACATATTGAGTCTTAAAATTAATTTGTCGTGAGGATCACGCGGTAATGTCTAAAACGTCTGGAACAGAATCTAAAAACACCCTGTATTGTTCTTTCTGCGGAAAGAGCCAGCACGAGGTCAAAAAACTTATCGCAGGGCCTAATGTGTTCATCTGCAACGAGTGCGTTGAACTGTGCATGGACATCATTCGTGAAGAAGATAAAACACAGCTGGTTAAATCCGGTGATGGAGTTCCAACACCAAGCGAAATCAGAAACGTCCTCGATGACTACGTAATCGGTCAGGATCGTGCAAAACGCGTTTTGGCTGTGGCTGTCCACAACCACTACAAACGCTTGCAGATTGGCCAAAAAGGCGCAGATGTAGAAATCAACAAATCAAACATTCTTCTTGTCGGGCCTACTGGTTCGGGTAAAACCCTTCTGGCACAAACCCTTGCAAGAATTCTTGATGTTCCGTTTACAATGGCCGATGCCACCACGTTAACCGAAGCAGGTTATGTGGGGGAAGACGTTGAAAACATTGTTCTCAAACTCTTGCAAAATTGTGATTACAACGTTGAACGTGCCCAACGCGGGATCGTTTATATCGATGAAATCGACAAAATCAGCCGCAAATCAGACAACCCGTCCATAACACGGGATGTCTCCGGCGAAGGCGTTCAACAAGCTTTGCTGAAACTGATGGAAGGCACAATCGCCAGCGTCCCTCCACAAGGCGGCCGCAAACATCCTCAACAAGAATTTTTGCAGGTTGATACCTCAAATATTCTGTTTATCTGCGGTGGTGCATTTGCTGGTATCGACAAAATCATTGGTATGAGAGCCAAAGGATCAACCTCAATCGGATTCGGCGCAGATGTGTCTTCTTCAGAAGAAAAACGCCCGGGCGAAATGATGCGCCAACTGGAAACAGGAGACCTCTTGAAATTCGGCTTAATCCCTGAATTTATCGGACGTTTACCTGTTCTGGCAACGCTTGACGATCTGGATGAAGCCGCACTGGTCTCCATTCTGACAGAACCCAAAAATGCTTTGGTTAAACAATTCCAACGTTTGTTTGAAATGGAATCCACAAAACTGTCGTTTACAGACGGAGCCCTATCCGCCATTGCCGTCAAAGCAATCGAACACAAGACAGGAGCACGTGGCTTACGCTCGATTATGGAAGTCATGCTTCTCGATACCATGTATGAAATTCCCGACCTGGACGAAGTCGAAGAAGTCATCGTGAACGAAAAAACCGTCAATGATGGCGAAAAACCTGTCTATGTTATCTCTGATTCGAAAAAGAAAAAGAAGAAGAGCAAAGACAAAGCCGAAACAGAAGACGATGCCGAAGAAGCCGAAACCGCATAAAACAAAAACCCCGCCAAACAGCGGGGTTTTATCTGCGGACGTTTTTTTGTAGGATCAAATACTCAATCCACTCCAGTGAGCCACTAACCTTTGCTTTCCCCGTGTCCTAGAAACGGCCACTCCGCAACCCAATGCCCCACATCCACTTACCAATCCTAAAAACCCGAACCCAAAAGCCTTCAGAGTATCAAGGCTACCCCGCTCTCTCACTTGATTATACTGCGCCACTAAATTTTCAGCTGTGCTTGTCTGCATAGCTTGTTCGACTCTCCTCGCTTGATTAGAAGAATGAGAAGCATCAGAAAACTTGGAAAAAGATTCACTTAAAGAACCAACAGCAATAAGCGCGCACATAATGCCGCCAACTGCATATGAAGTAACCCGTTTATCCAACTCTACTAATTTAGCTTTAGCTTTTTCTTGTCCTGAATTCATCTCACACCTGATTTTTCTATACATAAATAAACGAACAGGCTTCGCATTTAACATAAGTAAAAATACACTGCAAGCTTATTTTATGGTGACTAATTCCAGCCTTTTAAGCGCTATGACCCGAGCATCTTGGAAATCCTGAGAAAAAACATAATCAAGCCCCTCTCCATCCAAAAGCCCCATACGTTTTAAAACACGTCTTGGCGCAGGCTGAAGGTTACTCAAGATAACAAAGATGCCTTTCCGCTGACAGTTATCTAAGAAGGTTCGCAAGGCCGCTTCACCACTGGCATCAATCATCGGAACAAGCCCAAGGCGCAAAATAAATATTTTTGGCGCGGGCTGTAACTGTTCGACCACATCCATCAATCTCGAACCGACACCAAAAAACAATGGCCCACGAAGACGATAGGAAACAACATCACTCGGCAATTCTTCTTCGACGGGAATCCGGTCTCCACTTAAATCATCAACATCTTTTTCAATAAAATCCGTATGCTCGGCCATTTGATGCATAAACAAAATCGCTGCCAACACGACCCCGACCTCGATAGCCACCGTCAAGTCCACAGCCACAGTCAGAACAAAAGTCAGAACCAACACCAATCTTTCGCCAAACGGAGCTTTTAGCAAATGTCTGATTTTTTCATGCTCTGACATATTCCATGCCACAACCATCAAAATAGCAGCCAACGCAGCCAACGGAATATAAGAAGCCAAAGGCGCCAGAAAAACCATTGCCAGCAAGATAAAAACAGCATGCATAATACCGGAAACAGGTGTTTTACCCCCCGAGCGAATATTGGTCACTGTCCGAGCAATAGCACCGGTTGCTGGTAATCCTCCGAACAAGGGCGACACCAGATTGGCGATCCCCTGCCCGACCAGCTCACAATTGGAGCGATGCCGTCTGTTAATCATGCCATCTGCAACCACAGATGATAACAAGGACTCAACCCCTGCCAGAAATGCAATGGTAAACGCAGAAGGTATCAATTCAACAATCCTCACAATGTTTATGCCCTCTGGCAAATGCGGCATCGGTAAACTATGGGGCAACTCCCCGAAAGCCGAGCCAATTGTAACGACAGGAAGACCAAAAGAAATCACAGCCACAGAGGAAAAGACAACTGCAAGTAAAAAAGCAGGCAAATGTGGAAAATATTTTCTTAAAACAAAGATCAAAACCAAGGAAGCCGAAGACACGCCGAGAGCGCCAAGATTTAAACTATCTCGGGCATCCCAATAAACCTTCCATTTTTCAAGAAACAATCCGGGGACTTTCTCGATTTCCAATCCAAAGAAATCTCGAATTTGTGAAGAAAAAATAATAACAGCAATACCGGCCGTAAACCCTGTAATAACAGGCTGGGGAATATATTTGATCCACGTACCAAGCCTTGCCGCACCAGCAATCAAGAGCATGATACCGGCCATCATAGTGGCAATCAACAATCCGTCATATCCATGTTGCCCGATAACATTATAGACAACAACAACAAACGCCCCCGTAGGCCCACCGATCTGAACACGACTACCCCCCAAGGCAGAAATCAGAAATCCCGCAACAACAGCCGTAATCAATCCTTTATCCGGCGTCGCCCCCGATGCAATTCCAAGAGCCATCGCCAAAGGAATGGCAACAATGGCTACCGTCAAACCGGCAAGAGCATCCGCTCGAAAAAACTTAAGGGAATATCCCTCTTGCAAAACTGTAAAAAGCTTTGGAACATAGAGATGCCACCACACAGATTTATTAGAGATACGATTCATATTTTAGAACTTTTCAGAAAAGAGGCTATAAAGAGGCTATATTGAGCGAGACCATAAATCCCAATAGCAAATATGAATAGTGAAATCTTTATCATTCATATGAAATTATGTTAAAGAAGAAATAAGAAACAGGGAAAATATATGCAAACCATTAATCATACGTTATGATTTAATGAATATTCTTACATGAACCATACAGTAAAAACCGTCCAAAATTCTCGGAGTCAAAAAATGTCCCAATCTGCAAAATTAATGCCCCTTCCAAACAAAAGTTACCGCCTGATAACCCGAAGCGATATGGACGGACTTGTCTGTGGTATATTACTCAAAGAATTAGGAATGATTGATGACATTACCTTTGCTCACCCGAAAGACATGCAAGACGGCTTGATTGAAGTTGGACAAGACGACATTACAACCAACCTGCCCTATGTCGAAGGTGTTTTCATGGCTTTTGACCACCACGCCAGCGAAGTTGAACGTGTCGGCGGCTTAAAAGAAAACCATATCATTGACCCGAAAGCTCCATCTGCAGCACGGGTTGTTTATGATTATTTTGGGGGAAAATCCCGCTTTCCTCGCGTTCCTGATGAAATGATGGAAGCCGTAGACAAAGCCGACTCGGCCGCTTTCACCAAAGAAGATGTTTTGAACCCTCAAGGTTGGGAACTTTTATCTTTCCTGATGGATGCCCGTACCGGATTGGGTCGTTTCCGTGATTTTAGCATTTCAAACTATCAGTTAATGATGCAACTCATAGATTTTTGCCGCGAACACGATGACATCAAAGAAATTCTTGAATTGCCGGATGTTAAAGAACGGGTCGAACTCTTCAAAGAACAACAATCTAAATTTCGAGAACAAATTGAACGCTGCGCACGGATTAAAAAGAATGTTATTGCTCTGGATCTCAGAAATGAAGACACAATTTATGCAGGCAATCGTTTCATGATTTATGCCTTGTTCCCACAATGCAATATCTCCATCCATATTCTTTGGGGAAAAAATAAACAAAACACCGTTTTTGCAATCGGAAAATCCATCCTCAATAAAACCAGCACAACCGACATTGGAGCATTGTGCCTTTCCTATGCTGGTGGTGGACACAATGCCGCCGGAACATGTCAAGTGGATAATCTCAAAGCAGATGAAATCCTTGATGAAATTGTTGAAAAACTAAACAAAGACGGATAGGCCTACCTTTCAATGCCATCCCCCGTTATCTGTTGGTTCAGACAAGACCTGAGACTATCCGACAATCCCGCTTGGTTTGCAGCTTGTTCGTCGGGGTCGCCAGTCATTCCAATTTACATTCTTGATGACCAAAATGCTAAAGAATGGAAAATAGGTGAAGCCAGCTGTGTTTGGCTTCACCATTCTTTAGAACAACTTTCACAAAATATGAACGGCAACCTGCTTTGCATGACCGGAAAAGCAGATAGAATTATTCCTGATCTTATCCAACGATATGGCGTAAAAAAAATATTCTGGAACAGGTGCTACGAACCTTGGCGCGTTAACCATGACAAGATTATAAAAGAAAATCTCCTGACCAAAAATATTTTAATCGAAGATTTTAACGGGTCTCTATTGTGGGAACCATGGGAAATAAAAAAACAAGACGGAACACCCTATAAGGTGTTTACACCGTATTTTCGCAAAGGTTGCCTGAATGCACCCCCGCCGCGAGAACCATTAAGGCAACCAAAACTCCCGACTTTTTATCCGACAAGCGAACAAATCAACAAACCAAATGATCTAAATCTCTTGCCCAAAACACCACGCTGGGACACCCCGATGATGTCTTTTTGGACAACGGGAGAATCAGCCGCACAAACGGCACTGGACACCTTCCTTGATAAAAAATTATCAGGATATAAAGAGGGGCGAAATTTCCCCGAACATGACCAAACCTCAAAACTTTCACCGCATTTACATTTCGGAGAAATTTCGCCCAACCAGATATGGTACAAAGCCACCGAATACGGAATTAAATCAGGACACAATTCCGATTTGGACTGCTTCCAATCCGAACTCGCATGGAGAGAATTCTCCCATTCACTTTTATTTTATAACCCCCACCTGCCGACATCTCCGCTCAACCGCAAATTTGAAAACTTTAACTGGGCAGACCCAGACCAACAAACATTGGAAAAATGGCAAACAGGACAAACAGGTTACCCAATTGTAGATGCAGGAATGCGCGAACTATGGGCAACAGGCTATATGCACAACAGAGTCAGAATGATCGTGGCATCATTCCTAATCAAAGACTTGCGCTACCATTGGCGCATCGGCGAAGACTGGTTCTGGAACACACTCGTCGATGCCAATCTGGCTAATAATGCCGTCTCATGGCAATGGGTTGCAGGTTGCGGAGCGGACGCAGCCCCTTACTTCAGAATTTTTAACCCGACCACTCAAAGCGAAAAATTTGATCCTCTAAAAAACTATATAAGGAAATGGGCACCCGACTCACACACATTGCCGCCGATTGTCGATCATAAAAAAGCCCGTGAAGCAGCGCTTGAGGCGTTTAAAGCAATCAAGTAAGATCATATAATGACACAAATCAAAACCATAGGGATTCTTTCTCCGTCCAGCTCCATCATCCGTCCTGCCTTTGAAGCGGGCGTAAAGATATTACAAGATCGTGGTTATCATGTGGTTATCCATCCTCAAACCTATTCCGGAACAAATTCTGACAACCAAATGGCTGGAACGCCCCAAGATAAACTCGCAGCCTATAGAGATTTAATCAATCATCCCGATGTGGATATTATAATGGCAGCGGCTGGCGGAAACCGATCATGTTTCATTCTTTCCGATCTGGAGCAACTCACCAATCGCAAACCGATCATGGGATTCAGCGATACAACAGCCATCCTCTGTCTGGACAAAAAACAAGGCCTAGGCAGCTATTTTGGACCCACAGTCCAAACACTGGGTCGAATGGACTCCCGCCACCTTAATCTGACATTCTCCATTCTAGAAAACAAACCTGTAGAACCTATTCAATGGAACACAGCACAAACAATTCATTCGGGAACAGTCACCGCACCGGTCTTTGCCGCGACCTTATCCGTTTTATGCGCTTTGGCCGGAACAAAATTTTTTCCAGATTTGAACAGCCATATTCTTTTACTCGAAGATATAGGCGAAGAATTTAGCCATTTGGATCGTATGCTCTGGCAACTATCCCAAGTCATAAATTTTACAAACCTATCCGGTTTGATCTTCGGACAATTCACAGATTCAAAGGATACAGGCCGTCCCTATGGCGAGAATCTGGATCAAATGATAAAAAATTATGCAAAAACTTTAATCTGCCCGATCCTAACAAATGCGCCGTTCGGACATGACAACCAAATCTTTCCGATCCTCTCAGGGAAAACCGTCACATTAAACGCGACAAACCGCACCTTGATTTTATAGGCAAAATTGCCTAGAAACTCGTCAATATAATTACACCGAGGCTTAATATGACATTTGTAGTGACCGACATTTGCATTAAATGTAAATACACCGACTGCGTTGAAGTCTGCCCTGTTGACTGTTTTTACGAAGGTGAAAACACATTGGTCATCCATCCTGATGAATGCATAGATTGCGGTGTCTGCGAACCGGAATGTCCGATTGAAGCAATTGTTCCGGATTCTCACCCATCAGGCCAAGAATATCTTGAAATGAACACTAAATATGCATCTATTTGGCCCAATATCACCCGCAAAAAAAGCCCGATGCCGGAAGCCGAAAAGTTCAAATCACTAAAAAATAAATTTAAAGAGTGGTTTTCTCCGAATCCTGGCGAAGGTGATTAGCTTCAAAACTCTAACGAGTCCACCAGAAATAAGCAAATCTTAATGATTCGCAAAGAAAAAATTGAAAAATACCAAAAATCTGCTATACTCCCCGACATGCTTAAGCGATGAGCCGGATACAGGAGTGGGCAACTAGTCTTTTAAACACTCCTTTATTCAGCGTCAATGGCAATTTTCATTGCCATATACCTAACATCGAGAGCGTGAAATAAGAGCAATCCGGCGAAGCTTGACACAGGGCGATGCCACCGAAAACTACACTTAAACCGATATGCAAGCAAAAGGGCGTAAAGGCATGAAAAAGAACGAAAAAGTCAAAAAAATTACTGCAAAAAAAACCACTTCGGTTGCGAAATCTGCTGCCAAGACTACTTCTTCTAAGTCTACCGCTAAAAAAACAACAAAAACAATTGCCAAACCAACTGCTAAAAAAGTAGCAACAAAAACCGCTGTTAAAGCTGTTAAAAAAGTAACACCTGCAAAAAAAGCCACAGCCAAAGTAAAACCACAGGCAAAGGCCACCCCTAAAAAAGTAGTTCCAACCAAAACAGCCGTCAAATCAACGGTTAAAACGGTTAAAAAGACAACGGTGAAAACAGCGCCTATCAAAGCTGCGCCTAAAAAAGCAACAATTACAAAGAAAGCAACAACGCCTGTGAAAATTTCAGCCAAAACGAAAAAAACAGCCGCGACGCCAGCAAAAGCCCCGATAAAAGCCACGGCCAAAACTCCAGTGAAAACAGCTGCCCCTAAAGTTACAGCCAAAACAAAAAAAACGTCCTCTGTTAAAACAACAGCGGTAAAAACAACAACAAAAGCGAAAGCTCCAGCCAAAATAACGGCAAAGTCGCCTATTATTGTAAAAACGCCACAAAATCAGAATATGCCGTCTCTATCAACCGGCTCAACCAAAACGATTGTGACCATGGTGCCACAAAAACTGCCAACATCGATATCCACAACAAGTCTGGCATCGACAAAACCGGCATACCGCCCCATTCAGGTCATCAACAAGCCTCTGGCTCCGTTGCAACCTGTCCGTCAAATGGCGCCAATCTCTAAGGAGGCAGAAAAAATCGAATTTAATAAAGGCGACTACGTTTGCTACCCAGCCCACGGTGTCGGAGAAATCGAAGCAGTCGAAACTCAAACTATTGGTGGCATGGAAATCAAACTCTACGCCATCGCCTTTGAAAAAGACCGTATGCGTCTCAAAGTTCCAGTATCCAAGGCTCATGCCTCTGGCTTACGTCGCCTATCATCGAGCGGCCGCATGGAAGACGCCTTGAAAACACTACAAGGCCGCGCCCATGTTCGCCGTGCCATGTGGTCGCGCCGAGCTCAAGAATATGAAACCAAGATCAACTCCGGGGATCCTGTTTCAATCGCCGAAGTTCTTCGTGACCTAAAGCGCAGCAACGACGACACAGAGCAATCCTATTCCGAGCGCCAGATTTACCAATCTGCTTTGGAACGGTTGGCTCGCGAAGTCGCCGCAGTCGAAAAAATCTCGGAAGAAGCCGCCGCAGAGCGTCTGGAAAACATGATTAAAGGCCGCAAAGCCCGCTCTTCTACTGAAAAAACAGAGAACAAAGAACAAGCGGCCTAACACGCCTAGAGCTTTACGTTTCGGGGACAGGCCATGATACATTCATGGCCTGTTTTTTATAGCAGCCCCCTCAGAAGAAGCCTAGGAAAAGTGCAAAACGCGATGTGAAAGTAAATTGGAAAGACTATATACACGGAAAAAAACTTAGGCTATACTCCCCCCGTATGAGTTTCTGCGGTGAATTTAATCAGTGTGACACCCTATAAGGTGTTGTCTGTAACTATAGAATGCATCCCTGAGACTAGAATACATAACTACCACTTTAATAACTTAATTTAAGGATGCAAAACTATGGCTACCGGTACAGTAAAATGGTTCAACGGACAAAAAGGATTCGGATTTATCGTTCCTGATGATGGCGGAAAAGATATTTTCGTTCACATCTCTGCAGTTGAGAAATCAGGAATGAAAACACTCAATGAAGGACAAAGAGTTTCTTACGATCTTGAAACAAGCCGCGGAAAAACTGCCGCTGTAAATCTTCAAGACGCAGCATAACCAGTCGTCTTTACCACTATGGTAAACAACAAAAATAAAAGGGTCAGAATGACCCTTTTATTTTTTTAAGAACAACGCAACGTCCCGTAAAGAACGACTTTTATAGTTTTCTTAGTGAGAAAAAAACTTAGTGAGAAACAAAATCCAACGCGCGTTGATAAACACCCATATCTGACTTGCTAAAACGCCCTTGTTCTTGACCAGCAGCCAGTTTTTCGAGTGTAGGGTTGCCCGATGTCACAGCTTTTGCATTGGTCGCAAACGCAACATCCCCCTTCGCACAAGGTTCATCTCTGAAATAATTACAAACAGGGTTAATTTGAACCTCGGTATTCAAAGCCGTAATACTTTGCCCGTTATCAGCAAGAACATGTCTCGCCCCACTTGGTGATGGCTGTTCTATATAATCGTGTTGACCCATATCCGGACGACGAACGTCCCCTTGCCTAAATCTTCCATTAAATTGCGCAGAAGCTTCTTGAAAGCGATCATACTGACGACCCCCTTGATAACCGCCAACAACATACCCGCGATCCTGCGGATACTGCGCATAAGGATATTGTGAAGCACCCACCGAATATCGATACCGATCTCCATACGCACCACCATCATACCCGCGATAACCGCCACCATATCCATAGATACCACGCAAAGCATCATATTCTTGATGCCGCGCAGCAGAAGTAAGGGGGCGGAACATATCATTAATCGTTCTACCAATCGCGTCACCAACCTGCCTATCCCAACCATCAAAGGCGTGGCGCCCAGCAAATCTATACCGAGCCTCAGCTTGCCTAACCGGTATAAGCATATGATCCCTCAATGGAGGCCGTCTACTAAAAAAATCTGACATAACACACCTCGAAAATCTTTTTAAAACAAAGATATAGATTTTTCTTATTCTTATTGAACTAATAATACATGATATATAGAAAACATGGCAAGAAAAAAGTCATCAGAACAAACTCAAGCGACCTAAATCAAATAACTTTACTTCCATTTCTGTCCTTCTGAACGCCAGTGAAGAATCGCCGCGTCAGCCTAAAGTCTTCCTCGCAATGAACAACGGAGACAGTGAGCAGCATCGCCGCTCACCACCTGACCAAAGATTAACTTAAACCTGTGGAGCGTCAAATTTCATTGCTGCAGCAGCAACCTGAACAGGCGCAGTTTGTGCAGGCTGGGAAACAACATCGCCCTTATTGTCGGCCAAAAGCTGTGATGCCTTCGGCAAAACATCACTAGCATCACCGGAATAAGAAGGATCCTGCTTAGGGGGTGGATTTTTAAGCCCATCTTCATGCTTTCTTTTAATGGCATCCCAAGCACCACCAACGGCATCTTAACCTTGTTCAAGCATACTTTTTTCTGCTGGCCCCGCCTCTTTCTTAGGCTCTTGCGGATTGGGTCGAGTTGCCTCTCTGGCTTTTTCACGAACGCCTCTTTCTGCTGCCCGTCCAGTCTCTCGCACAGCACCTTCAACAGGCTTAACAACAACATCCCGAACTACACCTTCTACGGCTCTCTCTGCGGCTCTCTTCGCCCCATTCACAACACCATCCAAAAATCCCATAATCATCCTCCGTATATATATTTCCAAATGAAAATATATATGGAAATAGTTAAGGCGGAATTAAAAAGAATGATTGGTAACAATACAAAACTTGCGTATTCTAAACGCCGTAAAAACCCATCCAATAAGATTGACCCGACATGACCGATGCCACATTTGATTTTCTTGCTCTTCCAGACGCTCTGATTCAAAAAAGCAAAGACTTAAAAACCGTCCCACTTCATTTTGTCAAAACAAACCAATTCGAAAAATGGGTCAGCAAACAAAACGACCCTCTCAAAAACCAGTTTGCCCATTCCAATTGGACTGCCAAAGACAGTACTTTTATCCAGACCCTCTCGGCAGAGGGACATATTAATGCGATTTATATTGGATACGAAGGACAAATCGGAATTTATACCATTTGTGCCGCGGCAGAAAAAATCCCGCATGGCCAATACGAAATTGAAAGAAACAACCTGAAAGACGAAGAACTGGAAAACGCCTGTATCGGTTGGTTGCTTTCCTGTTACCAATTCTCGCACTATAAGAAATTAACAACAAAAATTTCCGAATTGGTTTTGCCTTCCAAAATCAACATCAATCGTATTGAATCAACCGCACGCGCATCCTATCTGGTCAGAAACCTGATTAACCTGCCACCAAATGCGCTCGGCCCCCGAACTTTGGCCGAAACCGTTGCAACCGTTGCCAAAAATTTTGATGCCATGTTTCGTATTGTCGAAGATAAAGAACTCCTCGAAGAAAACCTCCCCTTGATCTACGCAGTCGGGGACGGCAGCGAACGCCGCCCATGCTTGGCGGAAATGGCTTGGGGCAATCCGAAACATCCAAAAGTCACATTGGTCGGAAAAGGCGTGTGCTTTGACACCGGTGGATATGACATTAAACCCAGCGCAGGCATGCTCTTAATGAAAAAAGACATGGGTGGCGCAGCCATGGCTTTAGCCACCGCACTCATGATTATGAGTGCAAAACTCCCCGTCTATCTTCGTCTGCTTATTCCTTGCGTAGAAAATTCTGTTTCTGGCCGCGCCTATCGCCCAAGCGATATTCTAACATCCCGTTCGGGAACAACAGTCGAAATTGGAAACACCGATGCCGAAGGACGCCTCGTTCTGGCCGATTGCCTGACCATGGCCTGCGAAGAATCCCCTGACCTGCTGATTGACTTCGCAACTCTGACCGGAGCAGCCCATTACGCGGTTGGCTACGACATGGGCGTTGTCTATTCCAATGATGAAAAACTGGGACATGATATTCAAAAACTGTCCATGCAACTGAATGACCCACTCTGGAATCTTCCCCTGTGGAAAGATTATAAAAAAGACATTCTCTCACCCATTGCAGACATCAATAATGCAGGAAGTGGCAACCCCGCAGGTTCAATCACCGCAGCACTCTTTCTCCAGCATTTTGTAACACCGGAAACAACGTGGGTTCACATTGACGAACGCGCTTGGCAAAACACCGCGCAACCAGGAAAATCACAAGGTGGAAAAGAAATGGGTATAAGAACTATCACAGCCCTGATCGAACAAAAATTTGCAAAAGCAAAACCGAAGAAAAAAGCCGTCAAGAAATAGACTGTCCTGAAAAAAGCCCCAAATATTTCTGATATTCTCCGTCTTCGATAGAAACACGCAAGTGCACTTTCTCGCAAGACTCATCGTCTTGACGCTCAAGAATAGACGCATGACGATGCAACCATGAAAAAGCCTTGCCATTGGACGCATCAATCGTAATAACCATCTCCGTCTGCGAGCCCATCATCGTTGCTTCGATAACCGACAACAAAACATCCAGACCTTCACCGCTGACCGCAGAAACGGGAACTTGCCGACCCCGCATTTCGGGATCACGCAGCCAAGCCCCGAACCCCTGATCCCTATCCAACAAATCAATTTTGTTAAAAACTTCGACAACGCGCGGATCAACATCATAATCAATCCCGAGATCTTTCAAAATAGAGATCACGTCAAGACGCTGATCCTCTGTCTCTGGTGACGAAATATCGCGCACATGTAAAATCACATCGGCGTATTGAACCTGCTCTAATGTGGCACGAAACGCAGCGATCAAATGGGTCGGCAAATCGGAAATAAACCCGACCGTATCGGACAAAATCACATCGCGCCCACCAGGCATTTTCAATCGGCGCATCGTTGGATCAAGTGTAGCAAACAACAAATCCTCGGCAAAAACATCTGCACCGGTCAACGTGTTAAACAAAGTAGATTTTCCGGCATTGGTATAACCAACCAAGGCAACAACAGGAAATGGAACACGTTCACGGCTTCTGCGTTGAAGATCCCGATTTTTTCGCACCTGTTCCAACTGTAATTTCAAAGAGGTGATTTTATCGTCAATAATCCGGCGATCCAATTCAATCTGGGTTTCACCTGGGCCTCCCATAAACCCTGCCCCGCCACGCTGACGCTCTAGGTGAGTCCATGACCGGACAAGCCGTGACCGTTGATAACTCAACGCAGCTAACTCGACCTGCATTTTACCCTCACGGGTTTGAGCACGTTTGCCAAAAATTTCAAGGATAAGACCCGTCCGATCAATGACCTTGGACTTCCATTCAATTTCAAGATTGCGCTGTTGAACCGGAGATAAAGCCGCATTAACAATGATAACGGTAGGGTCGAACTCTTCGACCAAGGCAACAACGTCCTCACGAACGCCCTTGCCCAAAAAATGCCCCGCAGAAATCTTTCGGACATTGCACGACACAACATCCAGAATATCCAGATGGATTGCTTCGGCAAGTCCTGAGATTTCAGAAATCATAGACGCAGAATCACGACCAGAGGAGATTTGAGAATCCCCTTTGTGAAAAACCTGTAAAACGGGGTGAACAATTAAACAGGTTCCCCCTGCCGCTCCCCGTGTTTCATCTGCCATTATTCGGATTTTGTTTCAACAACGTCGTCAGAATCATCACCATCATAAAGCGACAAAGGACCAGACGGCATAATGGTTGAGATAGCATGTTTATAAACAAGCTGGATGTGAGAATCACGTTTTAGCAATAAGCAAAAATTATCAAACCAAGTGACAATACCCTGCAACTTAACACCATTAACAAGAAATACCGTCACAGTATGCTTTTCCTTGCGAATGCGGTTCAAAAACACATCCTGAATATTTTGGCTTTTCTCGTTCATATAATATTCTCCGCCATTATTTGCAGCCATTGCTAAAATTATGACGCACCATAATCGACTGGAAGAAGGTCAGCAAGAGATATGTTGAAAAATAATAACTAAATCTGAACCGAACGTATAAGAAATGGAAAGGAAGAATATGAAAAAGGATATATATTAACATTATGGCAATCTAATAAATTCCTTAATCCATGCTCAACAAACACAGGCACCATATTGGCAGCAATTGCAGCCTGCATATCCGTCTCGCTGTCTCCCACATACCAAACACACGCATCCGAAGAAACATCCATACGTTCACGAGCGAGTATTAAAGGGTCTGGCGCAGGCTTGTCCCGTGATGCCTCACCTGCCCCGATCAAACAAGTTAAAAAATGATCCCATTTCAAACAGGGAATTTCTTTAAGCAACAATTCATGCTTACGATTACTCACCACGCCCATGGGAATTTTATGTTCGGCCAAAAAGGATAAAAACGCGTCGGCACCATCAATCGATACCAGATAATCCAGATGATGCTCCCGTGCAAAAGCATAAAATACGTCAAAGGCTTCATCTGCCTTTTCTCCGAAAATATCGGGAAACAAATCCCGCGCGGAACGGCGCATATTTGCCCTGATTTGATCTTCGGCAATGGCAGGCATTCCAAAATGATTGGTCAAATGATCGTAACACCTCTTTATCATCGGTAAACTATCAATCAGAGTTCCATCCCAGTCGAATAAAACAGCATCAGGACGAGGAGGAACAAGATCATGCGCCAACGGCTTTGAGTGGTCGATCATCTTCAGCGCTCTCTTCTCTTTCTGATGTCGTAATATGAAGTGATTTCAACTTACGGTGAAGAGCAGAACGCTCCATCCCCACAAATTGCGCCGTACGGGAAATATTTCCATTAAAACGAGTAATCTGTGCCAATAAATATTCCCGCTCAAAAACCTCTCGAGCCTCCCGCAACGGCAAAGAGATCATATCTGTCTGCCACTCTCCTTTTAAAGAAGCATGAACAAACTGCGTAATCTCCTGCGGCAATTCCGAAGACTGGATGGAAACAACATCTTCCCCATTTACCGGCTTCGGAGATGTTACAATCAACCATTCTACAAGATTTTTAAGCTGCCTGACATTTCCTGGCCACACATACCCTTGTAAAGCGACCAGAGCCCCTTCTGACAAAGAACGAATTGGAAATCCCCCAGAGGAATCCGACACCGTATTCCCTGATGCCTTCAAAGTTTGTTCCATAAAATATTCGATCAAGACCGGGATATCTTCCTTGCGATCCTGAAGACGTGGAATAGAAATAGGAACGACATTTAAACGATAAAATAAATCTTCTCGAAACTCGCCACTAGCAATTTTATCTTCCAGACTTTGCGCTGTTGACGCCATAATACGCAAATCAACTTTAATCGGCATCTGCCCGTTCAAACGCGAAAATGACTGATCCTGAAGAACCCGCAAAATTTTTCCCTGCGTCTCCAAAGATAAATCTGCAACCTCATCCAGTAATAAAGTCCCTCCGTTAGCACGTTCAAGAACACCTGGAATAACCTGCCCCTTTTCCTCACGCCCGAACAGCTTTTCATCAAGACTTTCAGGGGTAAGGGACGCACAGTTAACCACGATAAACGAAAATTTTGCCCGTGAAGAATGCTTGTGAATATAACGAGCAACAGCCTCCTTACCCGAACCGGACGAACCCGTAATCAAAACACGACTGTTTGTCGGAGCAATTTTATCCAATGACAAAACAAGGTTTTGAAAAATTTGAGACTCACCGATCAAATCTGCAGCCATATCTTCTTGAACCCGTAACACAGCGTTTTCACGCCGCAAAGCAGCCGCCTCAAGAGCCCGTTCAATCATCAACAACAAACGATCTGTTTTAAAAGGCTTCTCAATAAAATCATAAGCCCCGACCTTAATCGCCTTAACCGCCGTCTCAATTGTTCCGTGTCCACTAATCATAACAACAGGAAGATCCGGATAATCTTTCTTGATTTTTTCAAGAATAGATAACCCGTCATACTCGCTGTTTTTCAACCATATATCGAGAACAACCAAACCAAAGGAACGCTTGCTTAAAGCATTATAGACCTGAGAAGCACTCTCGGCTTGTCCGGTTCCATATCCTTCATCTTCCAAAATGCCAACAATCAACGACCGGATATCGGCTTCATCATCAACAATAAGAATATCTGCTCTGGATTTTGACATGCGATTAACCACAATTAACTTGTTAAACTAAACTTGCTCAAGTCGTTTCGAGCTCCCCAAAATAGGCAAAACCAAACATACGCTCGCTCCGCCCAAATCCTTCCAGTCCGAATTCAATCTTATCCGATCCGGCACACCAAAGGAAAGAACTCCATTATGATCTTCCATAATTTTTTTAACAATAGCCAATCCCAACCCTGTCCCCTTTTCCTTATAGGTAACATAGGGTTCTGTCAAAGATTCTGGATTGGTATCTTTTGGAAATCCCACACCATTATCATTTATCAAAATCTCAACAATACCACCGTCAAGATCGGGATAAACATTAAACCAAACACCAATCTCCGAAACACCTCCATCATCCCTTTTATGGTCTTCCAAAGACTCAACGGCATTTTGAATCAAATTTATCAAAGCTTGCCGGATTTGCTGCTCATCGCAACGCACAAAAGCCTCACGCTTGGCAGAAAAATCTGTTCCTGAAAACCGGATAGAAGAATGAGCCTGCTTTGCAAAAAACAAACAATCCATAGCCAGGCTGAATAAATCCACATCATGCATTTTAGGTTCCGGCATACGGGCAAAAGCCGAAAACTCGTTAACCATATGCCCTATATCACCAACATGACGAATAATCGTATCAATACATTGACTAAACACCCGCTGATCGTCTTCCCCCAACTGAGACAGATATTTGCGCTTCAATCGTTCAGCCGACAACTGGATCGGCGTCAACGGGTTTTTGATTTCGTGGGCAATCCGCCGAGCAACATCCGCCCAAGCCACCTTGCGCTGCGCCGCTTGTACATCCGTAATATCGTCAAACGTGATAACCGCACCAATATCCCTGTCACCCAATAACTCGATACCAACTCTTGCCATCAAAGTCCTGCGCCCTTTTTCCAAAGTCTGGACATAAACTTCCTTCTGGTGAACTTTATCGGGACGCGCATACGCTTGCTCGATCGAGTCAACAAGATCAGGCAATAAATCAGAAATATTGGACTTCAAAATAACTTCCGGCTTCTTACCGAAAATAGAAATAGCGGATGCATTGGCCAACGTCACCTGACCGTTTTTGTCCAAACTCAATACTCCCGAAGTAACCCCCGCCAAAATTGTTTCGGTAAACTGACGACGCTCATCAATGCGATGATTGGCTTGAATAAGCTCGTTTCGCTGATCATGAATTTGTCGCGTCATCCGGTTAAACGACCGCGCCAGATAGTCAAATTCCTCAAAACCACTATGATCCGGAACCACAGCTGTCAAATCCCCTTTGCGTACACGATCAGAGGCCTCGATCAAGGCCATAATCGGTGTAGCCAGCCGCCGCGCAAAAGCCAAGGCAAAGAAAACAGCCGAAAACAATAAAATCAACGCCACCACAATATAGATCATTGTGACTGTCCGGCGCAGCCCGATATACCGATCGGACATTTCATCATATTTTTTGACGGCTTCACGCGTTGTCGCCAAATGCTTAAGAACATTCGCTTCAACCAAACGCCCGACAAACAAATACCCGTCAGGAACATCCGATAACCGAACCAATGCCTGCACACGGTCATCATCAACCGCCGTCAAAATAACAACATCTCCGCCATCCGCATTTTCAAGCATAAATTTAGGAATATCTTGTTCTAAAAACTCCGAAATATCGCCGGATTTTGCCAAAACCACTTTGTTCTTGTTAAAAACGACAACTTCCGACAAACCACGCAAAACCGTTTGGGTTTCAACAAATCTGGCAAAACCAGCCGGATTGGTATAAATCAGCGCAGCTTCATGATCCAAATCCTTGGCCATCGCCATAATATCAGCCCGAATAACCTGATGGTGCTCTCGCAAATAAGACTCGGCAACTTCCTGAGATTCATTAACAGCCGTTCGCACACGATCACTAAACCATGTCTGAACTCCATAATGAAAAAAGAACAATGAAAACACGGTCATAATGACAGCAGGTGCCATCGCCAAAAGACCAAAAATATAGACAAGCCGAATATGAAGCCGTGCCCCGGGAATCCCGCGCCGCCATGTTGTAAACAAAGACACAACCCGTCTGGCAATCAAAATACCCAAAACACAAAGGATAATCAGATCAATATTCAAAAGCCAGATCACCGCATCAGGATTGTCCCCAAATGGCGGCGCAGAGCGCAAAGCCGCATAAGTTGAAAAACCAGCAATAATCGCAAAGAAAATAAACAAAACAGCCAAACGCCCATCCCATGACGAGCGCAAACGGCTGCGCATCCATAACAACCGGACGGGAACACGCATTGACCCAAGAAACCCCTGAGAAGACTTTGTTTTCAACATAAGGCGAAATATCCCTGTTCATAAACAAAAAAGCAAGTTAAACCATACTGTTATGAAGCAATTCGATCCAGAAATCACGCCTTTTTCAGTGGTTATCGTTGCCGCAGGCTCCGGTACACGCATGAGTGCCGACATCCCCAAGCAATACCTGCCCTTATGTGGAAAACCAGTATTACGCCACAGCATAGATATTTTCCTAAACTGTACAGGATTAAAACAAATTACCATCGTGATTGATCCCACTCATCAGGAACTATACGAAATCGCAACAAAGGGGCTCGACCTTCCCTCTCCTGTCCACGGAGGAGAAACCCGTCAAAAATCAGTTGCCAATGCATTGGCAACATTAAATCTGGAAGATAACGAATACGTCCTCATTCATGATGCCGCCCGCCCTTGCATACAAAAAAAACAAATTCTGGAATTGGTCAAAGCACTCAAAACATACAAAGCCGCAACGCTAGCCGCCCCCATCACAGAAACCATCAGAACAAAAGACAGCGACTTTCTAGGCGGGGTCATAGATCGTGAAACGCTCTTATCCCTTCAAACTCCTCAAGGGTTTCATTTTGGCGTTTTAAAATCTGCGCATGAAAAACATCAAAATAGCTATTTCACGGATGACACATCACTTGTTGCACAAGACGGCATTCAAGTCGCAATCATACAATCCGATAAAACCAATCTTAAAATTACAACCGCCGAAGATTTAGACATGGCCGCATTCTTGCTCGAAAAAGCATCCTGCTCTCCCATTATCAAAACAGCGATTGGCTTTGATGTCCACGCCTTTGGGGAGCGGGCATCATCCTTACGCATAGGCGGGATTGATATTCCTCACACTCATAAACTCGAAGGCCATTCCGATGCCGATGTCGTTCTCCACGCCATCACAGATGCCCTTTACGGAACAATTGGTGATGGAGACATCGGGTCACATTTTCCACCCAACGATCCGTCACACAAAGGAAAAGACAGTGCCTATTTCCTCAAAGAAGCCCAAAACTCTGTTCAAGAAAAAGGCGGGATTATCACCCACATCGACACAACCATTATTTGTGAAACGCCTAAAATTACCCCACACCGAGAATCCATGCGCCAACGCATATCGGAAATAATGGAATTGCCGATCTCCAGAATTTCTATCAAGGCCACCACCACCGAAAAACTCGGCTTTACCGGACGCGGCGAAGGCATCGCCGCACAATCCATTGTTACAATTTCAATACAGGAAAGGATCTAAAGATCATGAAAAAATATATTATTCTCTTTTTTCTACTCACCTTTTCCCTGCCAACCATAGCCGATGATACAGAATCCGCCTATGACCGCGTCCTACGCACTGGTGTCATCCGTTGTGGTTACATTGTTTATCCCAAACAAATTGAAATCGACCCCAATACAGGAACAATGTCAGGGATCGCTTACGACATTACCGAAGCTGCCGCCAAAGAACTTGGATTTAAAATAGAATGGAGCGAAGAAGTCGGCACAGGAACATTTGTCGAAGGACTCAAAAACCAACGCTTTGACCTGCTATGTAACACCGCTTACGATTCCGCTGCTCGTTCCCGCTATATCAGCTCAAGCATCCCCCTCTTTCACACTCCCGTTTTTGCTCTGGCTCGCACAAACGATACAAGGTTTTCAGATGACTTATCCGCCATCAACAATCCTGATGTCAAAATTGGAACAGTAGATGGATCTCAATACACCATCATTGCCCAACAAACATTCCCCAAGGCTCAACTGGTCAGCTTTGTTGATATGACAGACTTTTCCCAGCTCCTTTTGGAAACACAAACCGGAAAAACAGACATCGGGCTTGCCGATTTGGCCATCACTAAAAAATATATGGAAGCCAATCCGGGAAAACTTAAAACCATTAGCACAAAGCCAGTTCGATTTTACAGCAATGTCTTTCTTTATCGTAGAGGAGACGAAAAATTCGGCGGCATGTTTGATACCGCGCTCAGAAACCTTCATAATTTCGGAATAGTCGAAAAAATTCTTGAAAAATATGAAAACAACACAAAAATCTACTACCGCATAGCCCCTCTCTACCAAAAACCGGAGTAACGCAGGCTCATGACATTGTTTGGGAAACTTAAAATCAAAACAGAAAAAGCCAAAATCCAACGCACGAAATTCATTGGGGATGTAAAAAATACATCTCCTGAATTCCAGATTGCCACGTGGTTTGGCTCGGGTCTGATTGTACCCGCTTCCGGCACTTGGGGGACAGTCGGCGGAGCGATTTTTGCCATTATACTTATGGCAACAACATCATCCCTTATAACCTTTCTCGTTGCCTGTTTTCTAACTCTCATTGGATACTGGGCAACAAAAAAAATTGAAAGCCAATCAACAGAACATGACAGCTCGTTCATTGTCATTGATGAAGTCGTGGCAATCTTATTTGTCTATGCTCTTATGCCCCAATTTTCCGTTACTTTTGTTATACTGGGGTTTATAATCTTTAGAATATTTGACGCGGCCAAACCATGGCCGATCAACTGGCTGGATCATAATATAGGCGGTGCAGCAGGCGTAATCATTGATGATTTGATGGCAGCGCTCTATACTTTATCACTCTTATGGGGGATTTATGGACTTATCTGATTTGGTCAAAACACTCAGCGATGTGTTGAAAACAAAAAAATTAAAACTCGCCACCGCAGAATCTTGTACGGGCGGACTAATTTCTATGTTGATTACAGACCTTGCAGGATCATCGGATGTTTTTGACCGTGGCTTCGTCACATATTCCAACCAATCCAAAATAGATATGCTGGAAGTGTCTCCATTGACGCTTGACCGTCACGGCGCAGTCAGTGAACAAACGGCCATCGAAATGGCGAAAGGGGCTATAAAACAATCCCAGGCCGACATTGCCATTGCCGTCACGGGGATAGCAGGGCCAAGCGGTGGAACGCCGGATAAACCTGTCGGCCTTGTCTATATCGGATTTGCCCGAAAAAACGGAGAATCTTTTGCCATTAAAAATCTATTTCATGGCGATCGAACAGCAATCCGAAAAACTACCGCCAAAACAGCCCTTGAAACAGTCCTGAACAAAATCGGGGAATAATCTCCCGATCATTCTAAGCGTCAAGGTTTCAAAATTATACGAGCACTCACCGACATGGAAACTGTTGTTTTTCCAGGTTCAGCCACAGGTGCAGCCATTGAATCAGATGCAGCCCCCATAGACATCTCCATTTTTGCCATACCACGCATCATCGGCATAGGGGAAGGCATATAAGATCCATCCACATTCACTTCAACCAGATCAAATCCTGATTTCCCCAAAGCTTTCGAAATCAAAGCGGCTTTAGCCTGAATCTTTTTCAAAGCTCCTTCAAGTAGACTGTCCTTTTGCGCCTCTTCAAGATCAGTTGACAACCCGTAGGTCAGGCCATTCATAACAAATCCTTGATCCTGAATATCGCCGACCAGATCAAGAATAGCCTGAGAGTCTTTGGATTTTAAATTCAACTCCTGACTCCCCTTCCAAATCATTCCTTTTTTTCTCTGCTCAATCGACAAATTCTTTGGATTAGGATTAGGATCATAGGAATAAACGTAATATTGACCGGTCACAACCGAGACATCCTTGTTTTTCTTGGCCAAATCAACCGCAGATCTCATCGCTTTATTGATTTTGTCCTGAACCGCACGGGACTCTTTGTCTTCAATTTCCAACCGTAAACTGGCGATCAATTCATCCTGATCCACTTCTTTTTGATCGTTCGCAGACAACGTCACCAAGGTTTGACCTTTTTCCAAGATCGGTAATAACTCCTGAGCCTGTGCAGAAAACCCTCCCATCAAAAGTGGGGCAAGAAATCCGCAAATACCAAACAAAGCCAGAATTTTTCTCATAACAATCCCCATTTAAAATTAAATTAATTTTTCACCCTTCTTGTGAAGAGCCCTCATCATCGGAATCAAAACGCTCAGAGAGAGGATGATATAGTTGATCCGCACGCTCAACAAAGGCCGACACCATTCTTTTGGCAATTTCGTTAAAGAAAACCCCCATGATCTTTTCAAAAACCGCATTTTTGAATTCAAAATCAACATAGAAATCAACCGTAGAGCTTCCATCATCATGAGGAATAAATTTCCATTTATTTGAAAGATAGCGCAAAGGGCCGTTCACATATTCCACTTGAATGGTTTTATCGTCTTCAATATGAATTTTTGATAAGAACCATTCTTTGAATAATTTATACCCAATCACAAGATTGGCATAAATCCAGTCATCATTTCTTTTAATAATCTTACAATCGATACACCACGGCAAAAAATCAGGATATTTCTCAATATCGATGACCAGATCAAACATCTGGTCAACACTGTAAGGCAGGGTCTTGGTTTCGGAATAAGTTGGCATAATTCAGTGTGACGGGTTGTGATCCTGAATGGAATATATCCCGAACAGGAATCATGTTGCTCAATACTGGAATTGTACCAGCAACCTGCGAAACTGCAATGTTCCGATTATGAACAGCCAAATTATGAATTTCATCGAACTGCTCAGCACTACAAATACTCTGTTGGACAACAAATTCTTTAATTGAACACGCAGAATCTGGGTTTTCAAGCCTATAAAACAGGAAATTCGCGGCTATTGGATACACATAAGCTTGCTTAAAGCTTGGATTGCAGTCATCACAATCTGAAGAGTTATGATAAATATCGCACAGCTTTACTAAAGCCGCGATACGGGATGACGCACATTTGACGCTTACATAATCGTAAAAATAACTTTCTTCCTCTTCCTTATGCAATAATAAAGCGACATCCCGCAACGCAGGAGAAACAATTTCCGGCAGATCTTCTTTCATGGAAAAATTTGATTTTTCACCAATATCATGAATAAGAGCCGCCATAATTGCTAAAGAAATCTCTTTTTCATCAAACGAAAACAAAGGAGAAAATTGTGAAACAAAGCCAGCCACAGCCATCGGATGGTCAACATAACGTTCTTCGGAAACTTTTCGCTGCTCACGAGAATGAAGATTAACACACAACAACAAAACAACTTGTTCTTGGGTAATTGCTCCTTGCGAAAATAATTCTTGAATAAGAGGATACAATGCCTTTTTGGTAAAAGCCGAAAATGTTTTGTGAATATCCAAAGGATCAACAGGACTCTCTTCCTCCCGCATCTTCCCTTGAGATCCTTTATCCGGAGCATGATAACTCTTAAGAAGTTCACGCATCTCATGAACTGAAAGCTTTCCATTTGTACCAAAATCAATATCTCTCAATAAGCAATCCTGCTTCGCCGCATCCAAGCCGTCATCTTCAAAAACTCCGGAAATTATAGCGCGTTTTTCACTACCTTCTGAGGCAGACTCCGCAGAAAAAACACCCTCGATCGTTTTGGCATTATAAAGCTTGATCACACGCTTTAAATAATCCATACGATTAAGCTGAGAGTCTTGGTGACGAGCAATCAACGCCGATGTCATAAGAGAAAAAAGAAACGGGTCTATATTTCCTTGCCTCAGCTCTTCCTCACCATGAGTCATCCACCACTCTTTACGCGCAGCAAATTTTCTGAGCTGTCCCGTTGCGCTCATAAAATGGATAACGAGAGAATCACTGGCCTGATTTGACAAACCTAACGCCCGAGCAACCCCCACCATCATTCTGAAAGATGGAAGCAACAACGATGCGGGTGAAAGAGACAACAAATCAGGCATAAAGCCATATAAACTTTCACATAAAAAACATCAAGAAATTAATGGATTATGGAATAATTCTAACCGGATATTTTTCCGGATTTCTGAACCGCATTGGCTCTCGCCAAACGCAACTTCTCGAAATCCTCACCCGCATGGTGACTGGAACGCGTCAAAGGAGAGGCCGCAACCATCAAAAACCCCTTGGCTCGCGCCACTTTTTCCAAAGCAACGAACTCTTCGGGATCCCAAAAACGCTCAACAGGAGCATGTTTGGGGGTCGGCTGTAAATACTGCCCGACAGTCAGAAAATCGACACCGGCAGCCCGCATATCATCCAGAACCTGCCCGATTTCATCCAAAGTCTCCCCTAAACCAACCATCAGACCGGATTTTGTATAAATTTCAGGATCGACTTCTTTAACCCGCTCCAACACCCTCAAAGAGGTATAATACCGAGCTCCGGGACGTATTTTGGGATACAAACGTGGAATCGTTTCCAAATTATGATTGAAAACATCAGGCTTTGATTGTGCAACATTATCAACAGCCCCCAACTTTTTCTTAAAGTCAGGAGTTAAGATTTCAATCGTGGTTTCAGGGGATTTAAATCGAATCGCCTCAATCGTTTTTACAAAATGATCCGCGCCACCATCGGCCAGATCATCCCGATCAACCGAGGTAATCACAACATGTTTTAACCCCATCTTTTCGACCGCGACACCAATCCGCAAAGGCTCCATTTTATCCAGCGCATCGGGCTTACCCGTAGCCACATTGCAAAAAGCACACGCCCGCGTACAAATCTCGCCCATAATCATAAAAGTAGCGTGTTTCTTATTCCAGCACTCACCAATATTGGGGCATCCGGCCTCTTCACAAACCGTTGTTAACTTGAATTGCTTAACAATTGCGTGGGTTTCACCATAAGCAAGGCCTTGGGGCGCACGAACACGAATCCAGTCAGGCTTCTTGCCCATGGGTTGATCGACATTCTTTTGCTTTTCAGGATGGCGCTTAGCCTTATCCAATAAATCCGGATTATACGTCATGATGTCCTATTTCTAGGCGTTCCCCCCCTAAAAATCAAAGTAAATATTTCTTGATGGACTGTACCCCGCTAAAAATGTATAGCCTTGCCGTAAGCAGACAAAACAGATTCATGCATCATTTCCGATAAAGTCGGATGCGGGAAGACCGTATGCATCAATTCGGCTTCAGTGGTTTCAAGTGTCATACCGAGAACTAACCCTTGGATCATTTCGGTTACTTCCGCCCCGATCATGTGCGCCCCGAGCAAAGCCCCTGTCTTGGCATCAAAAATAGTTTTAACCAACCCTTCAGGTTCCCCCAAAGCAATCGCCTTGCCATTACCCATAAACGGAAAACGACCGACTTTGATTTCATACCCCGCCTCTTTGGCTTTTGCCTCGGTTAAACCAACCGAAGCCACCTGAGGATGCGCATAAGTACAGCCTGGAATCTGGCCTTTATTAAGCGGATGAACATTTTTCAACCCCGCCAATTTCTCGACACAGACAATCCCTTCATGCGAAGCTTTATGAGCCAACCAAGGCGCACCAGCCACATCACCAATTGCATAAACACCGACTTCATCCGTTTCAGAATATGCCCCCGTGACAATGCGCCCCTTATCGGTTTTAACTTTTGTTTGATCCAAGCCGATATCTTCGATATTGGCAACAATTCCGACAGCCGAAATCACACGATCAACCGTAATCTTTTCAATTTTTCCGCCCCCAACATCAACATGACAAGTAACCGTGTCTTTGCCTTTTTCAAGCTTAACCACTTTGGCACCGGTCATGATTTTCATGCCCGCTTTTTCAAACGCTTTACGCGCCAAACCGGAAATTTCTTCATCTTCAACCGGCATAACCCGATCCATCAGCTCAACAACCGTCACTTCAGCACCCAATGTCCGATAGAAGGACGCAAATTCAATCCCAATCGCACCAGACCCCACAACCAGCAACGATTTTGGCATCATGTCAGGAACCATAGCCTCACGATATGTCCAAACCAGTTTCCCGTCTGGTTCAAACCCGGGAAGAACGCGCGCGCGCGCACCAGTCGCCAGAATAATATGTTTGGCCGTCAAAATTTCTTTCTTTTTGTCTTTGGTTTCAATCTCGACTTGCCCCTTACCTTTTAAACGACCATAAGCATCGAAAACAGTTACTTTATTTTTCTTAAGCAAATGCCCGATCCCGCCGGAAAGCTGTTTCGAAACAGATCTTGACCGTTCAACAATTTTTTTAATATCAAATGATGGTTTTTCACAAGACAAGCCATAGGCATCCGCATGGTTCATCAAATGGAAAACTTCAGCAGAACGCAACAAAGCCTTGGTCGGAATACATCCCCAGTTCAAGCAAATTCCGCCCAAATGATTGGCTTCAACAACCGCAACCTTCATACCCAGTTGCGCGGCACGAATTGCAGCCACATATCCACCGGGTCCACCGCCAATAACAACCACATCAAAAATTTTCTCTGACATATCAGTCCTCTCTTTTTATCATTTCAACCAAAGCCGAAAAATCAATCCATAAACCCATCAGATTGCTTGCTTGTACTTTCTGAATCGTAATTTCCAACAATCATATCCAGCAATAATTGCTGCGGATAATTCGGCATATCATGAGCATCATATTTCAATCGCGGATCATGCCGATCAAAACGATCAACAAACATCTGGCTATTTTCTCCACATGACAGCATAAACTCTTCTACGTCATTGTGACGCAAATACTCGTCTCTTTCGACATGGACAAAGACCTTTCGAACATCCCGCAAAAGACCGGAGACTTGATGCGGCAAATCTTTATATATTGCCCTTAGATTTGCCCGAGCCTCTTCCACATCCCGCAAAAATACTTTCTCAGCCACATCCGAAGAATTTAAAAATTCAGGAGTCCATAACGTCTCCATAATATCCTCACCATGTTCTTTCAAAAGACCAACCGCAGGAGCAAGGCACACGCACGTCCGCACACGTTCTAAAATGGAAGAGGAACTCTCCGCAATACGCGCCAAAGAATAAAGAGCACACACCGCCCCGAAAGAATGCCCAACCACAACAATATTCGAAAAAGAAGCTCCAATATCCCTTAAAACAGTTTCAGGCTCTAAAATCCAATCCATCATCGAAAACGATCCACCACCAATATAATCGCCATCATGATAAGGGATGGCTTTTGGAAATTTTTCACGATTCAAAAAATCGTCACTAAAATCTCCATTCAACCGCGTCCCATTGTGACGGATAACAACTAGATTATATTGCTGATCCTTCAGAAAGTCCGAGAAATGATTCTCGAATAGCGTCGCCCCACCACCCGGAAAACCTGGAACATAAATCACCAGCTGCCCACTCGGAGTTGGAGAATGAATCATTCTCCCTTCTGCCGTACGATTTTCAAATTTGAAATGTTTCCATTCTGGGCTGGCTGAATACATGGGTTATGCCAACATCAAAACTGGATTCTCGATAAAGCGCTTAAAGTGCTGAAGATATTCAGCTCCCACAGCCCCATCAACAGAACGATGATCCGTAGAAAGAGTGACCGTCATAACGGTACGAATAACCATCTGACCGTTTTCAACCACAACACGCTCTTCCCCTGCTCCGACAGCCATAATACAACTTTGCGGAGGGTTCACAATTGCCTGAAAATTTTTCACACCGAACATGCCCAGATTGGAAATCGAAAAAGACCCCCCCTGAAACTCAATGGGCTTCAATTTTCCATCCTTGGCACGCTTTGCCAAATCTTTCATTTCATTGGAAATTTCATGCAATGATTTGGTTTCAGCCGCCTTGATAATCGGTGTAATCAAACCATTTGGCGTTGCCACAGCAATCGAAATATCAGCATGTTTGTATTGGATCACAGCATCATCCGTCCAAGATGTGTTGGCCGAAGGATAAGCCTTCAAAGACATGGCATTGGCTTTAATAATAAAATCATTCACCGAAAGCTTGAATGCGCCATCAGCCACAGCATTAATTTCCGAACGTGCTTTTAGCAAATTATCCAGAACACAATCCACAGAAAGATAGAAATGCGGAACAACCTGCTTGGCCTCAGTCAAACGGCGTGCTGTCACTTTCTTGATATTATTATTTGGAAATTCAATATATTCCATTCCCAACATATCCGCCAATTGCTTGGCATCAGGGCCGGAAGAAGATACCACAGAATTCGGCACAGACGAAACCGCTCCGACTTTTGCATCTTCAATATCAGCCTTAACAATGCGACCATAAGGCCCCGATCCTTGGATGGACTTAAGATCGACACCTTTTTGCTCTGCCAAACGCCGCGCCAAAGGCGAAGAGAAAATCCGCCCACCACCGCTTTGTGGTTTATTAGAACCTGTCACCATCGAAGGCTCCACAGAATGTGTGGGAGTCGCAGGAGAAGGAGAAGGCAAAGTCTGCGCAACAGTCGATTGAATTGGATTTGACGTTGGAGCAGAGCCAATAGAACTAATATCCTCCCCTTCCTCCAGTAAGACCGCAATTGGCGCATTCACAGCCACATTTGAAGTTCCGGCGGCAACCAAAATTTTGCCAAGTTTTCCTTCATCGACAGCTTCAACTTCCATCGTGGCTTTATCAGTCTCAATCTCGGCGATCACATCACCGGCCTTCACATCATCACCTTCCTGCTTGAGCCACTTGGAAAGTGTCCCATCAGTCATCGTCGGCGACAAAGCAGGCATTAAAATATTAACTGGCATATTTTGTTTTTCCTTTTATCGATAACAAACTTTTTTAGCAGCATGAACAATCTCGTCAACTTGCGGCGTCGCCAAAGCCTCAAGATTGGTTGCATAAGGCATCGGAACATCCGCAGCGCAAACGCGCAAAACCGGTGCATCCAGATAATCAAACGCATGCTCGTTTACAAGTGCCGCAATCTCGGCACCGATACCGGCAAACGGCCAACCTTCTTCAACAGAAACAATCCGGTTAGTCTTTTTGACACTTTCAAGAATTGTCCAACGATCCAAAGGACGAATGGTTCGAAGATTGATCACTTCGGCACTAATCCCTTGCTCTTCCAATTTCTTGGCCGCTTCAAGACATTTACTCACCATAATCGAGAAAGACACAAGCGTAACATCCGTCCCCGCCCGTTCGATCTTTGCCCGACCAATAGGGATAATATAGTCCTCCGAGACGGGAGTTTCAAATATTTGTCCATACATTAATTCATGTTCCAGAATCATAACAGGATTAGGGTCACGAATAGCCGCCTTCATCAGACCTTTGGCATCCGCCCCTGACCAAGGTGCAATCACCTTCAAACCAGGAACATGGGCAAACCATGACGCATAACATCCCGAATGCTGTGCCCCGACTTTACCAGGAGAACCATTTTGGCCACGAAAGACAATCGGACAGCCCAATTTTCCACCCGCCATATAAAGGGTTTTGGCAGCAGAGTTGATAATCTGATCCATCGCCTGCATTGCAAAGTCCATTGACATAAATTCAATGATCGGGCGCAAACCATTCATAGCAGCACCAACACCCAATCCTGTAAAAGCATGTTCGGTAATCGGGCTATCAACCACACGATCAGGGCCGAATTCATCTAGCATCCCTTGGGATATTTTATAAGCTCCGTTATATTCCGCCACTTCTTCTCCCAATAAAAACACGGTGTTATCACGGCGCATTTCTTCGCTCATCCCTATCCGCAGAGCTTCACGAACCTGCATCGGTTCGGTCTTCTCCATAAAAGGAGCTTCGTCAAATGGAGGCGGTTCAATCACAATGCCCTGAGCATAGAGAGCATCACGATTGGCAATCGCCTTACCTTCTGCCTGAGTTACAACCGACACATCGGTGATTGAGTTCGCAACAGGAGCGGCATTGGGCACACATGGAATATCAACAGGGGCAGACACCGGAGCAGACGAAACAGATACTTCCGTTTCACCCTCTTCAAACAACACGGCAATCGGCGTATTCACGGCAACGCCTTGCGCGCCCTCGACAATCAGGATTTTTCCCAAAACACCCTCATCAACAGCTTCGACTTCCATCGTGGCTTTATCGGTTTCAATCTCGGCAATTACATCACCGGCCTTGACCACATCGCCCTCTTTCTTCAACCAACGGGCTAGATTCCCTTCAGTCATAGTAGGCGACAAAGCAGGCATTAAAACTTGTACAGACATTTCTCTTCTTCCTCTTACTTAAACTCTCGCCAAAACTTCTATCTTGTGCCCATCAGGATCATAAATAAAAGCCGCATAATAATCTTTCGCGTAATGCTTTCGAATACCGGGTTCACCACCATCTTTTGCCCCACAATCCATTGAAGCCTTGTAAAACGCATTAACCTGTTCTCTTGTTTTTGCTTTCAGACAGATATGAGAACCATTGCACGCATCAGGTTTTCTAGATTCATCAAGAGGCTCATTGACAATAAAGAAGGACTCCTCCTGTCCATAAGCCATAAATTTTTCTTCAATAGCTCCAAACAACCGTTCATATCCCCTCAAGAAGACCAGTTCCCAACACTTGATGTATTTGATAGGCAGCATCAACAACCTGACGCGATAAATCATCGAAAACAATCTTCGTGCTTTCTTTGTGATCTTCGTGTCTTCGTGGTGATACTTGCTTTTGCAAATCCAATTACTCCTCAACAGGCACCAAAATATCAGTCCACAATTCGGACTCATTCGGCAACGGCGAAGCCTGCGCAAAATCCGCAGCCTCTCGAACAATCTCTTTGATTTCTTTATCAATTGGTTTCAAATCATCTTCACTCACATCATACTCGGATTGAAGAAGGGCTCTAACACCATCAATCGGATCGCGATGTTTGTAATTTTCAACCTCATCTTTACTCCGGTATTTTTGCGGATCAGACATCGAATGCCCACGATAACGATAAGTCACAATCTCAAGAATTTGCGGGCCATTTCCTGAACGAATATCATCCAATGCGCGGCTGGTAGCCTCACGAACAGCCAGAATATCCATTCCGTCCACTTGTTCGCCCTTAATGCCGAAACCTTCACCACGACGATAGAACTCACCGGCAGCATGACGCGGAACAGATGTCCCCATGCTGTACTGATTATTTTCAATCACAAACAAAACAGGCAACTTCCACAACGCCGCCATGTTATAGCTTTCAGCCACCTGCCCTTGGTTGGCCGCACCATCCCCCATATAGGCAATACTCACACCGCCATCTTTTTTGTATTTGTGGGAAAACGCCAGACCCAAACCAATAGAAACCTGAGCCCCAACAATCCCATGCCCACCGAAGAAACCATTCTCGATTGAAAACATGTGCATCGAACCACCTTTACCACGTGAGCATCCACCCGCACGTCCGGTCAATTCAGCCATAACTTCATTGGCATCAATCCCACTCACCAACATATGGCCATGATTGCGATACGCTGTAATACACGTATCCAATCCTTCCTTCATGACAGATTGAATACCGGTGACAACCGCCTCTTGACCAATATAAAGGTGACAGAATCCACCAATCAGACCCATCCCGTAAAGCTGACCTGCTTTTTCTTCAAAGCGACGGATCAACAACATATCACGATAGAATTTTTTAAGCTCATCCACTGATGGTAATTTTGCATTATTGGATAACTCACCAGATTGCGGTAAAGCCTTCAAGCTCGATTTCTTCATTTCGTCCTTCTTGGATTTGGATGACACAACATAACCTCACTAAAAATTTACCAGTGAATTGCTACACGATTTTTGCATTTCAGCCAAGGGGAAATAGCGCATTTGTGCGGCGCAACATATTGAAAAAAAAGGGAAAAATAAAAACTGATCGAAAAAACTACTTGGAAAAAAGAATATCTTTTTCATCTTTTTGACGAAAGCCAAGAACAAGACGCGCCCGCTCCTCAAGTAAATCCTTATTGATTGAAGTCGGCCGCAACATGGCAACACGAGCCTCCAGAGCTTCCCGCTCTTCATGAAGCTCTAAACTTTGGTTTTCTAAAACATGAATATTCTGCTGCAAAGTCAAATAGCGAACATAACTTCTCTGACCTGCCACAAGGTGATATGAAAAGTAGAAGCACAGCCCCATCCCGATGATTGTCAGGATGTTCTTGCGCACCAGATAATTATGCTCAAGTAACTGCTTCATATACCTAGAGAATCACAGACGACTCACTGCCGTCAAGCAATTTCAGCCCAAAAAATAAAAGATTAAAATAATAGGAATCTATTACCAGTCATATTGGACTGATTCAAAGAGCTTGTAAACATAACCAATTCAAAAATTTAACTTTTCTGTCGCTGACCGATCACGGGCTTGTTCTTGTCTTCAGAATACCTCAAGATAAAGGCCCAAGCACGCTCGCCCACCATATTATTTCTGAAAACATCGGAAAGGAACGGAGCAATCAGCCACACCCCGGACTCTTTTTCCGCTTGGAAATCCGCAAATCCCCATCCGGCATATCCAACAAAAACACGATAACGCTCAGGGAATTCTTCAATATCCCGCAATATATTCGGATGATCTTTAACCAAACCATCAAACGTTGTCACAACAGGAGTTTTTTCTGGAACAAGCTCCATCACAAACACAGCGTCACGATCTTCCACGGGGCCACCCCAATAAATAACGAAATTCCGATCTTTCAAATAAACTGGAAGGTCGGAAGAATTGGGATAAACTTTATTAACCACCAAAGCGCGGGCATCATACCATGTCTGGTTATACAGATATAAAACACTGCGCGAAAAATTATCCCCATCGAACGACGGCGCGGCCAATACAAATTTTCCTTGATCCCCGTGATAAAATCCCAACACAGTCGGCAAAAGAATAAAAAAGGCGGCAAGAACCATTTGCCAGTTCATCGCCGCCCTTAAACTTTTTACAACCGACATCAGTCAAATTACGCTGCGTTCTTTTTTGCACAACACTTGGAAGGCGCGCAGCGCAAAATGGAGGTACCAGCGTATTTTGCAACAGAACCCAGCTCTTCTTCGATACGGATCAACTGGTTGTATTTTGCAATCCGGTCAGAACGGGACAAAGATCCTGTTTTGATTTGCCCGGCATTGGTTGCAACTGCCAGATCGGCAATCGTGGAATCTTCTGTTTCTCCTGAACGATGGGACAGAATAACACCCATACCGGCTTTTTGCGCCATTTGGATAGCTTCCAAAGTTTCGGTCAAAGTTCCAATCTGGTTCACTTTAACAAGAATCGCATTTGCCGCTTTCAATTCTATCCCCTTAGCCAAACGAACAGGATTGGTTACAAACAAATCATCGCCAACCAACTGGATTTTATCACCCAAGGCAGCATTGAGAGCAACCCAACCATCCCAGTCATCTTCAGCCAAACCATCCTCAATCGATACGATCGGATATTTTGCGCACAATTCTTCATAATATTGAATCAACTCGGCAGTCGAGAGGACGCGCCCCTCACCTTCCAAATGATATTTTCCGTCTTTGTAAAATTCGGTCGATGCAACATCAAGTGCAATCATAATGTCTTCACCAGCTTTATATCCGGCACTTTCAATCGACTTCATAATAAAGTCCAAAGCTTCGGTCGCAGAATTGACAGCAGGTGCAAATCCACCTTCATCACCAACATTGGTATTCATTCCGGCAGCCGACAGATTTTTCTTCAAAGCATGAAAAACTTCCGCACCATACCGCACAGCCTCGGCCAAAGTCGGCGCAGACACAGGCATAATCATAAACTCCTGAAAATCGACAGGGTTATCAGCGTGTTTTCCACCATTAATAATATTCATCAAAGGCACAGGCAAAACATGACCATGAATACCACCGACATAGCGGTAAACCGATTGGTCAAGCTCATCTGCCATTGCTCTGGCGCAAGCCAAAGACACGCCAAGAATAGCATTTGCACCCAAACGCCCTTTGTTTTCTGTTCCGTCCAAATCGATCATTTCCTGATCGATGATGGCTTGAGACTCAGCATCCAGACCGCAAATATTTTCCGCAATTTCACCATTGACATGGTCAACAGCCTGCTGAACACCTTTTCCGCCATAACGGGATTTGTCGCCATCGCGTAACTCGACCGCTTCATGCGCACCAGTCGAGGCACCAGAAGGTACAGCCGCACGACCAGACGCACCACTTTCAAGAATAACGTCAACCTCGACAGTCGGGTTTCCGCGACTATCCAGAATTTGACGGGCAAAAATATCAATAATAGCAGTCATGTTTTTATTCTCCTATAGAACTTAACTTTTAGAAACTTGAACCAGACTCATAGACTTAACCAAATCATCAATAGCTTTGGCCTGAATAATAAAATCTTCCAACTTAGCAAAAGGAAGGGCTGACGGCCCATCGCACCTGGCTTTGTCGGGGTCATCATAGGCCTCGATAAATATCCCTGCAATCCCGATGGCCAAAACCGCGCGAGTCAAATCAGGAACTAATGCGCGGCGACCTCCAGAAGACTCGCTACCTGGCAACCTCATTTGTGATGCATGGACAGTATCACAAATAATCGGCGACCCGCCAGACACATCCTTCATCACGCCGAAGGCCATCGGATCAACCACGAGGTTGTCATAGCCGAAGCAATGCCCCCGTTCGCATAAAATCACTTTGTTATTCCCACATTCGGCAAACTTATCGATGATATTCCCAACTTGATAGGGTGACATGAATTGTGGTTTTTTAGCATTGATAACCGCACCAGTTTTGGCCATCGCCTCGACCAAATCGGTCTGCCGCGCCAGAAATGCAGGCAATTGGATGACATCCACCACATCGGCCACGGGTTGGCATTGACCGATTTCATGAACGTCCGTGATAATCGGAACGTTATCAAACTCCTCCTTAACCTTGCGGAAGATGTTCAACCCTTCCTCAAGACCCGCTCCACGATAACTATGGACAGATGAGCGGTTTGCTTTATCAAAACTGGCTTTGAAAACGAACGGGATACCAAGCCGATCGGTAATTGTTTTATACACCTCGACCGCGCGGAGCGTCATGTCCAGAGTTTCAAGGACATTTAATCCACCAAACAATACAAAAGGCTTATCATTGGCGACTTCAAAAGACTGAATTTTAACTGTTTTCATGGGCTATATGTAACGCGAACTCAAGTTTTAAGCAAGGCCTTGCGGATACGTTCCAAAGTGGGCATTGCAGCATCAGGAAACGCGAATTTTTGCCCTGTAATGTGTTCAAAAGCAGAGATATAAACAGCAGCAGCCTGCACCCGCACATCATCAGGAATATGGGGAATATCATCCTTATAAGGGTCGCACTGGCTATTCACCCAATTTCGTACAAAATCCTTGTCAAAACTCTGTGGACGCACCCCCGCTTCAAATTTTTCCTGATAAGTTTCAGCAAACCAATAACGGGAACTATCCGGCGTATGAATCTCATCCGCCAAAATCATCTGACCATCTGAATCAAACCCGAATTCATATTTGGTATCAACCAGAATAAGCCCGCGCTCTGCAGCGATCTTCCGCCCGCGCGCAAAAAGATTCAACGCATACTCGCTGACCTGATCCCACTGCACTTGAGTGAGCAAGCCCTGCTCGACCACTTGCACGGCAGATAACGGCTCGTCATGCCCCGCATCAAATGCCTTGCTGGTCGGTGTAATAATCGTTTCCGGTAATTTTTGATTTTCGCGTAAGCCTTCAGGAAATGTCAGGCCATACATGTTGCGCTTGCCCGATTTATACATCGGCCAAATCGAAGTTCCGGTTGTTCCACACATATAATCGCGCACAACAATCTCGACAGGCATGATATTCAAACGCTTGCCAATAACAACATTGGGGTCAGGATAAGACATTACATGATTGGGGCAAATATCAGCCGTTTTTTCAAACCAGAATTTTGCGGTTTGGGTCAAAACCTGCCCCTTGAGCGGAATAGTCGTCAGGATACGGTCAAATGCAGAAATCCGATCAGAGGTAATAATAACGCGCGTCCCATCCGGCAAATCATAATTATCGCGCACTTTCCCACGATAATGATTAGGCAGCTCAGGAATGGTGGCATTCTCGAGTACCAAAGGCAAAAATGATAAGATCTGATCGTGATAGTCTGACATCAATACCTCAAAAAAAATTACACCAGACGACTTTTCTCGACAGCAGCCTTGATAAAGGAAACAAATAAAGGGTGAGGATCAAGCGGCTTTGACTTTAGTTCAGGATGAAACTGCACACCGACAAACCAAGGGTGATCGGGAATTTCAACAATCTCCGGTAACTCGCCATCCGGAGACATACCGGAAAAAATCAACCCGCATTGCTCCAATTTGGGAATATAAGACACATTCACCTCATAGCGGTGACGATGCCGCTCGTGAATAAGACCCGTTCCATAGATGTCCGCCACACGAGATCCTTTTTTTAAAGCCGCAGGATAAGAACCCAGACGCATTGTTCCGCCCAAATCGCCATCATTGGAACGCGCCACAGTTTCGTTATCTTTGACCCATTCGGTCATCATACCAACGACTGGAACTTCCGTTGCTCCGAATTCGGTTGAACTGGCCTTTTCCAGCCCCGCCAAATGTCGGCAAGCCTCAATAACAGCCATCTGCATACCGAAACAAATACCGAAATAAGGAATTTTATGCTCTCTGGCAAACTGAACAGCCTTGATCTTGCCTTCAGTCCCCCGAGACCCGAAACCACCCGGAACAAGAATGGCATGAACATCTTCCAATTCATGAATCATGCCGTCTTGCTCAAAAATCTCGGACTCAACAAATCTAATATCCACCTTGACCCGATTGGCAATCCCTCCATGAATCAAAGCCTCATTCAAAGACTTATAACTATCCGACAATTCGGTATATTTCCCTACAATTGCAACACGGACTTCACTTTCAGGATTTTTAACCCGATCAACAATATCAAGCCAGCGGGATAAATCCGGTGCCGCCTCCGCAGGTAACCCAAAACATTTAAGAACCTGATCGTCCAAGCCTTCGGCATGATAGGTTAAAGGGACTTCATAAATAGAAGACACATCCAGTGCAGAAATGACACGTTCAAAAGGAATATTACAAAACAAACTGATTTTCTTGCGCTCGCTCTCGTCAATCGGACGATCCGCCCGACATAAAAGAATATTGGGACGAATACCAGCCGCCATCAATTCTTTAACCGAGTGCTGGGTTGGCTTGGTTTTAAGCTCTCCGGCCGCAGGAATATAAGGCAGCCACGTGGCATGAATGAAAATTGCCCGATCTGCTCCGACTTCATTACTGAATTGACGAATAGCTTCCAAATAAGGATGCGCTTCAATATCCCCGACAGTCCCTCCTGTTTCAACCAGAACAAAATCGGCACTGCCATCTTTTTCACGGATAAAAGCCTTAATTTCATCGGTAATATGGGGAATGACCTGAATAGTAGCCCCGAGATACTCGCCACGACGTTCCCGCTGCAACACATTCATATAAATACGGCCAGTGGTAATATTATCGGTCTGAGAAGCGGGACGACCTGTAAACCTTTCGTAATGCCCCAGATCAAGATCCGTCTCTGCCCCATCATCTGTCACATAGACTTCACCATGCTGGGTCGGGCTCATCGTTCCCGGGTCAATATTCAGATAAGGATCCATCTTGCAAAGCCGAACGGAATAGCCTCTTGCTTGCAATAACGCGCCCAAAGCTGCGGAGGCGAGGCCTTTTCCTAAAGAGGAAACCACGCCACCTGTAATGAATACATATTTTGTCATTGCTATTTTGCGATCGGAACGGCTGGAGGTTCATTAGGAACTGCCTCGGGTTCAGGAACTTCCTGCGAAGTGCCATCATCAGAGACAGGAACATCAGGTACAATTTCCTTTACAACAGCCGCAGGAGTAGATTGGTCTGCAACAGCATCAAGAATACTACCGGATGACCCGGAACGGGAAACAAGAATAGCCAGAACAATACTCGTGGTAAAAAACCCAACCGCAACAAAAGTCGTTGCTTTCGTCAGTGCATTGGCCGTTGATTGCGCGGAAGCAAAATTGCCCAACCCGCCGCCGCCAGCACCAAGGCCAAGCCCACCACCTTCCGAGCGCTGCAACAAGATCAAAACGATCATAGCAAACGCCAAAATCAAATGAATGACCAGAACTACATGTTCCATTCAAAACTCTTCTTTTCTTTAAATCTAGTCTGTTTTTACAAATTACTTAGTTAGTTAGTTATTTATTTCGCAGCCGCAATAATTGCAAGAAATTGATCGGCCTTAAGGCTTGCTCCCCCAACCAAAGCCCCATCCACATTCTCAATGGAAAGAATATCGGCAGCATTTTCGGGTTTAACAGAACCGCCGTACAAAATACGGATTGAATCCGGATTGTCCAGCTTTTCCTTCACAAAACGACGAATAACCCCGTGCATATCTTCAACATCAGAAATTGTGGCGCTTTTACCCGTACCAATTGCCCAAACCGGCTCATACGCAATAATCAGATTTGAACCACTTGCCGTAGACGGAATCGACTCCATAAGCTGCAATATGACAACAGAATTCTGAAGTCCCGCTTCCCGCTCATCCAAAGTCTCTCCGACACAAATAATAGTCACAAGCCCCGACCCATGGGCATATTCTGCCTTTCGAGCAACAGCAGCGTTACTTTCGCAATGATTTTGACGACGTTCCGAATGGCCTAATATGACATAATCGCAACCAGCGTCTTTCAACATAGGCGCACAAATTTCACCCGTAAAAGCGCCAAAACCCCCATGATAGGAGCAATCCTGTCCCCCGATAGAGAAATTGGCAGGTTTGTCCATCTGGCTAACAGTCGCCAAATACACAAAAGGCGGACAAAGACAAACATCGACACCTTCGGACAGGATTGGATCACATAAAGCCTCAACCAAAGCCTTTGATTCAACAAAGCTCCCGTTCATTTTCCAGTTGCCAGCAATAAACTTAGTCATGAAAACCTCTCAATAAACTAGTCCCTTTCATATCCCAAGAAGGCTTGGCATGTCCAGACGAGATGTTTATAGTATCCCGATTCATATGAATAATTTTTACGAATAACAACCAATTGCTCCTAAGGAAACTAACGTCATGATCCTTCGTTCAATGCGTAACGGCTTTTTCTCTGCTATCTTTCTGGGACTTTTGGTTCTCGGCGGATTAAGTCTGGTCATGACAGACTGGAACGGAATGTTCCGCAACGGCGGTATTACAAAAACAGACATAGCAATTGTCAACGGCACACCAATCAAAATTGCCGAATTCAACAACATGGCAAACCGAATTCTCCGCAACCAACGGATCGACCCCTCTCAGGCTTATGAAATGGGTGTTCTGGACAACATTCTGCAAAGTGAAATCCTCACGCGTGTTCTGGCACTGGCTGCCAGTGACTACGGAATCAAGGTAGAAGACAAACATGTGGCAAAACAAGTTCAATCTCTTATCACGCCACTGGTCACATCAGAAACAAACAACAAACAAGCTCTTCAACAATTTCTACAAATGCAGGGCATGACAGAAAAAGGTCTTGTTGAACTCATTCGCAGTGAAATAGAGACCGAACTCCTCAAGAGTACAATTGCATCCAGCGTCTACGTCCCCAAACCCATCGCAGAAGATATGGCTTCCTATAAAGGGGAAACACGCACCATAAAATTTATAGAGCTTCCAAACAACGCCATCGATCTTCCTGAAACCGCCAATGAAGAAACTTTAAAAAAATACTACAAAGAAATTGAAACCCAATACATGATTCCTGAAACACGCGATGCCACGATTGCTATTCTGGACACAAGCGCACTATTAAAGAACATCTCTGTAAGTGATGAAGACGTCAAAAAATACTATGACGACCACACACAGGACTTTCTAACACCAGAAAAGCGAATTCTATCTCAAACCATCCTGACAAAAGAAAGCGATGCACTAGCTGTTAAAGAAAATGCTATAAAATCCAAAGACTTGAAAACTGCAGTAAAAACTGTAACAGGTGAAACAAAATCCTATGCCGATAATATTTCATTTGGCAAAGAGGATCTTTCCGAAGAGATGTCATCTCCAGTTTTCTCCGCAAACAAAGGCGACATCGTCGGCCCGATCAAATCATCCCTCGGCTACCACGTTATGCAGATTTCGGATATTGTTCCGGAACACACCAAAACGCTCAATGAACTCTCCTCTCAAATTCGTCAACAACTCACCGAAGAAAAATCCGGAAACGAAATCTATAAACTCACAACAGAAATTGAAGACCGCTTAGCCGCAGGAGAAGATTATTCCTCTTTAAAAGACGAATACAAACTGGATTTGGTATCACTAAAAAACCTGAAAGCAGATGACACAACCATAAAAACACAAACAAAACTGGATGACACTCAACAAGCTGCGATTTTAAAAAAACTATTCCAAATGAATGCGGGTGAATCCAGCTCTCTGACTGACCTGACCGCCACCAGCTTTTACTCTGTAAAAATTGACCACATAACCAGCTCAGCTCCAAAAGAATTTGAATCAGTCAAAAACCTGATCGCAAAACGCTGGAAAGAAGAAAATCAAGCGCGGCACAATCTTGTCAAAGCCCAACAAATTGCCGAAGACCTCAACTCCGGAAAAAACAGCCTTGAAGAAATTGCCAAAGAAAACAGTAATAAAGTACAAACCATAGAGAATTTAGGACGCACACCATCCAAAGACACCTCTGGTACACCGAATGTTATGAAAGATATGCGCGTTTCCTCCCGTTTTATGGATGCTCCACAAGGAAAATACATTCTGTCAATTCCGACCGATGCCAACTCCATTCTGGTTGGCATCGCCACAAATACCAAACTCGGACAATCCCCTAAAAAAGTAGACGAACAACAAGTTGCATCTTTAAAGTCAGACCTTTCAACAACAAACCTCATGTTGTTTATTTCCCAACTCGAGAAAAAATATCCGGTTAAAATCAACTACAACCTAATAGATCGTCTCTATGGAAAAAGCAAAAACACGGAATAACCACCGACGATATCTTTTATAATCAGAAACATTACCGATTTCACACCCAATTTTGGTGGTCTTAACTTGCGCTTAACCAAGTCGGAGTTAATCTGCGTACAGTTATCACCATCGAACTCCAATTGGGGAATTTCAATGTCCGAAAAAAATGCAAGCACCACAACAAATGAAAAATCATTTACACTCACAAACGATCAAACCGGAGAAAAATGGTCTTTTCCTGTTTTGGAAGGGACAATGGGGCCAGACACAATAGATATCCGGACTCTCTATGAAGAAACAGGAGCCTTCACACTTGACCCAAGCTTTACCTCCACAGCAAGCTGCAAATCCCGTATCACCTTCATTGACGGTGATAAAGGGCAATTACTGCACCGTGGATATGACATCAGCGACCTAGCTGGAAAAAGTAATTTCATGGAAGTTGCCTATCTTCTTTTATACGGCGATCTACCGAACCGCGAACAATACGAAGCGTTCCGCAAAAACATCACCTATCACACCATGGTGCATGAACAACTTCAATTCTTTTTCCGTGGCTTCCGCCGTGATGCTCACCCAATGGCCATTATGTGTGGTGTTGTTGGGGCATTGGCAGCTTTCTATCATGACTCTCTCGATATTTCCGACGAAAGACAACGTGAAATTTCTGCACACCGCTTGATCGCAAAACTACCAACTTTGGCGGCGATGGCCTTCAAATATTCTATTGGCCAACCATTCGTTTACCCACGAAATGATTTGAGTTTTTCAGAAAACTTCCTTCACATGTGCTTTGCTGTTCCAGCAGAGCCCTACAAAGTGTCACCGATTCTGGCCGATGCCATGGACAAAATATTGATCCTGCACGCCGACCATGAACAAAACGCATCAACTTCAACGGTTCGTCTGGCTGGATCATCCCAAGCCAATCCGTTTGCATGCATCGCAGCAGGGATAGCATCCCTCTGGGGGCCTGCACATGGTGGAGCCAATCAGGCCGTCCTTGAAATGTTAGCAGAAATTGGAACAAAAGACCGCATTCCAGAATTCATTCAAGGCGTAAAAGATAAAAAATACCGTCTGATGGGCTTTGGTCACCGCGTTTATAAAAACTTTGACCCACGCGCAACAGTGATGAAAGAATCCTGTGATAAAGTTCTGGCAGAATTGGGAGTAAAAGATCCAATGCTGGAAATCGCGATGGAACTCGAAAGAATTGCCCTATCCGATCCATACTTTGTAGAACGCAAACTCTATCCGAACGTGGATTTCTACTCGGGCATTATTTTGAAAGCCATGGGCTTCCCTGTTTCAATGTTTACTGTTTTATTTGCTGTTGCCAGAACAGTCGGCTGGGTATCCCAGTGGAAAGAAATGATGGAAGAACCAAGCGGCCGGATCGGTCGTCCACGCCAACTCTATACCGGAGCGACCGAACGCGATTTTCTTCCTATCGAAAAAAGATAAAAATAGAATTCCCGAGCATAGGAATAACGAGAACCGCCCCTCACAAAGGGGCGGTTCTTTATTTTTTAGAAATATAAGTAGCAGCCAAAACGCTGGCACGTTCATTAGGATTGGGCTGTAAACACTCCAACAATATTTTTGAATCCGACATGGATTTTGTTTTACACTCCGCATTCATCAACATCCGGTCTAAAAGAGAAATCATATCCTCTTCCTTCATATCCTCTTGAATAAATTCATGATAAGCACGACGATTCAAAAGGATATTACCCAAATGAGCATATTTTGTTGTAACAACGCGGCGAATAATTTCCCATGTCACCTTATTCATTTTGTAAAAAAGAAGATGGGGAATTCCTGCCAACGCAACTTCCAAAGCAACCGTACCTGACACAACTGCAGCAACGTCACAAGCCTTGAAAGCATCGAATTTTTCATCCCGATCACTTGTAACAATAACAGACTCAAAACCTGAAAATTCACGAATTAAATCATCTTTCCATTTCGGCAAAGTAGGGATAACAGCAACAAGATCAGGAAAACGTACCCTCAATCCAGATAAAATATTGCGCATAACTGGGATGCTCATATCCAGCTCAGACCGTCTTGATCCACAAAAAAGACCAATAATTATACGATCTTTAGACAAATCATGCGCCTGACGAAATTTCAATCCATCCCCATCCAACAATCCCGATGTCACCATAGGATGACCAACGGAAACTGCTGACAGGCCTTCTCGTTCAAAATATTTTGTCTCAAACGGAAATAAACAAATCAATCCATCCAGAAATCTGGAAATTTTTTGAGCCCTCGCCGGCCTCCAAGCCCATACAGTCGGAGCAACGTAATGGATCTTGCGGCATTCAACACCATCTTGCTTTAATTTCTTTTGAACACGAAATGAAAAATCGGGACTATCAATCGTTACAACAACATCAGGATTATATCCTTTGATCGCAACAACAGTTTTACGAATAAGCCCCATGAATTTAGGAATCCGGGGCAGTATCTCGGCAATCCCCATCACGGATAGTTCATCCATTGGAAAAAAACTCTCGGGTAATCCGGCCTCGATCATTTTTTCACCGCCAATACCACGCAATTCAATATCGGGACAAATTGCAACCAAAGACCTGATAAGATCAGCACCCAGCACATCTCCTGAACTTTCTCCGGCAATAATAAAAACTTTAAATGTCATCGCTGGAAACTCCCCAAAGAAAAAGACCATAAGCATTACAACATAAAATCATATCCGGTAAATCAGGAACCAAAGTAAGTCCAGACTCACAGGCAATCCCGACAAATCTACAATCATGGGCAATCTCGATAGTTTTCAAACCGATCGTCGGCATATCCAAGGCCATATCTTGCTGAGGCTTTGCGACCTTGACCAAAATTTTAGGGACGCTCAAATTCCTGACTGAGAGCATCAAGGCATCCGTCCCCGCGCGCCCTTCAACTCCGATCACATCTCCGGTTTCAGCATTGACAACAACAGACTGTCCCAAATCTGCAGCACCATGAGCCTTCGCCGCAAGATACCCCCTCTTCACTGCCTCACGCAAATTTGTATTGGGAACAACACCACCCAATTGCCCTTTAGGGCATAATAATTCAGGCATAAATTCATGAATGCCACGCACACGAAATCCGTCATGTTCCAATTCACGACGGATGATTTTTAACAAAGCGTCATCACCAAGAATTTTGAATATCAACTTTGAAACAATACAAAACCCACGCCAATCGGTTCTCAAAGTCAGCCAGTTCGGACGCCCCAGACCACCCACCAGAACAAGATCGGTCACATGCTGTGATTTAAAATAAGAAATAATTTTTCCGGCCTGACCTACCGAAAAATCAACACCTAAACGGCCAATAACAGGGGGCAGTCCGGCAATATCCAGTGATTTTTTCAAGCGCAAAGGCAGATCACCACTGCCAGCAATTATGCCGACTTTTTGGCTGGCGCACATAGAGGAAACCGTCCCTTGTTTCGAGCAAATTCGATAATCTGCATAACGGCATCAGCACTGGAAAAATCATTGGCGACCATATCAATCCGCTGATCCATTGTACCTTCTTCTCCAAAAAGCTCATTAAAAGCACGTTGAAGACTACGGATAGCATCTTTATCAAATCCATTCCGTTCAAGCCCAACAATATTAAGTCCTGCAAGAAAAGCGCGTTCACCCTTAACACGACCATAGGGGATAACGTCACTTTCGACACCGGACATCCCGCCAATAACAGCAAAAGACCCGATACGGATAAATTGATGAACCGCCGCCAAACCACCGATCAAAACATGATCTCCAACATGCACATGCCCACCCAAAGTCGCATTATTTGCCATGATGACATGATCCCCAATCACACAATCATGTGCCACATGAGTACTCATCATGAATAATCCATGATTCCCGACAGTAGTTTTCATCACTCCGGCTTCCGTCCCAGGGTTCATGGTGCAATGCTCACGAACTGTATTGTGATGACCAATAACCAATTCCGAATTCTCGCCGTGAAATTTCAAATCCTGCGGTGCATGACCAATCGAAGCAAAAGGATAAATTACAGTATCCGACCCGATAACCGTCCGTCCTTCGACAACAACATGGGATTTCAACTCAACACGATCACCAAGAACAACATGTTCTCCAACAACACAATACGGGCCAATGCGAACATCTTCACCCAACAGGGCTTTCGGATCAATAATAGCGGTAGAATGAATCTCTGTACTCATAATCAAAACATGACCCAACATAGCTCTAAAGACAAATCACGGATTTTTTCCATTTATTACACAGTTTCCGGATCAATAATCATGGCAGAAAACTCTGCCTCGGCACAAAGCTGACCATCAACCATAGCTTCACCTTTGAATTTCCAGACAGGTCCCCTTGACTTGATAACATGAATATGGACATGAATTGAATCTCCTGGAGTAACAGGACGGCGAAATTTTGCATTATCAATCGTCATAAAATAAACAAGCTTTCCTTCTCCCTCAACACCCATGGTATGAACAACCAGAACACCGGCCGTTTGTGCCATGGACTCAACAATCAACACACCAGGCATAACCGGAGCAGCTGGAAAATGACCCTGAAAAAAAGGCTCATTGATCGTCACATTTTTTAAACCAACGGCACTTTTACCTTTTTCAAAAGACAGAATACGATCAACCAGCAACAACGGATAGCGATGGGGGATTTTATTCATAATACCTTTAATGTCGATAATTTCATTTTTTGTAACGTTTGCGGTCATCAATTATGCCCTTCTTTTTTATGATCTATTACTTTGCTTAAATATACTGATTGACGCAAATACCTTTTCATAGGCATTGCCGGATACCCCATCCATTCTTCTTTTGCAGGAATATTCTTGGTAACGCCAGATTGAGCAGCAACCTTGGCCATTGCTCCAATCTTCAAATGTCCAGCAACACCGACCTGTCCAGCAAGAACCACAAAATCACCCAATTCAGAACTTCCGGCAATCCCAACCTGTGCCACAATCACACAAGCCCGCCCGATTTTAACGTTATGCCCAATCTGAACCAAATTATCAATCCAGCTCCCCGAACCAATAACCGTATCTCCTGATGCTCCACGATCAACAGTAGTATTGGCACCAATTTCAACATGATCGCCAACCATAACCCTTCCGAGCTGAGGAACTTTTACAAATCCTGTTGGATCAATCGCAAATCCAAACCCGTCCTGCCCAATCCGCACGCCCGGATAAACGCGGGAATGCGAACCGATAACAGCATGAGAAACCGTTGCATTATTTCCAATACGAACATAATCACCCAGAATAACGCCCGCACCAATGGATGTATGACTATCAATCCAGACATAATCGCCAATTTCTGCACCCGCACCAATCGTCACAAAATCGGCAATGTGAACACCCTGACCGATTTTGGCATCAGGATGAATCGATGAAAATTTTGAAATCATGGGGTCGGGACGCGTTTCAGGATAAAAAATCTGAGCCGCCGTCGCATAAGCTTTATAAGGGGATTCCGACAAAATCAAGCGCACCCCGTCCGGTGCAAATTCGACCATATCCGGATGAATGATACAAGCACCAGCCTTGGTTTTCTCAAACTGATCTTTATATTTTTTATTATCAAGAAAAGAGAGCTGCCCGTCTTGCGCCGTATCAAGTGCAGCCACATCCGTCACCAGATAGTCTGCATCGCTCGCCACATACAACTTGGCTCCGATCTTTCCAACAACCTGAGCCAAGCTTAATGCTTGAGGCTTTTTAAAAAAACGAGGATCAGCCATTCAAAACCCTATTTAAACGGAACGGACTTAAGCGCTGCATTCAATCGTTTTAAAACTTCATCGGTAATATCAAGTTTTTGCTCGGCAATCACAACAAATTTACGATCCACAACAATTTGAAGCTTGCGTTCATCCGCAATATCAGCCGTAACTTTTGCAATTTGCTCTTGGATAGCCTTCAATGCCTCATGTTTACTTTTTTCGAGTGCGTTATTTTTTTCAATCATACTTTGTTGGGATTTTTTGACTTCAGCTTCAAAATCATTTTTGGCTTTACCAAAAGCAGCATCATCCTGACCTGCCTTACGATCAGCAATCAACTTTTGCTCTTTTTCTTTCAAAGTTTTTCGGAAGGCCTTAGCGGCAGTCATCATTGAATCTTCACGTTTTTTGATCTCCGCTTGAACACCTTTTCCGGCATCAGACTTTTGAACGACTAGTTCAAGATCAAGCACAGCAATATTGCCCGATACAGCTTCTTGTGCAAAAGCCGGAATTGAAAACATCAAAACTATAAAAGATAGTGCCAGAACGGCGAATTTGTAATTCACAATAAACCTCACTTTAAAAAAAATTGTCTGCAGATCTTAAACTTAGAATCGTGTTCCAAAACTAAATCGGAAGACTTGCTCAACATCATAATCTTCCTTCAAATACGGCTTGGACAAATCAACCCGAACGGGTCCCATCGGTGAAATCCATGTCACACCAACACCGGCAGATCCACGCAAGAGATTGTCATCAACAACCCCTGTGCCCGTTTCATCCAATCCCCACAATGACCCAATATCACTAAAAGCATGCCCCGAAACACCCAGATCGTCCGGAAGTCCCAGTGGGAACGTCAGCTCTGCCGTACCACGATAAAATTGATTTCCACCCAAAGAATCGTTCGTTGTCAAATCTCTAGGGCCAACACCATATTTTTCAAATCCACGGAACGTATTTCCACCTAAGAAATAACGCTCGTTAATCTGAATATCACTATCTCCATAAGCCCCGATAATACCGGTTTCTCCCAAAAGGTTAAACACCCAGTTTTTAGCAATAGGCACATAATAAGCCCCACCCAATTTACCAGACACATATTGGGCATCGCCACCCAATCCAGCCATTTCGGCTTCAAGCCAAGCCGTAACCCCGTCAGTTGGATATAAACGGCTATCCAGATTTTCATACGACAACCGTTGAGAAATAGCAGACGTCAGACGGCTACCTTCCTGATCCTGAATAAATCGGGAAGCATCAGAATCGACATTGGCAATCTCGTTGCTTTCAATGCGATAACGCCAGCTCTGACGCCATTTATCCGACAAAGGATACCCCAAACGAACGCCTGTACCAGTCCGGCGTTGATCAAACGAACTTTGATCTTGCTGGTCGCGTGTCGTGTGAAAAGCATCAAAGCCCAAAGACAAGTCCCGATCAAGAAAATAAGGCTCGGTAATAGAAATATCGAACTCGGTTCTTGCTCCGGCAATCGTAGCGGAAAAACCAAGGTCTTGCCCTTTACCAAGTAAATTACGTTCACGGATATGAAAGTCAGCCAAAGGCCCATCCACAGTCGAAAACCCTGCCCCTAAAGAAATCTCACCAGTTGATTGTTCCTCAACAGAAACATCCACAACGGTTTTATCCGGCGCACTTCCTGGCAAAGTTTTGACATCAACTTTGGAAAAATATCCCAAATCACGAACATTTTTTTCAGACTCCGCCAATAAGGTTCTGTTGAAAGCATCCCCTTCGACCAATTCCATTTGACGACGAACAACTTTATCCAATGTCCGAACATTGCCATCAATATTGATCCGTTCGACGAAAACACGCGGGCTTTCATTAATGTTAAACACCAGATCAATGGTTTTTTGTTGCCTATTTCGAGCGACATCAGGAACAACATCGGCAAAAGCATATTGCATATCACCAAGACTATGCGTCATTTTTTCGACAGTATTTTTAACTTCTTCGGCATCATACCAATCAGAAGCATTCAAGGTGACATCTTTCATCAAGACTTGAGGATCAAGGTTTCTCAACTGGGAATTCACACGAATATCACCAACCTTATAACGCTCGCCTTCATCAACCGTAACCGTCACATAAAATTTCTCGCGGTCTTGGGATAATTCAGACAAAGAAGATGAAACACGAAAATCAGCATAACCTTCTTTCAAATAAAACTGACGCAACAACTCAAGGTCATAGGACAATCGATCCTGATCGTAACGATCGGCGGACGATAAGATATTATACCAACGACGCTCTTTCGACGTAATCACGGATCGCAGTTCATTATCACTAAACCGTTCATTCCCAACAAAGCGAATAGAACTGATTTCAGTCAAAGGGCCTTCGGAAATTTCAAAAACCAAATTGACACGGTTTTGATCCAACTTAATAACTTTGGGCTGAATATCGGCTGAAAAACGACCGTTGCGTTGATAAATATCATAAAGACGGGTCACGTCATTCTGAACAGAAGTTCGGGTAAAAACCTGACGGGGACGCGCTGTAATTTCAGAGAGCAATTGCTCATCTTCCAATTCGTCATTTCCTTCAAAAGCAATCTGGTTCAAAACCGGATTTTCAACAATTTTGACAATCACGACACCGGAACTCTCTGAAATTTGAACATCAGCAAACAATCCTGTTGCAAACAAACTTTTTAAAGATTGATCCAACGCATCCTGAGTAACTTCATCACCTTTATGAAGCCCAAGATAAGTCAAAACCGTTGCAGGTTCGACCCGTTCCGATCCTTCAACACGAATGTCGCGGACATTAGCCGCTAAAGCCGGAGACATCAAAAAGAAGCAAGACATCACGGTAGTCAGAAAATATTGGAATCCAGATCGCATAAATAACACCAATCGAATAAAGCAAAGGTCTGTAAAATCAGAGAAAAACTACCCTTTGCAAGCAAAGGAATCAAGTGAAACTATTCACAAATGGCATTCTATCACCCACTCTTATAAAGAAAAAGGCCTGACACACAAACGCCAAGCCTTTTTCATAATTGCATAACGAGGGCTATCTAAAAAGAATTAAGACCCAGCCCCCTTGAGAACAAACATCTGGATCACGTCGTTCAGATTTGAAAAGACCATTAAACTCACAAGAATAACCAGACCGAAACGAAAAGCGTATTCCTGCACCCGCTCTGGAATTGGCTTGCCTCTGACGGCCTCAACCCCGTAAAATAACAAATGTCCGCCATCCAGCATAGGAATAGGAAACAAATTAATTAGGCCAAGATTTATGGAAAGAAGGGCGGTGAACAATACCACTGAAATAATACCACGTTCAGCCATATCCCCTGCCATTGCACCAATACGGATAATACCACCAAGCTCTTTGGCACTTCTTGTTCCGGTTACCATTTGCCCGACAGCATTCAGAGTCTCTGTAGTAATCGTCCACGTCTCGGAAACAGCCACTTTCATGGCAGCAAACGGCCCATAAGATACAATTTCCTCACCTGGGCGAACACCAAGAAACAAAGCATTGTAATTCTTGTCTTCCGGATTGGTAACCTGCACATTCATTTCAACAGGCGGACGAATGGTGATATTTGACTCGCGCGTATCAATCGCCGTACCAATCGTCATGATTTTACCAAGATTCTCTTCAACCAACCGATGGGTTAAAGCCAAATCCCCTTTGGTTTCCTGACCGTTCACAGAAGAAATATGAGACATATCAATCCCGTTGGCAGGGCCAATAACCCCGAGATAGCCGCGCTCATGCGCAAAACCAAACCGATCTGTATCCGTAACTTTTTGTGGAATAACGGGGAGTTTCAAAATCTGCCCGTCACGTTCCACTTCAAAGATCATTTCCTGATCTAAACGCAACATAACAAAGCGGCGAACCTCATCAAAACTGATAATAGGTACACCATCAATTGCGGTTACAACATCATGAGGAACAAAACCAGCCGCATCAGCGGCGCTCCCCACCTCAACACCCGTGACTTGAGGCGGAGTCACTGGACGACCAATTCCCATATAAAGAGAGGCAAGAATTAAAATAGCAAAAATAAAATTGATTGCGGGTCCAGCAAAAACAATCAAAGCACGTTTCCAAACCGGCTTTGAAAAAAACGCGACGGCTCTCTCTTCTTCCGTCATCTCGCGCTTATGCCCGGAACCATCTTCTATCTCCTCGGTATGTCCGGCACTGGCAGGATCCATATCCCCGAACATCTTGACATAACCGCCAAGCGGAAAGAGTGAAATTTTCCAACGCGTTCCTGATTTTGCAGTCCAACCAAAGATTTCCCGACCAAAACCGACCGAGAAAACTTCAACCCGCACGCCACATAAACGGGCAACAATATAATGTCCCCATTCGTGAACAAAAACGAGGATACCCAGTACAGCCAAGAAAGTAACACCATACGTCCAGACATTCCCCAAAACCAGATGAACCAGTTCAAATAATGAATCCATAAAGATTTATCCTATTTTTAATAGCAAACATGGCACTTAAGAAATTGTACCATATATAAAACGAACCTGTAGTTAACGTAGTTAATATAGAAAGATAACGATAAATACAAAGGGTAATCAAAGCAAATTTACGAAAATATTTCGAGAATATCACGAAAATTCACAAGAATCATAAAGGCAAAGACAAACCCGACACTCCCCGCCATCATATAGGCTTTAACCTTCGGTGTCGGCGGCTTACCGCGCACAGCCTCATACCCGTTAAACATTAAATGACCTCCGTCAAGCATAGGTAAAGGCAATAAATTCAAAAAACCAATATTCACAGATAAAATTGCCAGCAACCGGAAAAAAATAGAATATCCCAATATATCAGCCTGCCGCATTGTCCCTCCGGCCATTTCACCAATTTTGACGACTCCACCCAAATCACCCGTATCCTTCTTCCCGACCACCATTTGATACAAAACACCACACGTCTTACGAATAGCCATCCACGAAAACCGAATGCTCTCAATCGAACTGTCAAAAACTCCCAAAGCTTTGGTACGCGTTTTCTCAAAATCCCCATAAAACAATGATCCATAATTAACATGCTCGGGATCAAATAAAGCCTGATTGTTTTTCGGATCAAGGCGCAAACGATAATCCTTTGGCGGCTCATCCCCTTCCTTTTTAACCAATCCGAAATTAACAACCATATCCTTGCCCAGTCGTGAAATAATCAAGGAACGCGCAACATCTTTATCTCCGCCCGTAGGAATACCATCAACAGAATTAATAGCTTCAAGGTTCCACAGTCCATTTCCAAGGATAATTCCCATCACCTTACGACTGGTATCTTCTCCGAAATCTCCCTCATCTTTCATCACAGATAAGGAAATATTAAAATCCAGAACCTCCAACCCACGACGAACAATAACATCCAATGCCGCACCTGAATTTTTGGTCAGCTCTTTAATGTCTTCAAAACTCTCCGGTACATCCACATGATTAACCCTGACCAATTCATCACCAACCAGAATTCCTGAATGATCCGCCCCTGCCCCGATTTCAATCACATTAATCATAGGACTGGCAATTTCTTTACCATGAAACAGAAAAACCCCCGTCATAATCAGAAAAGCACAGATAAAATTCGCCAAAGGCCCTCCTAAGGCGATAAGACTTCGTTGCCCATTTGGCCTCGTCCACAACGCTCCGTCTTCATAAGCCTGCGTAAATTGTGCTTGGGCATTCACAAAAGGGGGCATTTCACCATGCATCACCACAAACCCGCCCAACGGAAAGAGACAAATCTTCCATCGCATACCGCGCTTATCCGTAACCCCGAATATCTCGCGCCCAAAACCAATAGAAAAGGCTTCAATCCGAACGCCGAACCGCCGCGCCATCAAATAATGCCCCATTTCATGAACAAACACGACAACGGTTAAAACCAGACATGTCACAATCACGTAATAGAAAAACATCTCCGCAAAATACATCAATACCTACTAACTTTCGCTTAAAGATTTAAGGCCAACCACACGGTATAAATCATCGCGTAATTCAGCAGAAAAATTATAAAATTCAGGCAATTTTATTTTAACCATTTTGTTAACCGCAGGAGAAAAAATCTTAATCACAAAACAAGATCTTCCTTGCCCTGCCTTGGTAAGCAATTCTTTGACATGGTCAATCTGTTCGGTATGATCCAAAAATAATTCAACTTCATGAACACGATCAATCAAAATCTCGTCAAGAGATTTAACGTCATGTACCATTAAGCGCACTTGTTCTTCTTTTTGCTCGGCATCCGCCGTCAACAGCAAGGATTTTCCAACATCGAGAAAACCCCTTGATCGTGCCAGAACTTCAGAAAATAAAACAACTTCATAAACACCCGAACTATCCGACAGTGTTAGAAAAGCAAACTTATTTCCAGACTTTGCTGAAATTTTTTCAGACTTTTTCAGCAAAACGCCAGCCATCTGAACCCGCATCACAGGGCGATCCTGCAAAGAGGATTCAACTTTTGAAAAACTGACAATTCGCATCCGCTCCAACTGTGCGACTTTAGAATCAAGAGGATGAGCCGACAGGTAAAACCCGATCGAAGAAAATTCATAAGACAATTTATCCAACGGAGACCATTCGGAAATATGGGGCAAATGCTGAGATGTCAAATCACTGGATGCAGTATCTTGCATGGCGAAAAGGCTATTCTGTGCACTATTGCGCTCTTCAGCCAAAGCTGCAGCATAATGCACTAATTTTTCTGCACCGACAAAAAGCTGCGCCCGATTAGGATAAATAGAATCAAATGCCCCTGCCGCAACCAGATTTTCAAATTGCTTTTTATTCAAGGATCGAGCATCCATCCGCTTAAGAAAATCCTCAAGATTTTTAAACACGCCATTTTTTTCACGCTCGGCAACCAAAGACTCCATAGCCTGCTCACCGACCCCCTTAATGGCCGCCAAAGCATATCGCACACAATTATTCTCGACCAAGAACTCTACACCGGATTTATTTATATCCGGCAACAACAAAGGAACATCCATCTGCTGTAACGCCTGACGAAAAACCGCAAGCTTATCCGTATTCCCCATATCAAGAGTCATAATCGCTGCCATAAATTCAACCGGATAATTAGCCTTAAGCCACGCCGTCTGATAAGCAACCAATGCATAAGCCGCCGCATGAGATTTGTTAAAACCATATCCCGCAAATTTTTCAATCTGTTCAAAAATTTCTGCGGCGCGTTCCGGCTTCACATCGGAATGAATTCCGGCTCCCTCGACAAAAATGGCACGTTGTTCATCCATTTCTGCCACAATTTTTTTACCCATAGCGCGACGAAGCAAATCTGCTCCACCAAGCGTATAACCGGATAAAATCTGTGCAGCCTGCATCACCTGTTCCTGATAAACCATGATCCCATAGGTTTCTTCCAGAATAGGTTTCAATTTCGGATGAAGATAATCAGGCTTTTCCCGTCCTTCCTTCACATCAATATATTTCGGAATATTATCCATTGGCCCGGGACGATACAAAGCGACAAGAGCAATAATATCTTCAAAACGGTTGGGCTTCATTTTGCGCAGCGTATCGCGCATTCCCGAACTTTCCAACTGGAACACACCGGTAGAATTTCCCGAAGAAATCATCTCGTACGATTTAGCATCATCAAGAGGAATTTTAAGAATATCAATCTCAACCCCTTGCGCAATTTTTATATACTCGACTGCCTTTTGAATAACCGTCAAAGTCTTCAAGCCCAAAAAGTCAAACTTGACCAAACCGGCCTGTTCGACATATTTCATGTTAAACTGCGTTGCCGGAATATCAGCGCGAGGATCACGATACAAAGGCACGAGCTTTTGCAACGGACGATCCCCGATCACAACCCCCGCAGCATGAGTTGACGCATGGCGATAAAGGCCTTCTAATTTCAATGCAACAGACAGCAATCGGTCAATTTGTTCGTCATCTCGTTTGGCACGTAATTCTGGATCACCAAGCAACGCCTCTTCCAAAGTCACAGGATTTGCCGGATTTGCCGGAATCATTTTTGCAATTTTATCAATCTGCCCGTAAGGCATTTGTAAAACACGTCCGACATCCCGCACCACCGCGCGTGCCTGAAGCTTTCCAAATGTAATAATCTGGGCGACATGGTCATGGCCATAGCGATCCTGAACATAGCGAATAACTTCATCACGCCTGTCTTGACAAAAATCGACATCAAAATCGGGCATGGAAACGCGTTCGGGATTAAGAAACCGTTCAAACAGCAAATTAAACCGCAAAGGGTCAAGATCGGTAATTTTCAACGCCCACGCAACTACCGATCCCGCACCAGACCCACGACCAGGCCCCACAGGAATATTATTTTCTTTTGCCCAGATAATAAAATCGGAAACAATCAAAAAGTAACCCGGAAATCCCATTCCGTTGATAATATCCAATTCGAAATCCAAACGATCCCGATAAGTCTTAGATATTGCCTGTCTTTCCGCCTCGTTTTGTTCCGCCGTAAAAACAAAATTCTCCAACCTCCACGTCAACCCGTCTTCGGAAAGAGCCCGCATTTCCTCAACTTCATTGCGACCACTTTCAGTTTGAAACGGTGGCAAGATCGGTTTTACGACAGACAAGAAATAGGAACATCTCTTGGCAATCACAATCGTGTTTTGCGTAGCTTCAGGTAAATCACTGAACAAATCAACCATTTCACTGGCAGATTTCAAATAATGATGTCGTGTAACCTTCCGCCGATCATCTTCGGAAATATAACGCCCATCCGCAATACACAATAACGCATCATGTGCCGCATAAAAATCAGCCGTCGGGAAATAACAATCATTGGTCGCAACCAACGGGATATTTTGGCGATACGCCAATTCGATTAACGCCTCTTCGATAAAATTTTCCGACGGATCATCATGCCTTTGAATCTCGATATAAAGACGATCCTCAAATATAGACGAAAGTAACTCTGCCTTTTCAAAAGCCGCTTCATTTTGCCTATGTAGTAAATTCTGGCCAATCGGCCCTTTCAGACCACCAGTTAAACAAATCAAACCATCCGAACACTCTTTCAACCAATCCCATTCGATACGGGGCTTTGATTGTCCATCCGATAATATAAAAGACCGTGAGATTAACTCGGATAAATTCAAATATCCGACCTCATTCTGCACCAATAAAACCAGATGATGTTCTTCTTCACCTATCAGAATACGCGCACCTAAAATAGGCTGAATACCGGCCTTGGACGCTTCAAGAGAAAATTCCATTGCGCCAAATAAATTACTTGAATCCGTAATCGCCACAGCAGGCATATTCATGGAGCGGATTTTTTTGACCAATAACTTGACAGGGATAGCACCCTCGGCCAGTGAATAAGCCGAATGAACATGAAGATGAACAAATTTATGTTCTAATGCTTCACTCATACCTCTTTCAACATTCCTTGATCCATAACCAGAATACGATCCATTTTTTGGGCAAGATCCATATTGTGGGTGGCAATCAACGCCCCGATACCGGAAGATTTGCTTTGTTCAATCAACAGATTAAACACCTCCCCCGCCGTCTTGGGATCAAGATTTCCTGTTGGCTCATCCGCCAGAAGAATAGACGGGTTATTGGCCAAAGCCCGAGCAATCGCCACCCGTTGCTGTTCACCACCCGATAACCGCGCCGGACGATGGTCAAAACGATGCCCCAATCCCAAACGCACCAAAAGCGGCTCGACATTCTTCCACGCCTGATCCTTGGACACACCGGCAATCATCTGTGGAATCATAACATTTTCTACGGCTGAAAATTCCGGCTGCAAAAAGTGAAATTGATAAACAAACCCAAGTTTTTTTCTACGCAACAAAGTCCGGTTATGGTCATTCAGTTCGGAAACATTCTGCCCATCGATAAAAACCTGTCCATCGGTAGGCTTATCCAACAACCCGACCATTTGAAGCAATGTTGACTTTCCGGCCCCAGAAGGCCCAACCAACGCTACAATTTCACCCGCAGAAATGGACAAAGAAACATCCTTGAAAATCGTCAAAGACATCTCACCTTGATGATGCGTTTTTTCCAAACCTTTTACTTGCAATAAAACTTTACTCATAACGCAAGGCCTCCACCGGATCGAGATTGGCGGCACGCTTCGCAGGATAAACAGTTGCAAGAATAGATATCACAACCGCAATCCCGATAATGAAGACAATCTCCATCCAATCAACCACAGCGGGAAGCTTGGACAGAAAATAAACTTCTCCAGGAAATAAATTGGTATTGGTCAACCCTTCAAAAAACCGACGGATAGACTCGATATTCACCGCAAACACAATCCCGAGCAAAGCACCCATAGCAGTCCCCGCAATCCCGACACTCGCCCCTGTCAAAATAAATATTTTCAAAATGCTCGACCGGAATGCGCCCATGGTTCGCATAATAGCAATGCCCCGCGCTTTGTCATTCACCAACATAATCATGCTCGAGATAATATTAAACGCGGCAATCAAAATAATCAGCAACAGAATAATAAACATAACATTGCGCTCGACCTCAACCGCTGAGAAAAAACTGGCATTGGAATCCCGCCAATCATAAACCCCTGCCCGACCATGCGTCACGACCGAAAGCGCGTCCTTGATCTTGCCGATTTTCTCGGGATGATCGGTCATAATCTCCAATAAATTGGCAGAGGTTTCAGGCATCTGGAAAAATTTCTGCGCACTATCAATCGGCATAAAGACATAACCGGAATTATATTCATACATTCCAACATCAAAAATCATCGCAATGCGGTACTGTCCTGTCCTAGGGATAGTCCCGAACGGCGAAGCCTTCCCATTGGGCGACATCAAAGTCATATTATCTCCGACGGACAACTCGAACCGTTCAGCCAATTTGACACCAATAGCCACAACATTTCCCGAAAAATCATCCATCGACCCGTCAATGACCGAAGAGGACAATAACGGCTTATGCTTGAAATACTCTTCTGTGAATCCTCGCGCCATCGCGCCACTGGCTTGCCCCTTGGATGTCACCAAAACTTGTCCTTCAACCACAGGAGCAGCAGACACAACACCATCAACATTTTCAAGATCACCAAGCAAAGCCTGATAATTTTGAATGGGACCGCCGGATACAAATACATTCAAATGCCCGTTTAATCCGACAATCCGGTCAACCAACTGGATATGAAATCCGTTCATCACCGACATAACAATTATCAAGGTCGCAACACCAATCATAATACCGATAAAAGAAAACGCGGCAATCACAGACACAAAGCCTTCCGCTTTTCGCGCCCGCAAATATCTCATCGCCATCATAATTTCAAATTGAGAGAACATGCTTATTTTTTATCTCCTAAAAATTGGCCGTAACAATCAGAATAACCGACTTCAATCTTCCAATCAGAACCAACAAAATCAATAACCTCCGCAGGAAAACAAAAAGGAGGAAATAGGCTTTGTTCATTAATTCGCGCAAATGTCATATGCGGCCAAAAATTTTCAAGACTTCTATTGAGGGGCAATAAATGAGATTGATTCAAAATTTTATGAACTTCTGCTTGTACTTGGCTTAAATCTTCAGTTTTCTGAACTTCCAATCCGATCCACAAATAAGATTTTTTACCAAGAACATCTCGACGAATATACATATGTTTAAATTGAATTACGACGGACAAAGAGACATCAAGCAATTTCTCCCTGATATTAGTAAGAATATGCCGATCATTACTTTTGAATTGTCCTAACGTAATATGAGGAAAGACAACATCAGATAAACAATATCCATCTTGAAAATCTAAAAAGAACTCTTGCGCAAAAGAAACAGCTTTGCGAGCGAAAATATTATCCGGTATTAAAACTATATTATAATACTCATCAGACATCAGGTTAATACGACTTTCCGATCAAAACCATACGGCCTTCATCTTCAAATGGCATACAACGTGTTGTCAAAGCATTGTCTTTACGATACACCGCCAAAGCTTCATCCGTTAACAACTCAACAGGAATTTTTGCAAATCCCAATTCAAGGGAGGTTTCAAAATACTCTTTCATCGCACCCGCCGTCTGACAGTCCACAACGCGCGATTTTGAATAGCTTTGTGAAGTCTTCAACATCGAGTGATGCATATCATCCAGAATATTTTTAATCGACCCGATAAACTCGTCAACCGAGCAAGATGTTTTGGACTCTCTGCCCAAATCGCGCCGTGTATGAGTCAATTTCCCTTCTTCGACTTCACGTCCACCCACTTCAACACGAAGAGGGACACCGCGCTTGATAGCCGCCCACATTTTATCCGGTGCACGCGCATCCGATAAATCAATATGAACCCGAACACCGACCGCTTTAAGTTGCGCCGCAATGTTTTGAGCATATTCAATCACAGCAGCAGCCCCATCATCACCTTTGGTAATAGGTAGAATAATAACCTGTTGCGGAGCAATACGAGGCGGCATTTTTAAACCATCATCATCCCCATGGGTCATAATCAAACCACCGATAGAACGGGTCGATAATCCCCATGATGTTGTATGGGCGAAATGTTCGCTTCCATCACGACCTTGGAATTTAATCCCGCAGGATTTAGAAAAATTCTGACCAAGATTATGAGACGTCGCCGCTTGCAACGCCTTACCATCTTGCATCATTGATTCAATAGAATAGGTACGAACCGCACCAGGAAATCTTTCATCCGCCGTTTTTTCACCACAAAACGGAGACATTGCCAGAAAATCAACATACAAGGAGCGATAAACTTCCAACATTTTACGAGCATCAGCCTCGGCCTGCTCGGCAGTTTCAAAAGCATTATGGCCTTCTTGCCACAAAAATTCGGAAGTCCGCAGAAATAACCGTGTCCGCATTTCCCAACGCATAACATTACACCATTGGTTCAACAGCAAAGGCAAATCACGATAGGATTGAACCCATTTTGACATTGAATCTCCGATAATGGTTTCAGATGTCGGACGAATAACAAATGGCTCTTCCAATTCCGCAGACGGAGACGGAATAAGCTTTCCTTCAGGACCCATTTCCAGACGGTGATGAGTTACAACTGCACATTCCTTGGCAAAACCATCAACATGCTCGGCTTCACGGGAAATAAAACTCAACGGAATCAGCAAAGGGAAATAAGCATTTTGAACCCCTTCATCTTTGATTTTATCATCCAGAGCGCGTTGAATTTGTTCCCACAAACCATAACCATACGGCTTAATCACCATAGACCCGCGAACCGGAGAGTTTTCAGCCAGATCAGCAGCTTTAACAACCGATTGATACCACTCCGCAAAATTATCTGCCCGCGTAGGTATAATGGCCGTACGTTGTGGGGTCGCTGTTGCGACCTTTTGTGATTGAGTCATGTTCGACCTCTAGGATAATGATTATAAAAAATTATAAAATAGCCACAATAAAACAGACTAGCGACTCATATTCACTGTGCTGCGAGGCAAATCAAACGCCGCTTTTGGTTTTGGAGGCTCAACTGTCATCGAACTGGCCACAGAACCAGCTTCAGGTTTTGTTTCAGGAACAACACGCACAGGTGCCGGAGGCTCAGGATTTTTCCGTGTATCGACACCACAAAAAGACGCTACATTTTCAGAAATATCCTGACCGTTATATTCAACACGTCCATCATTATACAGTTTCAAATTACCGACGACCGCTTCGGTCTCGACACCATCTCCCAAAGGAATATTCATAGCCTTACCCAAATCAACACTCAAAGGAACTTCCAGATATTCTGGCGCAGGGATAGGCGACGGAGCAAGATCCGCAGGAACAACCACATTACCATCCACATCAACCCCTGACTGAAAAGCAACATCAGATGCAACAAAATGCTTCTCGCATATGACTTTTGCCACTGCGATTGAAGAGCTGACACCATCGGTTTTATCAGCAGCAACAGCAGCATTGCCCCAAAGCAGTAAAGATAAAACAGGCGTTAGAAACAAATTCAGGTACATTTTCATTGCGGAGACTCCATCAAATTATCTTGTTCGGCCATTTTAGCAGCCATGTCATGAAAACTTATGACATTTGAAGCAATCAGTCCATAAACAACCACCCATAATAGACAAGAAATCAATGTCGTGACCAAAAACTTTTTCCCTAATCTTGGAAGATCCGGCGCACTTTGCATATTTCCTTCCTGCGGACTGGAAGAAGGACGATTGCCCCAAGGAAGAACAGTAAATAACGTGACCCACCAGATCATCAAAAAAACAACGATGCCGCTAATCCAGCCCATTTTTAAACTAAACTCTTAATAAATGGATAGAAACTTTTGGTTTAAAACCAAAAACATTGGTTAGATAACGCCGACATGCCACGCGCAAATCCTCTTCGATCCGGATTTCATCCACAACACCGTCATCCGACAGATCAACCAGAGTATCTTCGATTTCCTGCTGTAAATCTCCCAGAATATCTTGTTCGCCTTCATCCGCGCCATCAATCATTCCGATCAAGGTCATCTGCGGGTCAAAAACTAGAACACCTGACGCATTAATCGCCACGGTAATATGTGCGGCTCCTGAAAATTGTAATTTTCGGCGTTCTTGAATAGCCACGTGGTCAGACGGAATAATCCGCTGCGGCTCAACCGCCAGAACCCCCGTTTGAACATGATCGACCAAGACCGGAGTCCCGGGTGCCAAACGAATCACCGAACCATTCTGGGGAATAATAGTCTGTGGAATATTACATTCTTTTGCCAATGATGATTGGGCTTCCAACATCAGATATTCACCATGAACAGGCACAACCAATTCAGGCTTCAACCATGAAAACATATCACGAATTTCATCACGGTATGGATGTCCCGACACATGAATCTTATACCCCGCATTGCTGCCGTCAATCACACGCACACCCGATGCACTCAAATGATTTTTTATTAAATTAATATCTTTTTCATTTCCAGGAATAGCCTTGGAAGAAAAGACCGCAACATCTTGCCGCCCCATCTTGAGCCCCTTCCAGTCCCCACGGGCAATCCGCGCCAAAGCAGCACGAGACTCTCCTTGAGATCCAGTCGCAATAATCAAAATTTTATCAGCAGATAAACGAGGTAAATCACGCTCGGAAACAAAATCCTGAATATCCCCCAGATACCCGCATTCCCGCGCATTGGAAACCATACGGTGCAAAGACCGTCCTAACAAACATACGCTGCGCCCCGCTTTTTCAGCTGCGCGACAAATACTCTGGATCCGCCCGACATTGGACGCAAAAATCGTCACCAGAATCCGCCCGTCAATCCCTTGGAAAACTTTACCCAAACCAGCTTCGACATCGGTTTCTGATCCGGCACGACCAGGGATAGGCGCATTGGTTGAATCTCCGATATAAGCCAAAACGCCGCTCTCTCCCACAGCCCGCAAAGCAGCTTCATCTGTTTGGACTCCAAGCACAGGCGCGGGGTCAAGATTCCAATCTCCCGAATGAACCACCCGCCCATAACGGGTAGAAATAACCGTTAAAACAGCCTGCGGAATAGAATGCGCAACATGAATAAATTTCAAAGAAAACGGATCAAGATCAAGCTCGTTTTCACAATCCACCTCGATAATTTTTGCATCCTTGCAATTCGGAAAATCATGGAACTTCGCCCGCAAAACCGCAGCTGTAAATTTCGTACAATAAATCGGACATTTTAAACGAGGCCACAGATAAGGAACAGCGCCGACATGATCTTCATGCGCATGGGTAACCACCAGACCGGCAATATCCTTTTTATACGCTTCAATAAATTTCGGATCAGGAAGAAAAATATCAACATTGGGAAAGCGTTCATCAGCAAACCCGATCCCACAATCCATAATCAACCACTTGCCATCACAACAATAAAGATTGAAATTAACGCCAAACTGCTCGCTCCCGCCAAGAGGAACAAAATGAAGGCCTTGCGCAAAATCTGATTTATCTATTTTTTTCATGATGGCGAGACACTATAGAGTTTTCACCCGTTGGTAAATGCTCAAAAGCCCTTTCAGGGTCAACTCTTCATCAACAATCGAGATCACCGGCAAAACCTCTTTGAATAATGGAGCCAAGCCCCCTGTTGCAATAACGTAAGGTGAACTGCCATATTCTGCACAGATACGGGCAATCAACCCCTCTACCAACCCGGCATAGCCGTAAAAGACCCCAGATTGCATAGCTTCGACCGTGTTGGTGCCAATTACTTTTGGCGGGCGCGCCACACTGATTTTCGGCAGTTTTGCAGCCGCTGCATGAAGTGCAGCCATCGATAAATTAACCCCTGGTGCAATAATCCCGCCCATAAAAGCACCATCAAAACCAATCACATCAATTGTGGTGGCCGTACCAAAATCAACAACAATAGAATCCTTTTTGTAATGCTCGCGAATGCTCACCGCATTAACAATCCGGTCTGCGCCCAGTTCTTGCGGGCGGTCAATATGAATGGCAATTCCGATTTGCTCTGCCGTAATGTCCGATCCGATAAAAGCAGGCTCTAACCCAAATCCCTTCTGGCAAAATTCCCGCAAGGAAAAATTAGCATCCGGCACCACTGAAGAAATAATCACATCAAGCACATGATCCAACGTGACTTTGGACAATTCAAAATGTTGGGAAATAAACGCCAGATATTCATCTGCCGTCCGCGCCGCATCAGTCTTGCAACGCCAGATACCTTTCAAATCATCCCCGTCATATAACGCAAAAACCACATTGGTATTCCCGCAATCCACTACGAACAACATGACTATAAATCCTTTCCAAAAAACACATCGGCGGAGTGAACAATTTTCATTCCTGCTCCATTATCCATTTTTACCCTTAAAGCTCCGTCTGACTCAAGTCCATCGAATACACCGGAAAAACTTTCCTGAAGCGTGCGAACCGTTATAACTTGGCCCAACCCACGCGCCCGATCCAGCCATCGATCTAAAAGGACAAGAAACCCATCGCACTCCAAAACACCCATCTGGGCATCCAGATTCACCAAAAAACGATCCAGAAAATCGACAACGCCAACATCATTTGACAACACTTGATTGAGATAGGCAGCGTCTTCCGGTGCATGAGAAATATTTAATCCAATCCCCATCAATAAATAGGGCTCATGAATTTCCAATAAAATACCCGCAAGTTTTTTGCCATTGATCCAAACATCATTCGGCCATTTATGTTCAATACAACACTCTTCCCCGACAAATTCCAAAACAGTTTGAGACAATGCAACCGCCGCCACAAAAGAATAATTGGCAGCCAACGCCACATCGAATGTCATCGGCACAGAAAATGTTGCCTGAAGATTCCCCGATAAAGATGACCAACCGCGCCCTGCCCGACCACGCCCCGATGTCTGGTGATCTGCCCGCACAACGAAAAAACCCGAAGCTCCCTCCGCAATCAATTGTTTAGCAACATCCTGCGTACTGGTCACTTCGGGGAAATAATGGATTGCCCAACGGGAAGGCATAAACAAAGTCATTAAGGGAACAATGACCCCGCCGCAATTTGCGCCTGATCCAACAAAGCATTCGGCAAAACCGTAAAGACCAGAATAAATACGACAGATCCAACCATAACAATTTTGCGTGAAATTGAACAATCGCAATCAAACGCACCAATTGGCTCATCAAACAACATCACTTTTATCACGCGCAAATAATAATAGGACGCAACGACCGATGCAAGAACACCAAGCACCGCAACCGTAAAAAATCCTCCAGCAACCGCAGCTTGAAACACAAACAATTTGGCAAAAAATCCGGCCATGGGCGGCAAACCGCTCATAGAAAACAACAACGCCACCAAAGAATAGGCCATAAACGGAGCTTTTTTTCCAAGACCGGCAAAATCAGAAATATTTTCCAAAGCAACACCTTGCCGTTTCAACCCCATCAATACAGCAAAAACACCAGCCGTCATAATCATGTAAATCATCAGATAAAGAATAACCGAGGCCACGCCTTCCGGCTCACCAGATAACAACCCCAATAAGGCATAACCCATATTGGCAATCGATGAATAAGCAATCAGACGTTTGAAATTTTGCTGTGCCAAACCGGCAAACGCCCCGACAATCATTGATCCCAAAGCCACAAAAATCAAGATTTGCGAAGCCTGATCGTGAAGAGACGCAAAAGGCCCTGTCAAAAGGCGAATAATCAAACCAAATGCAGCAACCTTTGGCACAATCGCAAATAAAGCCGTCACAGATGTCGGCGCTCCTTGATAAACATCAGGTGTCCACATGTGAAAAGGTACCCCGGAAATTTTGAACACCAAACCGGCAAGAATAAAAACCATCCCGACCATTGCCCCCGCCGGTAATTCCAACGGAGAAAGCGCAGCCCCAATACCGGCATAAGACAATGTTCCGGTAAATCCATAAACCAATGAAATCCCAAACAGCAAAAGTCCGGAAGACAACGCCCCAAGAATAAAATATTTCAAACCCGCCTCTGCGGATGCCAAACGATCCCGCCGAACCGCAGCCAAAACATAAAGGCACAAAGACGATAATTCCAATGAAACGTAAAGGGCAAGCAAATTATTAGCCGACACCATAAACAACATTCCAACACCAGATAAAAGATACAGCAAAGGAATTTCAAACTTCAAAACCTGATTTTCTTTGAGCCAGCTAACCGACAACAACGTTGAAACCAACAACCCCGCAAAAATCACCAACCGCATCCATACGGAAAAACCATCAACAATAATCATACCGCCCAAAGTATCCAACGGACGCCCGTCATCATACCCCAACAACAAACATCCACCGACTGCAAAAATAGCCACCACAGCAGACAGGATAAACGAGACACTGGACGTTCCACGCAACGCCCCCAACATAAGCAGCAGCAATCCCGCACACACCGTAAAAATTTCCGGCATTAAAGGGCTAACCATCATCCAGTTCCAAGCTGACATATTATTCACCCATCTCGTTTTCTACAGGTTCATTCTGTACTTGCGGCACTTGCGGTACTTGAGTTCCCAATTTCGTGTGATATTGCTCCAATAAATTCTCAATCGCAGGAGCCGTCCGGTCAAGAACATAGGCCGGAGCAACCCCCAACCATAAAACCAGAACAACCAATGGCAGAAAATATGCTTTTTCGACAAAAGACATATCACTCATTGCCGCCGCATCATCATTAACCTTGGGGCCAAAAACCAGTTTACGGGTTAACAGCAACATATAAGCAGCCCCCAACACAACACCAGTCGCAGCCAATGTCGCTGTCAGCGTATCAACCTTATATGCCCCCAACAGAGCAAGGAATTCACCGACAAATCCCGATGTCCCGGGCAAACCGACCGAACCCAGCATCAAGATCACAAACACACAGGCATAAATCGGCATATTTTTAGAAAGATTGCCGTAACGGTTAATCTCGCGCGTATGCAACCGATTATAAACAACACCAATCGCAAGGAACAAAGCAGCAGACACAACACCATGACTAATCATCTGAAAGACAGCGCCCTGCACACCTTGCATATTAAGGGAAAAAATACCCAAGGTCACAAACCCCATATGGGCAACCGAAGAATACGCAATCATCTTTTTCATGTCTTGCTGCGCTAAGGCCACAAGCGATGTGTAGATAATAGCAATCACACTCAACCCGAACACCATCGGAATAAAATATTCGGTCGCATCAGGAAACATCGGCACAGAGAATCTCAAGAACCCGTAACCACCCATTTTCAACAACACACCGGCCAGAATAACCGACCCTGCTGTTGGTGCTTCAACGTGAGCATCGGGCAACCACGTATGAACCGGCCACATCGGCATTTTAACCGCAAAACTGGAAAAGAAGGCCAACCACAACCACATTTGCATGTGAGGAGGAAATTCAGCCCCCATCAAAGTCGGAATATCTGCCGTCCCCGTTTGAGCAATCATGGTCAACAGAGCCACCAGCATCAACACAGAGCCCAAAAGCGTATAAAGAAAAAACTTGAATGACGCATAAACACGCCGCTCTCCGCCCCAAACACCGATAATAATAAACATCGGAATTAGAACACCTTCGAAGAACAGGTAAAACAAAATGGCATCCAGCGCACAAAATGTACCGATCATAAAGGTTTCAAGCATCAAAAAAGCAATCAGATATTCTTTCAACCGCATAGAAACCGAATTCCAGCTGGCCAGAATACAAATTGGTGTCAGAAAAGCCGAAAGAACAACAAAGAACAGAGAAATACCATCAATCCCCATATGATAGGAAATCCCGACCGACTCAAACCAGATCTTCTTTTCGACAAACTGGAATTCCGCAATCAGAGGATCAAAATTGACCAGCATCACAACCGATAAAATAAAGGTCAGGCCGCTCACCAACAGAGCAACCATCTTGATACGAAACATGGCCGCTTCGCTTTGCCCACGAACCAACAACAACAAAACCGCCCCGATTAAAGGCAGAAAAGTCATGAGAGAGAGAATTGGAAATTCGTTCATAATATGAATATCTCTTAACTAAAATTCAGCAATCCAGTAGCAAAAGCGATCCAAGAAACCAAAGCCAAAAGCCCGATCATCATCACAAACGCATATTGATACACAAATCCCGACTGGAATTTGGAAACCATCTGGCCAACTTTACGGCATACAGCAGCAATTCCATCAGGCCCCAAGCCGTCAATCAAAGCTTTATCACCACCAATCCACAATCCCTTGCCCAAAGCAACAATAGGCTTGACCAAAACAGCCTCATAAATCTCATCAAAAAACCATTTACGGTACAACAAAATATAAATTGGCTTGAAAACACGAACAAAGAACGCCGGAATGGATGGAATAAACATATAAGCCAGATAAGCCATCAAGAGCCCAAATCCGGCATCAATAACAGGTAAAATCTTAACCCATGTCGCAACATGATGGGCAGCAGCAACAGTATCATTTACTTTTTGAACAAAAATACTCTTACCAAAGAACGCTTCTTTATCCAGTAAAGGCAAGCCTGCCACGGTCGCCATCACCTCTTCACGCACCGGAGTTTTAATCTGATCTTCGGTCGCAATTTCCATTTCTTCTTCAAGCTCGCTTGCCATCTCACCCGAAGAGGCATGGTGCAACGTCAGCTCATGAGGCACACCGGAAAAACCACCATAAAGAACAGCACCGGAAAACATTGCCCCAATCGCCAGAACGGCCAAAGGAACAGTCATCACGGCAGGAGATTCATGAACATGATCCATCACATGATGATCCGCACGTGGCTTCCCATGGAACGTCATAATAATAAGTCGCCAAGAATAAAACGCTGTCATAGCAGCCGCCGCAATCCCCATCCAATAAGCGAATTGCCCGAACCAGCTATGCGAAGCCCATGCAGATTCCAAAATCAAATCTTTTGAATAATATCCCGCAAAAAATGGAACACCTGCCAATGCTAACGACCCGATCCACATCATAATATAAGTAAACGGAATAAGCTTCCAGATTCCGCCCATCTTACGCATATCCTGCTCATTGGACATCGCGTGAATAACAGACCCCGCACCAAGGAAAAGTAACGCTTTAAAAAAAGCATGAGTCACAAGATGAAACATCGCAGCCGAATAAGCCGAAACACCCAACGCAAAAAACATATACCCCAATTGGGACATAGTCGAATAAGCAATCACGCGTTTAATATCAAACTGGGTCATCCCGATGGTTGCCGCCACAAACGCCGTTACGGCGCCAAACAAACACACAACCATCAACGCATCCGGCGCATATTCGAATACAGGTGAAAAACGGGCAACCAAGAACACGCCTGCCGTCACCATAGTCGCCGCGTGAATCAAAGCCGAAACAGGCGTAGGCCCTTCCATCGCATCCGGCAACCATGTGTGAAGCCCCAACTGAGCCGATTTTCCAACAGCCCCGATAAACAACAACAAGCACAATAATGTTAAAGCATGAAACTCATATCCAAAGAACGTGAACATATCAGAAGACTTGGACGCCGCCGCATTAAAAATTCCGTCAAACTGGATTGTCCCGAAAATAACAAATGCCGTCATAATCCCGAGTGTCAGCCCCAAATCACCAACACGGTTCACGATAAACGCCTTAACAGAGGCCGCATTGGCAGACGGCTTGTGATACCAGAACCCGATCAACAGGTAAGACGCCAAACCGACCCCTTCCCATCCAAAAAACAACTGAAGCAGATTATCCGCCGTCACCAGCATCAACATCGCAAAAGTAAACAAAGACAAATACGCCATAAACCGCGATTTTGATTCGTCATGACTCATGTATCCAATAGAATAGAAATGGACACAAGCCGACACAATATTGACCACACACATCATCAATACAGACAACTGATCCATCCGCAGCGTCCACGCCACTTCAAAATCTCCAGAAGAAATCCACGTCATAACAGGCAATGTCTGTGGCGACATGCCTAACACAACAGAAAAAAACAATTTCACAGAAATCATCGCAGCAAGAAGAACACCAGCACATGTCACAACCTGAGAAAAAGCATCACCAAACTTCCGTCCCAACAATCCAGCGAGAAGGAAAGCTATAAGAGGCGCAAAAACTGCCATATAATCGATCATGCAAACACCTTAAAAAAATCCTCGGGACTATCCCTTGAGCGAAGAAAGATCTTCAACCGCAATTGATCCCTTATTCCGGAAGAATGTCACCAGAATAGCCAGACCAATTGCCGCTTCGGCAGCAGCAACAGTCAACACAAACATGGTAAAGATCTGCCCACTCAAATCATTGAGAAACGAAGAAAACGCAACGAAATTAATATTAACAGCCAAAAGCATCAACTCAATCGACATCAAAATAACAATCACATTTTTGCGATTAAGAAAAATCCCGAACACACCCATCGTAAACAAAAGGGCCGCCAAGGTTAAATAATGGAAAAGACCGATTTCAAACATGGTCAACACCTGCCCCGCTGGAAACTTTTTGAATAGTCATCGCTTCGGATTGCTGACGCGAAACTTGTTCTGCCACTTTTTGACGCAAAACACCTGAACGGGTTCTATGAGTCAAAACAATCGCCCCGATCATGGCAACCAGCAAAATCAAGCCCGAGACCTGAAACGGAAAAACATAATCTGTATAAAGCACTGCGCCCAAAGCGCGGGTATTATCGACAGCCACAGCAGGATCAATCGCAGTTTGAGCAGGAATTTCAGGCCACGCACTATAGAGCACAACCAATTCGGCCAATAAAAGACCGCCAAGAGCAAGTCCAAAAGGAACAAATTGCATCGCCCCTTTGCGCAAATCCGAAAAATTAATATCCAGCATCATCACAACAAACAAGAATAGAACGGCAACCGCGCCGACATACACAATCACAAGGATCATCGCAACAAATTCAGCACCCAGCAGAACGAAAAGTCCCGCTGCATTGAAAAAAGCCAAGATCAGAAACAGCACCGAATAAACAGGGTTTCGTGCAGAAATCACGAAAAACGCGCTCACGAGCAAAAGGAAAGAAAACAGATAAAAAGCTATAACCCCGATCATGGGACGGACTCGCATTGTAAGTTGCCAAAAAGCACCATATTTCTAATGCGTTGCACCTGATTCCGCAAGCGCATACACGAAAAAAAATCGACTTTTCCGAATTGAAATGCACCAAAGGTCTGAAAATGTATAAAAAAGGAGAATCAATCAAAAGAGGTTAATCAAACAGCTTATCAATATCATTCTGTGATGAAGCGTGATTTTCCGTAGAATCGCGAACACCACCAGCCATTGGATCCGGTGTAACGTCAACTCCCAACTTTCCTAACGTCGAACTGATATGTTCTTCAATTGTCTGAATGGATTCCAGAATTTTACGAATACGCTGTCCGGTCAAATCCTGGAAACTGCAGGCCACAAGAATAGCCTCAATATCGCTACGCGTTTCTTCCATGAACTTTTGACGAGCATCTTCACCAGAAAGCCCATCATCACTACCGATACGTCGAGAAATTCGGTCGGCAGCATCCATAATCTGCGTTGCGGCATCTTCGGTTGTTTTAATCACAGCCTCCAACTCGACACCGGTATTGGCCGCAGTCCCGCCATCACCATGAAAACTGATGGCCGCCAAGGCGTTTAGAATTTCGGAAAATCGTCCTGCCAAACCCTCTTCAGCCATATCAAGCTGCTGGGACGTTGCATTAATTTCCATAGATATCTCATCAAAGCGACGACGAACAAATCGTTCCATTGAATCAAGCTGCTCTTTCATGGACCCAACCAACAGCATGACAGACTCGATATTGCGACCTTCGCTAACATCAGCCTTTAACATCATTTTTGTAGAATCCACGAGAAAGCCCCTGCCCTAAAATCTGCAAACATATCTGAGTATATAACGCAGTGGTTAACAAGAAAATAAGCATAAGGGCAAAAAAGACACCCCTTGCAATCTGCATCTACCGGTATGGCGCCGTCACAGATAAATTCCGCGCAATCTGCGCTTCCCAACGATCACCGTTATCCAAAAGACGGGATTTATTATAAAAAAGCTCGTCACGGGTTTCAGTTGCAAACTCAAAATTCGGCCCTTCAACAATCGCATCAACCGGACAAGCTTCCTGACACAGACCACAATAAATACATTTGGTCATATCAATATCATAGCGCGTTGTCCGGCGTGACCCATCATCGCGCGGTTCGGCCTCAATCGTAATCGCCAAAGCCGGACAAATGGCCTCACATAATTTACAAGCAATGCAACGCTCTTCCCCATTCGGGTAACGACGCAAAGCATGCTCCCCACGAAAGCGCGGCGAAATAGGCCCTTTCTCGTAAGGATAGTTAATCGTCACTCGCGGAACAAAAAACATATACTTCAAGGTCAAGAGCATCCCTTTGATAATCTCGATCAGTAAAAACGAACGGGCGATACGGAGTGCTGACATAATTTTAACTTTCCTTATCCTTGAGCCGGGACGGCATTCATATAAATCAACGCACCGGCAACCACAACAACCCAAGCCATCGAAAATGGCAAAAAGACTTTCCAACCCAGACGCATCAACTGATCATAACGGTAACGGGGAAATGTCGCGCGCGTCCAGAAAAAGAAGAACAACACAGCGCACACTTTAAGAACGAACCAAACAGGCCCCGGAACAAACGCCAAAGTGTCAATACCGAAAGGCGGCAACCATCCACCCAAAAACAAAACAGTGGTGATCGCCCCCATCAACACCATATTCATGTATTCACCTAGAAAGAACAAAACGAATGTACCGGCAGAATATTCGACCATAAACCCGCCGGATAATTCGGACTCACCTTCCGGCAAATCAAATGGAGCGCGATTGGTTTCTGCCAAAATGGACACAAGAAAAATCACCAGCATCGGAAGCAAAAGTAATTGCATCCACCACGTCCGCTCGGCCAAAACAATCTCGGACAAATTCATCGAACCGGTGCAAAGAATAACCGTAACAATCACCAGCCCCATCGACACTTCGTAAGACACCATCTGCGACGCAGACCGTAACCCACCCAGAAATGCATATTTCGAGTTAGAAGCCCATCCCGCCATAATCACGCCGTAAACGCCGAGCGAAGACACTGCAAACAAAAACAAAACCCCGACATTAATGTTCGATAACACCAATTGCGCGCCAACAGGAATAACCGACCACGACACCAAAGCCAGAGATAAAATCAAAATAGGAGCCAGAAAAAACACAGGTCGATTGGCCTGCGTTGGAATAATGGTTTCTTTGGACAATAATTTAAACGCATCGGCAAATGGCTGGAGTAATCCGAAAGGCCCGACAGTCATCGGTCCCTGACGACGCTGCATCGCACCCAAGACTTTACGTTCGGCATAAGTGACAAAAGCAACAAACACCATGATGATAACAGCAAACACAACAATCGTTGCCACGACCGCCAAAGCCTGTAACCAGAAATTCTCACTTAAACCAATCAACAACTCTAACATTTTCGTTCCTTAGTGTCCCATCTCATACGGTTTAGCCAATGGTAAAATCATTTTCAAATCAGGGTCGTATTTTTGGATAATCGGCAAAGCTCCGCCCGAGTTCCACAACGCCGCAATGCCAGAATTCAACATATTGAGCAATTCCTGTTCACCCTTTTTAACCGACATGCCAACCGGATAAACAACAGGACGAGCCTCGTTTATCATCTTCAATTTTGGAGAATTCATGGCATTAAATCCATCAACCGGAGGCTTGTCGATATAAACAGCATCGGCTTTTCCAGTGATAACTTGCATCATCAATGACGCGGCGTCGGACGTTGCAGGAAGAGTTGAAAGGCTGGCTTTAGGAAAGCGACGCTCGACCAGATCGGCACTAATATCTCCATCCATTCCTATAAAACGAACAGATTCATTATTAAGATCCCCAATTGACGAAATGACCTGATTATCCTCACGCACAAAAATATAAATTGGGCCGAAATAAGCAGGCATCGAATAATCAACAAACTTCATCGCCGAAAAAACATACGGTCCATCATTACACACCGCATCAATTTTTCCACGATTCAAATCTTCAGCTTGCTGACCGACAATGATTTCAACATATTCGATTTTAACATCCAAAATTTGAGCCACGGCATTATAAAAATCAACGCCAAACCCGCTCATAACCGCAGTATTGGCATCCTTTTCAAAATAAGGCGGCCACAACATCACACCACACCGCAAAGTATTCGTTCTTATAACCCGATCATACGCACTCCCTTTCCCTTCATCCGCAAAAGACGGTAGAGAAAACAAACAAAAGAGAATGACCAGAAGAACTTTTTTCAATCTCTACTCCGCAGCTTCGGCAATAACCGCAGCCTCTTTTATAAATTCATACGTACATTTTGCCATTGTCGGAGACAATCGGCTGATCGCATTCGTCATATAATAATTGTCAATTGGCGAATGGAACGGGTGCTTGCGAATATCACCAGCGACGCCAAAAGCCGCCCATTCAGAGAGAATAACAGACCCAATCTTCCCGAAATGATCATAATCCCTGACCAACCGCGCCCGCAACTGATGCAGACTATCATAAGGTAAAGTTTTACCGGCTTTCTCAGACAAAGCGCGAATGATCTTCCAATCTTCACGGGCTTCACCAGGCGCAGAAACAGCCTTCTTGCCGATCTGAACGCGCCCTTCCGTATTCACATACAAACCGTCTTTTTCAGTATAAGCCGCCCCTGGCAAAACAATATCAGCCCGCACAGCTCCTTGATCTCCATGGTGACCTTGATAAATCACAAAAGTATTTTTACCCAAAGACGCTTCGACATTGAATTCATCAACACCGAGCAAATAAGCAACATCCAATTCGTTTTTCTGAGAGGCCAACAAAATGCCATAAGCATTTAAGCCTTTGCCCTGCGGCACAAAGCCAATATCCAGAGCCCCAACACGTGAAGCCGCTGTCTGCAAAACATTAAATCCGTTCCAACCATCCTTCACGACACCTATTTGGGTTGCAAATTCATACAAAGCCGCATGAATTGCCTCGCCATCAGGCCGCAAAAAAGCTCCTTGACCAACAATGATAACCGGATTTTTAGCCGCTTTCAGAACATCGAAAAAGCTATGCCCCTCTGCCAAAGACTCAGGCCCTGACCCAATATAAGTATAAGGATAGGTCAAATCATTTTGTTCACCGATCAAACCGATTTTTACACGATTGGCCAACCATGCCTTACGGATGCGGGCATTCACAAGTGGGGCTTCCCAACGTGGATTTGATCCGACCAGCAAAATCGCATCGGCTCGTTCCAATCCGGCAATACCGGTATTCATCACATAACCACACCGCTGGGATACATCAAACAAAGTACCATCCGTCCGGCAATCAAGATTTTTAACACCCAAAGAGGCCATAAAATCTTTCAAAGCCATCATAGATTCGGTATCGCACAAAGAGCCAACCATAGCGGCAACACGGTCAGCAGATGTTCCGACAAGTTTTTCAGCGGCTTTGGACAAAGCATCATCCCAACTCGCAACCCGCAACTCGCCACTTACTTCATCACGAATATAAGGACGATCAAGCCGCGCACGCTTCAAACCATCAATCGCATATCGCGATTTATCGGCCATCCATTCTTCATTTACATCTTCATTCAAGCGCGGAAGAACACGCATCACTTCGTTACCACGAGAATCAATGCGGATATTGGTTCCGACCGCGTCGTGGACATCAATTGATTCTGTTTTGCGCAATTCCCATGGCCGCGCCGTAAACGCATAAGGCTTTGACGTCAAAGCTCCGACAGGGCACACATCGACCAGATTACCCGACAGCTCGGAATGAATGGCCTTTTGAACAAAGGTTGTAATTTCGGCATCTTCCCCACGATTCATCATGCCAATATCCGACACACCGGCAATTTCCTCGGAAAAACGGACACAACGCGTACACTGAATACAGCGGGTCATCACCGTTTTAATCAAAGGCCCCATATCAGGATCAACCTTTGAACGCTTGTCTTCGGTATAGCGGGAACGATCAAAGCCAAAGCCAAAAGCTTGATCTTGCAAATCACATTCTCCGCCCTGATCGCAAATAGGACAATCCAGCGGGTGATTAATCAACATCATTTCCATCACGCCATGACGCGCTTTGGTCACAAGAGGTGATTCGGTGACCACTTCCATGTTCTCTCCACACGCCATAGCGCAGGATGCAACAGGTTTAGGAGCCCCTTTGACCTCGACCAGACACATCCGGCAATTCGCAGGCACGCTCAATTTATCATGATAACAAAAACGCGGGACTTCATATCCCAGCATTTCCGCAGCCTGAAGGATAGACGTTCCGGCAGAAACTTCGATTTCGGTATTATTGATTTTCAACTTTGGCATAATATAAAGACTCGGATTTCCGATTAAATTCAGACAACGAGTCCTAGCATATTGAACAATCAGAGAAAATGCCCAATTAACGGCCAAACCCACATTTTTTTCTTATTTTAGGATCTTCAGTGTAATCGGACATCCTGCCGAAACTATTGGTCTCGATATAAGCGCGAAGTTCCGGGGAAGGAGGAGAGGACGTGTCTTTTCGATAACCATACAATGTCCGGACATAAGTGATAATGTCCTCTGGATTTGCAACCTGAACGACTCCCTTGGTATAACAATCGCACGCCTTCACCAGCCGTTGACGTAACTCTGGATCAGTCTCAGGTGTAAAATCATCCCCATATTCTGTCATATAGCCTTGATAGTATTGCATACAACTCGATCGAAAAAGATGCTCGGCATACATCTGGCTCATATTTTGAGCGACCACCTTTTCCTTATCATCCATTTTCCGCAATTCCGCCGCGCGGACATCGAGGTTAATAAAAATAAATACAATAAAAAACAAAGGGATATAAGAAAATCTTAAAGTCATACCTTCACCAATCATCCGCAAAAACTAAGCGACTTCGCGCGGAGCTTCTTTCCTGTATTCCATTATACGCTTTTCTACCTCGGGACGGAAATGTCGCATTAATCCCTGAATTGGCCACGCCGAAGCATCACCATGCGCACAAATTGTATGCCCCTCGATCTCCTTGGTCAAATCAAGCAACATATCAATTTCATCCAACGTCGCATTTCCAACCGCCATACGCTGCATAATCCGGTAAAGCCAGCCAGTCCCCTCACGACAAGGAGTACATTGCCCACAGCTTTCATGCATATAAAAATGGCTCAAACGGGCGATTGCTCCGACAATATCGGTGCCTTTATCCATAACAATCACGCCAGCCGTCCCCAAACCACTTTGAACCGCCCGAAGTGAATCAAAATCCATCAAAACTGTGTCGCAAATATGCCTTGGCAACAATGGCGTAGATGATCCCCCCGGAATAATCGCCAAGAGGTTATCCCAACCTCCACGAACACCGCCAGCATGCTTTTCAATCAATTCTTTAAGCGGGATGCCCATTTCTTCTTCAACATTACAACGATTGTTCACATGACCGGAGATACAAAACAACTTTGTTCCGGTATTCTTCTCGTCTCGTCCCAATCCGGCAAACCAAGCCCCGCCACGACGCAAAATCGTTGGAGCAACAGCAATTGTCTCAACATTATTCACCGTTGTCGGGCAAGCATACAGTCCAGCCCCTGCAGGAAACGGTGGTTTATTGCGGGGCTGTCCTTTTTTGCCTTCAATACTTTCAATCAAAGCGGTTTCTTCACCGCAGATATAAGCCCCTGCCCCACGGTGCAAGACCACATCAAAATCCCAGCCTGTTCCGGCGGCATTTTTTCCTAGAAGTCCGGCATCATAGGCTTCCTTGATCGCACGGTTAATGGTAGATCCTTCATTATAGAATTCACCACGCATATATATGTAAGCACGATGAGCCCCCATCGCAAATCCGGCAACCAAAGCCCCTTCCAGCAATTTATGTGGCTCATGACGCAAAATATCTCGGTCTTTACATGTCCCGGGTTCGGATTCATCCGCATTGATAACCAGATAGTGAGGTCGCCCATCCGATTCTTTGGGCATAAACGACCATTTCATCCCCGTTGGAAAGCCCGCCCCGCCACGACCACGCAAACCGGATGCTTTCATCTCGCTGATGATCCAATCCCTGCCTTTGGCGATAATATCCTTGGTTCCATCCCAATCACCCCGCGCCTTGGCGGCATCGAGAGAAAAAGATTCCCATCCATAAACATTGGTAAAAATACGGTCTTTATCGGCAAGCATAATGCATAGTCTCCAGAGAAGGGAAAAGTCCAGATGCGTGGACTTCAGATATAATAGAATCCCGCCATTTCTGCAACGCTAAACCCCGCTTGACAGCTGTCAATTTTGTGAAAATATACATTTTGGAGGAAATAAACAGGAAGAGTCGCCGTCATGCTAATTACCTTTATCGCTTTATACATTCTAGCATCAATTTCTGTCGGGCTATTTGCAGCAAGAAAAGTTCACTCTTCTGCAGATTATGTTGTCGCGGGACGATCACTTCCTCTCCACATTACTATGGCAACCGTTTTTGCAACATGGTTCGGCTCTGAAACCGTCTTGGGCATTTCATCGACTTTCATCGACGAAGGCTTGGGTGGAATTGTTGCCGACCCATTTGGAGCAGGCATGTGCCTAATCCTCGTTGGCCTATTGTTCGCCAGACCGCTTTACCGTATGAAACTTCTGACTATTTCAGATTTTTACAAACGCAAATATGGTAGACCAACGGAATTAGCAGTTTCAATTTTTATCTGCGCATCCTATCTCGGCTGGGTATCGGCTCAAATCGTGGCACTTGGACTGGTCTTTAACATCGTAACCCATGATGCCATTTCCCAGGAAATGGGCATGGTCGTGGGGCTCTCCATTGTTCTCTTTTACACATTTTTTGGGGGTATGTTCTCGGTTGCAATGACAGATTTTATGCAGATGACAATTATTCTGATCGGCATGGGTATCGTTGCGTTTTTCATTTCAGGGAAAATTGACGGTGGAGCAACCGCAGTTATTGATCACGCCATCGCTGCAGAAAAATTTTCCGGATTTTTTCCTGATATAACGCCAGAAAGTATTTTAGCCTTTATCGCAGCATGGGTCACAATTGGGTTCGGATCAATTCCACAGCAAGACGTATTTCAAAGAGTTATGTCTGCAAAAGATGAAAAAACGGCTGTCCGCGGATCTGTTTTGGGCGGGTCATTTTATATCCTGTTTGCTTTTGTCCCGATTTTTCTAGGATATTCCGCACTGTTGCTTGATCCTGAAACCACATCAAAATTAATAGAAACCGACTCACAACAAATTTTACCAACCATGATCCTTGAACACACCCCTATCTGGGTTCAAGTCATGTTTTTTGGCGCACTTCTTTCGGCCATCATGTCAACCGCATCAGGAACATTGCTTGCCCCATCGGTTGTCTTTGCAGAGAATATCGTCAAAGGCCTGATGCCTGTCATGACAGATAAAAAACTCCTTTACCTGATAAGAGGAACAGTTGTCGGATTTTCAGGGTTAGTTTTGGTGTATGCCCTCAATTCAGAAAAAAATATTTTCTCGATGGTTGAGGATGCCTATAAAATAACATTGGCAGGAGCGTTCGTTCCACTCGCAGCAGGCGTTTACTGGAAACGCGCGAATACAGCAGGAGCAACACTCTCTATTATTTTTGGTGTAGGAACATGGCTGCTCATGGAAAAATTTTCACCTGAGGGTGAGGGCATTTGCCCACCACAACTCGGCGGCCTCTTCGCAGCAGCAATCGGAATGATGATCGGTGGCTTCATCGGAAAACCAGCCGAAACAGAACACCATCATCATGAACATCCGAAGTCTTAATCGAACTATTGCCGAATGGCCGAATAAACCTCGATAAACTGTCGAGTTTGCTCCACATCATGAACACGGACAACATCAACCTGATGATGAAAAGCCGCAGCAATAGCAGCCAAAGATCCCCCAATTCTATTTTGTGGAGCAATATCAAATCCGCATAAATCAGGAATAAAGCGTTTCCGCGAAGCCCCGAGCAGAACACGGACACCCAAATCTTTAAACTGATTTAAATGAGCCAACAACATAACATTATGTGCCACAGTTTTTCCAAATCCGATCCCGACATCGACAAGAATTCGGTCAGATGGGATTCCGGCATCCAGACAGACTTTCACACGCTGCTCCAGATACACATAAACATCACGCACCACATCATCATAACAAGGCCTATCCTGCATGGTGTGAGGTAAACCTTGCATATGCATCAAACACACCGACGCTCTGGACTTTGATACAACAGATAATGATTCAGCATCACCCTCCAAAGCCGTCACATCATTGACCATCTGAACACCGGTATCAATCGCTGCCCGCATCACATCGGCATGACGCGTATCAATCGACAACCAAGACCCACAGCCCTGTAGCCCTTCAATAACGGGAATAACCCGAGCAACCTCTTCCGCAACGTCAACAGGTTGTGCCCCCGGACGCGTAGACTCACCTCCAATATCAATGATGGACGCGCCTTCGGCAACCAATTTCTTGCCATGACGAATAGCCGTACAGGAATCCTGATATGTCCCGCCATCTGAAAAACTGTCAGGAGTCACATTCAAAATGCCCATCACAACAGGCAAAGAATCATTTTTGATTTCCTGCCCCGCCGGTAATTTTTTAATCAAAGAAGAAAGAGCTTCACGCGAAGACGGATGTCTCCAATCCGGTGCAACATCACGCAACGGATAAAGCACAAATGCCCGATGGGACATTCTGGGGTGAGGCAATTCCAGCCCCCCTTCCGATAAGATTTTTCCCTGATAATCAAGAATATCAAGATCAATCACACGGGGAGCGTTCCGTTCACCACACAACCGCCCTAAATCAATTTCAATATCTTGTAATAATTTCAAAAGATCATGTGGCAATAAATGGGTTTTAATTAAAGCCACCGCATTGTGATACCATGGCTGATCCGATACAGGAACAGGAGCCGTAAGATAAATCGAAGATACAGCAATGACCCGAACACCACGACCACGGATCACATCCAACGCTTTTAAAAGAGTTTGTCTTGGCGTGCCATATTGACTGGGCAGATTTGCCCCAAGAGCAATCAAAATCATAAACTATACTGCTTTTTTAATCCCAAGCTTATCGGCTTGATCCACCAAAGTCGTTGTCCCCGACAAAGCCATAGACGCGTTCCGTCCATTTTGCGAGCCAACCAAAACGTCACGCCCTTCCTGAAGATCGGATAAAATCTGTTTCATAGACTCTGGCGTTAAATCTTCATAATAATCATCATTGATCTGCACCATCGGCGCATTAACGCAAGCCCCCAGACATTCGACTTCCATCAAGGTAAACATTCCGTCCCGTGTCGTTTCGCCCGCATGAATACCAAGCTGGCTTTCACAGGTTTTGACAACATCACCCGACCCACACAACATACATGGCGTGGTCGTACACATTTGAACCAGATATTTCCCAACAGGTTCCAGATTATACATCGAATAAAATGTCGCAACTTCATAGACTTTAACGGGAGGAACATCAACAATAGCAGCAATCTTGTCCATCGCAGCAAGCGGAATCCATCCACCATAAGGGGGCGTCGCCACAGCACCGTCTTCGGCAACCTGCCGTTGAGCCAAATCCAACAACGGCATAATAGCAGACCGTTGCTTGCCCGCAGGATAACGGGAGATAATCTCTGAAACCTTAGCTTCATCACGGAAAGAAAATTCTTTCGGCTGGTAAGCGGCGCTCAAATCAACTGGTTTTTTCATGACTGCAACCCCCTATAAAAACTCATACTCTGTTTAACGACAAAGCCACGGCAGATCAAGGGGAGAAGCACCTATTTCCAAACCGATCTACAAAGTTAAAAGTAAGGATCAAACAGGCGCCCACTCATTTGGTTTGAACGCCACACCGGATTCACCTGCCATTATTTGCTGATAACGTGACAATATCTCTCGAGGCACACGAAGTTGAACATCACCATTCGGCTGAATACCTAGATCGGCAAGCGTGCTTTCCACTTGTTTTAGAGCCTCATCGTAAAAATTATCCCCCAAAGGCACCTGTAAAATAGCCAAGTGTTCATCGGGCAACGCATTGCGAGGAACGCCCCCCTCATAACATCCTGCAAAAAAGCTAACCTCATAGCCTTTAAAGGGGTGGATCTGAGTTCCTAATAGAAAGAAAGCGGAATCATCCTCATTGACAACAACCCCCAACTCTTCCGAAACTTCGCGGGCACAAGCCTGAACAGTGGTTTCACCAACCTTTTTCTTGCCCCCGACAGGCTCCACAGAGACAACACCATCTGAATGCTGACGCAAAACCAACACCAGCACTCCTTGATATGTCAAAAAAACACAGACTTTATGACTTTCATCCTGACCCTGATTTGGATCGCCGCACGCAGAGGAAAAGGGTAAATTTTGATGATCCGTTGTCATAACCACATTCTAACAATATAGCTTCCGAAAATCCAACTTTAAAACATATCGGCCAATTTATCCGAAGCTACAAACCGCCGCCTGTCATTCACGCTACAGCACGAATCAAAAAGAATCCATACTGCTAACTACGGAATATGAAAAAACTGGAAGATTGCGATTTTCACCTAATCTTTTAAGATTATCGTCATGAGGCATACTGTCAAAATCATCTCCCGATAATACAGGCACAATACGATCACCAAAATAGACCGCCCACGATTTCCATTGAGGAACAGTATCTTCCCCTAAACGAGCCCTATGCATATCCAACAATTCGCTTTTTTCTGGCAAAGACAATCCGGCATATTCTTCCCACGTCATAGTCAAACTCAGTCCCATAATTCTCTCCATTTCCTATTGAAAGAACACATACTACAAATTATGAATACTATCTGTCAATTTCTCCGAAAACAACGTCCAACGACCCGATATTCGCCACAACATCCGCCAGCATATGGCCTTTTGACATAAAATCAAGCCCTTGCAAATGTGCAAATCCAGGTGCCCGAATATGGCAACGATAAGGGCGGTTTGACCCATCAGAGATCAAATACACCCCGAACTCCCCTTTCGGAGCTTCAACAGCCGTATAAGTCTCGCTGGCAGGAATATGATACCCTTCGGTAAAGAGTTTAAAATGATGGATTAACGCCTCCATCGAGTTTTTCATCTCGGCGCGCGGTGGTGGGCAAACTTTATAATCATTAGTCTTTACAATGCCTTCCGGAATTTCTTTCAAGCATTGCTTCATGATTTTAAGGGATTGGCGCATTTCTTCCATCCGCACCAGATAACGGGCATAACAATCCCCCGTCGTGCCAACGGGAATATCAAATTCCATCCGCTCATAAACATCATAGGGCTGCGATTTACGCAAATCCCAAACCAGACCCGATGCCCGGATCACAGGGCCTGAAAACCCCCAATCCAAAGCCTGCTGGGATGAAACAACACCAATATCAACAGTCCTCTGCTTAAAAATGCGGTTTTCAGTCAATAATTTGTCCAGATCATTCAAAACCTTGGGGAAACTATCCACCCAATCTGCCATATCGCCCAATAATCCCTCGGGAACATCCATTGCCACACCACCCGGACGAATATAATTGGCATGAAGACGAGCTCCACACACACGATCATAGAATTCCATGCCCTTTTCACGCTCTTCAAACGCCCAAAGCGCAGGCGTAATCGCCCCGACATCCAAAGCAAATGTCGTAATATTAAGGATATGATTCAAGATCCGTGTTAATTCGCAAAACAGAACGCGGATATATTGAGCCCGCTCGGGAACGTCCAAATCCAACAATTTTTCAATCGATAAAGCAAAAGCGTGCTCCTGATTCATCGGCGATACATAATCAAGACGATCAAAATAAGGCAACGCCTGCATATAGGTTTTATACTCGATCAGTTTTTCCGTTCCACGGTGCAGCAACCCGATATGAGGATCGGCACGCTCAACAACTTCGCCGTCCATTTCCAGAACCAAGCGCAACACGCCGTGCGCAGCAGGGTGCTGCGGTCCGAAATTCATCGTATAGGGTTTGATATGATGTTCTTGATCGAGTTGTTCTACAGCTTGGGACATGACTTTACTTTCAGAGTATTTTGACGTTACATAGTTTAAAAGGACTATAGCATCTCTAATTCTCGCCCGCCATATCGTTTGGCACGTCGAACAAAGGAGATAGACGATACATTTGCGTGTCGTCATACCCATATTTATCCAATATAGAATCAATAACCCCAAGGTTTTGCAACTGAACAAGGGCAATATCCAGCACATCACGCAAATCCCCCTCATGCGAACCAACAGCAAACCCGGGAGCAGTAATACCCAAAGGTGTTAAGAGCACTCTCTTGATTTTACCCGGATGCATCTTGTCAAAAGGAATAGCCGCCCCTGGATTGTGAACAACAACATCAACCTTGCCATACTCCAAATCCATAAAAAGCTGACTCGGTGGAGTCATATTAGGAGAGCTGACTTCAACCGCCTTAGGAAAATATTTACGAGATAAAATTTGATAAATCTCACCATCTGTAACCCCTGCTTTAATATTCGGGTTATCAATATCCAAATAACTTGAAAAGCGATTTTCATCACCACGAACGTATGCAAAAGTTAAATACCCCATATAAGGCCGCGTAAATTTTGCGACTCTGGCACGCGCAGACGATGCCACCATAGCTCCACAAAAGGCGTCATAACGACCGGAAGTCAACCCCTCTGCAAAATCACCATAACCAACCTCGTCCTGCCACTCAACCGTCCAGCCAATCTCCGCAGCCATTGCGTTAACAATATCCACCGTATAACCGGACATATCACCAGAAACAGGGTCTTTTTCTACAGCGTCACCAGTCAGTCCATACGCACATCTCAAAATATTTGTCCGCATCACACGATCATACGCAGATTCTTTATCCGCAGCATAAGCAGCGTAAGACGAAACAGAAACCAAACAAAGTATCAGACTTAAAAAAATATTTCTTACCATCAACCTATACCAATTCTTATCTATATCGTTTTTGAGGGCGTTTCAGCAATTCACCAGATGGATCATATTGATCCAAAATCTTATCAAGCATTCCCGTATCATTCATCAAATCAATACCCTGATTCAGCATGTCCAGTAAATCACTCTCCCCCTTAGCCACACTCATATTCAAAGGGAGAATAGCCACAGGTTTATCGGAAACACGCACCATTTTAGCTCGATCTTCTTCCCGATAATACGCAAAAGTAACAGGATCATTAAACATCGCGTCTGCTTTTCCGGTTACGATATTTAACGCCAACTGGCTTGGATCAGATGTACTGGGCATAGAGAGCAACTGGGCTTTCGGGAAATACATCTGCACATATTCTGCAGAACCATCCCCGTCAATCAGAGTAAAGCGCGTTTTTTCATTATTCAATGTCTCAAAATTCCGGGCACGCGGACTCTCTTTTGCCCCGTAAACATATCCGAGCAAAAACATATAGGGTTCAGAATATGTCACATACGGCATGGCGCTGCGTGTAAAGGATCCGTCCGCACATAATGCGTCAACTTTGCCAGTACGCAAAGCTTCGACTTGCTGCCCCAAAGTGTACTCATAACTCCACTCGATTTTTAAATTAAGAACCTTCCCCAGCTGTTCAATAATATCGTAATAAGCACCCGACTTTTTCCCCGTCTCCATATCCACTGAAAAATAAGGAGCCCAGACAAAATAACCGCAGCGGATTGTCCCCGTCCGTGTCACTCTGTCATAGGCGGATTCTTTTGTCTCCGCTGCAAACGACGGCAGGGAAATCAAGCAAAGCAACACGGCCAAAAAAAGTTTTTGCATTTATCAATGATTTTCTTACTGATTGTTTTATTCTGAAATTTTTCCAGCAGGCTTCCATCCAATTTTTGGCATATGAGGATTTTCACATGCTTTTTCATCCCCCGGCAACTGGACATCGGTCAACGCTTCCCAAGGACTCATATTATCAAAGACACGAAAATCCTGTGGCAAGGACACAGGCCCATAAACCACGCGCTTTTGCTCATCGTCATACCGAACTTCAACATGCCCCGTCAGAGGAAAATCTTTCCGCAAAGGGTGACCGTCAAAGCCATAATCCGTCAGAATGCGCCGATGATCGGCCAATCCATCAAACATCACGCCATACATATCCCAAACTTCACGCTCAAACCACGGTGCAGAACTAAAAAGTGCTGAAACACTGGCAACAGGGGTATCTTCATCTGTCGTGATTTTAACCCGCACACGTCGATTGTGTTTAATCGATAACAACTGATAGACAATCTCAAATCGCTCAGGTCTATCAGGGTAGTCCACCCCGCACACGTCAATCAATTGAGCAAAACGGCTCTCAGGATCGTCTCTCAAATAAGCCATGACCGCGAGCAATCCTTCGCGTGTCACACCCAAAATCAACTCCCCATGCACCAGCTCAACCGACAACACAGCCTCAGCCAGTTTTCCCTGAACAACCTGCCCAAACACCATCAACGGATGAATGTCTTCAAGTATTTCGCTTTCTTGGGTCTTTGCCTCATCGGTCATTTTTTGTGTCCTAATTCGTCAGATCAAAATTTCTTTTGGGACGCATAAAAGCCCCAGGATAATCATTTTCATACGGAGTCATAATGCGCCCATAAGAACTCGACTGAATGAGTTCCAACAATGCAGCATCCAGAAAACTTTTCAATTCCTGATCGTGAATATCAACCGCAATCACATTACCGTAAACGCGCAACGGTTCTTTCATTTTAAGAAACCGCAAGCCTCCTGCCCCATTGGCTTTCTCATAATTTTGTAAAGCCACTTTCGGGAAAACAACAAAATCTGTTTTCTTGGTCAAAACATACATCAAATTATCCGCCGGAGTTCCCAGCAAAGGTAATGGTATCCCTTTGACCAACGGTAATTCAGTTTGCTTAATTGTCTCCAGAACATCACCTTCAGTATAGGCTGTTGAAAATTCCGGCTTATTCAAATCGGCCACCGTCAAAGGACGACCTTTTGGAAATCTCTCGTCATCGGTACGCGCAACAACTTCAAAACTCCAATACGACATCGGAATGGTATATGCCAAATATTTGGCTCGTCCACCATCCGCCGCCATCCCGTTACAAAACGCATCAACTTTACCGGAACGCAAAGATTCGGGAATTTGCCCCCAATCAATTTCCGCCGTCCACTCAATCTTGATACCGGACATCCGAGCCATTTCCTCGACCAACTGGACAAACATGCCCTTCATCTCGTTCGAATTTGGATCTTTGGTGACCCCGGGCTCCCATGCGGCATACCCACATCGCAAAACCCCTGTGCGCACAACACGATCATAAGCAGATTCTTTTTCACCAGCAAACGCGGTGACAGACGTCATTAAAAATACCAAAAACAAAAAGAAGACAAAAGGTAACCGCATGACAAAAGCTCCCCTATCTCACAATCCGCGTATCTTCACGACGAATTTTTTTCTGGAGTTGCAACAACCCATAAACCAAAGCCTCAGCAGTCGGCGGACAGCCCGGAACATAAATATCAACCGGAACAATACGGTCACACCCACGCACAACGGAATAACTATAGTGGTAATACCCGCCCCCATTGGCGCAAGATCCCATTGAAATTACCCAACGAGGCTCTGCCATCTGGTCATAGACACGCCGCAAAGCAGGTGCCATTTTATTGGTCAACGTTCCCGCCACAATCATCACATCAGACTGACGCGGACTTGGACGTGGAATAATTCCGAACCGGTCAAGATCATAACGGGACATATAAGAATGGATCATCTCGACCGCACAACATGCCAAACCAAACGTCATAGGCCACATAGATCCCTGACGAGCCCAATCGAATATCTTATCCGCCTGAGTTAAAACAAACCCTTTGTCCGAAACTTCCTGAGCCAGCATGGCAACAGCCTCATCCTGCTTTTCAGCAGGAATCATAGGGACATCAGTTTGAAGTGAGGCTTTTGGCGCCTGAAAAATTTCGCGATGAGACATATTAAATTCTTACTCCCAATCGAGAGCTCCTTTATTCCATTCATAAACCAACCCGACCGTTAAAACGCCGAGAAAAACAACCATCGACCAAAAACCAAACATCCCGATAGTTCCCAAAGACACCGCCCAAGGAAACAGGAATGCCACCTCTAGATCAAAGATAATAAACAGAATGGCAACCAGATAAAACCGCACATCGAATTTGTGCCGAGCATCATCAAATGCATCAAACCCGCATTCATAGGCGGACAGCTTTTGCGCATCCGGCTTGTTTTTACCGATAATAAACGGAACAACCGTCATAACGCTGGCAATTACCAAAGCAATGCCCAAAAACACCAAAATGGGTAAATATTGTAAAAGAAAATCTGCAGAGGCCATAACACGAGAATCCGGTCAAAGTTAACCAGTCCAACAGACCACAAAACATCCTTTGCTTCAAGGGGCTTAGAAAAGTTTAAAGGATAATCTGTATATCCCAAAATCCAAACGCTGTTTGATATTCTGTAAAATAAATGATTTTTCTTTACAAGGCTCTTTTGGAACTGCATAGCCATCCAGAAGAACTTGAATCCCACCGCGCACAGCGCGGAATCCCTTAAAACGCGGATCAGGCCGATTTACATCTATCATACAAATTTTGGAGAACAATTAAAGACACCCTGGCGCGAACGACGGGACTTGAACCCGCGACCTCCTGCGTGACAGGCAGGCATTCTAACCGACTGAACTACGTCCGCGTTAGGGTGGTCTGTTAATAGTAGCTTGCCTCGTTCTTGTCAACTAGATATGTGATAAAAATCATTCTTTATTTTTTCAAAGAAAAACGCGCCGAACAACCCAGCGCGAAATCAAAAAAAGAAAACTGGAAGAAACCCGATAAATTACGTAGGACTAGGTGTCGGAGCCCCAACATCCATTGTAATCTCGCTTTTCGGCATTGGAGACGATGATGAAGGGCTACAAATCCCACCTGCATTCTGCTCAAACGCGGCAGTTGAAACACGACAAGCCAAAGCACCCTGCTGATCTCTGGAAATAGTAAAAACACGTCCCATATTCTCTCCTGAATATACTTCAAGAGTACGGGTAAACTTTTAATTTTCTGTTAAATAGAAAAATAAAGACTAACCGCGAGGCTTGCGTTTATAGATCAAATAAGTTTGGGAACGACCTGCATCCTTCCCCTTATTCTCGTAACGGGTCGCCATCCAACCATTCGGCGGGGTTTTCCAATCCTGAGGTCGCTCTGCCGTCCATTCAAAATCAGGACAATGAACAGTTTGAGTAACCATCCATTCCGCCAATTCATCAACATCAGTTGTTTGAAGCATAACGCCGCCATCTTTCATGACACGAGCAAAAACGTCAAGATTGGCAGGACTAACGATTCTGCGTTTATGGTGACGGGTTTTAGGCCAAGGATCAGGATTGAGAATATAAAGAAAATCAACAGAGGCCTCTTCCAAAGAATTCAGAACCATCAAGGCATCATCCATATGAACCTTGAAATTTTCAGGAACAGGGTCAGTAAACTCTTTCAAAAAGGAGGTCATACCATTCATATAAGGCTCTGCCCCAATGAAATGGTCGTCAGGAAACTGCCCCATAATATAGTGCAAATGCTCACCGCTCCCAAAGCCGATTTCAAAATGAAGCCGTTGCACCTCACAGCCGAATAGATTGGCGCACGAGAGGTCTTTTTGTTCGGTCAATAAAGCAGGCGGGACTTTCCTTTGAGGAAAAATACTATCCAAAACATCCCGACGTGCCTTATGCATCGGGCGACCCATACGCCGCCCGAATACACGCCTGACCTTTTTATTATCTATATTCTCAACCAAGTATCGCTCTTAACTCGTCAACCAGATCCAGCTTTTCCCATGAAAAGCCACCATCTTCTTCCGGCTCGCGCCCAAAATGGCCATAAGCCGCCGTACGGGCATAAATCGGACGATTCAGCTTCAAGTGAGTCCGAATACCACGCGGGCTAAGATCTAACACTTTTTGTAAAGCTTTAACAAGTTCGGATTCAGGAACAGTTCCCGTCCCAAATGTATCGATATAAACCGATAAAGGCTTGGAAATACCAATGGCATAAGCCAGTTGAATCAAGCATTTATCGGCATATCCGGCTGCAACAATATTTTTGGCCGCATATCTGGCCGCATAAGCCGCCGAACGATCCACCTTGCTGGGGTCTTTTCCTGAAAATGCACCTCCACCATGCGGAGCAGCCCCACCATAAGTATCAACAATGATCTTGCGTCCAGTCAAACCGGAATCACCGACAGGCCCACCGATGACAAACCGTCCGGTCGGATTGACGTACAACTCATCATCGGCACACATCCATCCTTCGGGCAAGGTTTTCTCAATATAAGGACGAACGATGTCCCGCACATCCGCCTGGGAAAGCCCTTCAACATGCTGAGTAGACACAACAATCGACTTTGCTCCAACCGGCACACCATCGCGGTATTCAAGTGTCACTTGAGACTTCGCATCAGGCTCCAACATAGAAAGGACACCAGCGTGACGGTCAGCTGCCAGCACATGCAAAATATTATGGGCATAAAAAATCGGCGCAGGCATAAAAACAGGGGTTTCGTGACACGCATAGCCAAACATAATCCCTTGATCCCCGGCCCCCTCGTCCTTGGCTCCATCAGAATCAACACCAACGGCAATATCGACGGACTGGGCATGAAGACGACAATCGATTTTGACTGTTTTCCAGCTAAATCCCTCTTGGTCATAGCCGATACTCCGGATTGCCTCACGAGTCAGCTCTTGAATATCACCATGGGATATTTCATTCGAACAACGTGTCTCGCCAACAATCGCAACAAAATCAGTTGTTGCAACGGTTTCTACAGCCGTGCGGGAAAACGGATCAATGGAAAGATAGGCATCGACAATGGTATCCGAAATACGGTCGCAGACCTTGTCGGGATGCCCTTCCGAAACAGATTCACTGGTAAAAATATAATCTTTCAATAGTGTGCTGGCCATACGGCTACCTCGGAAGCAAAAAAGAGAATGTAAACTCGATTCTATAAGGCTAACGCCACTTCACACAAAACAAAAGCCCCTATTCGGAGCTTTTGAAATTTTTAGCCATCTGCTTGAGCATTTTCAAAAAATCCCGCCGCAATTTATCATCTTTGATCGTATAATAAGTGCGTACCAAATCAATGGTTTCCTTGCTGTTCAGGATATCCTCTCGTTCAGCTTGTTCATCAGAAAAGCCTTCTTGCTCGTTTTCGGCAAAACCTTCCTGAATGCCGATCTGTGTATCAGAGGCAAAAAATCCATCAAAAAAATAAGCAACAGGAACATCCAGAACTCTGGAAAATTGAAATAAACGACTGGCACTCAAACGGTTTCTGCCCTTTTCATACTTTTGAACCTGCTGGAAGGTAATACCAGCAGCCTCAGCCAAATTCTCCTGAGTAATTCCGATCAAGTTTCGGCGCGAACGCAATTTTTGCCCTACAAAAACATCGACCGGATTGGGAGATTCTCCATCAACCGAACTTCGACGAGGGTTTCTCGTTTTTTTAACATCTGCATTATTCATCTTCTAAACTCAGTTCTTTTCGTTATTTTTATTTTCATTTCGATTCTAAGAATCCCGTTCATTAAATGCATGAGAAACCGAAACATAACAACAAATCTTAGGTATAAATACCAAAAAACTTATATAACCAAAAGCGTGTATTTGATGGGAAGTTACGAAAATAAAACACAAGAAGAGCAGCTCAAGGCATCAAAGATGTAGTCCTGTGTAGAATAAAATCAAAACCTGTGTAGAATAAAATCAAAAAAAGCTTGCGTCAACACGGACAAAAGTATATGAACACATGAAAATAACCTGCAATATTATGACAGGGTGGGCTCAATGAACGAAGCCCGCCTTTTTTGTTACAAATTTTATAGGCCACATGAGCACACAACAAGAAAAAAAGATTACGAACTTTCTGGAACCGGTCATTGCCGATCTGGGTTACGATCTTCTATCCATCAAAGTCATTGGCAGTCAAAAGCTCCAAACACTTCAGATCATGGCGGAAGATCCACAAACTCAAACTCTGGATTTAGATGGCTGCACAAAAATCAGCCGCGCAGTATCTACTATTTTGGATGTTGAAGACCCGTTTTCCAGCCCTTACCAGCTTGAAATCAGCTCTCCTGGAATTGATCGCCCTCTCGTTCGCCCCAAAGATTTTGAAGCAAATATCGGATTTGAGGCCAATATCGAGACAGAAAATCCATCCGAAACTGGACAAAAAAAATATCGGGGAAAAATTTTATCCTTCGAAAATGAAACAGTGACACTGAGTACGGATGCCGGAGAAGTTCAAATTGAACTCGCCGAAATTAATAAAGCAAAGTTGATTTTGACCGATGAACTCATCAAAGCCAACCAAAATAAAAGACCGAAACAACAAGACCAACATCAAGAAGAGTAAGTTAAGGAGCCTAAAAAATGAGTCGTATTGAAATTCTTCAGGTTGCTGATGCAGTCGCCCGCGAAAAAAACATGGATCGCGAGATTATAATCACAGCAATCGAACAAGCCATTCAAAAGGCCGGCCGTTCCAAATACGGTCACGAACATGACATTCGTTGCCATATCGACCGCAAAACAGGCGAAACTCAACTCAAAAGATACAGAACTGTTACAGAAGCCGACTTGATTGAAAACGAAGCCGCTCAAATTACTATCGATCAAGCCCGTCGTGAAAAATCGGATGCTGAAGTCGGCGATATTCTAATTGATACACTTCCTGCATTTGACTATGGACGCGTAGCTGCTCAGACTGCAAAACAGGTTATCATGCAAAATATCCGCGAAGCAGAGCGCGATCAACAATTCGAGGACTTCAAAGGTCGTATCGGGGAAATTATCAACGGTGTCATTAAACGCGTTGAATACGGCAACGCCACAATTGATATGGGGCGTGCCGAGGCTGTTTTGCGTCGTGATGATACAATTCCTCGTGAACACCTCAAAGTCGGCGATCGGGTGCGTGCATACATTTATGATGTCCGCCGTGAAGTTCGCGGCCCTCAAATTTTCCTTTCCCGCACCCGCGGCGAATTCATGGCAAAACTATTTGCTCAGGAAGTCCCTGAAATTTATGACGGCGTCATTGAAATTAAATCTGTTGCCCGTGACCCGGGAAGTCGCGCAAAAATCGCGGTCTACTCACACGACAATGGAATGGATCCTGTTGGCGCCTGTGTTGGTATGCGCGGAAGTCGTGTTCAATCCGTTGTGGCTGAACTCGGTGGTGAAAAAATTGACATCATTCCATGGTCAGCAAACATAGCAACCTTCATTGTGAATGCTCTGGCTCCTGCTGAAGTCACCAAAGTTGTGATGGATGAAGAAAAACGCCGCTTGGATGTTGTTGTTCCTGATGAACAACTGTCTTTGGCCATTGGTCGACGTGGACAAAATGTTCGCTTGGCTTCTATTTTGACCGGTTGGTACATCGACATTCTGACAGAAGAAGAAGAAACCAAACGCCGTCAGGACGAATTCAATACACGCTCTGCATTGTTTATAGAATCTCTTGATATTGATGATGTCATTGCCCGCCTGCTGATTGCAGAAGGCTTTACCAAAGTCGAAGAAATTTCTGAAACCCCGATTGAAGAACTATCCTCAATCGAAGGCTTCAATGAAGAAATTGCAGAAGAATTGAGAACCCGTGCAGAAAACTGGTTAACTGCAAAATCGGAACAACAAAAAACACGCCAATCCGAATTGGGACTGGCAGATGATCTGGTTTCATTTGAAGGACTAACCATAGATCAAATCATCAAATTGGGTGAGAACAATATCAAAACACTTGATGATTTGGCTGATTTGGCTGGTGATGAACTGGTTGAAATTCTTGGTGAAAACGAAATGACAGAATCAGTCGCAAACGACTTGATTATGAAAGCTCGTGAACACTGGTTTGCTGATGAAGCTAAGGCTGAATCAGACTCGCCAAACGCATAAGGAAATGGAAGGATCGCTGAATATATGGCAAGAAAAGAGCCTGAATTGTTCTATCATCCTGTCGTGGGGGGAATGTCCCCTGCGGCAATAGCGCTGTTCAATTTTCAGGCTTTTCAACCACCATCAGCAATGCCTTCTATTCCAGCTTCCCAAAACCAACCTCCTCAATCTTCCTTATTTCAACAGGTCGAGGTCGAGCCGATGCGCCCTCACCTGCTTACTCAACCTGACTTTAAGTCCACCTCCCTCGCCCCTTACTCGGAAAGGAAGGCCATGACACTTTTAAAAACAGCCACCTGCGCAGTCAGTGGACATATTCTCCCTCAAAATGATATGATCCGTTTTGTGATTTCTCCGGAACATAAAGTCGTTGCCGACCTAACCGGAAAACTTCCGGGGACATTCATGTGGATTTCCGCAGAACGTCAAATTATTAAGAAAGCCATATGGCGCAATAGCTTTGCAAGCCAAGCGCGGGATAATGTCGAAGTCCCTGACAATCTACTAGAAATAATCGAAAAAGGACTGGAAAAACTGGCCTTACAGATGCTGAGTCTGTCAAAAAGGGCAGGAGAACTGTCTTTTGGCTTCTCCAGAGCTGACGAAGCCTTGCGTTCCCATAGTGCAGGCGTGTATGTTGTCGCGAAAGATTCGAGCGAAAATGGCCGTGAAAAATTGGAACGTCTGGCCAAACATCAGGAACTCCCTGTCATTGAACATTGGACATGTGCGGAATTATCTGCAGCCATCGGGGAACATAACACCAATCATATCGCCCTTTCCAAGGGTGCCTTGGGTCAGAGTTTCTTGGAACTCGTAAAAAAATTAAACTCTGTTAGATCGGAAAAATAGGACTATGACGGACAACGAAAAAAAGACACTTTCATTGGGTGGAAGCAAAGGAACTCTGAGCCTGAAAGGCGGAGCCCCAGGTCAACAGCACATCACACAAACTTTGGCACGCGGTCAAAGCCGTGGAGTCACGATTGAAGTTCGCAAAAAACGCGGAGCAGGTGCACAAACCAACTCTTCTGGTGATGAGGCATCAACAAATCCTGACGATCATTTGACCAATGATGAACGTGAAGTCAGATTGCGCGCATTACAAAAAGCTAAAGAAGATGACGAAAAACGTCGTGAGGAAGAGGCTAAACGCCGCGCTTTGGAAGCCGAAGAAGAAAAATTGCGTCAAGAAGCTGAAAAAACCGGCAAACGCCCAAGAAAAATTGATGCGGAAGACCTTCGCCGCCGCGAACTTGAAGAATTAGAACGCATTAAAGAAGAAGATCGTATTAAAGCCGAAGAAGCAGACAAAACACGCAAAGCACAAGAAAAAACTTTTGCTGAAAATCGCGCGGCCAATCCTTCTTCCTTTCCACGCACTGGCGCACCCGGACGCGATGCAGAACAGCATACGCCGGACACAACATCCAGCTACCGTGACCGCGCTAAAAAACCAAGCAAGGGTGGAAAAACAACGGCAGATGAACACACAACAACCAATGATCGTAACACCGGACGCATGGGGCGTCTGACGGTTAATCAGGTGCTGAACGAACAATATGCCCGTGATGAAAGCGGACGCTCCTTGGCATCTGTCAGACGCGCACGCCAAAAGGCTCGTGCCATGGCTGGGCCAAAAGTCGAACAACCGAAACAAGCACGTGAAGTCATTGTTCCGGAAACAATTACCGTACAGGAATTGGCAAACCGTATGGCAGAACGCGGCGGAGATCTCATTAAATCCCTGATGAAAATGGGGGTCATGGCAACGATCAACCAAACAATTGATGCAGATACAGCCGAACTGATTATTTTGGAATTCGGACACAAAATCAAACGTGTTACAGAAGCCGATGTAGAAGTTGGGATCGAAGGTGATGATGACTCTGAACAAGATCTCGAATCACGCCCACCTGTTGTTACCATCATGGGGCACGTTGACCACGGAAAAACATCATTACTTGATGCTTTGCGCTCCACGGACGTGGTGGCTGGCGAGGCTGGTGGCATTACCCAGCATATCGGCGCGTATCAGATTACTTTGGAAAGCAGTCAAAAAATCACATTCCTTGACACACCAGGTCACGCGGCCTTTACCGAAATGCGTGCACGCGGTGCAAACGTCACGGATATTGTGGTCTTGGTTGTCGCGGCAAACGACTCAATCATGCCACAAACAATCGAAGCCATCAGCCATGCAAAAGCAGCTGGTGTCCCAATGATTGTAGCAATCAATAAAGTTGACTTGCCAGATGCAAATCCGATGAAAGTCAAACAAGACCTGTTACAACACAACGTTCAAGTCGAGGAAATGGGTGGCGATGTCTTGTGCGTTGAATTATCAGCCAAGAAAAGAATAAATCTAGATAAACTTGAAGAAGCGATCCTCCTTCAGGCTGAAATTCTTGATCTCAAAGCTAATCCTAAACGCGCAGCGCAAGGAGCCGTTGTTGAATCAAAAATGGAACGTGGTCGTGGATCTGTCGCAACCGTTCTGATCCAAAAAGGAACATTGAGCATTGGCGACATCTTTGTTGTTGGCTCTGAATGGGGTCGTGTACGCGCTTTGCTGGATGACAAAGGACAAAACATTGTCAAAGCTGAACCAGGTCGCCCTGTTGAAGTTTTGGGATTGAGCGGTACACCCGAGTCCGGTGACCAGTTCTCTGTTGTAGAAACCGAAGGCAAAGCCAGAGAAATCGTAGACTACCGCTTGCGTAAGAAAAAAGAAAAAGATGCAGCGATCGTCACAGGAACATCTTTCGAGCAATTGCTGGCACAAAGCCGCGATAATAAGAAAGAACTGCCTATTATTATCAAAGCAGACGTTCACGGTTCAGTCGAAGCCATTGCAGGATCACTGGCCAAAATAACGGAAGACAATGCGGAAGTCGGCGTCAAAGTCCTTTATTCCGGTGTGGGGCCTATTTCAGAATCAGACATTACTCTGGCGAATGCCTCCAAAGCATTTGTGGTTGGCTTTAACGTACGGGCGAATGCTCAGGCACGTGAATTGGCCAAACGCGACAAAGTCGAAATTCGCTACTACAATATCATCTATAACATCATTGATGATGTCAGAGCTGTATTGGGAGGAATGCTATCCCCGACAATCCGCGAGGAATATCTGGGTCACGCACAAGTCCGTCAGGTTTTCAACATCACCAAAGTTGGAAAAATCGCGGGTTGTATGATTACATCGGGTATCGTCAAACGCGGATCACAAGTCCGCTTGTTACGCGACGATGTCGTCATACATGAAGGCATGCTCAAAACTCTCAAACGCTTCAAAGACGAAGTCAAAGAAGTCCGCGAGGGAATGGAATGCGGCATGGCATTTGAAAACTATGATGACTTGAAAGATGGCGATATCATCGAATGCTATGATGTAAAAGAAGAAACAAGAACGATATAAATAACAGCATGATAAAAAGATGATAAAAAACCATCAGGAAAAAAAATTGGTTGGGCCAACCCAACGACAACTCCGCGTTGGCGAACAGCTTCGTCATGTGATTACGGACACGCTTTCCCGTGGACATTTTCATGACGAATTTCTAATTTCCAATGCAGGACTCGTTTCGGTATCGGAAGTCAGGGTTTCACCGGACATGAAACAGGCTACTGCTTTTGCCACCATGGTGGGTGGAAAAAATCTGGAAGTTGCATTAGCCTCCCTGAACGCAAACGCGGATATTTTTCAAAGGGAGATAGGGCGCCAAGTCCGGATGAAATTCACACCACGTCTGAAATTTGTTGAAGATAAACTGTTCGATAGCGCATCAAAAATAGATGCCTTGCTCCACAGCCTGCCCAAAACAATCGAAACGGAATAAATTATAGTGATTAACTCCGCGTCTTTTGTCGGGAATAACCTCCATAACTGGTAAAAAATAGAAGAAATATGCCCCGCAAACCAAAAAACGATATTTCCGGATGGATCAATCTGGATAAACCGGTTGGAATCAGTTCGAATGACGCTTTAATGGTAGTCAAGCGAGCTCTTAACTTCCCGAAAATCGGCCATGCTGGCACCCTCGACCCCCTCGCCTCTGGGATTTTGCCCATTGCACTGGGCGAAGCCACCAAACTGGTGCCCTATATGGTTGAGGATGACAAATCCTATCTCTTTACAGTGACATGGGGCGAGCAACGCACAACAGATGATGCCGAAGGGGAAGTCATAGCAACATCCGATAACCGCCCAACAGCTGAGCAAATCACGGCTGCCCTGCCCGCCTTTACCGGAACAATTGAACAAATCCCCCCGATATTTTCGGCTATTAAAGTTGACGGCAAACGATCCTATGAACTCGCCCGCGCCGGAGAAGCCGTCGAGCTCAAACCCCGTCCGGTCGAAATTTACGAATTTCATTTGATAGAATCAACCAAAGACACGGCGACTTTCCGTTGCATTTGCGGCAAAGGCACTTATGTCCGGTCGTTGGCACGCGATCTAGCCGAACAATTGGGAACAAAAGCCTATATTTCACGCCTGATCCGTGAATCTGTAGGCCCATTTGCCCTGAACAATGCGATTTCTCTGGACTTTTTCCGCGAAACATCGGATAAAGCGACCCTTGAAAGCAACGTGCTCCCTGTCGAGGCCGTACTGGACGACGTCCCGGTCGTGCCTCTTACAGTACAGGAAGCAATGCGTGTCAGGAACGGAAACAAGATCACTTTTGTTGCCCGTCCCGATGTAGAACGACTGGTGAAAGCCGGACTATCTCCGAAAGCGCGCATGTTGGAATTGGCACTTCTGTCCCACAATGGCAAAGCATTAGCAATTGCCGATGTGGAAGGAGTAGAAATCCAGCCGCTGCGTGTCTTTAACTTGTAACCCAAAGAAAGGGAAAACCGATGTCGATTAGTGCAGAACGTAAAACAGAAGTCATTCAGGGCAATCGTAATACTGATAACGATACAGGCTCTCCTGAAGTCCAAATTGCAATCTTGACCGAACGCATTTTGAATCTGTCCAAACACATGGAAACAAACAAAAAAGATTTTTCGAGCCGTCGTGGCCTGTTGGCAATGGTTGCCAACCGCCGTAAATTGCTCGATTACCTGATTAAAGTGGACAGATCCCGCTATCAGGCCATCATCGCGAAACTTGGTATTCGTAAATAATTATCCGGATACAAACACAATCCAAACGGAGCCATCGGCTCCGTTTTTTACTTGGGAATATAAAAAGGCCTCCCCACGTAAACGAAAAATATCATTACAGATAAGATAAAATGCAGCGACAACACTACAAGCAAGAGTTAAAGCAACGCCGATCATTTACGTGCTACAGCCCCGCTCACCACAATCAACAGACTCTATTTCAAGGAAAGCATGATCGACCTGAAACTCTTCTTTTAAGGCCAATTTGATAACTTTGCGTAATTCATCGGCAATGGCACCATCATTCATCACAATATGCGCTTCAACAGCTTTTCTGTGTTCATCCAAAGACCTAACATGAAAATGGTGAAGGCTCTTCACCCCAGCGACATTGGATATAACAGCCTTCATACTAACTGAAAGCATATCGTCGGAATTTCCATCAATCAGAATATTGGCGACAACAGGAATTTCGTGAACAACATGCCAGATAATATACATAGAAATTGCCAAAGTAATGAGCGGGTCCATCCATTGCCACCCGAACAGAACAATGCACACTCCGGCAACAATAACGCCGACAGATGACAAAGCATCTCCCAGATTATGCAGATAAGCCGCGCGCACGTTTTGGGAATGCTGAGCCCCACGATAGGTCAGAGCAACCGTTCCAAGATTAACAACAACAGCCAATACAGAAATCCAGATCACAGTCCAACCGGACACAGGATGAGGATCAAGAAATCTTGTCACGGCTTCAAACGCCAACCATAAAGACAGTAAGATCAAAACGACATAATTGGTATAAGCCGACAAAGTTTCGACCTTTTTATAGCCGTAAGTGCGTTTGGAATCGGGAGCCTTACGCCCGATCTTTTGTGCCGCCAAAGCCAATAGCAGCGATGCCGCATCCGAAAGATTATGCAGAGCATCCGCCACCAATGCCAAAGAACCGGATAAAACGCCGCCAACAACCTGAACCACAGATAGCAAAACATTGACCACAAACGCCCAAGTCAAATTCCCGTCACCACCCCCCCCGTGATGGTGGCGATGGTGATTATGATGATCGGAACAGGAGTGATGACTGCCCATTTAAGCCGCCAGCTTATCCGCCAGATAATATTTGGCAACGCGCTTGCCATTTTCATATTCTAATACCAAAGGCGACCCGGTTGGAATTTCGGTCTCGTTGATATTCTCGGGAGTATTCTCACCCAAAATAATCAACAAAGCACGCAATGAGTTCCCATGTGCTGCTACCAGAATATTGTGACCTGCCTCGATTTGCGGCTTGATCGTAGCCTCGTAATAAGGGCGCACACGCTTTTCAACCACATCCTGAAGACTTTCCCCACCCGGAGGCTGAACATCATAAGAACGCCGCCAAATATGGACTTGCTCATCCCCGTATTTCTGTTTGGTCTCGTCTTTGTTAAGACCGGTCAAATCACCATAATCGCGCTCCCGCAAATCATCATGCTTAATCATGGACGCAACCAACGCACCCTGTCCGGCTTCGATCAAGGCCAATTCAGCCGTGGTGTAAGCCCGTTTTAATGTGGACGTATAAACCAGATCAAACAAAATCCCTGCTTTGGCCAGATTCTGCCCCGATAATTTGGCCTCTTCCACGCCTTGATCGGATAACTCGACATCTTTAAATCCAGTAAAGCGATTTTCCAAATTCCACTGACTTTGACCATGACGCATTAAAACAAGATAGGATTTCGACATAAAAATACTCCTGAAAACGATTATAGAGTCCTCACCACTAAACCATATCCAGTTAAAACTCAATAACAGGTAGGGGATTCATACAAGTCCTATATTTTCCATACAAAAACCAAAAATCCCCAAGTTGGCTTGACTCTTGACCCTATCCATGCCAGAAACTTGGGGCATAAAAAGCGCCAGACTTTGGCTTGATCGGTTGACGGTCAATAACAGAAAATCCAAAACGCTGTTATTAAGTGTCCACCGAAATCCCCGAAAGTTCCGCTCTTTTATCGGTAGGAAAGCCATAGGGGTTTTTCTGCTGCATCAAACATACATACGAAAGGTAATCTATATGTTTAATATATTCCGCAAAGAAATTGATTTTGCTGGTAAAAAAATCATTCTGGAAACAGGAAAAGTTGCCCGTCAAGCTGACGGTGCCGTTATCGCCACAATGGGAGACACATCGGTTTTGTGTACCGTTGTTGCGTCAAAATCCATCAAAGAAGGGCAGGATTTCTTCCCTTTGTCCGTTCACTATCAAGAAAAATTTTACGCTGCAGGGCGTATTCCTGGTGGTTTTTTTAAACGTGAAGCCAGACCATCTGAAAACGAAACACTGACCTCCCGCCTGATCGACCGTCCGGTGCGCCCGCTCTTCCCTGCTGAATTTTTGAACGAAGTCCAAATTATCTGCACCTGTATGTCTCACGATGGCGAGCATTCGCCAGACATCGTGGCCTTGATCGGTGTATCAGCAGCCCTGACCCTTTCCGGTATTCCATTCATGGGTCCAATCGGCGGATGCCGTGTCGGATACAAAAACGGTCAATACCTTTTGAACCCAAGCATTTCTGAAATGGAAGGGTCTCAATTGGATCTGATCGTTGCAGGCACAATGGAAGGCGTTTTGATGGTTGAATCAGAAGCCAAAGAATTACCGGAAGACGTGATGCTCGGTGCTGTTATGGCAGGCTGGAACGCATTCCAACCGGTTATCAAAGGCATTATTTCCTTGGCTGAACAAGCAGCTAAAGAACCATGGGAGGTCAAACAAAAAGACCCTGAAATGGTGGCTTTGGCTAAAAAAATCAGTGAGAAATACGCGACCCAGTTTGCCGAAGCTTATAAAGAGCAAGTCAAGCAAGTTCGCTACGAAAAAGTCGGCGCAGTCAAAGACGCAGCCATTGCGGAATTTACCACTGACGAAATCGGCAAAGACAAAGTCTCTGCAATTTGCCATGACATCGAATCCAATGTAGTGCGTGGACAAGTTCTTGAAACCGGATCACGGATTGACGGACGGACAACCGCCGACATTCGCCCGATTGTTTGCGAAGCAGGTATTCTTCCCCGCGTTCACGGCTCTGCTCTGTTCACTCGTGGTGAAACACAAGCCGTTGTCGTGACAACTCTCGGAACAGGTCAGGACGAACAAATCATCGATGCCATTACCGGTGAATACCGCGAAACATTCATGTTGCACTATAACTTTCCACCATACTCGGTTGGTGAATGTGGTCGCATGGGTGCAACAGGCCGTCGTGAAATTGGTCACGGAAAATTGGCATGGCGTGCCATCCGCCCGATGCTGCCAACCGCTGAAGATTTCCCATACACCTTGCGCGTTGTTTCTGAAATCACTGAATCAAATGGCTCGTCTTCCATGGCGACTGTTTGCGGCACCTCTCTTTCCATGATGGATGCGGGAGTTCCATTGACCAAACCTGTTGCCGGTATCGCAATGGGCTTGATTAAAGAAAACGACAAATTTGCTGTTCTATCTGACATCTTGGGTGATGAAGATCACTTGGGTGACATGGACTTTAAAGTGGCAGGGACAAATGACGGGATTACCGCCCTTCAGATGGACATCAAAATTACGTCAATCACCGAAGAAATCATGAAGATCGCTTTGAAACAAGCTCAAGAGGGACGCATTCACATCCTTGGTGAAATGGCGAAAGCCCTGAGCCAGTCACGCGGAGAAATCAGCCAACACGCTCCACAAATGGCAGTGCTGAACATCCCGACCGACAAAATCCGTGAAGTTATCGGAACAGGCGGAAAAGTCATTCGTGATATCATCGAAAGAACTGGTACAAAAATCGACATTGACGATGACGGCACGATCAAAATTGCAGCTGTTGACGGCAATGCCATCGACATGGCGATTGAAATCATCAAAGGCATCACCGATGAACCTGAAATCAACAAAATCTATATCGGGAAAGTCGTGAAGATTGTTGACTTTGGAGCCTTCGTGAACTTCATGGGAACCCGTGACGGTTTGGTTCACATCTCTGAACTTGCCGATTATCGTGTGGCCAAAACAACTGACATCGTCGCCGAAGGTCAGGAAGTTAAAGTTATGGTGACCGGATTTGACGAACGCGGAAAAATCAAATTGTCGATGAAACGCGTCGATCAAGAATCTGGCGAAGCCATCATTGCCAAACCAAAAGAAGACCTCAACGAAGAACAAGCTGCAGGCTAATATATCTTTGAACATTAATTATCCCCCGCCATAAGACGGGGGATAATTTCTTTAATAATAGTACGGAAAAACAAAATGCCCCTTAACCTCCCATCAGTCATCGGTCATCGCGGCGCGGCAGCTTACGCACCTGAAAACACCATTGAATCCATCCACACCGCAGCCGATATGGGGTGCAAATGGGTTGAACTGGACGTAAAACTCACCAAAGATTCAGTTCCTGTCATTTTCCATGACGATGATCTGGATCGCACCACGAATGGCCACGGGCCAATTGCCGAAATGAAATATGATGATTTATGCGACCTCGAAGCCGGAAGCTGGTTTTCCGAGGGCTTTGCCGGAGCAAAAGTTCCGACACTGGAAGAAGCCATCGAAATTATTTTGCAACGAGATTTAGGAATCAATCTGGAAATAAAGCCCTGTGCCGGACGAGAAGTCGAAACTTCCGAAGCCATGCTCGATGTCTTGTCCCAAATTTGGGATGACCGCGACCGCCTTCTCATAACCAGTTTTTCCCACGTTTCACTTGAAACATCAATGGATATGGCAGAAGATTGGTATCGTGGTCTTTTGCTGGAATCAGAACCAATGGAAAACTGGAAAGATCTCGCAGGTTATCTGAACGTCACCACCATTAATATTGATGGCCGCACAGCATCGCGTGAATTCATTGAGGAAATTATGGACACCGAACGTCAAATTCTGGCCTATACGATCAACGACCAACAACTGGCGCGCCAACTGCGCCGTTGGGGTGTGGATGCCATGTTCACCGATGCCCCCGATATCGTTAATGACCTTTTATTAAAGGCTCATTAAATGACAGTCGACTTTTCTTCCCAAGAAGTCATTGGGGCTCTCGCTTTTATAATTCGTAGCGTCGCAGGGCTCATTTACATTGTTTCTATATTACAAGGAAAAACAAAACCTCATTTATTTACGTGGCTTATTTTTACAATTTTAACGGCCATCGCCTTTCTGGCACAAATTTCGGATAATGCCGGCCCTGGCTCATGGATCATGGGGATCATCGCCTTCTCCTGCTTTGCAAATGCGATTCTTGCCCTTCGCTATGGAGAAAAAAATATTACAAGAGGTGATAAAATTGCGCTGTCAGTTTCTTTGGGGGCAATCTTACCTTGGATTTTAACCGAAGATCCTCTCTATTCCGTAATTCTTGTTTCTATTATTGATGCGATAGCAATGATCCCAACACTACGCAAATCATGGCATAAACCTTACGAAGAAAATCTGACGTCCCATTCAATGGCAACATTCAACGTCCTGTTATCTGTTTTTGCCTTATCCAACATCTCGGCAACCACAATTTTATACCCATTAGCCATTATTGTCGTAAACACGGCACTGATTATTCTGTGTCTCTGGCGCAGAAGAGCACTGGAAAAACAGACTGGTTTGCTCTAACTCAGTACAAGACGACTTTTACGATTTCTTAGGCATTTATATAATAATATATATTATTAGATTATTTTATATAATAAACGAACGGGCGAAAAAAACATGACCGGACTAATACTCGTATTACTGGCCTTTGGACTCATCATTGTTGAAAC
>DIMG01000014.1:0-25577 GCA_002425415.1 Micavibrio sp. UBA5572
ATGTCCAAAGAGAAATTTGAGCGGAGCAAGCCGCATTGCAATATTGGAACGATTGGTCACGTTGACCATGGCAAAACGACGCTGACGGCGGCGATTACGAAAGTATTGGCTGAAGTTGGTGGAGCGAAAGCGATGGCGTATGACCAGATTGACAAGTCTCCTGAAGAAAAAGCGCGTGGGATCACGATTGCGACGTCGCATGTTGAGTATGAAACAGCGAACCGTCACTATGCGCACGTTGATTGCCCTGGTCACGCTGACTATGTCAAGAATATGATTACCGGTGCAGCGCAGATGGATGGAGCGATTTTGGTTGTGAATGCAGCCGACGGCCCTATGCCACAAACCCGCGAACACATTTTGTTGGCACGTCAGGTTGGCGTTCCTGCATTGGTTGTGTTCATGAACAAAGTTGATCAGGTTGACGACGAAGAGTTGTTGGAACTGGTTGAAATGGAAGTGCGTGAATTGCTGTCTTCTTATGATTTTCCTGGTGATGATATTCCAATCATCAAAGGATCTGCTTTGGCAGCTTTGGAAGGTCGAGATGATGCGATTGGTAAGGCAAAGGTAATTGAGTTGATGGCGGCTGTTGACAGCTACATTCCGCAACCGGAACGTCCGATTGACAAGCCATTTTTGATGCCTGTTGAAGACGTGTTTTCGATTTCCGGTCGTGGGACTGTTGTAACGGGTCGTGTTGAACAAGGGATTGTTAAGGTTGGTGGCGAGATTGAGATTGTCGGTATTCGTCCAACGATCAAAACGATTTGTACCGGTGTTGAAATGTTCCGTAAGTTGCTTGATCAAGGTCAGGCAGGGGACAATATCGGTGCGTTGTTGCGTGGAACGAAACGTGAAGAAGTCGAGCGTGGACAAGTTTTGTGTGCGCCTGGTTCGATCAAGCCTCACACAAAATTTACGGCAGAGACCTATATTCTTTCCAAAGAAGAAGGTGGACGTCACACGCCGTTTTTTGCGAACTACCGCCCACAATTTTATTTCCGTACGACCGATGTGACTGGAGAAGTGACATTGCCTGAAGGTGCGGAAATGGTGATGCCTGGAGACAATGTAAACCTGACTGTAAAACTTATTGCGCCAATCGCGATGAGTGAAGGTCTGCGTTTCGCTATCCGTGAAGGCGGTCGTACCGTCGGCGCTGGTGTCGTCGCTCAGGTTATTGAATAAGGTATGGGAATTTAGAGGACCAAAACATGGATGCACAAACAATCCGTATTCGCCTTCGGGCTTATGATCACCGCGTACTGGATGCTTCCACGAGCGAGATTGTAAATACAGCAAAACGCACGGGCGCTGGTGTTCGTGGACCAGTTCCTCTGCCGACAAGGACAGAGCGTTTCACAGTTCTTCGGTCACCGCACATCGACAAAAAATCGATGGATCAATTCGAAATGCGGACACACAAACGCCTGATCGACATCATTGATCCAACCCCTCAAACGGTTGATGCACTGATGAAGCTCGATTTGGCTGCTGGTGTTGATGTTGAGATTAAAGTTGGACAAGCCGCCTAATTCGGCACGTAGATAGAGTTTAGTTAAAGGGAAATCTGGAGAAAAAAATGAGAACCGGATTAATTGCAAAGAACGAGGGAATGACGCGCATCTTCGGTGAAGATGGGAAACACATTCCTGTAACCGTTCTAAAAATTGATAGTTTACAAGTTGTTGATGTTCGTACAACGGAGCGCGATGGCTATACAGCTGTTCAGCTTGGGGCAGGCACGGCAAAAGTGAAAAACGTATCCAAGGCGATGCGTGGCCACTATGCGAAAGCCAAAGTTGAGCCGAAACGCAAAGTTGCCGAATTTCGCGTGAGCCCTGAAAATGCTCTTGAAATTGGTGCGGAACTTTGTGCAAGCCACTTTGTTCCTGGTCAGTTTGTTGACGTTCAAGGAACGTCCAAAGGACGCGGGTTTGCTGGTGGTATGAAGCGTTGGAATTTTGGTGGGTTGCGTGCGACTCACGGGGTGTCCGTTTCTCACCGCTCTATTGGTTCGACGGGTTGTTCGCAAGATCCCGGACGCACATGGAAGGGCAAAAAAATGGCTGGTCAATATGGTGTTGATACAATTACGACACAAAATTTGAAGGTTGTTGCGGTATATCCCGAGGATGGTTTGGTTCTCGTACAAGGCAACATTCCTGGAAATGCAAAAGAGTGGGTTATCATCACTGACGCAGTAAAAAAGGCTGCTCCTGCTGATTTGCCACTTCCAGCTGGTCTGAAATCTTCAGCTTCTCCACAAGGGCAAGCTCAAGAACACGCTCAAGAAACCCCTGCCGAAGCGCCTCAGGATGCTCCAGCAGAAGAAGCAAAAGAATAAGTGAGGCATCGAGATGAAGGTCGCGGTCAAGACATTGGATAACAAAGACGTAGGGAACATCGAGTTGAATGACTCTGTGTTCGGCGTGGAAATTCGTGCAGATATTATGCACCGTATGGTTCATTACCAGCTGAACAAACGTCGTGCAGGGACGCATAAAACTAAGGGTGTGTCGGATGTATCCGGTACAGGTAAAAAGCCTTGGAACCAAAAAGGAACGGGTCGTTCTCGTGCAAGTACTATGCGCGCAGCCCATTTTGTTGGTGGGGCAACAATTTTTGGACCGGTGGTTCGCTCGCATGCAACAGAGCTGCCTAAAAAGCAACGGATGTTGGCTTTGAAGACAGCGTTGTCGGCAAAAGCAGCGAGTGGTCAATTGGTGATTGTGGATACAGCAGCAATTGCAGAGCCTAAAACCAAAACAATGACAGCAAAACTGTCGGCATTGGGAATTCGTTCGGCATTATTTGTCTGCGGTGAAGATATGGATCGTAACTTTGCTTTGGCAACGCGTAACATCCCGCATATTGATGTTTTGCCCTGTGAAGGTGCAAACGTTTATGACATTCTTCGTCATGACATATTGGTCTTGACCAAGGATGCAGTTGAAAACCTGACCAAGCGTCTGTCTGCATAGGCGCGTAGGGAAAGGGCAAGGAGTTTAGAATGGCAAAAGCAAAGACAACAAAACCGGCAATCATCGAGCAAGACTATGTCACAATGGTCAAGCCGATTGTAACCGAGAAATCAATGATGGGATCGCAATATGGTCAGGTGACGTTTGAAGTCGCACCGGATGCAACGAAACCACAAATCAAACGTGCTGTTGAAAGCTTGTTTGATGTGAAGGTAACTGCGGTCAACACAGTTGTAACCAAAGGTAAGACCAAAAGATTTAAGGGTATTCTAGGAAAACGTTCCGATGTCAAAAAAGCCATTGTTAGTTTGGCTGAAGGACAAACAATCGACGTTGGTACTGGCGTATAAGAAGATTTAGGGAAGAAGGAAAGCAATTATGGCTTTAAAAAAATACAATCCGACAACCCCCGGCCAACGTCAGTTGGTATTGGTTGATCGTAGCCAACTTTGGAAAGGCGCACCTGAAAAGTCGCTAACTGAAGGGAAGCATAGAAATGGTGGCCGTAACAACACGGGTCGCACCACTATGCGTTTCTTGGGTGGCGGTCATAAACAACGGTATCGGATCATCGACTTCAAGCGGTCAAAAATGAACATGGAAGCAACCGTATTGCGTTTGGAATATGACCCAAACCGGACAGCTTTTATCGCTTTGGTTCAGTATGAAGATGGTGAGAAAGCATATATTCTGGCTCCACAACGTTTGGCTGAAGGCGATAAAATCGTATCAAGCGATCGTGCGGATATTAAAATCGGAAATACACTTCCGTTGAAAAATATGCCAGTTGGAACGATTATTCACAACGTCGAAATGAAGCCTGGTAAAGGTGGTCAGATGGCGCGTGCTGCTGGAACATTTGCTCAGTTGGTTGGTCGCGATCAGGGGTATGCCCAAATCAAACTATCATCCGGAGAAATGCGTTTGGTTCGTGGTGAATGCCTTGCAACGGTAGGCGCGGTCTCAAACCCTGACCAGAAGAACATAAATATTGGTAAAGCTGGACGGAATCGCTGGTTGGGTCGCAGACCTCATCAACGTGGTATCAGTATGAACCCGGTCGATCACCCGCATGGTGGACGGACAAATGGTGGGATACACTGGTGTTCTCCGACAGGTGTACCGGCTAAAGGATATAAAACACGCTCCAATAAAGCGACTGACAAATATATTATTCGTCGTCGTAAGAGCAAGAACAAGTAGTATTTGAGGAAGGTTGAGGTATAAAACATGGCTCGTTCGACTTGGAAAGGCCCCTTCGTTGATGGACATCTTCTCAAAAAAGTTGAGGAACTCCGTCAAAGTGGAAAAAACACGCCGATTAAAACATGGTCGCGCCGTTCGACAATCCTGCCACAAATGGTAGGTTTGACGATGGCTGTTCATAACGGGAATAAATTCATTCCTGTTTTGGTCACAGACAATATGATTGGCCACAAGCTTGGTGAATTTGCGCACACCCGTACCTTTAAAGGTCACGGTGGTGATAAGAAGAAATAGGGAATAGATCATGGGAAAGCCTAAAAACGAAAGACGTGTGGCCGACAACGAAGCGAGAGCTTTTTCGAAGTATATCGACTCGAGCCCATACAAAGTAAATCTTGTGGCGGAGATGATCCGTGGCAAGAAGGCAGAAAAAGCTCTTGTTGATCTTGAGTTTTGTAACAAACGTGTCGCTCGCGACGTGAAAAAAGTGTTACAATCTGCTGTGGCCAACGCTGAAAACAACCATTCTTTGGATGTTGACCGTTTGTATGTTGCCGAAGCAACTGTCGGGAAATCTGTTGTTATGAAACGTTTCATGGCAAGGGCTCGTGGTCGCGCAGGGCGCATTGAGAAATTTTTCAGTAACCTGACAGTTGTTGTCAGAGAGAAAGCCGAATAGGAGTAGGGGTCAAACATGGGTCAGAAAGTCAATCCAATCGGAATGCGCGTTGGTGTAAACCGCACATGGGACTCTCGCTGGTTTTCCGGCAAAGACTATGCTGTGAAATTGGTGCAGGATTTAAAACTGCGTGAATTCGTTCACGACAAGTTGAAAGCTGCCGGTATTAGCAAGGTCATTATTGAGCGTGCTGCAAAAAATACACGCGTAACTGTTCACACCGCCCGTCCAGGTGTTATTATCGGGAAAAAAGGCGCGGATATTGAGAAACTCCGCAAGGATCTGTCTGTTAAATCAGGTGGCGAGGTTTCCTTGAATATTGTTGAAATCCGTAAGCCGGAAATTGACGCTCAATTGGTTGCGGAAGGGATTGCTCAACAACTTGAGCGCCGTGTATCTTTTCGTCGCGCCATGAAACGTGCTGTTCAATCGGCATTGCGTCAGGGAGCAAAAGGAATTCGGGTCAATGTGGCTGGTCGTTTGGCTGGTGCGGATATTGCCCGTATGGAATGGTATCGTGAAGGTCAAGTTCCTCTGCACACTTTGCGGGCTGACTTGGATTACGGCGTTGCCGAAGGTATGACAACCTACGGGATCATTGGTATTAAAGTATGGATCTATAAAGGTGATGTCATGGAACATGATCCTATGGCTCGTGACAAACGAATGGCTGAAACTGTTGGGGCAACCAAACGGGACTAGGACACGTTCAGACGTGGTAAAAAAGTTAAAAGAAAGAATATTGGAGTAGAGAAATGCTCTTACCGAAAAAGACAAAATATAGAAAGGCTCATAAGGGCCGTATCCATGGAGATGCAAAAAGCGGTTATCAAGTCGCTTTCGGATCCTTTGGTTTGAAGGCAATGGAGCCCGAGCGGATCACCGCACGGCAGATTGAAGCGGCACGTCGTGCGCTGACTCGTCACATTAAGCGTCAAGGTAAAGTTTGGATTCGTATATTTCCTGATGTGCCTGTATCGAAAAAACCTTTGGAAGTTCGGATGGGTTCTGGTAAAGGATCTCCAGAATTTTGGGTGGCTCGCGTAAACCCAGGACGTATCATGTTTGAAATTGAAGGTGTGGCAGAAGATTTAGCTCGCGAAGCTTTGACTTTGGCTGCTGCAAAACTTCCAATACAAACCAAATTTGTTAAACGGATCGCCGATTAAGAAAAAAGGTGATGGAGATTTAAAATGGCAAAAGCAAAAACAACAAATAAAGCAGAAAATTTAAGCGGCAAAAGTCAGGATGAACTGAGTGCCTTGTTGCTTGATTTGCGCAAAAAGCAGATGGATATGAGATTCCAGCAAGCTGGTGGTCAGTTGCAAAACACATCGGAGATTCGCAAAGTCCGCCGGACGATTGCACAGGTTAAAACAGTCATGAGTCAGCACGCAAATGCTGCACAATCTGCCAAATAGGGTAGAAGGAAGAAGGAGTTAGAAAATGCCACGTCGTGTATTGGAAGGCCGCATAGTTGGTGATGCAATGGATAAGACGGTAACCGTATTGGTTGAGCGTCGGACTATGCACCCTATCTATAAGAAATATGTGAAGCAAAGTTCTAAATATGCTGCTCACGACGAGACTAATTTGTTTCGCGTTGGTGATCTGGTCGAGATTGAAGAATGTCGTCCTATTTCCAAGCGTAAAACATGGACAGTAACAACGGATCCAAAATCTTTGGCTCGTGAGTTGACTGAGAAAGTTAAAGCAGTTGCTGTTGAAGCTACGCCGGTTAAGGCTAAAAAGGCAGGGGCGAAAAAAACCGCCTCTAAGAAGTAAGTATTTTAGGAAACGTATAGAAAATTCGGGTGAACGAATATGATCCAGATGGAATCAAATCTTGATGTAGCAGACAACTCCGGCGCGCGCCGTGTCTCTTGCATCAAAGTCTTGGGAGGCTCCAAGCGTCGTTTTGCAAATATCGGCGATGTGATTGTCGTATCTATTAAGGATGCGATTCCACGCGGTCGTGTTAAAAAAGGCGATGTCCACCGTGCGGTGATTGTACGCTCCGCTTCTGGTTTGCATCGGGACAATGGCGAAACCATTCGCTTTGATGGCAATGCAGTTGTTTTGATTAACAAACAGGGTGAGCCTATTGGCACTCGTATTTTTGGCCCTGTAACCCGTGAATTGCGCGGTAAAGGCTACATGAAAATTATCTCTTTGGCATCTGAGGTGCTCTAAATGACACAGACAAAATTGAAAATTAAAAAAGGCGACCAAATTGTCGTTATGACCGGCAAGGATAAAGGAAAAACTGGCGAAGTCACCAAAGTCATTCCATCTGAAAGCCGTATTGTAGCTGCTGGCATCAACATGATGACTAAGCATGCGAAACCTACACAATTTTCTGCAGGTGGATTGCAGCGCATCGAAGCGCCTATCCATGTGTCGAATGTGGCTTTAGCTGACCCGAAAAACGGGAAAGCAACTAAAGTCGGTATGAAAACTCTGGCTGATGGCAAAAAGGTACGTGTTGCCAAAAAGTCCGGCGAAACGATTGCTTAAGGGATAGGTTCAAGATGACCGCTCAGGAAAAATATACTCCAAGACTGGAAAAAAGATACAAAGAGGAATTGGCTCCGGCAATGCAAAAAAGCCGAGGCTACAAGAATGTTCATGAAATTCCAAAGCTGAAACATATCACCATCAATATGGGGGTTGGTCAGGCTGCGATTGACAAAAAACATATGGAAACGGCGTTGAAAGATATGACCCAGATCGCAGGACAAAAACCTATTGCGACCTTGGCGCGGAAGTCAAATGCATCGTTCAAAATCCGCCAAGGAATGCCAATCGGGGCAAAAGTGACTTTGCGCGGCAAAAGAATGTACGAATTTCTTGACCGATTGGTAACAATTGCGCTACCACGTGTTCGCGACTTCCGTGGAATTAACGGAAAAGCGTTTGACGGTCGTGGAAACTACGCATTGGGAATTAGAGATCACACGATCTTCCCTGAGATCAACTTTGAAAGAGTTGATACAATGCGTGGTATGGATATTATTATTTGTACATCAGCGAAAACTGATGATGAAGCTAGAGAGTTGTTGCGTGGCTTTGATATGCCATTCAAAGGCTAGTATTTAGCAAAAGAAGAGATTAGGAAAGAGGATCAGGTATGGCAAAAGTAAGTGCAACCAATCGGAATGAGAAACGCAAAAAAATGGTTAAGCGTGATGCTGCCAAACGTGCGAAAATCAAAGCGATGATTATGGATCGTGAATTGTCGATGGAAGAGCGTTTTGCGTTGTCCGTTAAATTGGCTCAAATGCCAAGGAACGGTGCTGAAACTCGCATTCGTAATCGTTGCGCCCTGACAGGTCGCCCACGTTCATACTATCGTAAATTTAGCTTGAGCCGTATCTCGCTACGGAAGCTGGCCTCTGAAGGTCAACTTCCTGGTGTAACGAAATCAAGCTGGTAAAAAGGAGATTTAGATCATGTCAATGAGTGATCCATTAGGAGATATGCTGACCCGCATTCGTAACGGTCAAAGAGCAGGTTTGAAGCAAGTGGCTTGCCCTGCTTCTAAAATGCGTGGTTCTGTTTTGGCTGTTCTGCAAAGCTGCGGATATATCCGTGGCTTTTCAGAAGGTGCGGATGCACAAGGGCACAAGCAGTTTATGGTTGATTTGAAATATGACGAAGGCAATCCGGTTATCCGTGAGTTGCACCGTGTATCAAAACCTGGTCGTCGGGTTTACTCGTCAGCTCAGGAAATTCCACGTTACTATAACGGTTTGGGCGTTACGATTATTTCGACCGCACGTGGTGTTATGGCAGATCAGCAGGCTCGTGACGAGAATGTTGGTGGCGAAGTTTTGTGTCAGGTTTTCTAGCACAGAATTTTTTGAATTTTTTATAAATTGGAACGAGGAAGATAAAATGTCTCGCGTTGGAAAAAATCCGGTTACAGTACCATCTGGTGTAACCATTGACCTGAAGGATCAGGACATCAAAGTTAAAGGCCCGAAAGGCGAGTTGACTTTGGCAGTTCATCCCAAAGTGTCTGTGAAATTTGAGAATGGCGCAATTACAGTTGCTCCAAATGCAAAGGACATGGAGAGCCGTGCTTTGTGGGCAACAATGCAACGTCGTATTTCCAATATGGTTCAAGGTGTGACCGAGGGCTACACTAAGGATTTGGAAATCGAAGGTGTTGGGTACCGTTGTAATTTGCAAGGCAGTGAATTGGTTTTGCAGCTTGGCTTCAGCCATGACATTCGTTACCCTATTCCACAAGACATAACGATTGTTGTTGAAAAACAAACCCAGATCAAAGTTTCTGGGATTGATAAGGCAAAAGTTGGTCAGATTGCTTCGGAGATACGCGGATACAGACCTCCTGAGCCGTATAAAGGAAAAGGTGTTCGTTATGCAGGGGAGTATATCTTGCGTAAAGAAGGTAAGAAAAAATAATTAGAATCATTTTAGTAGGTTAAGAAGGACGAAAAATCATGCGTCAACCAGAAACAAATGCACAACGTCGTGCCCGTCGCGTCCGCGCTAAATTGCAGCGGATCAACAAGACGGAAACCCCACGATTGTCAGTACACCGTACCAACAACCAGATCTATGTGCAGATCATTGATGATGTCAAAGGGATAACTTTGGCAGCAGCTTCAACTCTTGAGGGTGACTTGCGTAAGACTGGCGGAAATGTGGCCGCTGCGACAAAAGTCGGTGCATTGATTGCCGAGCGGGCGAAGTCTGCAAAAGTAAGTAAGGTTATGTTCGACCGCGGAAGCTTCCGCTACCATGGCCGCGTCAAGGCTTTGGCAGAAGCTGCTCGTGCAGGCGGATTAGAATTCTAAGGAAGGAATGGTGAACTAAAGATGGCTCGTCCTGATCGTAAACGCGAAGAGCGCGAAGAAGTAGAAATGAACGAACGCCTGGTTGCCGTCAACCGCGTCGCTAAAGTTGTGAAAGGTGGTCGTCGTTTCGGCTTTGCAGCTTTGGTTGTTGTTGGTGATGGTCGTGGTCGTGTTGGTCACGGTCATGCCAAGGCGCGTGAGGTGCCTGATGCAATTCGCAAGGCAACTGAACAAGCAAAACGGAACATGATTCGTGTGGCTCTTCGTGAGGGTCGTACAATTCACCATGATATCGTTGGCCGTTATGGCGCAGGTCACGTTCACTTGCGGACAGCCCCTGCTGGTACCGGAATTATTGCTGGTGGCCCGCTCCGTGCGATTTTCGAAGCAATCGGAATTCAGGATGTTGTGGCTAAGGCAATTGGAACCAACAACCCATACAATATGGTGAATGCCACTTTTGCAGCATTCAAATTGATGGAAAGCCCGCGGACTGTTGCAGCGCGTCGTGGCAAGAAAGTCAGTGAGATCGTTGCAAACCGCGATGTTCGCATGAAAGAAGCAAAAGTAGAAGACGCATCCGAAAATGATGCCGACGCTGCTGCAGAATAATTAGAGGGGATGCTCTGAAATGGCACAAGCTAAAACAAAAAAAGCAGACGCTTCAAAGAAAATGCTTACGGTCAAACAAATCGGGAGTCCGATTGGTCGTCAAGAAGATCAAGAACAGACCCTTGTTGGTTTGGGACTGAATAAAATGCACCGTACCAAACAGCTTGAAGATACTCCTGCTGTCCGTGGTATGATCTACAAAGTACGTCACCTTGTAGAAGTTGCCGAATAAACGGTATAGATTTAAGAGGATAGTAAAATGAAACTCAATGAACTCCAGCCTAAAGAAGGCGCCGTAAAAAAGAGAATGCGTGTTGGACGAGGAATCGGCTCTGGCAAGGGTAAAACTTGTGGCCGTGGACAAAAAGGTCAAAAATCTCGTGGCGGTGTTGCAATCAATGGTTTTGAGGGAGGGCAAATGCCTCTTTACCGTCGCTTGCCAAAAATTGGTTTTACCAATATTTTTGCAAAAGAATACGCCACTGTTTCTTTGGCTCATTTGCAAACTGCGATCGATGATGGTCGTATCAATGCAAAAGAAGACATTACATGTAAAATTCTTCAGGCTGCAGGCATCGCTTCAAAAGCAAAAGACGGTGTTCGTTTGCTCGGAAATGGTGAATTGAAAGCCAAGGTAACCTTGAAAATTGCTGGAGCAACAGCGTCTTCAAAAGCGGCCGTTGAAAAAGCGGGGGGGTCTGTTGAGATCATCGAGCCTGTTGTAAAACCAGTCGTTCGTAAAAAACCGATCCCTGGTCAGAAATAATCAGGTTCTGGGATATGACGAATTCAAAGAGGCCTTTAGGGCCTCTTTTTATTTGTTTATTGACGACGCTTAGATTTAAGTGAATCTGGTAGAAGAAAAAGTAGTATCTCCACTAGACATTCCGCCCTCCATTGGTTAAATATCTTGGATAGTTTATAACAAGGATAATAAGAATGGTTTCAGCGGTTGAACAACTCTCGAGAAACGCTAATTGGGGCGCGTTTGCAAAAGCAACAGAACTTAAAAAGAGAATTTGGTTTGTAATTCTGGCCCTATTGGTTTTTCGCCTTGGAACCTACATTCCTATTCCGGGTATCGACCCCCATGTATGGGAAGGTATTTTTAAGCAAAAAAGTGGTGGTTTGTTGGACATGTTCAACATGTTCTCGGGTGGGTCACTGTCGAGGATGACAATTTTTGCTCTCTCGATCATGCCTTATATTTCTGCATCGATTATTCTTCAACTGGCAACGGCGTTATCGCCGAAACTCGAAGCCTTGAAAAAGGAAGGGGAATCGGGTCGCCAGAAAATCAATCAGTACACACGATACCTTACAGTTTTTCTGGCGGGCATCCAATCTTATGGCTTGGCAGTTGGTCTTGAAAATATTCAAGGAACACAAGGGTCTGCTGTGCTGGATCCTGGAATGTTTTTCCGTGCCTCCACCGTGGTTACGGTTGTGGGTGGAACGATGTTTCTGATGTGGCTAGGCGAGCAAATTACATCTCGTGGAATAGGTAATGGAACATCCCTGATTATTTTCGCAGGGATTGTCGCGGGACTTCCGCAAGCGTTGTTCCAGACGTTGACTTTGGGACAGCAGGGGCAAATTTCCTTTATCGGTATTCTTCTGATTGCAGCAATGGTTGTTGGTACGGTTGTGTTCATTGTATTCATGGAGCGCGCACAGCGCCGGATTTTGGTACAATATCCTAAACGTCAAGTGGGGGCGCAGCAAATGACGCAAGCCTCACAAAATCACTTGCCGCTGAAACTGAATATGTCGGGTGTTATTCCGCCAATTTTTGCATCATCATTACTGTTCCTGCCCATGACCATTGTTGGTTTTTCGGGTGTTGATGCGGGCGATAGCTTTTTGACCGATTTGTCGCGTTACATGACAACCGGCCATCCGGTTCATATGATTGCTTACGCATCCTTGATTGCCTTTTTTGCATTTTTTTACACGGCGGTTGTTTTTAATCCTGAAGAAAATGCAGAAATGCTGCGCAAACATGGTGGCTTTATTCCAGGTATTCGTCCGGGCAAGCACACGGCAGATTTTCTGGATCATGTCTTGACGCGCATAACAGTTTTGGGCGCTTTGTATTTGTGCTTCATCTGTTTGATGCCTGAATTTCTGATTGCGGAATATAGCTTGCCATTTTATTTCGGGGGAACGTCTTTGCTGATTGTTGTTTCGGTGACCATGGATACAGTGGCTCAAATTAATTCGCATATGTTGGCGCACCAATATGAAGGTCTGGTTAAAAGGACCCGTTTGACCAAAGGGAGAAAATAGATCGTGAATATCATTCTGATGGGGCCTCCGGGGGCTGGTAAAGGGACTCAAGCCAAATTACTCGAACAAACGCGCGGTTTGAAACAACTTTCGACGGGGGACATGCTGCGCGCAGAGATCGCGGCGCAATCGCCTCTCGGGCAGAAAGTTAAGGCCATTATGGATTCGGGTGCTCTTGTATCGGATGAAATCATGATTGAAATGATCTCTGCGCGTATTGACCAGCCGGATTGCGCCAAAGGATTTATTCTGGACGGCTTTCCAAGAACGGTAATTCAGGCGCAAGCTCTGGATGTGATGCTGCACCAGAAAGGCAAAGATTTAAACGCGGTGATCCAACTATCTGTCGATGAAAATGCGCTTCTGGCGAGAATTGAAAAACGTGTGGCTGAAGGCGGTACTATTCGTGCAGATGATAACGCCGAAACCCTAAAAAAACGTCTGGAAGCCTATCGTGCCCAGACGGCTCCGATTTTGCCATATTATGAAGGAAAAGGAATGCTCCAGACCGTGGATGGCATGGCGGGTATTGATGCTGTAACGGCCAAAATTTCAGGCATTCTGGATGGTGAGGAAGCGGCAGCTTAAGGCCGTAGAAAGATTCTCGACTTATCCACAGAATTTTCAAGAAAATAGTTGACTCATGAGTGTAAATGCTTAGTATGCGCTCATTCCGGCATGCAAAACACATGTTTCGGCAGGTTTTTTACTTGTCCGGTATTGGTATACGACCCGGCGTTTCTAGTTGAAAAACAAAGAAATTTTACGGATCGGATTGAAATCAAACGAAAGCAAACAAGGAGTCGTGTATGGCCCGTATTTCCGGTGTCAATATTCCTGACAACAAACGCGTAATCATTTCCCTGACATATGTTCATGGAATTGGTCGCTTCATCGCCGAAGGAATCTGCCGCGAAGTCGGTATTGATTTTTCCCGTCGCATGAAGGATTTAACCGAGGACGAGCTAAGCCTGATCCGCAAAGCGATTGAGAGTGGAAAATTCTTGATCGAGGGCGATCTGCGCCGTGAAGTTTCTCTCAACATCAAGCGCCTGATGGATATGCAGTGCTACCGTGGCCTCCGCCATCGTCGTGGTCTGCCGGTTCGAGGTCAGCGTACACGCACAAACGCACGAACCCGTAAGGGACCTGCGAAGCCTGTAGCTGGTAAGAAAATCGCCAAGAAATAATCAGTGCTAGCAAGATAGAAGGAAATAAATCATGGCAGCAAAAGATAAAGCAAAAGGCGGCGCTCGTAAAAAAATCGTCCGCAAAAATATTGCAGTGGGAGTGGCTCACATCAATGCATCTTTTAACAATATTTTTATCAACTTGACTGACCCGATGGGCAATACCATCGCGTGGTCTTCGGCTGGTATCGTAGGCTTCAAAGGGTCACGTAAATCGACCCCTTTTGCTGCCCAGATGACGGCAGAAGACGCAGGTCGCAAAGCACAGGAACACGGTCTTCGTGAAGTTGATGTTTTGATTAAGGGGCCTGGGGCTGGTCGTGAATCGGCTCTTCGCGCCTTGCAATCGATTGGGTACACCATCCGCTCGATCAAAGATACGACACCTGTTCCACATAATGGTTGCCGTCCATCAAAACGTCGCCGTATCTAAATGATATTTCTCCCGGGAAGTTTTTACTCCCCGGGATTGACTTGTTTTTGTCGTTAAGACGCTATTGCATGGTGAAAGGGAAAAAGCATGCTGATTCAGAAAAACTGGCTGGAACTGATTAAACCCAACAAAGTAGAAGTCGAGCACAAAACCGAAGGTCGTAATTACGGCAAGGTTGTGGTTGAACCTTTGGAACGCGGGTTTGGTTTGACTCTGGGAAACTCTCTACGTCGTGTTTTACTGTCCTCTTTGCAAGGCGCAGCCGTAACAGCTGTTAAAATTGCAGGTGTGCAGCATGAATTCTCAACGGTTGAAGGCGTTCGTGAAGATGTCACGGACATCGTTTTGAACGTAAAAGCAATTGCTGTGCGGATGCATGTCGAAGGGCCAAAAAGAATGCGTCTTGTGGCGGAAGGTCCATGCGAAGTGACATCCGGTATGATCGAAGCTGGTGCCGATATTGAAATCATGAACCCTGATCTGGTTATTTGTTCTTTGGATAAAGGTGCAAAACTGGACATGGAAATGACTGTCAATACAGGCAAAGGCTACCGTCCAGCTGCGATGAACCGTCCTGAAGAAGCCCCAGTGGGTTTGATCCCTGTGGACAGCATTTTCTCTCCGGTTCGCAAAGTATCCTACGAAGTTGAAGATACACGTGTTGGTCAAATCACCGATTACGATAAACTGACTTTGACGGTTGAAACTAACGGTGTGATTTCTGCGGATGATGCGGTGGCTTATGCGGCGCGTATTTTGCAAGATCAATTGCAAGTCTTTATCAATTTTGAAGAACCAAAAGAAGCAAAAGTCACGGAAGAAGAGGAAAGCCTTCCATTCAACCGCAACTTGCTCAAAAAAGTCGAAGAGCTGGAATTGTCTGTTCGGTCTGCAAACTGCCTGAAAAACGACAATATCGTTTACATTGGTGATTTGGTTCAGAAATCGGAAAGCGAAATGCTGCGGACACCAAACTTCGGACGCAAATCCTTGAATGAGATCAAAGAAGTTCTGGGCATGATGGGTCTGCATTTGGGTATGCAAGTTGAAGGCTGGCCTCCGGAAAATATCGAAGAATTGGCACGCAAAATGGAAGATCCCTTTGCGCACTAGAAATTCTTGAAATGAAGGAGAAGAGCCGGAAATCATTTCGGCTCTGATCTGATAAGGGCATCCTGCCCGCCCCCGAAATAGAACGGTTCTTTGAATTGAGAACAAGTGGTTTTGGGTTTGTAAGATGATCGCTCCGCGTGAGCATCGCAGAAAAGTGAAAGGAAAACACCATGAAACATGGACTGAAACAACGTAAATTAAATCGCACCAGCTCTCACCGCAAGGCATTGTTCTCAAACATGTCCGCAGCGTTAATTAAGCACGAACAAATTATCACCACAGTGCCGAAAGCAAAAGAACTTCGCCCATTCGTTGAAAAATTGGTGACTTTGGGTAAAAAAGGAACATTGGCGGATCGCCGTGCTGCTTTCGCTATTCTGCGTGATGACGCCATGGTCGCAAAACTTTTTGACGCATTGGCAAAACGGTATGCGGATCGCCCAGGTGGATACACCCGCGTTCTGAAGGCTGGTTTCCGCTATGGTGATGCAGCCCCGATCGCGATTATCGAATTTGTTGATCGTGACCCGTCTGCAAAAGGCAAAGACAGCGGTCCTGATTTTTCACAGGATAACGCAGTCGCAGCAGGTCAGGCAGATGAAACATCCGTTCCAAAAGAAGCGGTAAAAAAAGCCAACAAGAAAAAAACTGAAAAAGCAGAAGACGCTCCAGCTTCTGAGGAAAAGCCAAAGAAAAAGGCAGCTCCGAAAAAGAAAAAAGCTGAAGATAAAGCCGAATAAGATCAAAAAAACCCCGCCCAACAGCGGGGTTTTTTTATATCGATTCTTCCCTTCCTGTCATTGCGAGCGTCAGCGAAGCAATCCAGTTCCTCCTTCCTTTCTATCACTCAGGAGGACAGGTTTGATTTATGGTGTTTTTCCGACATCGCACAGGCTAAACAATCACTTTTCCATAGTAATTATTTTCTTGCATTAAGATATAGGGAGGTATATAGTCCCGACCAGTTTCCAAAGGATTTTAAAAACAATATCGAGGTGTGCCATGTCTAATTCCAATTCTCCCAAAAGAGCGAGTCTACCAAGTCTTGCAGCTGTAGCTTTCGCCACTGCCGTAGGCGGTTGTGCAAACTTTGACCAAATGTATGGGGCAAATACAAGAACAGAAAACAGGCCTGAAAATACCGGTATAGCACAATATGCTTCTGAAGCTTGTCGTAGAGCAGAAGTTGAGGTTGTTCCATACGGAGATTATTACCGGAATCGTGGCTATTACTCTCGACAAAGGTATTCGGCATTCAATCGTGCCTTTGGTGGGAATAGAACGTTTCAGAATGCGTATACAGTCACATCTCAAAATGGGCAGCCCTATGTTTTGGTATCTGATCGCACAGAAAGCAGCCTCTTCCAGCTTGCGGGTCTAGTAGCTGGTGTTGCTATTGCCGCTCCTAATAGTCGTGGAGGGCATCGCTATCGCAACAATAACGTATCAGACGCGGCAAAAACAGTTGCAGGAGCGGTCATAGGAGCTGTTGCGGGAGGAATTGCTTCTGATGCAGTAAATATACGTGCCCGCGAATCTTTCGATCGGTGCAGATACGACGTACAAATGGGAGCCTATGATGTTTATCGTGATGAAAATCGATATAGACAACCCAATCCAGCGGAATCGCGTTTTGGTTTCTCACGCTAATATAGTTTCTTAATATATAACCTCGAAAAACCCCGCCCGACTTTATATAAGCTGACGGGGTTTTTTATTTGTCAAATCTTCCCGCCTCTGGCAATGTAAAAACATGCAAGATTGCCGCTTTGCCAGTATTCGAATGATTCACCAGACCCGCTAAAAAAATAGCGTGAGTCGGGTTTCCCATTGCCTCCAAATTTGCTAGAACAAATAACACTCTGCCGCCCGAAATAAAATGCGCAGACCCTATGAACGAGTAGATGACATGACCGAACAAACGTCCAATGCCGAATTTTACAAGCAAACAGTTTTTCTGCCCAAAACAGAATTTCCAATGCGCGCAGGATTGCCGCAAAAAGAACCGGAAATTTTAAAAGCATGGCAATCCCAAAACCTTTATAAAAAATTGCGGGAAGCATCCAAAGGACGTGACAAATGGGTGCTGCATGATGGCCCCCCTTACGCCAATGGCGATATTCATATCGGCCACGCCGAAAACAAAATTTTGAAAGACGTGATTGTCCGCTATCGTCAGATGGCAGGCTTTGATGCACCCTATGTTCCGGGATGGGATTGCCACGGCCTGCCGATTGAATGGAAGATCGAAGAGCAATACCGCGCCAAAGGATTAAACAAAGACGAAGTTGAAATCTTGAAATTCCGTCAGGAATGCCGCGACTTCGCACAAAAATGGGTTGATATTCAATCTGGAGAATTCCAAAGACTAGGGATTAATGGCGATTGGGATAACCCGTATCTGACCATGACCAAACATGCAGAAAGCCGCATCGTGGGTGAGATCCATAAATTTCTGATGAACGGTTTGTTATACAAAGGCGTCAAACCAGTGATGTGGTCAGTGGTTGAAAAAACCGCCCTAGCCGAAGCTGAAGTTGAATATCAGGATCATAAATCCATCACCATCTGGGTTAAATTTCCGGTGGTAAAATCATCAACGCCGGAATTGGATGGCGCAAAAATTGTTATCTGGACGACAACCCCTTGGACAATGCCGTCCAACCGTGGCATCGCTTGCGGTGAAGACATTGAATACGCGGTCTATACCGTGCATGAAGTCGGAGGTGACAGCCGCGCACAAGTGGGAGAAAAACTGGTGGTGGCACGGTCATTGGCTGACGCTGTCAAAGACCAATCCAAAATCACACAGTGGAGCGAAGGCACAATTCTAAACGGCGCAAAAATCGTCAAGACGATTTGTGCGCATCCGCTGCGTGGGCAAGGGTATGACTTTGATGTTCCTGTTTTGAATGCGGACTTTGTCGCTGAAGATACCGGAACGGGCTTTGTGCATATCGCACCGAGCCACGGCGAAGATGACTTTTATCTTGGCAAAGCAGCAGGTCTTGAAATCACCGACAACATCAATGATGACGGAACATTCAAAAATCACGTGCCGTTATTTGCAGGACTTGAGGTTTATACCCAAAAAGGCGAAATGGGACAGGGCAATTTTGCACCACTCAAGGCCATCGATGATGCAGGGAATTTGCTGGCCAAAGGATCAATCCGTCACGAATACCCGCATAGCTGGCGGTCAAAAGCTCCGGTGATTTTCCGCACCACGCCGCAATGGTTTATTGCCATGGATAGGGAAGAATCTGGATCAACACTCCGCGCACGCGCACTTCAGGCGATCAAGGACACGGATTGGTATCCCGCCGCCGGAGAAAACCGGATCACCGCAATGATTGCCGGACGACCCGATTGGTGTATCTCGCGCCAACGCGCATGGGGTGTGCCCATCGCATTATTTCTGGATAAAAAAACCGGTCAACCATTGAAAGATGACGCGGTCAACAAACGCATTCAGGATATTTTTGAAACGGAGGGCTCGGATGCATGGTTTGCCCGTCCCGCATCTGATTTCTTGGGTAATGCTTATAACGCAGAAAATTTCGATCAGGTATTTGATGTGGTGGATGTCTGGTTTGAATCCGGTTGCACCCACGCTTTCGTCATGGAAGACCGCGAAGACGGGGTTTGGCCTGCTGACTTGTATCTGGAAGGCTCTGACCAACACCGTGGCTGGTTCCACTCATCCCTTCTGGAGTCTTGCGGATCTCGTGGAAAAGCTCCGTATAAATCGGTTCTAACCCACGGATTTGTACTGGATGAAAAAGGTTATAAAATGTCGAAATCTGTCGGCAACACAGTTGACCCTTTGGAAGTCATGAAAGAATTCGGCGCAGACATATTGCGTTTGTGGACGATGACTGCCGATTATTCATCCGATGTCCGCATTGGCAAAGACGCGCTGAAATCTTCCAGTGATTTATATCGCCGCATTCGGAATACATTCCGTTTTCTTCTCGGGGCTTTGGAAGGCTTCACATTGGAAGAGAAACTGGATGAAGCAGATTACGCGAAAATGCCGGAATTGGAACGTCTGGTTCTGCATTGGTTGAAAGAATCCGATCTGGAATTGCAAGACTGTCTGGCAAACCATGATTATAATCGCCTGATGCAAAGCTTGCACCATTTTTGCTCCAATGAATTGTCATCATTCTATTTTGACATCCGCAAAGACCGTTTGTATTGCGATCGTCCCGACGGGTTTGAACGCCGTGCCTGCCGCACTGTTCTTTATCATGCCTTTGAATGTCTGGTGACATGGTTTGCTCCGGTCTTGAGCTTTACAACTGAAGAAACATGGTCGCTGCGGCCAAAAGGATTATGGGATGATATTCCAAGTATCCATTTCAAAACCTTTCCTGTTTTGCCAAATGCATGGCTTGACGCAGAACTTGATAAAAAATGGCAAACGGCTCGTGAGATTCGCCGCGTCGTTCTGGGGGCGTTGGAACCAAAACGGGCAGATAAGACAATCGGATCCTCTTTGGAAGCCCACCCGAAAATTTTTATCACAGAAAAATTGTCAGGCGATCTTCAGGGAATTGATTTGGCTGAACTGTGCATTACATCACAAGTAACAGTGATAGTGGATAAAGCCCAGAGTGGGACATTCCAATTACCCGATGTGAAAGATGTGTCCGTAGAATTTGCTTTGGCTGAAGGAAAGAAATGTGAACGCTGCTGGAAAATATTACCCGAAGTCGGAACGGATAAAGACTATCCCGATCTGTCTTTGCGTGATGCAGACGCGGTTCGCTATTACCAACAAAAACAAAAGGCAGCCTGATCCGTGCAAAGGGTAATCGCTCTTCTTTTAATTGCAGCACTGGCACTGATCGATCAGGTCAGTAAATGGTGGGTGATTGAGGTCTTTTTTCGTCCCCGCATTTTTGAAGCCGATGGCCAGAGCTTGAATTTTATGGAATGGCTGACGACTTTGCCGCAACAGAAATTCCCACCTGCACGCTTTGCATGGGGTGAATATTTCAACATGGTCATGGTCTGGAATGAAGGGATCAGTTTTGGTATGCTAGCCAACGGTCAAGAAATGATGCCGATGATTTTATCGGCCTCCGCTTTTTTGCTGGCACTGGGCTTGTTGGTGTGGTTGTGGCGCACGCCGCATATAACAACGGCGCTCCCTTTGGCGATGGTGATCTCTGGGGCTTTGGCAAATATCTGGGATCGCCTGCGGTTCGGCGCAGTCGCAGATTTTATAGATTTCCACATTGGCGATTGGCACTATCCGGCATTTAATCTGGCTGATTCTTGCATCGTTGTGGGCGTGCTCTGGCTGGCCTTTGATGGGATTGTTCTCGAGGCCAAACGCCTCAGAGCAGGAGAAGAAGTCGAAAAAGAAAATGAAATCAAAACTTCAGGTCAAGGGACTCGTCATGAATAAAAAAAATGGAATGATTTTGCTAATGTCAGCCTGCACAATCTTAACGCTTCCAGCCTGTGAAACCACCAAGGAAAAAATGGGCTTAACCCGTCATACGCCGGATGAATTTATGGTGATGAAACGCGCCCCGCTTGAAATGCCCGATGACATGAAATCCTTGCCAAAACCACGGCCAGGTTTATCGCGCCCTCAAGAAGTAGAAGCCACCCTGCAAGCCAAGCAAGCCATTATGGGTGGTGAGGTCACAAAATCTGTAACCCCATCCGGCGCGGAACAAAAATTACTGGCAAAAGCAGGCGCACAAAATACAAATAATGACATCCGTACGATCGTCAATAAAGAAGCCGTAGACGGTGAAAAAGACACGCGTCCGGTCATTAAAAAATTATTGAATATTGGCGATGATACTCCTGCGGCCACGATTCTTGATCCTACAAAAGAAGCCGAGCGTATCCAGAATAATAAAAAGGCGGGGTCGCCTGTCACAACAGGAAAAACACCGACACTTCAGGAGTAAGGCAATAATGAAAATAAAAAACTATTTATTGTCATTGGGGTTGTCATGCGCCGTATTATTTTCTGGTTCTGCCAATGCGGAAATTCCGAAAGTCTTTGGCGCAAAAACAGCCACATTGGAAAACGGTATGCAAGTGGTGGTCATTGAAAACCATCGCGCACCTGTTGTGACGCACATGCTGTGGTATCAGGTCGGATCTGCTGATGAACCAAAGGGCGATGGTGTATCAGGAGCCGCACATTTTCTTGAACACCTGATGTTTAAAGGCAGCAAGGCCATCAAGCCAGGCGAGTTTTCAAAACTGATCCGCAATATCGGTGGAAACGATAATGCGTTCACCAGTTGGGATTACACCGCCTTTTTTCAGACAATCCCATCGAAATACTTGCCGCAAGTCATGGCTTTGGAAGCCGACCGCATGATTAACTTGTCTTTGAAAGATAAGGATATTGAATCAGAACGGGATGTCATTATCGAAGAACGCCGCATGCGCACAGATAATGATCCCCAGGCTTTGTTTATGGAACAATTACGGACGGAACTTTATCCCAATACAGTTTACGCCGAACCAATTATCGGCTGGCGGGATGAAATGCCGTTGCTGCAACGCTCTCATGTCATGGACTATTACAAAACATGGTACACACCTGCCAACGCGATTTTGGTCGTATCCGGTGATGCGGCGTTTAAAGATGTTCTCGAACAGGCAAAAAAAACATACGGCCTTATTCCATCCCATAAATTTCCCGAACATATTCGCCCTCGCGCGCCGGATTTTAACTCTTCCATACGCCTGACTCTTCATCATAACGATGTTCGTCAACCAATTTTGTATAAAGCATGGTTGGTACCGTCCTTTATGGAAGACAAGCAGACCTATTTTAACCTTGAGGTTCTAACCGAAACGCTTTCGGGTGGTGCTGCAACAAAATTATATCAAGCCTTGGTTGTTGACCGTAAAAAGGCAACATCAATCAGCCTGTCATATGATGGCGATGCACGCGGACACGGGGCTTTATGGCTTTACGCGATACCCGCCCCGACCGTCAGCATGGACGATCTGGAAAAGGAAATCGATATTGTATTTCGCGAAGTGGTCGGCAACGGCATTGATGTCGATGATGTAGAAAAATCAAAACGCAGAATGATTGATCGGGCATTATTTGCCAGAGACAGCGTAACAGGCCCCGCTATGGTGATTGGCCAAGCCCTTGCAATAGGAGCAACTCTGGATGATGTTGAAAGCTGGCCACAAAAAATTGACAGCGTAACGCGCGAAGATGTTCAAACGGCCTTTGACATCTATCTTCATCCGGTGACACCAAAACGTGTTCCGGTGACGGGAATTTTATTGCCAGCAGAAACAGAAGAAAGATGAAATTTTTGATAACCCCCATCGCAGTGATAATCTTAACGGTTTTAACAGTTTTTCCGACCGGACAGACTCATGCATCTATCCTTGATATTCAAACAGTCAAAACCGAAAAGAATATTACGGCGTGGCTTGTAGAAGACCAAACTGTCCCTGTGGTCTCGATGAAATTTTCTTTCAAAGGAGCCGGATCAATCAACGATCCCGATGATAAACAGGGGGTCAGCCAACTTTTATCCAATACATTGGATGAAGGCGCAGGAGATTTGAGTGCAAAAGAATTTCAAGCCGCCCTGAATGATAATTCGATTTCTTTATCTTTTTCATCATCGCGGGATAATTTCGGCGGCTCTTTAAAAACCTTAGTAAAATATCAAGATACGGCATTTGACTTGCTGCGCTTGTCTTTGACTCAGCCGCTTTTTGAAAAGGATGCTTTGCGTCGTATGAAAGAATCCAACATAGCCCGCATCAAATCCAATATGTCTGATCCGGAATGGTTGGAGGCACGACTGGCCAATGCAACTTTGTTTAAAAACCATCCCTATGCCCGTAACAGTGGCGGAACTTTGTCCTCATTACCTAAAATTACCGCGCAGGATTTGCATCAAAAACTGAAAGGGCAATTGGGGCGAGATCGCTTGATTATTGCCGTCGCCGGAAATATTTCAGCAACCGATCTGGCGCGTCGCTTGGATGAAGTGTTTGGCGACTTACCGGAAACATCACAAGTGGTGCCAATGACTGAGGCACAGTTTCCGGACGGTGAATTGATCGTCCAGCACGTGAAAGAGATTCCCCAAACGGTTATTGGAAGAGCCTATCCTGGGATTTCAATTAAAAGTCCTGATTACTTTAAGGCCGAAATTTTAAACTATATTCTGGGCGGAGCTGGGTTTGGTTCACGACTGACAGAGAGTATCAGGGAGCAGCGCGGTTTGACCTACGGAATTTTCAGTGATCTGAGCGAGTTGAACTATGCCAATATGCTAACAATCGGAACATCAACGCGCAGTGAGAAGGTCGATGAAGTTTTAAGCCTGATCGATGAAGAAACTCTTAAATTGGCAAACGAGCAAGTGACCCCGCAAGAATTGGCAGAGGCTAAATCGTACTTGGTGGGCTCTGTTCCGCTTGGGTTAACGTCAACCGATGGGATTGCCGCGATGATGATGGGTTTTCAATCCTATAGCCTACCCCAAAACTATCTGGATATTCGTGATGAAGGAATCAAAGCCGCAACACGCAAGGATGTTTTGGACAGTGCAAAAGTTTTACTTGACCAGAAGAAAAAGGTCACAATACTGGTTGGTCGTGCTCTGGAAAATAGACCCGTTCAGTTTGTTGAAAAATTACCGGATATCCAATAGATTCAAAAAGACTAATCTCAACTGCGTTATCTGATTTTTAACCATAAACGGAGACAATCAGGACATGGAGTCCTCATCCCAAAATCTACCGATTTTAACGCAAGAAGAACTGAATGAAGTGATTAAAAAACACGCTCTATTTGAGCGTGCGAAGCAAGGTGGAGCCAGAGCACATATCAAGTTCAAATCTTTGGCTGGATTATCTTTTCAGGGAGCCAATCTTTCTGGAGCTGATTTTACCGGATCGGATATGCGCCACTGCAATCTTTCTAATGCGATATTCCGGGGTAGTATTTTTTATGGTTGCAATATGCAATCAAGCAATATGTCTGGAAGTGACTTTACGCGGGCAGATTTTAGGGGCGCGGATGTAACGGGCGCAAATATGACGGAATCCAATCTTGAAGGAGCTGATCTTCGCCAAGGTGCAAAAGTGATTTCTCAAAGCAAGGAAGGAATTCCGATTTCCAGCTCCGATGGAAAAACGACATTCAAAGGTGTCGAGTTGGAAAACGCTAATTTATCTAATGCACGCGCGTCAATGGTGGATTTAAGCGACTCAGATTTGAAATCAACCCGAATGGCACATATTGATTTATCGAAGGCCAATCTTCAAAATTCTAATCTAACCGGCGCAGATTTATCCAATGCAAATTTAGAGGATTCAAAGCTGAACGGCTCGATTATGGTTGGTACAGAGACGTCAGGGGCAAATTTTGAAGGGGCAAATTATTCTGAAGTTCTAACAGACGCGCCATCAGGGAAAGTCTTTGATTATACCGAAGATAAAGAAGACCTGATGATTAGAATGCTTAAAGACCATAATTTATGGCTTCAAAACACAGGAAAAAAAGGCAAACCCATAGATCTGTCAGGATATGACATGCGCACTGTCCCCGATCTGGGGCGTTACACTCTGACGGGCATAAAAGCTGAAAATGCCATTTTTCAAGGCATGGTGTTAATGGCAGCCCAAATGCAAAGTTGCATGTTCAATGACAGCGATTTCAGGGATGCCCGTTTAAAAGAATCCGATTTGAGAGGATCAAGCTTTGTCGGGGCAAAAATGACCCGAGCCAATCTGGAGGGAGCCAATTTGTCACCCCTGTTCTTTTCAGAAGACAGAAAAAAAGTGGTAGATTTGACCGGTGCGGATCTGAGTTTCACAGATTTAACAGAATGTAACTTTCAGGATGCAATTCTAAAAAATGTAAATTTTGAAGGGGCTAACCTGACCCGAGCGAATTTACGCGGTACTGATTTGACAGAAGCAAACATGGAAAAGGCCATTTTGGAAAAAACAAAGAGGGATTAAAAATATTTCTGCTTTACCCCCTTGCATTTTTTAGAAAAAAGCCTTTCTCTAGTATCTGGAATGCCATTCTTGGACATTCTGTCTCTCTTGAAAAACGAAACCAATATCCTTGGAGGATAAACATGAAAAAACTAACACTTTTGGCTGCTTTTGGTCTTTTGGCAATCTTCCCGCTTGTTTCTGCACATGCAGACGAGCACGCTGAAGTTGCTGCTCCTGCTGTAACCGAAGAAGTTGCTCCTGATGCAG
>DIMG01000014.1:25899-38136 GCA_002425415.1 Micavibrio sp. UBA5572
CTCCTGATGCAGAACACGCTGTAACCGAAGAAAAAGAAGCTCCAGTAACCGAATAGGTTATAGAGTTATAGAATACAATCAAGGAAACCCGCGCCTCTTAATATGAGCTGGCGGGTTTTTTTGACTTCCCCCCCGTGACCTGATACAAACCCAGCCATGACACCATCCGCACGCATCAAAGCCGTTCTTGAACTTTTGGAACGCATCGAAACATCCCCTATTCCCATGGACTCGACCATTGGTGATTATATGCGCAATCGACGCTATATCGGCTCGAAAGATCGCGCCTATATTGCAGAAACAACCTATGCCGTTATGCGCCATACCGCGCGCATCGTCTGGGTATTGGAACAGGCAAAAGCCGATAATACACCGCGCAATAGATTATTGGCATTCTTGCACTTGAACCCGCGTGTCCAAAAAATGCCGGAATTATTTGATGGAACAAAACACGGCCCCGAAAGCCTGAACGACCAAGAACAAATCTTGCTGACAAAACTGCCGCCAAACTGCGACGCCGCACCGGATTATATCCAATGCGAATGCCCGCAAAACTATGCGCCATCCTTAAAGAAATATTTTGGAGAGGCCTTTGAAGCCGAGCTAAAAGCACTGATTCCGCCTGCTGATTTGAATTTACGCGCCAATATTATTATGGGGACACGCGAATCTGTCAAAGACATGCTGCAGGCCGATGATGTTACCACCAGTGAAAATACATTTTCTCCGTGGGGTCTGAGTGTTGCGGGGAAAGTTTTCTTGTCCCAGACCAAAGCCTTCAAAAAAGGCATCATAGAAATTCAGGACGAAGGATCCCAGATGATTGCTCTGGCCTGTAACGCAAAGCCCGGACAGCAAGTTCTGGATTATTGCGCTGGGGCAGGGGGAAAAACCTTGGCCTTGGCGGCAGCGATGGCAGTAAAGGGACGCATTGTTGCGATGGATCTGGAACCTGCGCGTTTGGCCAAAGCACGTGATCGGTTCCGCAGAGCCCGCGTCAGCGATATTATTGAACCCCGCCCTTTGTCGGATGAAAAAAATCGCAAATGGCTGCGCCGTCAAAAACAAACGTTTGATTGTGTCTTGCTGGACGTTCCTTGCTCTGGCACAGGAACATGGCGCAGAAATCCGGATACACGTTGGCGCAATTACGGCCCGTCCGTCGAAGAACTGGTTGTGATCCAGCGCGAAATTTTGGAAAAAGTGGCAGGGACTGTGAAATCAGGCGGTCGTTTGGTGTATGCCACTTGCTCGATTTTGCCCGAAGAAAACGAAGAACAAATCGCTGCGTTTTTAGAGGCTCACCCTGAATTTACTCTGGCAGATTTGAAAGATGTCTGGCCTGAAGGCTGCACCCCTCCATGTGAGGGAAAATTCATGCGCCTGACCCCTTTACGTCATAAAACCGACGGTTTCTTTACCGCAATTATGATACGGAAAGAACAACCCGTTCAGCCCGAGCCCCAAGAGACGTAAGAACTTCATAACCGATTGTTCCCCATGACGCGGCCAATTGGTCTGCGCTTTGATGCACGCCGATAACCTCCATCCAATGACCCTCTTGCGGCGCAAGACCCTGAAGATGCGTGATGTCCACCACCACCAGATCCATCGAAACACGCCCGACAACCGGACATGCTTGCCCATTCCAATAAAGCGCTGTCCGATTGCTTCCACTGCGTAAAAACCCGTCAGCATAACCAATCCCGATCGTGGCCAGTCTGGCATCAGCAGGAAAAGTATAGGTTCGGTTATACCCGACCGTCTCCCCCGCTTTGGCAGCCCTGATCTGAAGGATGCGTGCTTCAAGTTGAACCACACCCGACATTGGATTGAAAAATTCGGGAGTAGGGTTCAAACCATACAGTGCCATTCCGGCACGCACCTGCTGACGATGCCAGAGCGCATTTTTAAAAATCCCTGACGAATTACAAATGCTGTGTGCAAAAGAGGGCGGCACAACCGAATCAAACAAAGCCACTTGTGCAACCGAAGGCGCATCGTCCCTCTCATCCGACGATGAAAAATGAGTCATCATCAATAACGGAGCAGGATGGTTTTTCAAAAGTTCAGGCACATCTTGCGGATCAATTCCCAAACGGTTCATGCCCGTGTCGACATGCCAGATGGCAGGAAGATCAACAGGGCAACGGGCAATCTCACCCAAAGTGTTGAGAACAGGAATAAGGGAATGCTGATGATAAATTTTCTCGCACCCTTCGGGCAAGCCACCAAGAATCGCAACAGGACAGTCTGTGAGGGATCTGGCGATAAGGGCTTCTTCAAGCTGCGCCACATAAAAGAAACGGCATCCAGCGTCTTCCAACGCCGGAACAACAACATCAATCCCCAGACCATATCCGTCAGCCTTGACCACTCCGGCGACAGAACACCCCGCGCCGACTTTTTTCTGCAATAGGGTATAATTGGCCTGTAACTTTTTCGGGTCAATTGTCACACGGGAAAAACAAGATTGGGTCATGGTGGGCTCCTATTCCTCGAAGCAGTAGCATAAGCCCGTGATTTTGTCATCCCGCAGGGCTTTTGAACCCTCAATAAAGTTTGTCGTGAACTCAGTTCGTTCCTCGATTTTTTTCTTTCTGCGGCGTGTTTGGTTTTTTGAATCTCTTTGAGAATAGCCAAGCGCATGGCCATCATGCGGAGCATCAACCGAATATCCTTGATGTCTTGGGAATAGCCCCCATGCTTATAGGCATTGCGTGAGGATATGATTTTTCCGCGTTGGCTGCGCGGCCCAGTGGAGTGTTTCCAGGGTTGACAGGACAAAGCGCGTTGACGTGCGGCTTCGCGTTGTGCGAAAGACCACTGGCTGCGTCTGGCGTGTGGAGCGTGGGTAAATGGGACTCTCATGCCCGATAATAGGCATAAATTCCTATATATGTCAAGCGGTTTCACCCCGTTGTGATCCTGAACGTCCGTGAAGGATTACTCTTTTTTGAAACGCAAAGCACGCAAGGATACGCAAAGAGTTTACACAAAGAGTTTAGGTTGTTTTTCATTCACCTGCCATTCCCCGAATTTGTTTCACACCTTCGGGAAATGACAATGATGGATTCTTTGCGTTTCAAAAAAGGAGAGCGGAAATTACTTGTGGTGCAGATCAAGATCGGAAAACCGCGTCAGGTTGGCATCAAAGAATAGTTTAACAATCCCGATAGGCCCGTGACGCTGCTTGGCAACAATAGTTTCAGCCACATTGGCGCTATCTTGAAGACGTTGCGCCCACGCGGCATAGCGTTCATTGAATTTATCGATTGTTTCAGAATCCCGTTGCGAGGGAACTTCCCGTGCCAGATAATACTCTTCACGGTATACAAACATTACAACATCCGAGTCTTGCTCGATCGAACCCGATTCCCGCAAGTCGGACAGCATCGGACGTTTATCTTCACGCTGTTCGACCGCCCGCGACAACTGGGATAAGGCCAGAACTGGAACTTGCAATTCCTTGGCCAAAGCTTTCAGCCCACGGGTAATTTCAGAAATTTCTAAAACACGATTGGATTCAGATTGTTTGGTACCCGTTCCGCGTAACAGCTGCAGGTAATCGACAACAATCATACCCAGACCATGCTTGCGCTTCAAGCGGCGGGAACGAGTGCGAACGGCACCGATACTCAGGGCAGGTGTATCATCGATATAAAGCGGAATTTGTGAAAGCCGGTGCGCGGCTTGGGCAAAATCACGGAATTGGGATTCGCTCATATTGCCTTTACGCAAAGAATCTCCCGATACACCGGATTGTTCTGCCAGAATACGGGTGGTCAACTGGTCGTGCGACATCTCGAGCGAGAAGAACGCAACAACCGCGCCTTCTTTGCCACCCGATGCAGCATAAGCCTTGGCAGCATTAAACGCCATATTGGTCGCCAGAGCCGTTTTCCCCATCGATGGACGACCTGCTAAAATAAGCAAATCCGAATTGTGCAACCCACCGAGTTTTTCATCAATATCGCGCAGACCGGTTGTGACGCCCGTCACGCCGCCTTTGTTGTTATAGGCCACTTCGGCCAGTTCGATCGCCAGTTTGATAGAATCGCGCAAGGTTACAAAATCGCTTTGACCCGATCCGGATTCCGCCAAAGAAAATAGACGGGCTTCGGCCGTCTCAATCGTATCTTGTGCATCCAGATCCAGAGTGTGGTCAAACGATTCATTGACGACATCATTGCCGAATGAAATCAATTCCCGACGCAAGAATAAATCATAAATCGTGCGGGCGTAATCCTCGATATTGAGGACAGTAATAACACCGGCAGCCAGATCAGCAAGATAAGCGGCTCCGCCGACTTTCTCCAGATCAGCATCTTTTTCAAAATAACTTTTCAGAGTAACCGGAGAGGCCGTTTGCCCGCGGTCAATCAAAGTCTGAACGGCTTTGAAAATCCGCTGGTGCGGAGGTGCAAAAAAATGCTCGGGTTTGAGTAAATCCCCGACACGTTCCCATGTGCGGTTGTCAATCAACAAAGCACCAAGAACACCTTGTTCGGCTTCAAGATTATGGGGAAGCACCCGATAATGCTGGGACGATTCTTCCTGCATACGGGACGCGGCATTCGGAGTTTGAAATCCTGATTTTTTTAATTCTGCGGCTTGTGACATGGCAAAAAGAATAACAGAGTAAAAAAAAACCTGCACCTGTTCTTTTGGCTATAAGCTGTGAATTGCGGGGATAACCCCCGCAATCGAAAGAGTAAGGACTATTTTATTTATCAAGGCCGTTCTTCTTGATAATTCGATCAAGAGTCCCGTCTCGCTTCAGGTCATCAATCACAGCTTCTATATTTGTCCGAAGGACATAGCTATCTTCCGGATAAAAAAGTCTGACCGAGGCGTCAAACAGGGAATGGTTTGTAACCCTTTTCAATTTACCAGGATTTTCTTGAGAGTAAGCAAGCTCGGCAAGATGGGAGAGAACAACAAAATTAGCTTTACGGGAAAAAACCTCCAAAAACATATTGGAGGGAGGTGTCCCCAGAGGCAACGTATTGAGCTTGGCTTGAGGAAAAAGTTTTGGCGCATAAATACCGCCCAATTCATTATCCATACCAACAAAGATATAGGCATTGTTATTTAGCTGCTCAATCTCGGTGATCTTGGAATAATCGACAGCCGAGTCCCCATAGATATTGATCGAGTCATTAATTAGAAAATTACCAGGAAGGGCTCTAAGTGCTGTTGCGGGCAAAAGCAGAAGAGGCGTACAAATCATATCGTAATGACCCGTTTTCAAATCCTCAAAAATAGTCGCAAAGCTGGAAATTTCAGTATATTTGACCGATACCCCTGTTTTTTCTGAAATTTCATTCATCAGGTCAACAGTGAAGCCTTGCGGCTTCCCTTCGGTAGAATAGGAAAAGAGCGATCCCAAAACATAAACACCACAATGAATTTCATTGGTTTTTCTGATACGCTCAACGGCACGATCTGTCGCAAATGTGGGCGCAGCAAAAACAAGCCAAAAGCTAAGAAAAAGAACAAAATTATAAAGAGAACGACATGTCATGACCCGACCCCTGACAGTATGATGTTTGGTATAAAAAACTGTACCGTGTTTGCCCACCCAGAACAAGATCAAAAAAAACCCGCCCGAAGGCGGATTTTTAGAATCTAATCGGAATAACCTAAGTCTAAGCCGCTTCTTCTTTTTCAGCTTCTTCTTCAGGAGCCTCTGCTTGTTTGGCAGCAGGAGCAACTTTTCTGTCATCTGCATTGTGGTCAACAATAACAGCCTTACCAGTTTTTTCCTGTGTTTTTGCTTCGTCCATCGAGCGTGCAATGTTCAGCGTAATCATAACTTTCACTTCAGGGTGAAGAGAAATTTTGATCGGGAACATGCCGATAGCTTTAATCGCAGAGTTCATATCAACCTGACTACGGCTAACAGTTTCCCCGGAAGCTTCGGTCAGGGCATCCGCAATATCGCGGCTGGATACTGATCCGTATAACTGGCCGGATTCAGAAGCTTGACGCAAGATAACGACTTTAAGACCGTCAATTTTCTTGGCAAATTTTTCAGCTTCCGTACGACGCTCGTTGTTTTGAGTTTCCAAAGCCTGACGTTGAGCCTCGAAATAAGCGATATTTTCTTTTGTTGCACGCAGAGCTTTTTTCTGTGGCAACAAGAAGTTACGGGCGTAACCTGGTTTAACTTTAACCAGCTCTCCCATTTTTCCTAGTGTCTCGATACGCTCGAGAAGAATGATTTCAGTCAACATAATTGTTTATCCTTTCCTGACGTGACAATGACTATTCTTGAGAATAGGAAGGGCGGTCACGACCACCACGGCTATCACGGTTATAAGGGGTCTGTTCCATCTCGGTACGCATATAAGGCATCAAAGCCATATATCGGGCACGTTTGATCGCTTGAGCCAGTTCACGTTGTTTCTTTTGGGAAACAGCAGTAATACGGCTAGGAGAAATTTTACCGCGTTCCGAGATATAACGTCCAAGAGTGCGGATGTCTTTCCAATCAATAGACTGGCCATTTTCACCACTGAAAGGGCAAGTTTTACGACGTTTGAAGAAAGTTTTCTTTTGTGGAGCTTCAGACATTACGCAGCCTCCTCTTCGGTATTTGAGTTTTTGTCGATAATTGCAGAAGGACCGGTTGTCGGAACTTCAAGTTTAATGGTCATGTAGCGGACAATGTCTTCACTGTTGCGCATCAGACGTTCCATTTCAAGAATAGCTGGCGCCGGTGCATCACATTCGACCAAGGTATAGTGACCTTTACGCGCTTTGTTGATGCGATATGCGAATGCACGCAAACCCCATTGTTCTGTCTTGAGAATTGTTCCGCCCATATCGGTCAGAATCTTGGAAAATTCTTGAGTGATCTGCTCCACTTGAGCAGCACCAAGATCTTGCCGCGTGATAAACACGGTTTCATAGATTGGCATGTTTGTCTCCTTTCGGTTTCTCCTTCTCGAACTATTCGGAAGGGAAGCTGACCCGCGCCAACGTGCCAGCAAGGTTGAATGGCATGGTTTAACCAGTCTAGCGTTGAAAAAGCAACAAAAAAACACCATTCGGGGGTAAAAATATTGGAGAGCCGTTATAAACAACATAGGATACAGATCACCGAACAGGCATAAACTGCGGGCAAAAAAACATAACCCAACGTGGCAAGGGAGAATTTTATAATGATTTCAAAGAGAAAGCTAAAAAACCAAGTCTTTGGACTATTTGTAATGATGTTAATATTAACATTGTCCTTTGCCTGCACATGGCCATCTTATGCCGCAGAAGAGGGGCTGTTTAAAACAATTCTTAAAGAACGTCTGGCTGAAAAGTCAAAGGACAAGGATATTGCCCCTCAAAATACAAGTGTGCAGACCAAAATCTCACAATCGGGTGATTATGTGTTTTCCATCCCCTATGACGGGTTCGACCGCAAATATCTGGTACATGTTCCGGAAAAATATTCACCTCAAAAACCGGCACCTATGATTCTGGCCTATCATGGCGGCGGCGGTCACATGGAGTATATGGCCAATGATGATTATTACGGTTTGATAACAAAATCGGATCGTGAAGGGTTTATTGTGGTGTTTCCCAATGGCTACAGCAAATTCAAATCTGGAAAATTTGCCACATGGAATGCGGGCGAATGTTGCGGAGATGCTCGCGATAAAAAGATCGATGATGTGGGCTTTTCTAAAAAGATTGTATCAAACCTCAAACACCAGATGAACATTGATCCTGATAAAATCTACGCCATTGGAATGTCGAATGGCGGAATGATGGCGCATCGTCTGGCATGCGAAGCCGCTGATATTTTTAAAGCCGTGGCCAGCGTAACCGGAACAGAGAGTACTCTATCTTGTCATCCGTCGCGCCCGATTTCTGTCTTGCATATTCATGCCCTGAACGACACGCATGTTCTGTTTAACGGTGGAGCAGGGAAGGGCAGCTTTAAAGACCCGTCCAAAGTAACGGATTTTACGTCTGTTCCCGAAACAATCGCCCGTTGGGTTTCCCGTGATAGATGCACCAATGAAAAAACCCGTGTCTTAGAGGTAAGCGGCGCATATTGCGACCTTTACGCGTCTTGCTCTGACACCACACAAGTCAAATTATGCGTAACAGAAACGGGACAACATTCATGGCCGGGTGGTAAAAAGCCCCGCGCAGATGAGCAGCCATCCCAAGCAATTTCAGCCAATGACGAAATCTGGAACTTTTTCCAAAGCCTGAAGTAACGGCATTCATTCTTCCTTGCCTTTGCGCGCGGCGCGTTTTTTATCTAGCTGGCCTGACAGAAATCGGCACGTAAGTCCCACAGATTTTGGTGATCTTTCATGACCAGACTGACCCACAGCATAAAGGCAATGAGATGATCTATAGAAGCAGCGTTATCTTTTTCGCGTTGAAGACGCACAGCCTCTTCGGATCGGTTGAATTGTTCTTGTTGGAGCGTCTTGATTTGTTGCGCCACTTGAGGATCGTCACGAAGTTCAAGCAAGCGGGTTTCAATGGCGGATCGCAAACTGTCATGCATGTCCCACGCAATCTCAGTCATAGGATCATTCGCTCCGGTATAAGCTAGAAGTTTACCCAGATGATCTTTGGCTTCGCAGTATTGTTTGTAAAGTTGCGCCAAAATGGGATCAACTTGCATATATAGTCTGATGAAATGCCAATGGCGTTCTTCGGGAATGAAGCCGATGTCACCAGTTTGAATATCATCCAAACGGCAAACCATGGCATTCATAAGATCTGAAAGAGAAGTCCCCAACATATTTTAACCCTGTTCATATCTCTTATAGCGCCAAGATATGAAAAACTGGTTAAAAGTAGGGTGAATGTGCAAAAAATGGCTTATTCCATACCGATTGCGGCTTTATAGAGCTCAAGAAGTTCTTCTTCTTCCCGTCTTTTTTCGGTCTCCATTTTCTGGAGTCTGACCAGCTTGCGCATGATTTTTGGATCAAACCCGACACCCTTGGCTTCGGCATAAATATCCTTGATGTCATCGGCCAAAGCTTTTTTCTCTTCTTCCAGACGCTCGACACGGTCAAGAAAGCTTTTAAGCCGCTTACCAGCAACGCCACCAATATCGTGGGTTTCATCTTCCGAATGATCCAATGCTGCTACGTTTGCCATGCCAACCTCATCTAAATAAAAAAACAGACCTCCTTCCTAACGCAAGATAAGGTCAAAAAACAAGAGAAGAAAATTTCAATTCACAAGAATGACGATCAAGAATGATTATGACGCCGTCACAATCCAGCGTTCAATTTCGATCCCCAGTTGATTCCCGTCTTTTTTCGGGGTGCGCCCGATCTGGATCTGAATAACCATTTTCTGGTTTTGACCGATTTGATCGCGTTTGTTGACGATGCGCTTGATGTTCTTGTTGTAAAAAGTAACCATAACAGGAACTTGAACCAGCCAGTGATACGTGCCGGAAATCAAGCCTTCACGGAGAACCTGCGCAGAGCCATCGGCTATGGTTTGAATTCTCATGTTGTTTTTTTCCAGAGTCTCGAAAATTCTCATGCGGTCGAGATAGGCTTTGTACTCCTGAAGTCCATAAGCCGAAAAATCGGCAGCAATAACATCTTTGATAGAATCCCATCCACTGGCATTCAGAGTTAGGGCTTGAACCACAATCGAAGAACCCCAGCGGGAAATTTCTTCAGGGCTTCGGTGAGGTTGGCTTAAACGAAGAGAGTTCCCCTCTGCGTCCTCTTGAGAATCTTTCCCGTACATATCCATCAATTCGCTATTCTGGGCATCATTGGGGATCTGGTGTGCAAACGGTGCTTGCAATGTCACCTCTGGTCCTGGACCTGTTTGTTCTTCGGAAGATCCAAACAGAATATCAAAGATCGATCTGGCCTGCACAGAAGGCGCAAACGCAAAAAGACAGACCGAAATAATCAGCGCAGAAAAGGCAATGGAGCGAAAATGGAACATCAATTTAATTTTTATTGGATCTGGAGTGACGGAAAAGATTGGGTATAACAGTCTTCATTGTACCAATTGTTTTACCGATTTCCATGGCATTTTCAAGTCGGCGATCAAGAAAAGCCTGCGTAACCATAATATTGTTCGAATCGTCTGTAATCCAGACCATAGACGTGCCGATGAGAATAGAAGACAGCATCGCCCGTTTGGTTTGGCGGGAATGATCGGTGGCCGTATCCCCCGCCCAATTCCATATTCTATCGGATGTCCGCCATAAAACCCTTTGACTTTGGATGGCGTGGGAAGGAAGAGCCCAGAATGCAAGGGCATGTTTGACAGCTTCCTTATGCTTTGCCAGAAATTCATAACGAGCCAGAACCGCAGCACGGACTTTGTCTTTGCTTCTAAGGGCAGAAGAAGGAACGTCCTTCAACGCCGCAATCATATGGCGGTCGGTATAATCGGAAAAATGGGACATAACATCCAGCAAGCCATTGGGAAAAAGGGAGATGGCGGCATCATCCTGCATATCACAATCCTTGACGGCGGATTCGACAGCGCTCCAATGCCATCCGGTCGTGGGAGCGATAGAAAGAAGGGTCTCTAAAACACGATCCCGTAACCCCATAATGTCGTCTGCCATCTAAAATCCTCTGAGTGCTGTTTGTTGATTCATAAGCTGAACCAAACTGCACAATAGCAAATCTCTGACTATATTGGAAAGCTTTCTATATATTGCGTTGCACTCTGATCCGCCTGAAGTATGATAAGGCAAAGATAAGAAGCAGCACGCATCTACGGTAAGTGGGAACACAAAGTAAATGGCAAAGAAATCACCTGATAAAGGCAATCTGGGACAACGTGTCAAACGGTACTCCCAAGTATCGTCAACCATGGCCGGTGTTGCGGTAAAAGTTGCGGGAGAAAAATTCCTTGGCGTAAAGATCGAACGTGAAAAACACGCCGCCTCCGTATTGGCGGCACTGGGGAACTTGAAAGGTCCGTTGATGAAAGTCGGCCAGATCCTTGCAACAATTCCCGAAGCATTGCCACCGGAATACGCTGCGGCACTTCAGAACTTGCAATCCAATGCTCCGCCCATGGGCTGGCCGTTTGTCAAACGCCGCATGAAAACAGAATTGGGCAATGATTGGGAAACAAAATTCAAAACCTTTGGGCATGAAGCCGCCGCCGCCGCTTCGCTGGGGCAGGTGCATAAAGCCACCTTGCATGATGGACGGGAAGTCGCATGTAAACTGCAATATCCCGATATGGAATCGGCTATTGCTGCGGATTTAAGTCAACTGAAACTGATATTTTCACTTTACGAAACCTACGACCAATCAATCCAAACCACCAATATTCATCATGAATTGAAAGACCGTTTATACGAAGAACTGGACTACGAACGCGAATCCCGTCATTGCGGTCTGTATAATTTTATGCTGCGCGAAGAAAAACAGGTTCATGTTCCGCAAGTCATTCCCGAACTTTCAACCAAAAAATTATTAACGGCAACGTGGCTGGATGGTGCGCAGATTCTCGACTTTAAATCGGCTTCGGTTGAAACCAGAAATGCCATTGCACTCAATATGTTTCGGGCATGGTACGTGCCTCTCTATTATTACGGCGTGATTCATGGTGACCCCCATCTTGGCAATTATTCCGTGCGTCAAGATTTTTCAATCAATCTGCTCGATTTCGGATGTGTGCGAGTGTTTCCTGCCGATTTTATCGGTGGTGTGATTGATCTTTACCGCGCCTTGCAAAAGGATGACCGCCCACGGGCTGTTCATGCGTTTGAAACATGGGGGTTTAAAAACCTGAATCATGACCAGATTGATACACTGCTGATTTGGGCGCGGTTTTTATACGAACCCCTGTTAGACAATCAATCCCGCGTAATCGGTAAGACCGAAAGCGGAGTCTATGGACGCGAAACTGCCCGTAAAGTTCACCAAAGACTGCGCGAAGTCGGGGGAGTGACGCCCCCACGTGAATTTGTCTTTATGGATCGTGCTGCGCTGGGGCTGGGCTCGGTATTCATTCATCTGCAGGCAGAAATCAACTGGCATCGGATGTTTGAAGACATGATCGAGGGGTTTAATATAACCGAATTGGAAAAACGCCAAAAATCAGCATTGACCAAGTTTAATCTATTTAAGGGTTGACGTCAGGGGAAAAAATGCGATATACCCACCTCGCTCCTGAAAAATTCTATAAGAGCTACCAACCGAAACAAAGTTTCATTTTTTCTATTGGTTCTGATCGCGGGGTGGAGCAGCCCGGTAGCTCGTC
>DIMG01000014.1:38465-39325 GCA_002425415.1 Micavibrio sp. UBA5572
AGGTTCAAATCCTGCCCCCGCAACCAATTTTTTTCTTTATATTTCAATGACTTAACGGTCATTTCGATGCGATGCAGATCGATACCCTGCATCGAATTTGGAAGCAATCCGGAAGCAAATTCCTGACAACCCCTTCGAAAATCAGTGAAAATATGTGGTGCATCAGCGCCAAGCCTCAGGGTTTAAATTTGTTGCTGTAACGGTACTGTGAGTACCCTTATCGGAGAAAATTTAAAGCGATCTTTCTGTTACTTTTCTTAAATATGCTATATTACTGATCCATAAATTCACATTTTTCGTGAAAAAATTGATCGATAGTATAGCAATGGAACAAGAAACTTCTATAAGTCAAGGTCGGGCGCGGCTTTCCACTGTTTTGCAGGCGGCAGGAAAGCTGGTATCTATTGATGACGCTGCGAAGGCACTTGACCTTGAAAGGCAGGACGCTGCCAAAACGCTGGCCCGCTGGACGCATCAGGGCTGGCTGGTGCGGGTCGGTCCCGGTCTTTACGCACCTGTGCCGCTGGACGCTCTTACAACGCAGCAGGTTATTGAAGACCCCTGGATACTGGCACCTTCACTTTTCGGTCCCTGTTATATCGGCGGATGGACGGCGGCGGGCCACCACGATTTCACGGAACAAATTTTCCGTAGCATCTTCGTTTTTACAACCCATGAAGTGCGTCATAAAAAGCAGACCAATCATGGAACCGAGTTTGCGCTGAAGCACACGAAAGAAGAAAATCTGTTCGGCCTCAAAACGCTTTGGCGCGGCGGCACGAAGCTGTCCATCTCCGATAAGCACCGCACGATTGTGGATATGCTCGATACGCCGGAAACGGGCGGCGGCATCACGCATG
>DIMG01000002.1 GCA_002425415.1 Micavibrio sp. UBA5572
TTAATTTAGGGGGGATTACCATCACACGCTCAAAAAGAAAACCATGCGGGCAGATGATTTGTCGGATTTTATCGCCTGTTATAATCCTGAAAACCGCCATGCACGAAAAGAGGCGTGGGATGCAGGAGAAAACCCAGAAGGCCGCTGGCGGAAATTCAGCTATGACGAGTTGATTGCTCGCGATAAGACGAGCCTTGATATTTTTTGGCTAAAAGACAAAAGCCTCAGTGATCTGGATAACCTGCCGGAACCGGATGAATTGGCTCAGGACATTATCGAGAACCTTGAAGCTGGATTAAACAGCTTCCGTGAGATTCTCGGTGCTTTGAATAAGGTGGCGTGATTAAGAGGGAAATATTATGAACGATACTCAGTTAAAAAGATCAATTCAGTCAGTTGGAATGAAATGTTTTGTTAAATATTTTGAGCATTTTTTAGATTCAACAATAAAGAATGATGAGCTTGTTGAGTTGTTAATGAAAAATGAGGGCTGGATTGAAAGTGGATGTAAAACACGTGTAGCTCAAGCCAAGCGTATAATAAACCACGGAAAGTCCAAAGACGCCTTAAAAATAATTGTTAACTCTAGCAAAATTGATGCTGAAATAAATCTTCAGGCAAAAGAATTGTTAGCCAATAATAACGTTGTGCAAAGTAGAGGATAAAATGTCAAAACTAAGTGTTGATCAAAAAACAATATTTGATCTTTTGTCAGACAGGAAAGCGGATTTCCTAATTCCCGATTATCAGCGTCCCTATGCTTGGAATGAAGACCAGTGCCAAACACTCTGGGATGATATTTTTGCGTTCTCATTTCCTAACAATGATTATGAAGCATTTGATAAAAATGAAGAATATTTTCTTGGCTCAATTGTCACATATAAGAATGAAAATGGTAAGTCAGAAGTTATTGACGGGCAGCAGCGTTTGACAACTTTAATGCTTTTACTTAGAGCTTTTTACGATAAATTTTCCAATATGCAGGATGCGAACTCAAAGCAAACTCGTATTAATATTGAGAAATGCATTTGGAAAACAGATGAGTTTGGTACGGCAGATAAATCAACACTTAAAATAGGATCAGAGGTTGCCACTGACAACGATAAGGAAGAATTTCTTGAATTATTACGAACAGGTCATGTAAAAGTGGGCAGTAAAAGCCAATACGTCAATAACTATAAATTCTTTCAAAGAAAAATTGATGATTTTTTACAAGGCTTTGCAAGTTACTTCCCTTACTTGCCTGCTCGTATATTAGGTAATTGTATTCTCTTGCCTATTGAAGCTGAATCGCAAGATACAGCGCTTCGAATTTTTTCAACATTAAATGATCGCGGGTTGCCGCTATCAGATGCTGACATTTTTAAAGCTCAATTTTACAAATATTACAGCGGGCTAAATAAGAAGGACGATTTCATCTGCGATTGGAAAGAATTGGAAGAAATAACTGGTTCTGTTTTTAAACCAATTACGGGATCGCCAATGGATGAGCTATTTACGCGCTATATGTATTTCCTGCGGGCTAAAGAGGGAAATAAGAGTTCAACGACTGAAGCTCTTCGGAAGTTTTATGAAAGAAATAAATATCAGTACTTAAAGCAAGATAATACGATCGGTGATATAAAAGCTCTGGCTTTGTTTTGGAAAAGCGTTCAGCGCCAAGATAAGGATCGTTTTTCTGATGGTGTTCTTAAAAAACTTTTTGTATTGAACTATGCACCAAATGGTATGTGGCAGCACATCACATCCGTATTCTTCCTACGTAACCGAGGCAGTGATGGTTTGTTGGATGATACAAGATTCAGTAAGTTCTTAGATAGAATAACAGCCTTTATTTTTACCTACGCCATTACCAATCCTGGTGTAAATGCACTGCGAACGCCTGTGTATGATGAGATGGTTAATATCATAAATGGTAATGATGCGACTTTCTCAAAGTATAAATTCAGTGAAGCACAAACACGCTATTTCTTTGAAAACTACGCATTCACTAATCAGCGAAATGTGACACGCTCTATTGTTACGTGGTATGCGTACACATTTTCAGAGCAGACACTTCTTGATGTAAATGAAATCCTACACATAGAGCATATATATTCTAGGAAGCGTCAAGAAATGGAAGGTGGTCTAAAATCAGAGAGCAATATCGATTCTCTAGGCAATAAAGTACTTCTTGAAGCGCGTATTAATATCAAGGCATCAGATTATCGCTTTGATGATAAGAAAAAAATTTATAGCGGTGAGCTGCGTCGTGGGAAGAATAAAGACAAAAGTGAGATCGCTGAAATTGAGAAAATTATTGGTTACGATGAGTTCGAAGAACAGCAGATTGTTGGAAGGGAAAAATCTGTATTAGATAGGTTTTTTGTATTCTTGCAGGAAGAAGAGTTGATTGCATAAATTTTTGCAAATCTCTTAATGGCGAGGATAATCTTATGTAGCTGGTAAAACTGCCCCAAAAGGTTTCAATGTCTTAAAACTGGCCAAAACAACGTTCGTGAAATTTTTTGTACTTTGAGTAAGGTGGAGTGATGGAAGACTTGTTTGATGAAGAACCCAAAAACTTTATCATCAGCATAAAACCAAATTATGCGCTAAAGATTATTGATGGGGTAAAAACAGTAGAGTTGCGGAGGAGGTTTCCTGTTGACAATATCAAGGGGGGCAAAGTTATCGTTTATGCCTCAAGTCCCATAAAAGAAATTATTGGGTACGCTATTATTGAGAGCGTAGAAAAATTATCTGTGGCCAAGCTATGGAGAAAATATAATAAGGAGGCATGTGTTGAAAAAGATTTTTTTAACACATACTTTGAGGGTGTCGAAGAGGGGTATGCGGTATCTTTGTCTCATCCTGTTAAACTTGAACTTCCTATAGATGTTAAAAGTTTAGAGAAGAAATATAAAATTTCGGCTCCCCAATCTTACTGTTATGCCTCAGCAAAAATATTAAAGGCAATAGGGGTATAAATGAGTGAAAAATTACTCATTGATACGAATATCCTTATTGGTCTAGAGGACAGTAAAGAGATTGATGAGGAGTTTTCTGAGCTCTTACAGAGATGCCAGTTAAACAGTGTTCAAATTTTTGTCCATGAAGCATCGCGTTCGGACATTAATAGAGATAATGACCTTAATCGCAAGGCGGTTATTACTTCAAAAATTGCAAAATTTCCTGAGTTGAATGGAATTCCAATTCCTAATCAAGAGGCACTTGAAGCTGTTTACGGTGAAATAAAGAAGCCGAATGATTATGTTGATGTCATTCTTTTGTATACATTGCATGAAGTTGGTGCGGTAGATTTTCTAATAACGCAAGATCGTGGATTGCATAAACGTGCCCTGAGGCTAGGAATAGCCAACCGTGTTTTCACAGTAGAAGACGCATTGGTATGGCTTCGGAATAAATACGATAGCCTATCAGTTGAGCTCCCTTTTATTGAAGAAAAACAATGTCACCAAATAAATCGCCGAGACGATATTTTTTTGTCCCTACAAGAGGACTATGACGGGTTCGGAGAGTGGTTCGATAGAAGTTGTGCCAGAAACCATAGGCCATGTTGGACAATAAATTTTAACAATGAGATTGCAGGGATTGCTATACGTAAAGATGAGTCCTTTTCAGATATGATTGGGACGCTACCTTCAGCAAAAGAATCATTTAGTCGAGCCCCTCAGAAAATTCTTAAGATATGCACGTTCAAAATTAAGGAGAAGTACAGAGGGGAAAAGCTGGGTGAACAGCTGCTTAAGCAAATTCTCTGGTGGGCGCATAAAAACAATTATGACCTTGTGTACCTTACTATATATCCAAAACACAAAAGTCTTGTGGATCTTCTGCTCCAATATGGATTTGAAAATGTGGGGCGCTCTGGTGGAGAGCTTTATTTGGCGAAGGCGTTTGGAGAGGGAGTCCTAAAAACCCTGTCATGCGCCGATCCTCTTGGGTATCATCGCCAATACTACCCCACTTTTCTAAGTTCTGAAAATATAAGGAAATTTTTAGTTCCCATTCATTCGGATTATTATGCAACACTTTTTCCCGAGAATGTTAATCGTCAACAGGCGGAACTATTTGCACAAACGGGCGGGATTAGTGGAAATAAAATTGCAGGAAATACTATTAGAAAAGTTTATGTTTGCCATGCGCAAACAAACTCCGTGCAAATAGGGGATGTGCTTTTGTTTTTTCTTCTAAAGGATATTGGATCATTGGACTCTAATATGGGGGTTGACTCAGTAGATGTAATTATTAAATGGCGGGCAGGGAGGGATTCGAACCCTCGATGGGCTTGCACCCATACTGCTTTTCGAGAGCAGCGCATTCAACCACTCTGCCACCTGCCCAAACCGCTAGTTACCCTTTGTTTCCAAAGGTCAAAAGTTAGTGGTTCGGCGTTTATAGAAGAGAAAACGCCGTTTTTCAAGATGTATGTTAATCTTTGGTCTTATTTAGCTTTTTCCTTGGTTTTTTGACGTTAATTGCCGATGCATCCAAGGTGTTTTTGAGGTGTGAGGCATAGAATTGCTCAATCATCTCAACACTTGTACGGCAGTTTTTGGCGATCTGATAGATGTCTGCGCCCTCCATCAGGCGGAGGCAGATGTAAGTATGACGTAAGCTATAAGCTGTCCTTACATTTTCATCTCTATCAAATTTCAGATTTAACTCTTCAAGAATTTTGTTCATTTCATTCCTCGGTGTTTTACCGAAGATTTTGTCAGTGGGTTTACCGTCATGACGTTTCTGCATTCTCTGGAAGGGGAGAATGGCTCCTGTCATGCTTTTGCAATATCCTACGCCGCGTTTGCCGCGTACTTCTATTTCAAGAAGGCGTTCGCCTATATCCTGATCTGTCACGATTGTGACATCTCTATATTCCAGCCGTGCGGCTTCATCAGGTCTCAGGCCAGTATTGGCCATGAATAAAACGTAGTCATGTAAATCTTCCCAGACATATTTGTAACGACCATCAGGAGTGTTTCTGGCGCGGTCGCGTGTTGCTTCATAAAGCATTTTATATTCTTCGGGTGAAAACCATGCCCGGTGTTTCACTTTCCCCGATGTTTTATATGGAGGGGAAATATCAGGAACTTGTTGAATCCACCCATAGCGGTGGGCTGTTTTAAGAACAAGGCGCAAGGTTACAGTTTCATGGTGCAGGGTGCTGCGAGATGGCTTACGGCCTTTATGTCCGTTCAGACTTCGTTGTATCCGGTACTCTTGCACTAGCCCTGCGGAAATCTCATTTAATGGCTTATCAGCGAAGAAAGGCATGAGGTGAACTTTGACACGCATTTCATGCTGTGCTGTCCATTCTTTGTTACGCTGGCCTTCTGTAATGATGCCGTATTCAGCGATGAATTTCTCTGCGGCTTCTTGGAAGGTATGGCCAGAAGGTTTTGGAGCAGGTTCTTTAGCTGGCATTCTGAGAGGTTGTGGACGTGTTCTCTCTGTTCCACCAGCGAATTGATTGAGCATTCGGGAGAGGCGGCTACTCTGTCCTCTTTGTTTGGCATCCAGATACGCAGCCATGTACCATTCCTGCGCGAAGTCTTTAGCAAGTGTCAGACTTTCTTCTTTTGTAGAGGTGCGGTAATTGCGTCCAGCCATATAGGTGGAGCATTGCCAATAGCGACTGTTGTCGCGTTTGTAGATATGGACTTTACCGTCCATGAGGGTGTGGCTTTCACTCATAATTAGCCCTCGTTAGTCCTAAAAACTGGTGCAAGCAAAGTGTGTAAGACATGTGTAAGTATATTATGAAAAAGTTAAAAAACTTATCATATTGATTTATAATGATAATTTTGTGTTTTGATTTGCTATAATGGGTTTTCGAGACTAGCGCATTCAACCACTCTGCCACCTACCCGGAAGCCTGTAGCACTGTTAAGCGAGGGTTTTTATAGTCATTTTCCTATGTCTTAGCAAGGGGATAGGCAAACCTCTGTTCTGAAAGGCAAAAAAAAGGTAAGATTCCCGTGAAAAGGATAGAATCACCGCATGTTAGAGCAAATTTTCCAGAGCATTTTTCCTCTTGAGATGAATTTCCCGATTATTTTCGGGATGTTTATGATTATGGGGGTCGTCGGCGGACTGGTTGCAACCAGAGTTCAGTGGTTGCCGACGATTTCCGGATTTATGCTGGTCGGGCTTTTGATGGGACCTCAAGGCATCAACTTAATTACAGATGATGTCATTGTGCAGGCCAGTCATCTGGTTCAGATTTCTTTAGGGCTGATTCTATATAAGCTGGGTTGTTCTTTGCACCCCGAACACGTTATTAAACACCCGAAAATTATTCTGGTTTCCATTTCTGAGTCTCTTGTGACATTTTCAGCGGTTTTCTTGTTGCTGACGCTGTTCGGGTTTTCTACAATTGTTTCTGTATTGGTGGCCGCTATCGGAATTTCTTCTTCTCCGGCTGTTTTGGTTCATGTTGCAAGCGAAATGCGAGCCAAAGGTGAAGTGACTGAAAATACGAAAATTCTGGTTGCTCTCAATAATCTGATTTCTTTTATTGTATTCAGTAGCGCACTTCCTTTTGCTTTGTATTCAAGCGAAGCAACGTGGAGTGACATATTGGGCATCCCATTTTATCGTATGATCGGAGGTTTTGCGATCGGCACAGTGGTGGCTTTTGCGGTGACCAGACTCTCCCGATTTCTTCGCCCAAAGACATTTCACTATGTTTTCCCCTTGATGCTGGGTGGAATCATGCTGACACTAGGATTGAATTCAGCCTTTCAAATGTCGTTTTTATTTTCATGTCTGGTATTTGGGATTATGGTGCGGTGGTTTGAAAAAGAGACTCATCCAATTACGGCAACAGATTTTGGTTATGCCGAAGATATATTCTATATCATTTTGTTCGTAACCGCAGGCGCCAGCCTGCACGTCAATGAAATGGTCGAAGCGGGATGGATCGCAATTTTATTCCCGTTTGTTCGTTGTGCGGCAAAATATCTTGTGCTGGCAGGGTCGGCAAGAGCTTTGGACTATAACTTCAAACAGGCATCGGCCACAGGAATGCTGCTTATGCCTATGGCTGGATTAGCGATCGGTTTGCTTCAAACCACAAATTCATTGATGCCCTATATCGGTGCCCAAGTGGCTATTTTGATTTTTGCGGCTGTTGCTGTGTTGGAAACCATTGGCCCTCCGATTGCAAAATATGCTTTCCGCTTGTCCGGCGAAGTGGACGGAGGGGCAGTGAAGGCTTTAGTGGTTATCCCTGATGATCCAGCAGCAAGCTCTTCAGAAGGTACAACTCCTCCAATGCCTCACGCGGCGTCAAAGAATCCGGATTGATCTCTGAAAGCTTTTTTTCAACCGCAGAGATTTTTGGCTTTGCAGGGGATGGTGCAGGAATACGGAATAACGGTAACTCCAATGTAGCGGTTTTTGACTTGTTTTCTTCCAGCAAAGATAAAACCTGTTCGGCTCGGGCGATTACGTCTGCGGGCAATCCGGCCAACTGGGCAACGTGAATACCGTAAGACCGATCTGCAGTTCCCTTGGCAACTTGATGCAGAAAAATAACATCATTTTTCCATTCTTTGATCTGCATGGTGTAACACGCAAGTTTGGGAAGCTCTCGCGACAGGTTGGTCAGCTCGTGGTAATGCGTGGCAAACAGGCCGCGACATTTGATTGTGTTGTGCAAATATTCAAGCGCAGCCCATGCAATAGAAAGTCCGTCATAGGTTGCCGTTCCTCGACCAATTTCATCAAGGATGACAAGCGAACGCGATGTGGATTGTTTTAGAATGGCCGATGTTTCGACCATCTCCATCATGAAGGTAGATTGCCCCTTGGCAAGATCGTCAGACGCTCCGACACGGCTAAAGACCTTATCAATCACACCAATCACAGCCGATTTGGCAGGAACGTAAAAACCTGCTTGCGCCATAATTGCAATCAAAGCATTTTGCCGCAGAAAAGTTGATTTCCCCGCCATATTGGGGCCGGTTAAAAGCCACAGCATTTCAGAATTTTTCAACGCACAATCATTGGGCGCAAAGGTTGCATGATTGCGGGCAAGGGCATGTTCCACAACCGGATGCCGCCCACCGCAAATATCAAAATCCTGTCCGGCATTGATTGTGGGGCGCACATAGTTCCGGTCGACGGCTAACGTTGCCATAGAAGTTGCCACATCCAATTCCGCCAAGGCACGCGCAATATAACTGATATGATCGGCAAGGCTTAAAACGCTCTGACAGAACTGGGAGAAATAATTTTCTTCCAAAGCCAGAGATTTTTCTGCTGCCGATGAAATATCACGTTCCAATTCTGCCAGTTCTGGCGTGGTAAAGCGCATGGCATTGGCCATGGTCTGGCGATGAACAAACGGGTTATCGTTATCGCTTATTTTAACCATCATCGAGTCCGCCCGTTTGGCTGGGACTTCGATAAAATATCCCAAAATATTATTATGGGTGATTTTAAGGGAATCAATTCCGGTCATGCGGACATACTTGCCTTGAAGAACCGCAATATGCTTGCGGGCTTCTGCCTTTAATCCACGGAGTTTATCAAGCTGCGGGCAATATCCTTCGGCTATAAATCCACCATCCCGCGCCAGCATAGGTGGAGTATCCAGCAGAGCCGAGCATAACAAATCACGCATAGCCTCGACATCATCAGATAAGCTTAAAGCATCAGCAATACGAACAAGAGAACTTTTTCCAAGGCCGCATTCCAGAATTTGTGCCCGAAGGCTGGATGCATATCCTAACCCGTCACGGATTGATGCCAGATCACGAGGGCCTCCCCGCATCAGACTCAACCGCGCAATAGAACGCTCCATATCGGCAACAAGTTTGAGGGTCGTCCGTAGATTACTATAGTCATTTTGAATAAGAA
>DIMG01000023.1 GCA_002425415.1 Micavibrio sp. UBA5572
TTTCCCCATGCCCCAAAAGGCATGCTGATTGAGGAAGCAAGGACGAATTTATTCACAAGAAGTAGTGAGTTTGATAACAGCGCATGGGCAAAAATTTCTTCTAATCTCACTGCGAACGCGATTACAGCACCCGACGGGACAATGACGGCTGACAAACTTGCTAGCGCCGCAAACACAAACCAACATTATATTTACCAAGGCAGTTTAACTTTAGGAACATCCTATACCATAAGTGTATATGCCAAAGCTGCAGAAGAAACGAATTTCTCACTTAATCTAGCTTATAATTCGGGTGGGTCAAACTTTAACCTCTCAACAGGAACCATTACTTCAACGTCCTTTGGAACAGCCAGAATGACTAGCGTAGGGAATGGGTGGTTTCATTGTGCTATTGTAGTAACACCCACGGTGGCAACTGCTGCTCTTATTCAGCTTCGTGGCCGTGCATTGATCTATACTGGTGACGGAACTTCCGGAATTTATATATGGGGAGCGCAACTCGAACAAGGAGCTTTCCCAACCTCCTACATTCCCACCACCACCGCAGCAGTGACGCGCGCAGCGGATGCACTGACAATGCCAACCGGAAGTTGGTATAACGCCAATAGCGGAAGTCTTTACGCAGAAGCAGATACTATGCCATATAATGGCAGTTTATCAGGAGCTATTTCTATCGCATTTTTTAACGATGTCACTACAAACAATGAATGGGGACTACGATTTGATGCAGGAGGAACAAATACTGCATCACCATACGTGGCAGGAGGCGTCAATCAAACGACGATTTATACCTTACCCGTATTATCAGGAATTAATAAAACAGTTCACGCCATGTCCTCAAACACCCGCAGTACAGTGGGCAATGGAGGAACAGTTCGAACAGGCACGTATTCATCACCACCAGCAATAACCACTTTGGATATTGGAAAAAAATATCCATCAAGCTACTTAAATGGCTGGATTCAGAGAGCCAAATACTACCCACTTAATATTTCCGACACCCAACTCCAACTCATGACGCAATAAAAAACCGTCATTTGAAATCCATAGGCATGAACTTGATGGACAGACACAAAGATCAAACGTAAAAAACTACAAAACATCCAACATTTCTGCAACCAAGGGATGGCGGACAATATCTTCGGATTTCAAACGAATAACCGCCACATTGGGCAACACTTCCAGCCGATTGGAAATATCGGCCAATCCCGACAGACCATCCAGCAAATCACTCTGATCCGGATCCCCCGTCACAACAATGGTCGAATGCCATCCCAATCGGGATAACAGCATCTTCAACTGCGCGTACGTACAGTTCTGAGCCTCATCAATCACAATAAAAGCATTATTCAATGTCCGCCCGCGCATAAAGCCGACTGGTGCAATTTCAATCGTCCCGTCTTCCAATAATTGCCGTACACGTTTTCCGCCCAAACGATCCCCCAGCGCATCATAAAGCGGCCGTAAATACGGAGCCATTTTCTCTTGCATATCTCCTGGTAAATATCCAAGAGACTGTCCTGCCTCCATCGCCGGACGGGACAGAATAATTTTTTCGACCCGTCCTTCTTCCAAAGCTTCGACAGCAGCCGAAATCGCCAGATAGGTTTTCCCCGTCCCCGCAGGGCCAATCGCCATGGTCAGATTTTTGTCAGCAATCGAACGCATCAACTCACGCTGGCCGTCTGAACGGGGTTTAATTTTGCGCATATAGGATTTATCACGATGATTATCAATTTCTGTATCCAGAGGATGCCAATCCTGCTCGTCAAAGACCGTATGAACAACATTTCCCTTATTATGAACCTTGGCTCGTGCAATTTGCTCTTTGCGTGATTTTCCATTTTTAGAGAGGGTTTTAGACATAAGATAGTCCTTTCGCCAGAGGTTAAAATAAAGAAAACACAATCAGTAAAAAACCCGTTTAGCGTGAGCCAAACGGGAAACCGTAAAATCCGAATATGTGATGGGGGCAAGGCAACCGCGACAAACATCATCGCGAAAAACCTCATCTATAGTGAACCTGTGATTTACAACCAATAAAAACTCCGTAAGGGGAAAGAGTCATCAGGTGAGCAATTCTGGGCGCGAATCAGAAAACATCCGATCCGTAAGACGAATCGTATCATAACGATCTCGCAAAAACCATTTTTTTACGAAATTAAACCGCGACAGGTGCTTTGATAACATCATAAGGCTCATACCCGACCAATTCGAAATCTTCATATTTGAAATCGAATAAATTGGTCACATGCGGATTCAAATGCATATCCGGCAGCGGCAGAGGATCACGGGAAAGAAGCAGCTCGACTTGTTCCATATGGTTGGAATAAATATGCGCATCACCGAATGTATGCACAAAATCCCCGACTTTAAGCCCGCACACTTGGGCAATCATCATGGTCAACAAAGCGTAAGACGCGATATTAAACGGCACGCCCAGAAAAATATCGGCAGAGCGTTGGTAAAGTTGACAAGATAATTTTCCATTTGCCACATAGAACTGGAACAAGCAGTGACAAGGGGGCAAAGCCATCTTACCGATTTCTGCAGGATTCCAAGCCGTCACCATCAAACGCCGAGAATCAGGATTGGTTTTGATATCATGGATCAAATTTGTAATCTGATCGATATGTTGCCCGTCAGGCGCAGGCCATGACCGCCATTGAGATCCATAAACAGGCCCCAAATCACCATTTTCATCCGCCCATTCATCCCAGATGCGAACCCCGTTATCTTTAAGATATTTGATATTGGTATCACCGGCCAAAAACCATAACAATTCATGAATAACCGACTTGGTATGCACTTTTTTGGTCGTCAGCAAAGGAAACCCTTTTTCCAGATTAAACCGCATCTGATAACCAAAAACAGAGGTCGTCCCCGTACCGGTACGATCCTCTTTTTTAACACCGTTCGCCAAAACATGGCGTAAAAAATCATGATATTGTTGCATCAACACCCTCCAAAAAATAAAATTTAAAACAAAAAACTATGGCTTGGGTCGAGCAGCAGCCCCACGCGCCTTAGAAACGGATTCTTTATAAAGTTCTGAATTGTCCGCCATCGCCATAACACGAACCCTCGTATCTATGGCCTCACCCGCAAACACTTTTGATACAACAGACTCCAACACTTCCGGTGAAGAACCATGTATTTTTCCATAATTATTTCCAAGCGCATTACTTCCCAAAATCATCAATATTGCTTTATCAGGATCGTCTTGCTTAAGTTTATCTGCCGCCAATAAAGCCCGCGCCCCCGTTTCAACGTAATACAACTGACAAGCGGCATGTAGAAAATCAGAAACTAAATCAGAAACTAAAGAAGACCCCTCCAGCACATCTGCCGTTTTTCGACAAGCATCAGCCAACGCTGCGTCATTATCATGAAGCCTATCCGCAAAATCACGAAGCTTCTCGAATTCGGGCTTTTTCGTGGTTTGATCCTGATTATTTAACAAATGGTTTTCACCAGTCAGAACCTGACGAGCAACATAAGCAAGCGCTATATTTTTCGCTAATTCTGCTTCCACATTAAAGGCATCACACAAAGTCAAACAATGGCGGGTTAAGCCGTTAAGTTGAGTAACAAGGGTATCGTCATTCGGTAAATCAACCAAAGTCCTGTCGTCACGCCGTCTTAACCCCTCCCAACGCTGAATAGAAGATGCGCCAATAGCCTCTAAAACATCCTGCTTTGAATTTAAATCACCAGAAGGCATGGCTCACTCACTTTCCTAAATAAATGGTATACCAAGAAAATAAAGCACATCCGGCTGCGAAAAAATATATACCCTTTTTTATTTTCCACAAAAACTTTGCATATTCCCCCATAAATCCATAATATCCATAAAACATCGGAAAAAATGACGAGGGTGAAATGGGTGTTCTAGAGAGATTAAGAGCTTTGTTTTCGAATGTGGCACATGAAAACGATCAGCCCAGCCCAGTACAAACACCCGTAGAACCTGAAAAAATCCCAACCACTCTTCCAATTGAACAAAACCAACCATCCTGTATCCACCGATACACCATCACCTCTGACATAGGTGGCACGATTGAAACAGCCGAACTCAACTTCAATCTGGATTTGGTCAATTTTCTTTGCGATGCTGCAGAAGATAGCAACATTGTAATTCTGGTAACCGGTGGCTCCTTGGATCTCGGGTGGAACATTTTCAAAGCCGCCTGTGCCGAAGCAGGCCGAGCCATCCCTGAAACCATCACGATTCAGAACAAAAGCGATTTTGCGGATATGGAAGCCGACATCGCATTTGATGATGAAAATTTTGATTATCTGAAAAATCAATACGCACGCTTGTACTCGGTCACAATCAATCTATTTGGCGACCCCGACATACCGTTTGAAGAAATCCGTGACATTATTGCTTTGCCCTCTCAAAACCCAACGAAGACTCAAGAGCTAACCCTGCAAGATCGACAACCTTGATATTCTGAATCATCCCCCGTATAATAGAACCGTCGGGGTAACCCGTCTAAGATGCTAAACGCCCTGTGAAATAGGCGTCGTGGACCCGGGGGCAGTGCCCGGCGGCTCCACCATATAGAACCGGAACAATCAAATATGGTTTTATGTGATGGGGCCGAAACAGGCTCGACACGCGTAATAAAGACAAGGTCTGTATCCGTTTGAGGTACGGTCGAATCCGTCCAAATTTAATAGTTGCAAATGATAATGCACAAACCGTAGCAGCCAATGACAACTCTTTTGTTGTTGCTGGTGATAAAATCGCTGCTTAATTGCACCGATGAAGCTACATAATCCCTGAAGCTTCGGCAGAGGGTGGGGCGCGGGGCGGCCTAGCAACAGAACTGCCCCATTTTTTATGTTCAAAGACTATTGTAAAGACTATAAAATTTTCGGGGAGAAATTCCGCCTAAGCTGGACAAATCAATTCCAACCGTCTATAGCTGATTCTACAAATACAATGTCACAAAGATCACTCCCAGAATGTGCCCGATGAAGAACGACGACCCTACCCTCCGATATGACAAAATGGTTGAATCCGCGCTGCGCGGTGTTGTCCGTCAAGCCGTCTCCGAAGTGCAAGAACAAGGCCTTCCCGGTGACCACCATTTCTACATTACATTTATGACCGATTTTCCGGGAGTTCAAATTCCCGATTACCTGCGTGAACGCTACCCGGGTGAAATGACCATTGTTTTACAATACCAGTTTGAAAATCTGACCGTTGATGAAACCAATTTGGGTGTCACCCTATCCTTTAACAATATTCCGGAACGCCTGATCGTCCCCCTTGCAGCCATCACAATTTTTGCCGACCCATCTGTCAATTTTGCCCTGCAATTCCAACCATTGGGCGACTTGATGGATCACGAAGAAGAAGCCTTGGCCGCATTGGCGATGGATGACGGCGACGATGATGACCCGTCCGCACCAAAAGGCAAAAAATCCAAAGGAAAAAAAGAAACCGGCGAAGTCATCTCCCTCGACCAATTTAGGAAGAAATAGCCCTCGCGACATATATAGTCTGGATTTTTGCCCTTGATCTGCGCTATCAAGGGCAAAATCATTTAAAGATTTGGATGCACAATGAAAAAACCAGAATTACTTGCCCCTGCGGGTTCAATGAAAATGATGGAATACGCCTTTGCTTATGGCGCGGATGCCGTTTACGCAGGACAACCAAAATATTCTCTGCGGGTGCGCAACAATTCCTTTAAAAAAGACGAGAATCTGGCCAACGGCATTGAAATCGCCCACGCACAAGGCAAAAAGTTTTTTGTCGCCGCCAATCTTTTTCCTCATAACGGAAAAGTCCGCACCTTCCTAAATGAAATCGAACCTGTGATTGACATGAAACCTGATGGCCTGATTATGGCCGACCCGGGATTGATTATGATGGTGCGTGAAAAATGGCCGGACGTACCGATCCACCTCTCGGTTCAAATGAACACCGTGAATTTTGCTTCTGTGAAATTTTGGCAGAAACTGGGGTTAACCCGCATCATTCTTTCGCGCGAATTATCGTTAAAAGAAATTGCCGAAATTCGTCAGGAATGCCCTGACATGGAAATCGAAGTGTTTATTCACGGCGCATTATGCATTGCCTATTCGGGAAGATGTTTGCTGTCAGGATATTTTAACCACCGCGATGCCAACCAAGGCTCTTGCACCAATGCTTGCCGTTGGAAATATAACACGACCAGCGCGTGTGAAACCGAAGAAGGCCTGATGCACCCCGAAGACGTGCTGCCTCAAGATGCACTTCAACAACCGGAAATGTTTTCTGAGTGCGGATCACTCGACCGTCACCCGATGGCAGACAATGTTTATTTTCTGGAAGAGCAAAATCGCGCCGGAGAATTTATGCCCGTCTTCGAAGACGAACAAGGCACCTACATCATGAACTCGAAAGATTTACGCGCCATTGAACACGTCCACAAACTAATTGAAATTGGCGTGGATTGCCTGAAAATCGAAGGCCGCACCAAATCCCATTACTACGCCGCCCGCACCTCCCAATGCTACCGTCAAGCCATCGATCAAGCCATCGCAGGACAACCCCTTGATCCAAAACTAATTGGCATTCTTGAAAATCTGGCACATCGCGGCTACACAGACGGATTTTATCAACGCCACCATTCGCAAGATCACCAAAACTATATGGCCGGAGCATCCGATTCTCACAAACAACAATTTGTCGGCGAAATGATTTCCCGCAAAGATAACTGGATGGAAATCGATGTGAAAAATAAATTCTCGGTCGGAGATCGTTTGGAAATTATTCTGCCCAACGGACAAAATCGCGAGATGACGCTAACAGATATGAAAGACAAAAAAGGTAATGCGATTGAAACAGCTCCGGGCAACGGACATATCGTACACATCCCCGCCAATGACATCGATTCCGACATCGTCCTAATTAGCCGTTTTTTGTAACAAAGAAAAAAATGATCGTAAAAAAGAAAACAGGCCTTGAGCGGAACTCAAAGACCTGCCTTTCTTCTGGGGGGGAGAAAGCTCTAAAATTCTTTTTAATCAACTCATCTCTATTTAAAAGAGAGAAAAATAAAGTACTACGCTGATCTTCATACACCCTGATGGAAATCCCTTATAATGGGCTTGGATCCATCACCGTCGTCTGTCGTTTATACTGGAGTTGAGGAATTTATAACCCGAACTTGCGGATATGTCAACTATAAATTTCCAAAAAGCTAAGTTTACAGAATCAATTGGGTGGAAAAATCCACTAAATAAAAATAACACATTGATTTTAAAAGGAAAAACACATCTTTCTAAAAAAATGTAGCCATGGTAAAAAAAGCCATGAACGATAAAACCCTAAACGCACCATTATGGTCTGCTGATATCTCCCCCGAATTAGAGCCATCGCAAATAGCCATTTCGCGAGGTGAATGGTTTGATTCATCTCGAAACGACCGCAAAATTCTCTATAAAGCTTACCGTCCTCTTGATCGTTCGGACGCACCATTTCCCGTCATACTCTGGTCGCATGGATTAGGTGGCAGCCGCGATGGCGCAGGGTTTATTTCAAGATTTATTGCGTCTCATGGCTATATCGTCATTCATGTCCAACACCACGGAACAGACTCCTCTTTGTGGGAAGGAAAAGACGGCCATCCATGGGACATTATTCGTGCCACCCATATTCCGCGTCACGCAACATTGAACAGATTAAAAGATATCCCATTTATCTTAGATCAGCTCGATAAAATGGATATTGCTGCCGACATGGATTTAACCCGCATCGGTATGTCGGGACATTCTTTCGGCGCCATGACCACACAAATCATGGCCGGACAAAAACGTGGGTACGGCAAACGGCAATACCATTTACACGAACCACGCTTTAAAGCAGGCATCGTGTACAGCCCCGTCCCCCAGCGCCAGAAAAACCAACACACACCACAAGATTTTTACGGCGATATCAAAATTCCTTTACTGATGATGACCGGAACAGATGACGACTCCCCTACCGAACAGTACAGTTATAAAGACCGGCTCGAAGTCTTCACCCATTCGGGTGGAATCGACCAGCATTTGCTAATTCTCGATCAAGGTGATCATATGATTTTCAGCGGATCACGCGGCAAACTCGATGCCAATCCGAAACGGAACACCCACGAAGATATTATAAAAATCCTCTCTCTTGCCTTTTGGGAAACTTACCTCAAAGACAACACCGCAGCAAAAAATTGGCTCACAAATCAGGGTGTAGCCACTTGGCTAAACTCCGAAGGAGTCTATACTTACAAATCATGAATGCCATTGAAATCACCAACCTATCCAAAACCTACGCCGCGTCCGGTAAGTCACCGGAAAAACATGCGTTGGATCATGTCTCGCTCACCATCCCGCAAGGCTCTATCTATGGTCTTTTAGGCCCAAACGGAGCAGGAAAATCAACCATCATCAATATTCTGGCAGGTCTTGTCCTAAAAACATCCGGATCAGTTAAAATCTGGAAAACCGATATTGACGAAAACCCCCGTCAAACGCGCTCCAATATCGGCATTGTTCCGCAAGAACTCAATTTTGATCCGTTCTTTTCGCCCCGCCGCCTCCTCGACTTGCAAGCCGGATTATACGGCGTCCCGAAATCCGAACGCCGCACCGAAGAATTGCTCAAGCTGGTTGGCCTGCTCGATAAAGCAGATGCCTACGCCCGATCCCTTTCGGGGGGAATGCGCCGTCGTTTGATGGTGGCCAAAGCTATGGTACATACCCCGCCGATTCTGGTTCTGGATGAACCCACTGCAGGCGTTGATGTAGAACTGAGAAACCAGCTTTGGGAAAGCGTCAAAATTCTCAACAAACAAGGTCTGACCATTTTGCTAACCACCCATTATTTACAAGAAGCCGAAGAACTCTGCGACCGCATTGCCATTATCAATCATGGAAAAGTTGTTGCAGATGAAGACAAGGAAACCTTGCTCTCCCGCGTCGAAGCCAAAGAAATCACGCTGCGCCTTGACCGTGATCTGGCAAGCATTCCAGAATCTTTGCTGCGCTTTTCTCCGCAAAAAGAAGGCAAAAGAACATTGGCTTTCCGCTATTCCCCAAAAGAGACTAACGCGGGCGAAATTATCACCGCCACCCAGCAAGAAGGATTGGGGATTGTTGACCTGTCAACTGACGATCGCGATCTGGAAGACGTGTTTCTACAACTCACAAAATCATAAATTTACGAAAGCTGAACAGATCTAAGTTGAGATCTGACTGGAGTTCGTTCTTCATTAGCCTGAATTCCACCTTGAAGAAGTGTCAATTCCGCCAGAGAACCTGATGGTTTGGAAAGCTCCAGATTTAAATACCCCATAGGGAATGAAATACTCCAAATAGCACCAACCCATGAAGACCTAAAACCAACGACCTGACCCATTTGTTTTTGAATCAAAGATTTTCTAGCTTCACCCAAGGACTCTATTTGACCAAGCAAAACAATAAGTTGTTTATGCTCTCCAACCATTTTTTCCCGACATTCCAGCGAAAGAGTAAGCTCAGGAGCAGTACCCCGCGAATCGACATTCAACAAATACAAATCTTTCAGGGAATGAAAACAGTCCCAAAAAGACTGTCCAGCTTTTTGTATTTCAGAATAAAGAGGAAATATTTGAGTTTGAATCACCATCACCCTCTGCATTGAATGTAACAGATCAAGTAACCTTGAGTCATAAGCCCAGTCACCTCGACAACGATAATCCCCCTCTTGTTGTCGAGCCTGTACCCTCGCCTTCAATTGATCTAAAAGCCCTGATTGCTCACCTGATCGTTCACCAGAAATAACTTGTCTCAATTTTGATTCCCTGTTTTTTTACACATTCCATCGCTTTGCGACCTATTTTCCAAAATCATACGCCTCCTATTTTCAAATGTCACCTTTTTAATGGGTCTTTAGACTCAATAGACATTCATCCAAGAAACATTTATATTCTAACTCGATGTCAAACCAACAAAAGTTATTAAGAATAAAACATGAATCGTCTCATTCTCCCCGGACAAGAAGTGACCTTCGCCAAAGACGCTATCATTGTCAGCAAAACGGACCCCAAAGGGATCATCACATATACCAACCCTACATTTCGTGAAATCGCCGGATACACCGAAACTGAACTCTTGGGAAAACCGCATAGCATCATCAGACATGAAGCGATGCCACGCTGCGTCTTCAAACTGATTTGGGACTACGTTCAAGCTGGACACGAAATATTTGGGTATGTCGTCAATAAAACAAAAGACGGGAACTATTACTGGGTTCTAGCACATGTAACACCATCACTGGACAATCAACAAAACATGATTGGCTATCACTCCACACGGAGAGTCCCTGATAAAAACATTGTCGACACGATTATCAACCCTCTATACGCCCAACTTCTTGAAATAGAAAACAGTGTCAACAATCGCAAAGACGGAATGATGAAAGCCCACGATCACCTCATCGAATTGCTAAACAGCAAAGGCATCGACTATGATAGATTTATCCTGACGCTGTAAAAAACCACAAGAAACAGCCCTCTTTTGATTTGGATTGAAGGATGAACAGTCTCTATCCTTTTTCTGTCTTTCGCGTATAATAAAGAAAATTAAACCAGACCCAATCCGGATCAATTGAAATATGTATATTAACATCTTTTTGATGGCGGTCATAACCCTTGGCCAGCTCTTCTTTCCCACCCTCGCTCATGCAGAAACTTTTGAGGCCGTAACAGCCCCCTTTGCACCACTCATTTCGCATCCAGCATCCTACATAGCAATTTTTATCTTTGCCCTGTCCTACGTGTTTGTGTTGATCGAAGAAAAAACATCTTTCAGAAAATCAAAACCCGTCATGATTGCTGCAGCATTAATATGGGCACTGGTGTCTTACGCCGTACACGATGTTGGAATGGACACAGAAGACCTCCACGAAGCCGTCAGCGAAACAATCGCTGAATATGGCAGCCTCATGCTCTTCTTGCTGGTGGCAATGACCTATATCAGCGCATTACAGGAACGTCAGGTTTTTGATGCCCTGCGCAGCCGTATGGTTCAATCCGGCTGGAACTACAAAAAACTCTTCTGGGCAACGGGAATCATGGCATTCGTACTCTCTCCTTTGGCCGACAACATGACAACCGCCCTCGTTATGGGAGCTATTGTTATGGCTCTGATTAAGGATGACGCAAAATTGGTCACAATTTTTATGGTCAACATTGTTAATTCTGCCAACGCCGGCGGAGCATTCAGTCCCTTCGGTGACATTACAACACTGATGGTCTGGCAGGCTGGAAAAGTTGAATTTTTTGACTTTCTTGTGCTTTTAGGCCCATCCATTGTGTGTTTTGTCATTCCTGCAACAATCATGACTTTTGCAATCCCGAGTACAATTCCCGAAAGAATGGTGATGAATATTCCGGTCAAAACAGGTGGCAAACGGATTATTGCTCTCGGACTACTCACCATTTTGTGCGCTATTACATTCGAACAAATCCTCGAACTCCCTTCTTTTCTTGGCATGATGCTCGGTTTGGGGCTTTTGCTAAGTTACGGCTATTTTCTACAAATGCGCTCAATCCGTCGCGAAGATGGGTTTGATGTCTTTGGCCTCATGGATGATACGGAATGGGATACACTTTTATTCTTCTTCGGAGTTATTTTCTGTATTAGTGGCCTTGGATATCTAGGCTACCTCGAAATTGTATCAAACAACCTCTACGGCACATTGGGAATAAACACATCCAATATTCTCATTGGGGCAATTTCTTCCCTGATTGATAACATTCCATTAATGTTCGCCGTCTTAAGTATGAATCCCGAAATGTCGGAATTCGAATGGGAATTGCTAACTCTTGCGCTCGGCACAGGGGGAAGCTTACTCGCCATTGGATCAGCCGCAGGCGTAGCTCTAATGGGAACGGCCAAAGGCCAATACACATTTATGGGACACTTGAAATGGTTTCCTGTTCTTCTTCTGGGTTATGCTGGCGGCATAGCAACTCATTACCTTTTGAACGGATAGAAACGGATCAAGCACCATGTTTTGGTTTTTATGGGCGTTATCCGCCAGCCTGTGTGCCGCAGCTTTAGCTGAAAGCAACCGGATTTTCCGCCTCGACCCTCAAATGCTCAACGCTTGGCGTGCGACTTTTGCCACCGGCCTAGTGGCTCTGGCCATACCTTACATGGCCTGGCCAGCCGACAAGTGGTTTTATATCGTAGCCGGTATGGACGGGATGGTCACAGCCATCGGCATGATAATGTTTTTCTATCTGGCAGCCAAACGAAGTGGTCGTGTGTCCAGCATGATTTTGCCACTCGCAGCCATTGGATCTTACCTGATGTGGTGGATGTTATCCCCTGGAGAACGCCCCGACCTGACAACAAACCCCGGACGGGTTATCACAGCAGTTCTCTCTGCAACCATTATTTTCGTAGCCATTCAAAAAGTTCGTGACAATGATGCAAGTTGGGAGAGTTTTTTATTTGTTCTCCCCATCGGCTTTTTATTCGGAATCTTTGATGCACTGACAAAATATGTAATGGGAGAAGACTATAACATTTATGCCCTTGCCCTCAGCTACGCCTTTCTGGAACTTCTGGTTTGTGCCGTCGTTTCATGGCTAGCAACAATCCACCACCCGATTGGCGGCCGCCCAACCGGATTTTTTGACGGCAAACTTCTCTGGGGGTCTTTCTGGTGCGCCTTCTGGACATCCGGAATGGTTCTATCTGCCGTGTTTGCCATCACACTCGCCCCTCACCCCAGTCTGCCAGGACTGCTGATGGCCATGACTCCGTTATGGCTTTTTGGCCTGAATTTTATTCGAGGCCTACGCGATGAAGTATCAATCCCCGCGAGCATAATGCTGATGGCAGGAGCCATAGGGCTACTTCTCTCAACAATTTAATTTGAAGGCTAAACGTTTCAGTGGTTGAGTGCATCCAGAAGGGATGACTGCATTTCTTTTGACGTCCTGATAACCTCGGCATTAGCCTTATAGGCATTCTCCGCAACCTTAAGATTAACAATTTCCTCGTCTGCATTCACATTAGGTGCATTAACCAGACCTTGTGAATCAGCAAACGGAGAATCGGGCTGAAAACTGGGAACAAAAGAGGGAATTCGGTCAAGAACAACCGTCCGAACACCGCTTCCCACCCCACCACTGGTCAGATTCTGGTCAGAGGTCACCTTGGCTGAATAAGCCTGATTCGGGCTGTTAGGGTCAGTCGAACCAACAACACTGGCATTTGCAATATTGGATGCAGCCACATCAGCCTTTTTAGAAGCCGAAGACATTCCGGTCAAAGCGATAGAAATCGGGTTTATCATTTTATTAATATATCATAGTATAGATTAAAGATTACTTAGGAACGTATACCATCATGACCAGATTTTACATTTTACCCCTTATTTTGGCCTCTATTATCGTTTTGAGCAGCTCAGCTGCCGAAGCAGGCTCCAAGTTTTTCTCTTTATGGTGGTGGGAAAGCCATTGGCAAAATCAGGATTTCATTCCCTACTACGCCAATGGAACTGACCCACACAATACGCAATGGGACAAAACCGAATGGCAGCCAACAGATTGGATTACAATGAGTGGGGGAACCGGCGTTGATCTTGTCAATCGTTGGTACACAGCAAAAATTATCAACCGTCAATACTATGACGATGGTGCACCCTATCTTGATGTCGGGATCAATTTTTATCACTTGTCCGGTCTGGATAAACGTCGCGTCATGGACACTGTTAATTATGTTTACCAGATCACAGAAAAACAACCGAAAATGTTTTTTCTCAAAGACCCGCAAACCGATAAAGTCATCGGATATTACGGAACTGATGGTCTAATCCTTCAATAAGCATTCAAAAACCAAAAGGAGCAAAGCCATTAGGTTTTGCCCCTTTTTTATAGTTAAAGAAAATAATGTCTAGTTTTTTGCCTTATCAACCAACTTGTTTTTAGCAATCCACGGCATCATCGCACGAAGTTTTTCACCAACTTCTTCGATCGAATGATCGGCCTCACGACGGCGAGTTGCTTTAAAGCTCGGCTGACCTGCCTGACATTCCAACATCCAGTCCCGCGTAAAACGACCCGTTTGAATATCATCCAAGATACGTTTCATCTCAGCTTTGGTGTCGGCAGTCACAATACGTCCACCGCGTGTATAATCACCATATTCCGCTGTGTTGGAAATAGAATAACGCATATTGGCCATCCCACCTTCATACATCAGATCAACAATCAGCTTCATTTCATGCAAACATTCGAAATAAGCCATTTCCGGCGCATAGCCCGCTTCGATCAAAGTCTCAAACCCAGCTTTAATCAAAGCACAAACACCACCACACAAAACAGCTTGCTCACCAAATAAATCAGTTTCGCATTCTTCACGGAAAGACGTTTCAATGATACCCGAACGACCACCGCCAACACCGGACGCGTAAGCCAAAGCCAGATCACGTGCTTGACCGGTTGCATCCTGATGAACAGCAAACAGACAAGGAACGCCGCCGCCTTTTTGATATTCTCCGCGAACAGTATGCCCGGGGCCTTTTGGCGCAACCATAAACACATCAACATCCTTACGGGCTTCGATCAAATTGAAATGAATATTCAAACCATGAGCAAAAGCAATCGCAGCACCAGCCTTCATATTGTCATGAAGCCATGTATAATAAATCTCGCGTTGCAACTCATCTGGACAAGCCATCATCAAGACATCGCCCCATTTTGCAGCATCATCCGGAGTCATTGTTTCAAACCCTGCCTCTTTCGCCTTTTTATTGGTCGCACTATCGGCTCGCAAAGCAACCCGCACCTCTGCAACGCCGGAATCACGAAGGTTCGCAGCATGCGCATGACCTTGAGATCCATACCCGACAATCACAACTTTTTTGTTCTTCAGAACATCAAACTTGCAATCGGCATCATAATAAACTTTCATTTTTAACACTCCTTTTCAAAAACTTTTTTAAATTTATTTCATAGCGGCCTGAACCGCATCCATCAACTTCATCTGGTCATTCAAATCACCAAATATTTTTCCACCATTCGATCCATAAACATCTTCATCAATTTGAATCTGAACCAAAGATGCCCGCCACATCATACCGGCAAACGAACTTTGCTCCTCGAACTTGCAATTAAAGCTCTCGTTACTTTCATAACCGAATTCTTTATTTTTTGTAACGACATCAATCGTCACCAGACGAAACCCATCAGACATGCCTAATTTTTTACTGGCAACACGATCAATCTGACGGTCATATTCTTCCTTGTCCAGCATGGTCTTAGCAGCAGCCTCACACCCCCTTGCAAGTCTTGCATCATTCTCTTTTTCATTCCCGCATGAACAAAGCGACAGAGCCAAAAAACAAAGACCGATAACAAAAAATTTATTTCCCATCACAAACAATTTCCTTTCCTCGTGATATGGCGGCCACTCCGGTTCTCGAAATTTCACATAGCCCCAAAGGTTTCATCAAATCAACAAACGCATCAACTTTTTCTGTTGTACCGGTAATCTCGAACACAAAACTTCCCAACGTAGAATCAACAACCCGCGCACGAAAAATATCAGCAATACGCAAAGCTTCGATCCGCTTGTCTTTAACACCGCAAACTTTCAACAAAGCGAGTTCACGTTCAATATGAGTCCCTTCCAAAGTCAAATTGGACACACGATGGACAGGTACCAATCGCCCTAACTGATGATGAATTTGTTCAATCACATGAACCGTTCCCGAACAAACAATCGTAATCCGTGACTGTTTTTTGGTCTGATCTGTTTCTGCAACGGTCAAGCTTTCAATGTTATAACCCCGACCAGAAAATAACCCGATAACCCGCGCCAAGACGCCAGGCTCATTATCAACAATCACCGCCAAAGTATGTGACGAAACCGGATCTTGTACAGGAGCAGCACCATATACACTTTTTTTATCTTGTTGAGATTGACGTACCATCTCTTTATTCTCCTCTAAATTACTAAACCAATGTTTTATCAAATTTTTTGGCATCAGCCGAAAGGATCATTTCGTTATGAGCTTTACCACTCGGAATCATCGGAAAACAATTCTCTTTCTGGTCAACACAAACATCAACAATGGTCACACGATCTGTTTTCATCATTTCTTTAATCACGCGATCAAGATCATCAGGAGATTCAACCCGAAATCCAATCCCACCATAAGCATCGGCCAGTTTCACAAAATCCGGCAACGATTCAGTATAAGAGCTGGAATACCGCTCACCATGCAATAACTCTTGCCATTGTTTGACCATTCCCATCCACTGATTATTAAGAATGAAGATTTTAACCGGCAACTTATGCTGCACAGCCGTCGACAATTCCTGAATATTCATCAGGATAGAGGCATCACCCGCAACATCAACCACCAAAGCATTTGGATGCGCCATCTGCACCCCAATCGCAGCGGGCAAACCATACCCCATCGTTCCAAGTCCACCCGATGTCATCCAGTGATTGGGCTGCTCGAATTTCAAAAACTGTGCCGCCCACATCTGGTGCTGCCCGACTTCGGTTGAAACAAACACCTCGCGTTTTTCTTTATCAAGCGCAGCTTGCAACCGCTCCAACGCAAATTGTGGTTTAATAATCGTGTCTGACTTTTTATAAGACAAACATTGAACCGAACGCCATTTATCAATCTGCGCCCACCATTGTTTCATCGCCGTTGCATCGGCTTTATATTTCCGCTTTTTCCAAACAGCAATCATCGCCCGAAGAGCCTCGACACTATCGGAAACAATTCCAAGTTCAACACGAACAATTTTATTGATCGAACTTGGATCAATATCAATATGGATTTTCTTAGAATGAGGAGAAAAAGCGTCCAGACGACCCGTGACACGATCATCAAATCGCGCACCGATATTCACCATCACATCACAATCATGCATAGCCCAGTTGGCTTCATAAGTGCCGTGCATTCCCAGCATCCCCAAATGCTGGCGGTCTCGCGTCGGATAAGCTCCAAGACCCATCAAGGTCGATGTCAAAGGAAATCCAGTCATTTGAACCAGTTCAGTCAAAAGACGTGCAGCCTCTGTTCCTGAGTTTATAACCCCCCCCCCTGTATAAAACACCGGACGCTTTGCCGAGGCCATCATCTCGACTGCTAGTTCGATTTGGGACAAATCAGGCTGGGTACGTGGCTGATACCGCGACAAATCAGTATTTTCAGGTGAAATGTAAGACCCAGGAGCAAACTGAACATCCTTGGGCAAATCAATAACCACAGGCCCGGGTCGTCCGGACTTGGCAACATGAAAAGCTTCGTGAATGGTTTTAGCTAAATTTTTGACATCTTTAACCAGATAATTCTGCTTGGTACATTGGCGAGTAATCCCTGTTGTATCCGCTTCCTGAAACGCATCCGTTCCAATTAAAAAAGTAGGAACCTGCCCCGAAAAACAAACCACCGGAATAGAATCAAGCAACGCATCGGTTAGTCCTGTAACCGCATTGGTAGCCCCCGGGCCAGATGTGACCAACGCACAACCGACTTTGCCCGTAGAGCGCGCATAACCTTCCGCAGCATGAAGAGCCGCTTGTTCGTGACGAACCAACACATGTTTGATTTTCTTTTGTTGAAAAAGAGCATCATAAATCGGTAAAACAGCCCCACCCGGATAACCAAAAATCGTATCAACACCATTATCAACCAAAGCCTGGATAATAATTTCAGCACCGGTCAGGTTTTTCTTGTCATAGACCATTTGACGGATTGGTGCGCTGGCCTTTTGAACTTTGGAAGCCGGTGCAGACTTCACCAATTTAATCTTTGGTTTGGCCTGTGCTTTTGTACGCGTTTGTGTTGCCATTTTCTACCCTTTCTTGATCCATCCGGTAAATCTTAATAAAAAGCCCCGATCTCTCGAACGGGGCGTTACGGTCATGTGTTAAGCTTCAATTCCTTAAGCAACATCCCGCAACGCCGTACCCACTTTGAGGACGACAACATTGCCGAGAAGAAGAATATTTGCGATTGAATGCTTCATAACGCACTAATTGTTACGCCGAACTCTTTCACCATGCAACAATTTTATCCCGTTAATGACAAAAAAATATTATTTAACATATTAAGTAAAAATCCAGAATCCAATCAACCCATCTGATGACGAAACCAAGTAGCCTGACGCTTCGCATAATGGCGCGTTTCATTTTTCGACAAAACAATTGCGCTCTCCAAATCCATTTCCCCGCGCAAACATGCCTGCAAAGGAACAAACCCCAGCGCATGGGTCAAAGGCGAATGGGAAGAAACCTGTCCTCGCTCGATCAAATCGTCAAACGCCTCGACTTCAGCCATAACACCCTGCCCAATCATCTGGTCAAACCGTAAATTACAACGCTCATACAAAACGTCCCGCTCGGGCATAATAAGCTCAACAGAAAATTCCAGATCCTCCGGAGCCCCAACAAGGGGCAAAGATTGCCAATAAGACATCGTTTTTCCGGTATGATGATACACTTCAAAAGCACGAACCAATCGCTGGCGATTTTGTGGATCAATTTTTCCGCAAAGATCAGAATCAATCTCGACCAGATTTTTATAAAATTCATCAATCCCGATCTGATCCATCAAATCATCACATAAGACACGCACCTCTTCGGGAACATCAGGAATAGGCGAAAGCCCTTGCATCAAAGCCTTTAAATAAAAACCAGTCCCGCCAACAACAATCGGAACCTGTCCACGCTCCAGTGCTTTATAAATTTCAGCAAGAGCCAGATCACGCCATGACACAGCATTGATCTGGTCATTCGGATGCAAACAGCCATATAATTGATGGGGAATAAGAGCTTTTTCCTGCGCTAAAGGCTGTGCCGTCAAAAGAGGCAAACCGTCATAAAGCTGCATAGAATCAGCATTAATCACAACACCGTTTAAATCCTGCGCCAACTTCAAAGCATGAGCCGACTTCCCACCGGCAGTCGGCCCCGCAACAACATGAACACTGTTTTTAACCACGATCTACTTTTTCTTCGTATCGGCTTTGCTGAGCTTCAACGCAACAAACCGGACATCTCCACGCCCCTGACGATCAACCAAAAGCAAAACAGACATTTTAGATTTTTTGTCCTCCATGACTTTGACAATTTGCGCCTTGGCATCCTTAACAGAAGATACGGGGCTTTGATTAATTTCAAGAATAACATCACCAGGCATCATACCCCTTAACGCAGCATCAGAACCGGCATCAACCTTGGTTACAACAACACCGGTAACATCTTCAGGAACTTCGAACATCTGGTGCATCGCGTCATTCAGGTCAGAAACAAACAACCCTGTATGATCCAGCTCAGCCGTTTTTGACGGCGCAAGATTATCGTTCGAAGCATCGGCTTTTTCAATCAAGCCATTATCTTCGGCTTTCTCTAATTCACCAACAACCAATGACAGCGTGATCTCTCGACCATTTCGGATAAGCTTCACCGGTACTTTTTCACCAACAGGCGTTTCCGCAACAATCCGTGGCAGATTCCGCATCGTATCCAGCTTATGCCCATTAAACTCTACAACCACATCACCTTGCTCAATTTTAGCCAGAGCCGCAGGCCCATCCGGAAACACACTGGCAACCAATGCGCCACCCGTTCCGTCCAACCCCATACTCTCGGCGATTTCATCTGTGATGGTCTGGATTTTTACTCCCATCCATCCACGGCGCGTACGGCCGAACTCGACAATCTGATCAATCACAGGCTTGGCCAGATCGGATGGAATGGCAAAGCCAATACCGACAGATCCACCGGATGGTGAATAAATCGCTGTATTAATTCCGATCACTTCACCTTTCAAGTTAAACATCGGCCCACCGGAATTCCCACGGTTAATCGAAGCATCTGTCTGAATAAAATCATCATAAGGCCCGGAATGAATATCCCGTTGACGTGCAGAAATAATACCCGCGGTCACAGTTCCTCCCAACCCGAAGGGATTACCGATGGCAACAACCCAATCACCAACACGCATCACATCGCTATCCCCGAAAGGGACAGCAACCAATTTACGTTTTTTAGGATCAACCTGCAAAACGGCAAGATCGGTTTTATCGTCTTTACCGACCAGCGTCGCCTCTAACGTCACATCATCATTAAAAATAACCCGAATTTCATCAGCATCTTTAATCACATGATTATTGGTAACAACCAGCCCCTTGCCTGCATCAATCACAAAGCCAGATCCCAAAGATGTGGTTGGCAAAGCTTCACCTCCACCATTTCTATCCATAAAATCCTTAAAAAATTCATTAAAAGGCGACCCTTCAGGAAATTCCGGAATATCCGGCATCACCTGTGTCGGCTGAGTTACTTTCGTCGTCGAAGAAATATTCACAACCGCAGGCAATAAAACCTCGGACAAATCCGCAAAACTGCGGGGAGCATTGGCAGGAGGAACCGCTTCCACAGCAGCCTTGTCATCATCCTTGCCAAACAATCCGGCATGCGCAGGAAAAGCTGCAAGGGAAAGAGTTAACATCCAAAGAACACAAAAACCGTAAAGAATAGATAAGCGATGCATAAAATTTACTCCTAGAAGATTTTTGAATTGAATATTTTAAACAATCACAACACAGAACAAATATGTGATGACAGACATGCGGTCAAGGATTCCCGTAAAAATATTTCTCCAAAACCATATCATATGTACGCGTCAAAGCTTCAATATCTGCAACCGAACAAAACTCATCAACCTGATGAATAGTTGCGTTTACAGGGCCATACTCCACAACCGGACAAAATGGTGCAATAAAACGGGCATCCGATGTCCCGCCCCCAGTATCAAACGCAGGCCGCGTCCCCGAAACATGCTCAACAGCATCGGCAACCAATTCCCGCCATATTTCATCATGACCGCCCATAAAGCTCTTAGCATTACACCAACTATGCGCATGAAACGGAATACCGGCACGGGAAAAGACTTCACGCATATGGGAATCAATAGTTTCATCCGTCCAAATGTCATTAAACCGGATATTAATCAAAGCCTCAGCACGCGCGGGAATAACATTGGATGCAGGATTTCCGACATCCACAGAAGAAATAACAATATGGCTTGGTGGAAAATAATCGGTTCCATCATCCAGTTTTTCAGCCAGAACATGCTGCAAAATCTGGATCAATTTAGGAATAGGATTATCCGCACGTTCCGGATAAGCGCTATGACCTTGCTTGCCTTCGATCACGATTTTTGCATTCCATGATCCACGCCGTCCCACACGCATAACCTGCCCCAAACGCTCGGGATTACCGGGCTCTCCCACCAAAGCCACATTGGGTAATTGACCATTTTGCTGCATCCATTCAATCACCTTGACCGTCCCGTTGACAGCCAAAGCCTCTTCATCACCGGTTATCAAAAGACTGATGCTTTCCTCAAAATCGGCATGTCTGGATAAAAACCGAGAAACCGCAGCAACAAATGCAGCATTTCCTGCCTTCATATCCGCAGTACCGCGCCCATAAAGCTTGCCATCATGAATTTCTGCAGCAAAAGGAGGATAAGTCCAATCGGATTCCCGCCCCACAGGGACAACATCCGTATGCCCCAGATAGCAAAGATGCCGCCCCGTTGTTCCGCGACGCGCGAACACATTGTCAACCGCATCCGTCCCTTCTTCTTGAAAACGCAAATGCTCGGCATGAAAACCCATAGGGCGCAATGCGGTACTCATTACCTCCAAAGCACCTGCATCTGCAGGCGTAATGCTGGGACAGCGAACCAAATCCTGAGTCAAAATAACAGGGTCAATAGGCATAAACTTTACTCTTTCTATATTTATAACCACGACTAAGGAACGAAGAGACTAAACTTCACAAAAATCAGTCACGAAGCAATTCGTTAATTGAAGTTTTACTGCGGGTTTGCGCATCAACCCGTTTCACGATAACCGCACAAGACAAATTGACTTTCTCTCCTGGCAAAGTCCCGGGAACAACAACCGAATAAGCAGGAACACGACCTTTGAAAACTTCACCACTTTCACGATCTACAATTTTAGTCGATGCCCCGAGAAAAACACCCATACTAATCACAGCACCTTCTTCAACAATCACACCTTCGGCAACTTCCGAACGCGCACCGATAAAAACATTATCTTCGATAATAACCGGAGCAGCCTGCAAAGGCTCTAAAACGCCCCCAATCCCGACACCGCCGGAAATATGACAATTCTTGCCGATCTGCGCGCATGACCCGATCGTAACCCAAGTGTCAACCATCGTCCCATCCCCAACATAAGCACCAATATTCACAAAAGACGGCATCAAAACAACATTGGAACCAATATAGGCTCCACGACGCACAATCGAACCAGGAACAGCCCGAAAGGCAGCAGAAACAAAATCCCCGACAGACCAATCCGCAGTTTTCAAATCGACCTTATCCCACCAACGCACATGATCGCCCGCAGCAATCAAATCATTGGAATTAAGACGAAAAGACAATAAAACCGCCTTTTTAAGCCAATCATTGACCACCCAACCGGATTCTGTTTTTTCGGCAATACGAATAATGCCTTGATCCAATTGCTCAAGAGCCTGCTCAACAGCAATGCGAACATCACCTTGCGTCTGAGCCCCGACATCCTGACGACCGCCCCAGGCAGATTCGATAATTTGCTGCAATTCATTCATCACTGCGTTTCCCATATATACGTCCAGACTTATAGAGTTTGGCCATAATTTCAAAAATAAAAGCCGTACTCCAACCGAAAAGAATCATGCCGTTAATAGCCGTTGTTCCAGCCAAAAGACGCCATTCATCCGTCAAAACAATGTCACCATAGCCGACAGTTGTAAAGGTCGAGGTCGTAAAATACAAAGCATCGTCAACAGTCGGCAACGCCACAGGCTCAAGCCACAAAAACAAGAGCGTCCATGCCCAAATATCAACCATAAGCGCAGAACCAATAACGAAAACTGCCGTAATAAGGGTTGGAATCGTCCAATAACGACCGAAAGTCCCGACAAAAGGACGGGAATAGCGTTCAATAAACCGGAACACCCAATCACAGACAAAAGCATGGAGAACGACCGTAAAACCAATCATGCCCGTCCCGATAGCCAATTTGATTAACAAAAGCATATTGAAAAACCCGAAACAAAAAATAAGTATTTGCCAAAACTGGTATTTTAAAGGCAAATCAAAGGAACATTCTAACTGAAGGATAGTGATTGTGAAGAGGCTACCGACCGCTTTATACGTATTTATACTGACATTCATGTTTTGGAACTCGCCTTCCTCCGCGCAAACCCAAACCATGACCTACGATGTTTATGCCGGTGGCATTCATGCCCTTGATGCCAAACTCATCATCAAGACCAGCGAAAAAGATTATGACATTACTCTGTCCTCTGCCACCCACGGGTTTTTGAAAACTCTGGCTCCTTGGTCAGGAATTTTCTCGACATCAGGCCAAATATCAAAGGACAATAAACCAAACCCATTGGAACATCTCTCGATTTCAACGTGGAAAAGCTCGACCGAAGAAAAGAAATACACCTATGATGGCAAAGGAAAATTTCTTGATTATACTGTCACCGAAAGCAAAAAAGACAAAGAGCCTGTCGATAAAACCCCTGAAAAGATTGAAGAAGGCCTCACCAAGGACTCAACCGACCTGCTCTCGGCGACACTGGAACTTTTGATGACTCTGCCGGCAACACAAACCTGCGCAGGAAATTCAATCATTTTTGATGGCGACCGAAGCTTTAAACTGCTCTTCACCGAAACGACACGGTCTCCCTTAAAGAAAAGTAAATACAATATATTCGAGGGAGACAGCCTGTCCTGTCAGGTCGAAGTCTCCCCCGATAAAGGCAAATGGCGCAAAAAACCAAGGGGCTGGCTCTCTATTCAGGAACAAGGCCGCAAAAAAGGAGCTCTCCCGACAATCTGGCTGGGACTCATGCCAGAACCCAATCCCAACCAATCCCCCTATATTCCTGTTAAGATCCGCGTCAAAACAGACTATGGCACATTGTTTATGCACCTAACCTCCTATAAAAACGATGAAGAAGACCCTCAAAAGAAACCGTAACTGTTACGCTGTGCAATATTTAGTGACTTGAGCAAAAAATTGACTTAAGCAAAATGGAATTGAAAATATGAGTAATCCAGCAAGAAAACCCCATCAATCCATGTCCTCCACATCTCCCACACCACCAAAAACAAAAAACCGGACAGAGCTGGCCGTTGTCATTTTGGCAGCCGGTAAAGGCACGCGCATGAAATCGGCACTCCCAAAAGTTCTGCACAAAATTGCGGGTCAACCGATGATTGCCCACATCATCAAAACAGTTGAATCGTTAAAACCGCAAAAAATCATCACCGTCATCGCACCGGATATGGACAACGTCAAACAAGCTGTTGCTCCTCACCCAGTCACAATTCAAAAACAACAAAAAGGTACCGCCGATGCCGTCAAATCCGCATTAAAGGAATTGCCGGATTTCAAAGGCCAGATTTTGATTTTATATGGTGACGTACCATTGGTATCATATTCCACGCTTGATAATTTGTTAAACCATCATAGATCCGACAAAAATTTTGGCGCAACGGTTCTGGCCATGGCAGCCCCCAACCCAACAGGATATGGACGCATCTTTCAAAACGCAGACGGAACGCTGAACCGCATCATCGAAGAAAAAGACGCATCAGACGATGAAAAACTGGTTCGTCTGGTCAATAGCGGATTGATGGTTCTTGAAGGAGAAAACCTCGGCGATCATCTCGATAAAATAAAAAACAAAAATGCTCAGCAAGAATTCTATCTGGTTGATCTGCCCGAAATACTGGCAAAAGACAATTTATCAACCGGCGTCATCCGTGGAGATTTTCAAGAGCTACGCGGCATCAATTCCAGAACGCAACTGGCTGAACTGGAACTGGCATGGCAACACAACAAACGCCTATCCATCATGGAAAGCGGCGTCACATTGATTGACCCAAACACAGTTTATTTTTCAGCAGACACCGTGATCGGTCGCGACACCATCATCGAGCAAGGCGTAATATTCGGCCAAGGCGTCACCATCGAAGACAATGTCGAGATCAAAGCCTACAGCCATATCGAAGGCGCAATAATAAAATCAGGTGCCACCATCGGCCCATTCGCCCGCATCCGACCCGACACCATCATCAAAGAACAAGCGCGTATCGGCAATTTTGTCGAAGTCAAAAACTCGACCATTGGCAAGGGCGCAAAAGCCAACCATCTGGGTTATATCGGTGATACAGAACTTGGCGCACAGTCCAATTTTGGTTGCGGCGCAATCACTGTTAACTATGACGGGAAAACAAAATCAAAAACAAAAATCGGAAAGAACGTCATGATCGGATCGAATTCATCATTGATTGCCCCGATTGAAATCGGCGATGGTGCCTACATCGCAGCAGGCAGCACTCTGACCAGAAATGTCGAAAAAGACACATTGGTCATTGCCCGTGCAGAAACAAAGTCTCTGGCCGGTAAAGCCAAAGACCGGATGAAAAAAGAATAATGAACAGGGAGAAAATACCATGTGCGGAATTATCGGAATCGTCTCGACCAAGAATATCGTCCCGAACCTGATTGAAGGTTTAAAACGCCTTGAATATCGCGGTTACGACTCAGCGGGCATCGCAACCCTTCAAGATAACCAGATTATTCGTTGCCGCGCCGAAGGGAAATTGGTCAATCTGGAGGAACGATTAAAACAAACACCCATGACCGGAGCAATCGGCATTGGCCACACCCGTTGGGCAACACACGGTGAACCAACAGAGAATAACGCCCACCCGCACGCCACAAAACGCGTTGCCGTTGTTCACAATGGCATCATTGAAAATTACGTAGAATTAAAAAAGGAATTAATGGCGCATCAAGTCCGCTTTGAAACAGACACAGACACCGAAGTCATTGCCCATCTGGTTGACCAATACATGACCCAAGGCGAAACCCCTGAAAACGCAGCACACAAAACTTTTGACAGGCTTCGTGGGGCGTATTCGGTCGTTCTAATGTTTGCAGGAGAAAATAACCTTCTGATCGGCGCACGCCAAGGAACGCCGCTAGCCGTAGGCTACGGAGACGGAGAGATGTTTGTCGCCTCTGATTCTTATGCGCTTTCTCCCCTGACGCGCAGAATCAGTTTTCTGGAAGATGGTGACCGTTTAGTTGTCACCAATGATAATATCCGCCTGATGAACGCCAAAAGAAAACCTGTTGACCGTCCGGTACGCATCACCGCCCAATCAGGAACAACAACAGGCAAAGGCGAATACCGCCATTTCATGCTTAAGGAAATCTACGAACAACCCGCCGTTATCGCAGATACATTGAACACCTTTGTCAATCCAGCCACCAATCGCATCTGCGTTCCGAACGAAGTGCTCGAAGCGATGCTGCGCGCTCCACGCATCACATTAATTGCCTGCGGCACAGCCTATTACGCCTGTATGGTTGCAAAATACTGGTTTGAAACCATCGCACGCACACCATGCGAAGTCGATGTCGCATCGGAATTCAGATACCGCGAAGCCCCTCTTCCTTCTGACGGACTGGCCATCTTTGTGTCCCAATCCGGAGAAACACTCGACACTCTCGAAGCATTGCGTTACTGCAAACGGGAACGCCAGATGTGCTTGTCGATCGTCAACACAATTGAAAGTACTATTGAACGAGAATCACATTTATGCCTTCACACTTTGGCAGGGCCTGAAATTGGTGTAGCTTCAACCAAAGCATTTACAACCCAACTCACAACACTAGCCTGCCTCGCCCTTTCATTGGCATCCGCCAAAGGTGTCATTTCGCAAGCTCAAGAAGCTGACCATGCGTATGAACTCCGCGCCATGCCCAAAATTGCCGCGACTATTTTAAGTCACGATACAGAAATCCAGAACATTGCCAAAGACATTGCCAACGCCCGTGATGTTTTATATCTCGGACGCGGCTCATTATATCCGTTGGCACTCGAAGGAGCTCTGAAACTCAAAGAAATTTCATATATTCATGCCGAAGGTTACGCATCAGGTGAAATGAAACATGGCCCCATAGCCCTGATCGACGACGACGTTCCTGTTGTGGTGATTGCACCATCAGACAAATTATTTGAAAAAACAGCCTCCAACGTGCAAGAAACCATTGCAAGAGGCGGTAAAGTTTTACTAATCACTGACGAAAATGGCGCAAAAGAATTAGGCTCGGCCTGCACATGGACAGTCACAATTACCGAAATGCACCCATTTATTACACCAATCCTTTATGCCTTACCCATTCAATTATTGGCTTATCATGCGGCAGTTGCCAAAGGAACGGATGTTGACCAACCAAGAAACCTTGCCAAATCAGTTACAGTTGAATAAAACACTGCAATGAAAAATTTATCTCTCCATAAATTCTGGTGGCTCGGCATTCCATTGCTGCTCATTATTGCTCAAATTGCAATCGAAACTCTATGCAACGAACAAACAAAAGAAATACTCCTTCAAGAAGGAGGCCTTCATGAAAATTTGCAAGCCGTTGTCATGGTGGTCAGCGTGATCCTGGCAAGCCTTTTGGTAAAGCGCGTTCAAGGCCTCGGCCTCAAACTCTGGTTTGGAATAGCCGCACTGGCGAGTTTTTATATTGCAGGGGAAGAATTAAGTTGGGGGCAATGGATTTTTCATTGGAGCACACCTGAAGAATGGGCAGCTATTAACGATCAAAACGAAACCAACTTGCACAACACATCATCATGGTTCGATCAAAAACCGCAAACGCTTTTGCAAATCGGTATTTTGGTAGGAGGACTGATAATTCCGCTGCTAAAAATTTTTAAACCCGATAGCCTGCCAAAAAAATTCAACGCCATTTATGGAGATTACCATTTAATCCCAACCGCGTTGATAGCACTATTACTCAAATTAATTGATACATTATCGGGAATATTTCATTGGCATTTCTTCTGGCGGATCAGCGAAATTCTAGAACTTTATATGTTTTGTTTCGTGGCATTATACCTGCTCTACATGCTCAAAAAACATAAAAATCCAGAAACTAACTAGCCGAAACAGCTTCCAATAATGCTTGTTTTTCAGCCTGACCTGTACCATCATCACCACCGGAACGAACAACTGTAACTGTCCTTTGTGGGAACGGAATTTCAATTCCCGCACGATCAAACGCATGCTTCATCCGGCGATTAAATTCACGCCCGACGAACCATTGTTTGATTGGTCGCGTTTTGATCCGCGCCTTAACCACAACAGCACTATCCGCGAATTGATCCACGCCAAGAATCTCAATAGGCTCCAGAATAAAATCTGTATATTCACTATCGGCTCGCAAATCTTCATCCACCTGACGCAAAACTTCAACAACGCGGTCTGTATCAACATGGTAGGTCACACCAATATCCATCACATAATAACTGAAATCTTTGGTCAAATTCTGAACTGTTGTAATTTCACTAAACGGAATTGTATAAACAGTCCCCGCCAGATCACGCATCTGGACTTTACGCAAAGTAATCTTCTCAACAAGCCCTGTACACCCACCAACAGACGCGACATCCCCGACCCGAATAAGGTCTTCAAGAATAATCGTAAATCCCGACAGAAAATCCTTAACCATAGTCTGCGCGCCAAAACCAATCGCAACACCGACAACACCGGCACCAGCTAAAAGAGGCGTCACATTGATGCCAATCTCTGACATCAACACAAGGCCAAATAAAATAGCAAACACAATCAGGATGGCATTGCGCAAAATCGGCAGCAACGTCTTGACACGGGTCTGATTACGATCATCGGCCTGTTTAAAAACATAGGACAGATAAACACCAACAGCTTCCCAAACCACCGCAGCAAAGAAAGCTACAAATAAAACAGTAAATGTCGTTCCCAAAAATTCTCGCAGCTGTTCGCTTTCAAAGAATCGACCTAAAACACCAATCGACCATATTTTTCCCAACGTATAAACCGCAATTCCACAAATAAAAACTTTCAAAATCACCTGCAAAATTTTGGTATATACATTAAATCGTGACAGGCGCACCCCGATTTTTTGTGAAAAACGATCGACTATTTTCAAAATTTTACGGGACATCTGGCGAACTCCCAGAAAGAAACCTCCGGCGATCAAAAGAACAATCGATGTTCCTGCCCCTTGATGAACAATTGACGACGACAAATTATGCTCTTCCAGAAAATTTTCATATGACACCACCGCCTCGGAAACTTTGGCGCGAACACCAATTGCTTCGGTCAAAGGCTCAATCTTATCCGCAATCTCTTGCTCTTTTTGTTTTTCGACCAGTAATTTCAGGTCGCCGACAAAAGCCGCGCGCGACTCATCATTTTCAAGGGTATCAATCAAACGGGAAACATCCTTATCTTCGACCGGCGCAGCTTGATCGGATACAGCTTGAATGGACACCTCTCCATCTGCCGCATTAACAACAGACCCGAAAGAGACAAGGGAACAAAGAATAGCAATCAAAATAATAAAATGTTTCATGCTCTAACTATAAAACCCCTGCATTGAAAAACAACCCCCCAAAAAGCATCTTTCAAATAGACCTGCCCACTAGACTTTTTTTTATGACCTGATAACCTCCCCACATGGAAAATTCAGTCTCTCTGATCGTGGCAATGGCCAAAAACCGCACCATCGGCCGCGGGAATGATCTGCCATGGCATATTCCTGAAGATTTGAAATATTTTAAATCCGTAACCACAGAAAAACCCGTCATTATGGGCAGAAAGACTTTTGACTCAATTCTTTCACGCATTGGCAAACCTTTACCAAACCGCCCCCATTACGTGATTAGCCGCACAAAAATAGATCGTGACGATGTCATAGGATGTTCGTCTTTGAATCAGGCCATCTTGCTTGCAAAAAAAAACCATCCCGATACAGAATTGATTATCATGGGCGGAGCGAGCATCTACGAACAAGCCCTTCCCTTGGTGGATCGGATGTATATTACAAAAATTGATGCAGAAATCGATGGCGATGCATGGTTTGCCGAATTTAATGAAGACGACTGGATCACAACATCCACAACCAAAGCATCAAATGCCGACTGGTCTTACGAATTTATCACACTGGATAGAAAGCCTACCCCCTAAAAGGGAATATCTGTCTCTCTATCGAAGAGACAACGAAAGTTTTTGTCCACACATCAAGCTTTTTTTATAAATTTTTCCAACCGATCCAGAGATTCAGCCAAAGTATCGGGACAAACGGCAAAACACATCCGTAAATAATCCTGAAAACCATTGCCAAAAGCAGCCCCGGGCGATAAGGACAGACCAACCTCATCAATCAACTGTTTGGTAAGGTCATAAGAATTTTTGCAGCCTTCAACTTTAAAAAAAGCATAAAATGCAGAATCAGGTCGCACCATTTTCAAGCCTGACAAACGATCCATATGAGCCATCACTTGATCCAGATTTTGAACCCACATTTCCTTTTGTGACTTGATAAAGTCCTCCCCATGACGCAAAGCCTCGATCCCGCCATATTGATTGAACGTCGGAGGCCCCATATTCTCATACAAAATCAGATCACGAATTTTATCTTCGGCATCGGCAGGGCCAATCAACCACCCCAAACGCCAACCCGTCATCGCCCAACTTTTAGAGAAACTATTAATAACGTACAACCGATCATCATCTCCCGAATAATCAAGAAAGCTCGGCGCACGCACATCATTATGAACACAACGACCATAAACCTCATCAGCAATAATCCAAATCCCCCGCTCTCGTGCAAATTCGGTCACCCGCTTGATGTCCTGAGCAGACATCGTCCAACCCGTCGGGTTATTGGGCGTCACAATCAACAACGCTTTGGTAGAAGAGGAACACGAAGCAAATAATTGATCCAGATCCAATGTCCAGCCTCGCTCACCCTGCATCATCGGAAATTCGACGATATGACCGCCCGCCAATTCTGTAATTCCAATCAGATTCTTCCAGATCGGAGTCACAGCAACAACCTCGTCGCCTTCCTCAAGAATAGAGAGCAAAGCATAATGAACAGCATTTGTTCCCGAACTTGTGACCGTAATCCGGTTGGTTGGAATCTGGACATTATAAATGCGCGAATAATACGTGGCAATTTCCTGACGTAATTCCGGTAATCCAGCCCCAAAACTATAAAAAGTCTTTCCTTCGCTCAATGCTTTATTGGTAGCCCCACAAATAAAATCGGGCGTAGGAAGGGTTCCTTCCCCTTGCGCCAAAGAAATACAATCCGGTTTGGATTTGCCATAGCGCAAAAGCTCGGCGGCTTTATTGGCCCCCATGGTTTTAAAACAATTCCTGTACATATTGCGCGACAAAGGAAAACTTTCCATTTGTGGATCTTGTGTAGAAGAGGAAGAGTGGGAAGACCCATCATTATTGGTAAAAAGTGAATTCGACATGCGATCGTCTCTGTTGGTAAACATCGTTATACCCTGATTATCACGGTAAGAAATTAATATTTTATTGGTAAATGGGGGGGAGGAAGGATTTTCTGCGGGCTAAGCCGCCGCGCATGCCCTTGCGCAAGCACCGAACTGGCCAGCACACAGAGTGGCAACCAAAAAGCTCATAACGGTGGCAAAAACAAATTCCATAGACAAAGGAAAACACGAACCAAATTGAATTGCAACAAGTTTTATAGAACCACACCAATTTACTATCAAACACTAAGTGTCTATCCAGAAAGTCATGGATAGACACTTAGAACAAACGGCAAAAAAAGGTTAAGTCCCTTTTTTCGGACAGAAACGAATAACAGCATAACCAACAACAGCAGAAAGGACAGACCCGCTCAAAACCCCTAAACGAACAGAGGATTGGATAGCAGGATCATCAAAAGCTAGCTCACCGATAAACAACGACATGGTAAATCCCACACCGCATAAAACGGACATACCGTAAACCTGCCCCCAACTCGCTCCGTCAGGTAATTTACACAATCCGGATTTAACTGCCAAAAACAAGGGAAGAAAAATGCCCAATTGCTTGCCGATAAATAACCCCGCGATAATACCAAGCGTCACCAATTCGGTAAAACTACCCAACCCCATACCCTCAAATGAAACTCCGGCATTTGCAAAAGCAAAAAGAGGTAAAATCATATAAGCCACCCAGGGGTGCAAAGCATGTTCAAGAGTTTCAACAGGCGTTAACCAAGGCCGCTTCACACAGGAAAGAGGAATAGCAAAGGCCGTCAAAACACCTCCGATTGTTGGATGCATACCCGATTTCAACAAAGCCACCCACAAAACAAAACCAACCAGAACATAAGGCGCAGTCGCAACCACCTGTTTTTGATTAAGAGCCAATAATCCCAAAACAGCCAATCCGGCAATCAACAAAGGAACGGCAGACAATCCACCGGAATAAAAGAAAGCAATAATCAAAATCGCCATCAAATCATCAATGATTGCAATGGCGGTCAAAGTGATTTTCAAAGAAATAGGAGCGCGCGAACCCAGCAATGCCAAAATCCCCAGAGAAAAAGCAATATCCGTAGCCGCAGGAACAGCCCATCCGGTAGGAACACCACCATCTTGCATATTCAAACCAAAATAAATAGCCGATGGCACCGCCACACCACCAATCGCCATCAAAATCGGCAATAAGGCTTTATCAAACGAAGACAGCTCCCCACGCAAAACCTCACGCTTAATCTCCAACCCGACCAAAAAGAAGAAAACAGCCATTAATCCATCATTGATCCAATGAAGAACCGATTTATCCAGAAAAGGCCCTCCATCTTCAGGGCCGACAAATCCGATCGTAAAATTGACCTTATTTAAAACAAAATCATACAAAGGATAAAGGGATGTATTGGCAACAACCAAGGCCAGAATGGCCGCAACAACCAGCATCACACCGCCAGAAGCCTCCATTTTAAAGAATTCCCGCGCCATCCCGATAACAGGATTGGCATTATGAAATTGCCCTGCAACAGAGTCCGTATTTTGTTTATGATCGATGTAATTACCCATATTTTTCCGCCCGCATAAGATGCTTCAACACAAATAGAAGTATATATGAGTTTAACCAGAGGAAAAACCGGAAAACATCATTCATTATAATGAGGTTTTGGGGGTTTTATAGCCTTCCGCTCAAATATTTGCGTATTTTGTTTTTTCTCTTCACTTCTTTTATAAACATAAATGCCGAGAACAGAAAGCCCAACCGCCCAGATCGTCCCCAATTCGGCTACAGCGTCAATAACAATCGAGGCTTGTGCCGTATCAAACACCACCACATAAGCCAGAGACATCATCTGCACCCCCCAAGTCAAAGCTATAATATATCCGAAAGTCGGGCGCATACGCCGGACATAAGGATCATTGGACGAAATTTCAGCCCTTAGACTTTCATTGACCTGAGATACAAAATTGCTGCGCTCGCCGGATTCAATTTCCTGTAATTTTTCCAAATGACGATGAAGTTCGCCCAACTGAGAATCCGGAATAGCCCCATTCCCCATAGCCTCCCCTAATTGCGAAAGCGCGGCAGATGCCCCTTGCGCCAAAGGTGATTTTATTTGGGATAACCCTTCAGCCAATCCCTTGACCAGAACAGGAATACCCACCTGTGCAATAATAGGAAGAACCATTATTGATCCTCCGCCAATTTATAAAATAAATGCCGCCCGATCACCGCACAAGGATGCTGACCAACTGCCCATTTAGGAGAAATAGACCGCTCATGATAATGTGTTGCGCCCTTGGTTTGATCTTTAAGAAAACCAAGCAAAGCACGCTGAGCAACCCGCGTGGCTGTAACGAAGTAAAGATTATCTTTCCCCACTGATAACAAACGTGGCAAATTCGGATCTTGCTTGTTCCAACAGGAAAATTGATAGGCTTTTCGGCACACGTCAATCACAGAATTTCCCCACCAATATCCACCATGCCGCTGAGCAACAGCCACACGGTTCAAAATAACCATAGCCACAGCTTCCATTCCGGCCACTCCTTCACCACGAGCCTCACCCCAGATCGTTCGAGCCAATGTATCAAGCTCCATATCTTTAAGAATTTGACGCATTTTTTCATCCGCATTCCCCGTTTTCATTGAGGGAAGCGGTATCAATTTTGGTCTATCCATGGTTTATCCTTTCTCTATGGAATTTTTTTCAGTCTTGAGTGCGGTCACATCCAGCTTGGCCTCTATTCTCAACAAATGGGATGTCAGACGATTTTCCAACAACCTCAAATCCCGTGTCTGGGCATAACTTCGCGCCACATCAACTTTGTGATTGGACAAATCATCTTTGATGATTTGCAAAGAAGATTCAAAGTAACGGCGATTATTCCAAATCATCCAAAACAAAGTGGACAAAACCGGCAATTCAATCACACCAATCCACCATCCGAATGTTTCCAAAAAACTTTCGTTCATATTGTCTCTCTCCAAAATAAAAAATTAAACATCAAAATCATGATGTCCCGCATAAGGCTGCATTGCCTGCCACCCGACACGTTTTCCACCTGTAAGTCTTTTAAACCGGACAGGTTCTAGTGAAATCGCACCAGCAACCGCATCAAGGCAATCATCATGACCGGAAGATTTTTGAGGCCGCCAATCTTCCATTTCCATTTGAAACGGTGTTCGCAAAACGGATGAATGCACATGCAACGCCCGCGCAGCCAAAACCACATCAAACGCTTCAAGAATACGAACAGACTTTGGTTTATTTGATGTCATTTCACGCACAGCGCACGATAATCCTTTACGGGATAATTCACGCCGCAAAATCCCCGGCAAAAATTTTCCCAAACCGTTTGTTTCCAACGCAATAGACGGCAAATAATACCGCGCGACCAATTCTGCAACTTGACGACATTGCTGCGTGGCTTCATCTTCCTTCGAACTGGCCTGAACACGAATCAAGGCCAAATGATGCAACCAGTATTCGCCGTCTTCATCGGTATAAACAATCGCCAAAACACTACGATCCCCCCGATCACGCCCGAACGACGGATCCCACCACGCCGAAACAGAAACCAGTTTTCGCCCGTTTAAAGATAAAACAGGGCGACCGCTGGCCTCGCGATAATCAAGCTCTTTCTCATACACAATCATCTGCTCGGGACGTAAATATCCTTCACTGATATTCACCGGTGCACACAGCATTTGACTTTTAAAATGTGCAGGCCCTGTCTTTTTACGAATAGCGTCAATGCGGTCAAGAGGAAATCTCTCCGGCCAGACACTCCCGCCACTGGCATTTAAAACAGGCACAACCAGACGCTTGAACCCATAAAGAAAATTAGTCTTTTCACCCAATTCCTCACGCGGAGCGTCAGCATAAATTGTATGAAAGCAATGCGGTGTCCCGACATAAAGCTGTGTTCCATTTGGTGTCAGAATATAATCAAGCTCTAACAATCTCTCGCGTAAAAACGCACGCTTTTGCGCCGTCTCGCTTGTTTTAGGAACCTCGACATCATCACAAATAATAAAATCTGCCCGTGTCCCTGTTAAATTACTGGTCACACCTTTGGCCAGCATAGACGGATCACGCAATTCAAGATTTCTCCGAACCGTAAAGCGGTCACTTCCCCACTGGTCAATCGCATCTGGCTTTAAATGTCTGGTCAAAAAATGACGTTCCAAAATTCTTTTAACATTCCGCACCATCTTTTTTGCCAAAGCCAGATCAGCCGACACCACCAATATTCTTAGATCAGGATTGCGCCATAAAACCCACACGCAAAATAATCCGACCAAAGTTGACTTCCCGCATGATCGGAACGCCATCAATAATAGGGTTTTGTCGCCCCGTTCCCAACTGACCTCCAGAAATGTTGCGATTACAAAATGAACGGAAGGCGTTTCTAACCCCTGCATTCTGTTCCACAGCGCAACAAAAAGCGGAAACCCACACGCTGTCATTTTCCCTCCGTAATTTCGTAATACCTCGCAACATCTTGAACCGCCAGATCAACCAACCCTTCTAATTCTGCGGCATCACCTTTTTCATGATCTTTCGCATCCGGCAAATCCGCCCATTTGGCAAGCTTGACCAATAATTCGATATGGGCGATTGCAACCTTGGCCGCCTTATGGCCATCAGAAAAATTTTTTTGATCCTGATAATTAACTCCTTTATCCATAAAATCGTGATAGGATTGCAAAGCCTTCCGGATCACCTGAGGTAAAAGTTTAATAACCTCAGCACGAGTCATCGATTCAATCGACGTTTTGTTCTCCGACATAAATGTTCTTTCTGTAAAGTTAAATGCTTTTACGGATATCTTGAAAGGATGAACCACTGCCCTCCGTCCGACACGACCGTAATAGACTGATATTGAGCCGTCAGATTTTGGTTGCTTTGATCGGGTCCCGATCCGCCGTTTTCAACAACAGTCACAGAATGCGCAGACACATCCATTTTTTTAATGGTCACAACCCGACCTGCTGCTTCGGCAGCATCGGCAGGAGGAAGACGCGCCGTCAAAGCCCCACCAAAACTTGACAACAGATAGACATCAACTGCCATATCAATATCGTAAAGACCAGACCCGTCGTAATAACGCGTATTTCCTGGTGCACGATTGGTTGAAATAACAAACCATTCCGCCCCATTGGACATCGCCATCATAAAATCATTTTCACCACCCAGATAATAAGCTTGCCCGTCCGGCCCTGTTCCACCATCCTCATCAATCGTGATAATGTTTTTGGAACTATCGATTTTTTTGACAACCATCATCACACCAGCAGAATCAGCAGCATTGGGCAAATAAACTGTTAACGCCCCGCCAAAACTTGAAACCAAATGAACCGAATGCGATAAATCAAGAATTACACTCCCCGATGAATCAATATATTCGGTATCATAACGTTGTAACGTCGCAGTAAAATCAGTACAAATAGACCGTTGCAGTCTGTTTTTATAAGGGTATCCAGCATTAAACGCTGTATATTGCCCTCCCGATAAATCCCAGATTGCCGACCCGTCACTAGCTGACAGTAAATTATAAATCGCCGTCTCTATTGATCCCGCATCCAAACGAACATTCGGAACTGAATTAAAAGATTCCGTATATAAGTTTACAAACAAACTTTTGTTCGACCCTGCTCCACAACGCACACATGCCTGTGCCGTACCGTTTACATTGACTTCCAGATCTGTAAAACTATTGTTAAATGATCCTTCCTCGACATAAACCCCATGACCTGATGTCGTTGCTCCCAACGAATAAACACGACATTGAGAGAATCTGTTGGCATTGGGCGTATCTCCTGCCCCTGACCGCATAAAATGAATGCCGTTAACAAAAGGTTGTGCCACCAGAACACGCGTAAAATTATTCCAGTAGGTCGGCTTCAGACCATCATTTCCGCCATCGAGTAAAATACCTGTCTGGGACTGCCACACAGAAACATCCACCGCACAATTTTGAACACAAGGAGACCCAGAACCAAGAAACTTGATCCCGACATCCCCACCAAATAATTTCAAATTGGAAATCTGGGCATAACTCCCCGTCATATGGATCAACGTAATCGCTGAAGATGTCTGGATTTGCGAATGATCTCCCGCTCCCGTTAAGACTTGCCCGCTACCCAACGCAATCGTCGAATGAACAATATATGTTCCAGTTGGAACAAACACAAAATCATGTGCTGACAACGCTTGCTGAAACGCCAAACTATCATCCGTCAAACCATCACCAACCGCCCCGAAATCCTTGACCGAAACAAAGTCTGAAAATTTATCATACGCTGTGCGCGTAACGGAACCACTCCCCACTGCTGTAAAGTCAGGCGACGCCATGCTTCCCGCAAGGGAAACAACAACCGGATCACCATTTCCGTCAAATCCCAAGGCCTTGCCCGCCCTCACAGACCGTGATGGCAAAGTGACAGACGATGGAATTTCTCCCTCGTCAAATCTCAGCATCGAAATCTGATCGCGTGAAACCTGCTGCAAACCTGCTACCAAAAAATCCAGCTCAGTATTGATCGCAGAGGCCGCAAAATCACCCCCTTCAACAAAATCGGTCAACCGTTCAAACGTCATACGCCGTTCAAGAGTAACAACAACACCGTCAACAGGAGGATTATCAAACGTAACACTTCCACCAGAACTCACGCCTGCACCAGAAATAACAAAACCGGAAATTTGTTCCGCACCATCAAACAAGATCTTTAAATCCTCACTGGCAAAGATCGGAAACGGATAATCAAACACATTTTGCACACCATTCGCCAGATAACGAACAAGCGGCACCACATCGGGCATTTTGATATGCTCGGGCATCATAGACTCCTGAAATAAAAATTAGAAAAGATCGGTAAAAGACGATAAAAAAGTCTTTTGTTTTAATTGCTGCTTTTGCAATAAATTCAACTGCTTTTGCTGTGCAAGCTTTTGATCGAGTGCCTGATTGGAAAACGATGTAGAAGAGTCATTGTTCTGCCTTTGAATATCGGAATCTTCAACCAATCCCTGCAACACAGCTTCAGAGGATCCGGCATTTACACCAATTCCACTTCCCCCGTACTCGGCACGTTGCGCAGATAAAATTCGCTTAAGCTTTGCCCTTCGATCTGTTTCTGCATTTTTTAGATCCAGCAAATTTTGCTTTTTTTGCAAGTCAATATTCTGTTGATACTGCTTTAAAGACAAATCTGCTTCGTCGTTTTTTTGCGACTGCGCGATAAAAGGTTTGGCAAAACTTGCAACGCTACTAAGCGTTGATCCAACTTGTAAAATCGGTGTCAAGGCCGATGTAAAACTTCCCATTATTTTTCTCCTTTAAAACTATTATCGATTGGCAATAATGATCATATGGACAGACAACAACGCAAACGGCAAAGGAAGACTTTGTTCAATCCGCCATAAAGGCTGGCTGGCATCGGAATTCCATCCGAAAGCCGGAATACGAATGTCACCGGATACCAGAGGAATGGGAGCATTCAATATCTCGTCCTCTCCCAATTTTCGCAATGAAACATCATTCAACCCACGCCCCAGATCAAGTTGCAACGCCGCAGTATTCTGTAATCTGAATGTGGCCTCAACCAACCTGACAGCACGAGCCGATCCAACATCGGTAATATTACCAGGCGGCAAGGGTTCAATAATATGCGTAAACGGCAACCCAACCTGAATGGTGCTAAAATATCCATCCAATGTCACACTGCCCCCGGAAACAACAACCGAATTTTGAACACGAGCATCCGCAACCACCGACACCATTTCTTCATCCAGATGATCCAAACCGCTCCAGACATCTGTTGGCGTCCCGGTCTCACCCGTAAGAGCAGAATCCAAAGCCAAAGCATCATCAAAACTTTCCAAAAAATATTGCCCGTTTCGTCTGGTCAAAAAGAAAACATCATCCCCTGCAACCGATACCGACAAAACATCTCCGGCTGTATCATGCAATGTCCACGCTGCAACAGATTCAGCACGGTAAACGGTTAAGGTCGCAAATTTTCCATCATCCCGAACCAAAAATAACAAACGTCGCCGCTGGTCAAAATCCTGATCGACAGGCGTTGTAATAATATGACGGGATAATAAAGCCAAATCCGTCGACCGATAAGCAGCCTCGACATCAGTATAAACAAACTCGCGAAGCTCTTGCCCGTTTCGTGCAACAAATAACGTCGCACCATCAACATCAATCGGGGCAATATAACGATCAACCATCGACCCAACCCGTGTCTGACGCTTGATCTGGACATTGCCGGGAGTCAAAGGGTCACCCGTCACCATCCATTCCGCACCACTGGTAAACACCTGCAAGTGCCGACCAGAAAAAACGCCGCGAATAGCATTCACTTGATCCGAGAAAATGCCAAATTCGATAGCTTCGGCATCCAGTCCCGTTCCCAAATCAAAATTGAATAAATCTCCTGACTGAGAAAACCAAAGACGGTTTGGTAAATCCCGCGATCCGCCAATCACCAATCTGTCTTGATGGAAAACAACGGTTTGCGGATACCCGCGCACACTGGAAAAAGATTGCTCTTCCCAATCCACAGTCGGACTTATAGACAATAATGTTTCAAGAACATTGACCGTCACAACACTCGGCGAATTAACCACAGTAATTTCAACTTCCTTATTACCGACCCGCAAACGAGCACCAAGATGACCAGACTCAAAAACCGCGCCGGACGCAGTCAATGTAACCGTTCCACTCGTACCACTTGGAGTTACGGTCATTGCAGAATCGGAAAACTTATACATTGGCTGATAAATGCGCGTGGCATCAGGACTATAAAATGTCCAATCGGAAATACTCCACACCCCACCGGATGATCTTGTGATTTTTTGTGGCGGATACAAACCATGAACCATCAACAACGTATCCGCACTTTGTGTCCATGCCAATCCAGAAATATCCGCCTCTCCCCAAGGTGTTACCAATGTTTCTTGCAAAACACCATTGGCAAAAATTGCTGTTTGATAATCTGTAACAACCAAAAGATAAGTCTGTTCAGTATTAAATTCAAAAGCAATCAAACGCCCTGCGCCGGAAACTTTGTCCAGATAACGTAATCCGGCACGACGAGTCACGCCGCCTGTCGGCTGAATAAAGACATTACGAAGCTGAAGCGCACCATTCTCGTAAGCCCTCAAATCCCCCCGCCCCAACAAATTGGGCGACACTTCACCGGCAGTAAAGGTAGTTTTAATCTGAGATGTTTTCACCATTATTCCCTCACATCAATCAATGAAAAACTTTCCAATCTATTGGGACTATCTTGCTGCGCATCAATTTGGCGGGCACGAGAAAACTCCTGCTCAGCCAATTTTGACAATGCTTCGCCCCGTGAAACATTTTCAGTTAATGGTAAACAAAATTCAGCAGCCAATCTGGTCATTAAGGCCATATCAAAATAGGGTGGAAAATTTTCTTCATCCGGCTGATAGATGTAAGTCAGCAAGACCTCTTCAGAATTGCAATGCAACTGACGGCCATGGATACGGTACTGAATGCCGCGTCCTCGCAAACTCACCCCCGCAGAAATAGCGCGTAAAAAATCATTCGGTAATTGATAGGCATAAGTATAATCAGCCTGCGGCGGCGTATTCAATTGTGTTAAAGCAACTTGTCCCGTGGCAAAACTCCATGCATAAGCCGACAACAGCGCATCACGAACAGGCGCATAAAGCAGACCGGCAATTTCAGAAGTCGCCGTTCCATCGGAAAAAGACGAAATAGGATGCGCCCCAATACGCACCAATGAACGCGAACACAAACCAATATCGGATAAAGCCATAAGAAATACCTTTCTTCAAAAAATTGAAGTGACCTGCATTTTTTTATGCAGGCCACTTCCGATCGACACAGAAAACCTTACCGCCCTCGATCAAAGGGCTGGAGATCAGGCAGTAAAGGCTGCAATCGTAACCACAGAACCCGAATTGACCGTGACGATATAAAACACCGTAGATGGTGCGCCATCTGTATCAATATTCACGATAATTAAATCATTAACGCGCAACATCGAAGCAGCAACATTAAAATATCCGGCGCCGATAACTGATGAATCGACAGTCGTATAATGCCAAAGGGTAAAGTTATTCGCATAAGCGAGTACACTCAGATCTTTGCTTTCAAAAGCCATAAAATTCTCCTAAAAATTATTTGTTTGTGTAGAAAAAATCTTCTGGATTCATTCAAAGAGTTTTGCGACGAAAATTATGATTTTTGAGCACCGGCAGCACAAAAAAGCGTAATTTGCAGTCCAAAACGCTAAGAATGAAACAGAAAATTAGTCAGGGGTTTCATCACATCCGATCACCACCACACCGGAATCATCAACCAACGCTGCCCCTTGGGACATCATATTATTGACAAAATGTGCGGCGCGATCACCATGCCACGTAATATCGGTTTGAACATCAGACCCAGACGCATGACCAATCGCCGTTTTATGAAACCAGAAACAAGACCGGATATCATTCCCGTCAATTGGCAAACCGGAATGGGGAATCCATGTTGTCCCCAACCATTTCTTGGCTTGAGTTCCTTTATATGGAAGCTCATCAGAGCCAACAAATTCACTGCTTGAAAACTCTGGAACTTTTAATAATTCACTCCATTGCTTCCAACCAATAACGGCAAAACGACCACCATCATCAGGAATATCGGACAAACCTAAAAGCTCGAACGCTTCCAGAACCTTATCACGGGTCAAACCGGTATTCCCATCAACAACACTTAAACTGGATGCAGATGCCAAAGCCGCAATAATCAGATCATCTGTTTTACGACCCAGAGCATACGCCCCAGCATTGGCGATCACATGGCGTTCATCATGGTTGATTTTCAGCTCGTCAAATCGATCAACCCAATCACCGGCATAGAAGTCCTGCAATTCACATTCAATTGACGAATGAGACAAATTCATCACCGGCACCATACCATGAGTTGATTTGGTAGACGCAGTTCCTTTGCCGACTTTTTGAAAGACAACGGACGAACCTTTGACATTATTAATGGTTCTGACAGCTCCACGGAGCTTTGACCCTTGACGCTGATAGGCCTCATGGACTTCGCGCTCAAATTGCTTCACAAATGACTGTGGAAGTTCGGTACTCATATATTATCTCCTTGATATATATAGAAAATGAAAACAAATCTCGAAAAGGTTATCGAAAACTCGGCCCAAACAAAGACAGATAAGGGAACAGGCAAAAGCGGTTAACTTTTGTTCTCTGTGGATTGTAGTGCCGGAATGCGACATTCTGACATCACAAAAAAACTTGTTTTTTTACTTCCAGACCCTTATATTGATGGGGGTCGGTAATTACGTAAATAAATCTACGTAATTTTTTTATATGTTCTTGGTGATTGTTTATAAAAATTAATTTATACTGGACGAACACGAGGGCATCAGTATGCTGCAGGCCATTATGTCAGCACTTAAATTCAAAAAAACACTTTCTTCTGATGGAGGTAATAACAGCTTCTCATCCAGAAGAACGCATCCCCGTCGCTCATGTGACCAATGCATAGGCTTTGTCAATGGCAAAGCCCACCCGATCCTCGATTGGAGTCCAGGCGGAGTCAAAGTCTTCGGCGACTCACGTCCGGTTGCTTTGGGTGACAGCATGGATGTCGAGATGAAATTTCATCTGCGCGACCATTTGATTCATGTCAAACACCGAGCAATCGTGGTGCGCAAAATGGCAGAAACATTTTCTCTGCAATTTGAGCCCCTGACAGCCGACATTCGCAAGACATTTCAGAACGTCATTGACGACTTTAATGCCCGCGAATTCGCCGGATCACAAGCCTAGCGATCTCCCCCATACAACTTTTCAAAACCTTCGCTGACTTTTGCAATAAAGGAAGGGTTTCGGTCGCGCCAATAACGTGGATCTTGCATCATCTTGCGCAAAGCGGCTTCATCCAAAACCGATAAATCCGAAGACGCAGCACGGACTGATGGAATTTTACCGTCTTTTTGCATCATCTTATACAAAGCCATCACACCATCATAAGAACAAGCCATGCCCTCAAAAGCTTGTTGCGGTAAGACTTTTTGCCCGAACTCGTGTAATTGTCTGGAAATTTCCTGCCATTGTGAGACCCCACCAAAGGATTCAACCAACCGCTCAATTTCACGCTCCGCCTGAAACTCTGCTGCCATTTCAAGAATTAAGGGAACAAGCTTTTCAGCAGCCAAATCATAAACTTCTTGAACCTGATCCGGTGTAAAACCTTTTCCATGAAGCCGCATATTCAATTCCGGGTCAACATCCAAAAAATCATTGGACAAAGTAATTTGATATCCATCAGGCGTATCGGGAACACCAAGATATTTCAAGAACCGCATACGATCTTCATCATTTTCCGGCACAGGAATCATACTGGATAATTTTTTTTCCAACGCCAGATAAGAATTCAACAAAACATCGGCACGAAGCTCTTTTTTCTCTGCATCCCAGAATTTCTCCGGAACATGCGATGGACGATCATTTTGACCAGAACTCTTCGTCTTTTCCTTTTTGTTCTGATCGTCCTGCATTTCTTTTTCAGCAGTAACTTGTGCTGTTAAGTATGTCTCACTCATTATATTTTCTCCTGAGGTAATCCCCCCTGCAATTAA
>DIMG01000009.1 GCA_002425415.1 Micavibrio sp. UBA5572
TAATTGCAGGGGGGATTACCATCCTGTTATGTGTTGTCACGGTTGTTCGGGTCTATGTTTTCCAGAGGTTGAATCAGTTTGTAATAAGATCGTCCGGCAACAAATTTTCCATCAACTACAGCATAGTTCGGATGTTTTCCGATCAGTGTATAATTTGCACTTTCGTAAAGTTGGATTGCCGCATCTTGTGTTTCACGTAAATCAATGTTGATAACAGCAAAGCCTTTGCGCGTGGCTGTTTTTTCAACAATATCCAAAAGGCGTCGTGATAATCCCTGACCCCTTGCCCATGGTGCAATAAATAAACCGGAAATCTGAGTGTTATATGATTGTGCTTCATTGCTTCGAGGTGGCAAAATCAGTTGCGCTGCACCGCAGATCACGTTATCCAGTCGTGCTACAAATAGCATTCGAGCGGGCATAGCCAAAACGCCTTGCCAGAACCGTTCAAGAAGGTTCCTGTTTGGAAGGTGAATCCATCCGAAACCACCACCAGCATTGATAGCGTCTTCTGTTGCGTCACAGAGATCGTTCAAATCACCAATGCTTAAGGGTTGTGATACCCACTCGACTGATGGGACGGGTTTTAATCCCGTTTTTTGCATTTGTTCGGATGTCATGGAATTGCCCTCACTTTTAAAGAGTATAGATTTATTCCATCATATAAAAATAAATAAAATAAGAATTTTTCATAGCATTCTATGCTGCAGTACAGCGATAATGGCTGGAATTATCTGTGATGGGTTCGGGTTTTGCTTAACGAAAACAAGACTCCGCCAGCGAGAACGGCGACCGTTATTCCTAGTGAAATTGCCGGAGAAATATGTCCGATCATTCCGGCATAGAATACTTTTCCACCAATAAATATCAAGACGATTGCTAAAGCGTATTTCATATATTTGAATCGTTCGATCATTGCTGCGACTGCAAAATACATGCTGCGTAGTCCCAGAATTGCGAAGATATTGCTGCTGTATATTACGAATGGTTCATTGGTGATCGCAAAGACTGCCGGTACACTGTCGAGGGCAAAAAGGACATCCATAAATTCAATGCAGATCAACGCCATGAAAAGAGGTGTAACGAAGATAGCCATTTTGCCCGTTATATGGTCAGGTAATCGGACAAAGAATTTATGACCATCTATTTCTTTGGTGTAGCGCAGGTGTTTTTGGAAGAATTTTATCAAGCTGCTGTCTTCAATATTATTGTCATCCTCATCTTTCATAAACAGCATTTTGATGCCTGTGAGCAACAAGAAGGCGGCAAAAATATAAAGTGCCCAGCTGAATGATTCTACAATCACTACGCCTGCCGCAATCATGGCTCCGCGCATGAGTAGTACTCCAATAATTCCCCAGAATAAAACACGGTGTTGATATTTTCGCGGGACATGGAAATAAGATAGTATGACTGACATAACAAACAGGTTGTCAAGTGAGAGCGAGAGTTCAATCATATAGGCGGTGAAATAGTCCATGCCATTTTCTTCACCCATTTTATTCCAGAGCCAGATCCCGAATAGGGCAGCCAGTACCATGTAAAATGCCGAGTATCCCAGACTGGTGCGTGAATCAATGATGGTATCTTTGCGGTTCAAAAATCCTAAATCAAAAATCATTAATCCGGCAATTACGGCAAAGAAGACCAGCCAAAGTCCCATAGATTCACCCATGATTTGTTGATCCAATAGATGTGAAATAAGCTCGGATATTGGCATTTTTGATAATTTTACCGTTGAGGAACGTGGATTCTATATAATGGTATATACAGTTAAGGAGGGATGAAGGCAATATATTATCTTGATTGATTGTCATAATTTTTCTTCAGGTGGTTGAGGCAACTTTTTGAACACATAAAAATTGGCCAACAAGTACCTAGTTAAAGAAGAAATCCCGATTGAAAGAAGAAGGACAATAAATCCATAAAAATTGGTGAACCATTCCAGAAGGGATAGGGATAAAACACGAATGATAGCGGCCAACAGGCTGGATTTTAGGAAACGGTAAAGAGCTTGCCATGAAAAATCAAGATTGCGGGCAACAAAAGTCACGCGCAGATGAATAAAATAGGCAACAATGGTTCCTGCCAGAAAACCCAGCATTCCGCATAGGGTTACTGACCAATTCAGGCTGTAAAACAAAAGATTGGATGTGAAAAAGTCTGTGAGGATTGCTGCGGAGCCAAGACCCAGAAATTTTAGGATTTTGTTGTTCATCATTTACATTGATGCCAGTTTAAGGATTGTTTCGGCGACTAATGTTTCCGACGGGGTTGCTGTCTTTTTTGTATCGGCTTCAATTTCATTGAGACGTGCCAGCATTTTCCTTAGCCGTTGGGCAGGAAAACGATTGACCTGTGATTGAAAAGAATCCTGAACCTTAAAGAAAACAGGGGGTTGCAGATTTTTTATGGCCATATCAATCGGAAGACCTGTTTCATCCATGGTACATCTGACTTGATGAAGCCGTCTGATGTGGTTTTGCAAAGAGCGGAGGATCACTATGAGTTCGGTGTCTTCAGCGAGTAGTTTTTGATAGGTCGAGAGCGCTTTTTGTGGGTTGCGACCCGTCGCCGCGAATAACAGGTCATCCAGATTTTGGCTGCCTGAATCACCGCAGGCTTCCATGGCTTCGTGGAGCGTAATCGGTGTTAAATCAGAGCCTTTGTATAAATCGAGTTTTTCAGCTTCCATCCGTGCTCGCCCACGGTCGCCTTTGAGGGCGATCGAAAGCCAGTTAATAGCATCGTTGGCTGCTGTTCTATTGGCTTCGGTCAAAAGGTCACGCAAGAATTTTGCCATGTCCCGTTCATCTTGAATATAGCAAGGAATGGCGGTTGCGTTCGGGCTTTCTTCACAAATTTTGCGGATGGCATCACGTGGACGCAAGTCGCCGCCTTCAATGATAATCTGCGTTCCTTCAGAAGGGTTGCTTTTTAACCAGTCTTTCAGGGCAATCGCACATTTTGATCCAGGGTCGGTTATACGCACCAAACGCGTTCCACCCATTAAAGATTGTGCGTTGACCTCGTCATAAAATCTTGACGGGTCGTCTTCAATAATATTTCCAGTCAAGTGGGCGGCATTGAATGGATCATTGAGGTCGGAAACGATTTTTAATCCCAGTATTTTTGCGCGTTCCCGTACCATACCTTGATCGGGGCCATAAACCAGAACGGCACGCATGGCGGGATCGGGATTTTTTAGAAAAGGTTCGATCTGGCGAAAGGTAAGTTTCATTTCGATCTATTTGATACGGTTAAAATACAGATTGATATTTAGGTCAATTTGACGCGCCAAATCAATCAAAGCGTTTTTTCGCGCTGCATTTTCAGTGACTCTTGTTGCAAACTCACTTTCCAAAACGTTGTAACTGGTTAAAGCTTGTAAGTCGCGGGAGAGAAGCTCATGTCCTTGATTATTACTCAGAGTCATTCTGGTTTTTAGGCGTAGTTGTGCTCTGGTGGCTTCCGAGGATTTGGTAATCGCCAGTTCTTTATCTGTTTCAATGATTTTGCTGACGGTTAGTCGATACTGACCCCCAATCGGGTCGCCCAGACGGTCTATCAATTCATTGCGTAGTATTTGCCCCTCACGGTCGGGGATCATGTCGATGGAAATAGCGGGCAGGTTTTGCTCCCTTTCAGCCGCGTTCAGGCTATGTCCGCCATGAACGGGGTGAAACCCGCAAGCGGTGAGCAAAAACGGGATTAAAATAAGGGCTACCGGAGCAAAGAAAGAATGCTGTTTTGTCATGGCTACAGCCTAGACTATTTGTTCTTTTAAAGGAAGAGGCAGGCTGATTTTATACCATCAATTATTGACATAACTTATAGATTATGTTTAATAACGCCCATTCAGTTAACAGGAAAATTTCGAGAGCAGTGAATGGATGCACTGGTAAAAACTGGTCAATCGGCGATTAGTGATTTTAACGATCTATTATTTAGGCGTGTTAGACCTGTTGGATTGCGCCCTACGCATAATTTGTCATCCGGCAACCCGAGCTATGCCGGATTCCCTCCGGCTGTGATGGCCGTCCAAAATGTGTTGCAGCGTGGCGATATGCGCATTTATGCAACTGGAGCAGGTTATGATCGGGAAAAAAGTGAACTTCTATCTTTTTGTAATGAGTTAGGGCTGAGAGGAGGCTCTCCTCTCACGGTTAACCATCTCGTTATGGGGTTAGGTGCAACGCATTTATATTTTACTGCGCTTATGGTTCTTAGAGAGCGGTTTCATCGCGAGCATTCAGGAAAAATTCCGGTTATCCTAATGACCGCTCCAAGCTATGGACTATTTACGCTTCAGCCCGAACATCATGGCTTTGAGATTGAAACTGTCCCTTTAAGGCAAGAAGACGATTGGGTCGTTGAGCCTGAGGTTGTTGCAGACAAGATTAGACAAATTGAACATGATGGAACACGTAAAGTTTTTGTTTATTACAATATCAATCCACATAATCCGACCGGCACTGTTTTGAATTCAGAGGTTATTCAGCCATTGGCGGCAGTTTTAGAAAAGCATCATGTTTTCGCGATTGATGATTTTGCCTATTATGGCTTGGAGTATGAAGGCCAATCGGATCCGATCGCCAGATACAATCCTGATCGTACAATAACATTGTTTAGTTGTAGTAAAGCATTTGGGATGCCGCGCCTGCGTGCAGGTTTTGCATGTGGCTCAGAAGATATCATGCATAAAATGAATGATAGCACTTCAATGCAGATGATCTCTCTTCCTGCAGCAGTCGCTCCAGCTGTGACGTCATGCTATGGCGAAGGAAATCTTGAAGCACGTCAAGATTATCTTGCTAATAATCTTCGAGGTTATCATCAAAGTTTTCGTCTTATGAAAGCCATGGTTTGTGGAATAAATTCTATTTCTGCTGAAAATCATGAGAAGTCAAACATTACACATGTTGTTCGTGAAGCGATTGGCGATCATAAAAAAGCTGTTGAAATTCTAAAAACAGGAATGCCTAGTCTGGAGTTGGTCAATCCCGACATGAAGGCCGGATATTTTGCCATGTTGAGAGTTCGTAATATTGATCAGTATTATTATGGTGAAAAAAGATTAACCAATACATTTCAATTTGCTGCTGCGACTATTGATGCAACATCTACACTAACTTTACCTATGAATTGCAGTGTCAGTTCTCATTGCCCTGATATCCTAAGAGTTACGTTTGCAGGTATGGCTCAACGTCGTGTCGCTCGTGCCTTATATAATCTATATGAAACATTTTCCTATTTGACATCTGCCCCTGATTCTTCAAAACAAAAGGCCTTGGTAGAACAAGGCCTTGAGTTGAATTCACGATTTGATATTTAGAAATATTGTAGAGACCATTAGCTATGGCGGATGCCATCCAAAAAGGAATTCACGGAATGTTTTAGGCCTTCCGATAGTTTTGCGACTTCTCTTGCTGCTTCTAGAACTGCATCGGAAGAAGAGCCTGTTTCGTTGGCGCCTCTTTCTACGTCACTGATAGTTTGTGTTACGTTCCGGACTCCTTGAGTGGCCTCTGAAATGCTTCTGGTTATCTCATTGTTGGTTGCGTTTTGCTCTTCTGCTGCGGACGACACGGCTGTAATAGCTTGGTCAATTTCTGAGACATTTTTAATAATGCGTTCCATGGCGTTGACAGATTCGTCTGTTGCACCTTGAATTTCAGCAATTCGCGCTTCAATTTCATCTGTTTTACATCCGGTTTCAGTCGCCAGTTTCTTAACTTCTTCTGCAACGACAGCAAAGCCTTTTCCGGCTTCTCCTGCCCTTGCTGCTTCAATCGTTGCGTTTAAGGCCAGCAGGTTTGTTTGTCCGGCAATATCACGAATAGAATTTACGACTTCTCCGATATTTGAAACCAGTTTATTCAAATTTGAGACGGTTCTATTTGCATTTGTTGCATTTTGAGCCGTGTCATTCGAACGGGTTCTGGTATTATTAATTTGTGACGAAATTTCTGCACTGGCGGCGGACATTTCTTCCATTGCTGCGGCGACAGCGCTGACATTGTGGCTTGCTTCTTCGGAAGATAGTGCAACAACCTGACTGGCTTGGGATGTTTCATCGGCAATGTTGCGCATACTTTCTGCTGTTGCCTGAAGTTCTGTAGAAGCAGAGGCCAATGAATTTATAAGCCCGCCTACTTTTGAATCAAAATCTTCTGCAAGGGCAGTCATGGCTTTTCGTTTATCTTCTTCTGCTCTGGCTTGGGCTCGTAAGGCTGCATCTTCCATTTGTTTCTTCTCAACCAGACCTTGTTTGAATACTTCGATTGAGCGAGCCATTTCGCCGATTTCATCTCCGCGATCCGTTCCAGAAATGTTAATATTCGTATCTCCTTTTGCTAAAGCGTCCATAATATCTGCTGTGCTGCTGATGCTTTTTAACAGGTCTTTCAAGATAATTATGGTCATGAGAAGCACAATAGCAATCAGTACTCCTAAAATTGTAATGTACAGATTGCGCTCAACAGATGATTGTTCGGAATGCGACCGAGCAACATTATAAACATCAGTTGCAAGATGATTTTCTATTTCTTTTAAAACATTTATTTTTTGTGTGATTGTTTCGAACCATTCGGCGGCACTAACTGTTTTTGTTGGCCCTGTCATTTGAGTAGATGAAGAGGCCATTTCGCGCATTTCTTTAACTAATTCAAAAGCCGGTTCTTTGATTTTTTCTTCGTAAAACTTTAGTTCTTCATCGGTTGCATAGACATGAAAAACATCAATATATGTATTTTGGATGGTTATAAGATTAGAAAATTTGCTTAGCAATGCTGTATTCCATCCGGAGCCAAAGCCTGTTGCACCAACGGCGCGTTCAATACCAGCCCGTTCCTTGGATTGAAGAAAAGCCAAATATGCTGAAACATCTCTGATAATATCAGGGTCTTTCGCTATAAAAACAGCCTTATTTGTGATGGCCAAGAATTTGGCATTCATGCCGGTGTAATAACCAACGGCATCCGGAAGTTTCATGTTTAGATCATCAATATTTTTTCTGATTTCTTCAATCTGCTTCAAATCATCCAAAGCCTTTTGCAAGATTCCAATGTAGTTCTTATCGAATTGATTGATATTTGTGTTTTTAAGGACATATTGGAAAATCTCTTGTTTCTCATCGGTATTTTTTCTTTGGCTAGGCAAAACATCGGCAAAATTTTTGCCTTGACTGCTTATAAAGCCCGCTGAAGTTCCTCTTTCTTTTTGCAATTCGTGAACCAAGTTGTTGGCCGCAATAGAAACGTTCATTAATTCTGCAATGCTGCGCTGGCGTGAGGTTTGCTCTTGAAGCTGCACTACCTTCATCCCCGCTAATATTGCCAAGCCAATTAATGGAAGCAGAACAATAAAGAGAAGTTTGTTTTTAACCGAGATATTGCTTAAAAATTTTATAGTCACTGTATCAATCCTTCATATTGTTTCTTTGATTCCACTTAAGGCAGTATATACTAACTTATTCACGCGGGCATGTACTGAAGTCAAGTGGTATAAATTAGAATTATTATGGTTAAAAAAGCCCTGACTGAGCAGGGCTTTTAATTGATATTTTTTATAATTATTTTCTATATTGATATTATCCGGCGACGACATTGACAATACGGTTGGGAATAACGATCACTTTGCGGATGGTTTTTCCATCCAAAGCGCGGGCGATAGTGTCATCTTCCAACGCCGCTTTCTCTGCATCTTCTTGTATGGTGTCCATCGGAAGCTGGATTGTTGCTTTGAGTTTTCCGTTGATCTGGATGGCGATGGTGGCGGTATCGGCAATCAGAAATTCGGGATTGATGTCCGGCCACGGGGTTTGAACCAATAAGGTTTTATGACCTAACTCTGACCAGAGTTCTTCGGTCAGGTGAGGAGCCATAGGGTTTAATCCACGCACCAGATATTCTATGGCTTCACGGTAAAACGGTGCGTCATCATCACTTTCCGGTTTAAATTCTTCGATGGCATTGGACAGTTCGCGCAGTTTTGCAACGGCCTTATTCATGTGGAAGGCTTCGATTGACTGTGCAACCGCATGAATGGTCTGATGTGCTTTTTGTTGCAGTTTCTTTGCTGCGTCTGAAGGGGCACCTTGTGCTTTCGTGAGCGCAAAATCCTTTTTCTCTGTTATCAAAGAGTAAAGGCGGTTGATAAAACGCCATGCTCCGCCTAATCCTGCTTCTGTCCATTCCAAATCTCGATCAGGTGGGGAATCAGACAGAATGAACAAGCGAGCGGCATCTGCGCCGTAGCTGTCCAGAATATCTTGCGGATCAATAGTGTTGCGTTTGGATTTTGACATTTTTTCAACACGGCCTGCGGTCACAGGTTCGTGATTTCCGGTTGCCATGATCCAGTTACCGTTTTCGTCTTTCATCACGTCTTTCGGATAAATCCATTTTCCGTCTCTGTCTTTATAGGTCATGTGATTAATCATGCCTTGGGTATAAAGACCTGCAAAAGGTTCTGGTGTGTCCATATATCCGCATTTGGATAAAGCACGGGTAAAAAATCGTGAATAGAGCAAGTGTAGAACCGCGTGTTCGACACCGCCGATATATTGGTCAACGGGTAGCCAGTAAGCGGCTTTGTCTTTGGCAAAGCCGATCCCGTCATTCTTCGGATCGGTGTAGCGGGCAAAGTACCAACTTGATTCAAAAAATGTGTCGAATGTGTCGGTTTCGCGGGTTGCGTTTTTGCCGCAACTTGGACATTGAACATGTTTCCAAGTCGGGTGATGGGTGAGTGGGTTGCCTGGTTTGTCAAAAGAGACATCATAAGGCAGTTCAACCGGTAACTGGTTTTCAGGAACGGGAACTGTTCCGCAATCATCGCAATAGATGATCGGGATCGGGCAACCCCAGTAACGTTGACGGGAAATGCCCCAATCACGCAAGCGATATTGTGTGATGCCTTTGCCGCGTTTCATGGATTCCATTTTTGCAATGGCTGCGGCTTTGGCATTGGTCATGCTCATATCGTTCATAAAATCCGAATTTACAAGAAGACCATCGTCTGTGTAGGGCAGTTCGACTTTTGATCCGTCAGCAGGGGCAACCACTTGAATAATTTCAAGGCTGTATTTGGTTGCAAAATCAAAGTCGCGTTGGTCATGGGCAGGGCAGCCGAAAATCGCGCCTGTACCATAATCCATCAAAATGAAGTTGGCGAGGTAGATCGGTAATTTTTTACCTTCGACAAATGGATGGTCAACAAAGTATCCGGTGTTGAAACCAATTTTCTCGGCCTGCTCAATGGCGGCTTCTGACGTCCCCATGGCTTGGCATTGTGCAACGAATTCCTTGTATCCATCTTTGCCGTCACAGAGTTTTTGAGCCAAAGGATGATCTGCTGCCATGGCGGCAAAGGATGCCCCGAACAATGTGTCGGGACGCGTGGTGAAGACATCAAGTGTTTCTGCGCTGTCTGTGACGTTGAATGTAAAGCGGCAGCCTTGGGATTTGCCGATCCAGTTTTCCTGCATGATACGGACTTTATCAGGCCAGCGGTCGAGGGTCTTGATAGCTTCCAGTAATTCTTCGGCGTAGTCGGTGATCTTCAAAGACCATTGGTTGAGTTTTTTGCGTTCAACCGCTGCACCGGATCTCCAGCCTTTGCCATCTACAACTTGTTCGTTGGCCAAAACTGTATTTTCGACAGGATCCCAGTTGACAATCATTTCCTTGCGGTAAGCGAGACCTTCCTTGAGAAAATCGAGGAACATTTTTTGTTCGTGCTTATAATAGTCGGGTGCGCAGGTTGTGACTTCGCGATCCCAGTCGATAGACAGTCCCATTTGTTTTAATTGGACTTTCATGGCCACAATGTTTTCGTACGTCCAGTCTTTGGGGTGGGCATTCCGTTCAATGGCAGCGTTTTCAGCCGGAAGACCAAAAGCATCCCATCCCATCGGGTGTAAAACATTATATCCTTGGGCTGTGCGGTAACGGGCGACAACGTCGCCTAACGAGTAATTACGGACATGTCCCATGTGAATGCGGCCTGACGGGTAAGGAAACATCTCGAGGACGTAGTATTTCTTTTTTGACGAATTTTCAGTGACATGAAAGACATTCCGGTCTTCCCAAGCTTTGCGCCATTTTTCTTCTACTTCACGAATGTTATACCGTTCGGCCATTTTTTCAGTCCTTATTATATTGCAGGACAACAGACCTAGCATAGAAAAACTATGATTTTCAATGGGTTTAAAATGATTTGAATGTAGGGGAGTGTGTTTTTTCCATAAATTATATTATTTTAAGTTCAGGCCACGGTCTTTGAGTTCATCAAGGATTGTATAATTATCGCGGACAAAAAATTCATTATAGAGCGAGCCGAAAAGTCCCTGAACCTTTGACGGAAATTGACATTTTTTGATTTGTGATTTTGAGGGCTTCTGGAATTTGTGGGTAAAACGCAGCAAAACCGAATTTAATTCCAGATTGGATGGATCAGAAAAGCTCGGACCATCAACGCTTAGGTGTAAAGATACACGCGATTTCTGATTGTCAAAATTATAGGCCAGGGCAGCTCCACGATCAAATCTATCGCCCAAATCACAGCCAAGAGCTTTTGATTCATCGCGTGACAGGCCAAGGCGTATCGTGTTTTTCTTTTTATTGTCCAATGAGTTTTCAGGATAAAAATCTTCGATGTTTTGCCCTTGCTCCACAGCGTGAATTGATGGAGCAAGATCTTGTTTGTATTCTTCAAGGGCTTTGCCTTTAGACGATGTCGAAAAATAATTTGTTTCGTTGGCTGATCCAAAACTGCAGCCCGACAAAGTCAATAGAGTCATCGCCCCTAAAGTCAGAAGGGACATCGTGACGTAATTTGTCATAATTAAAGTATAGCAGATAAAAGCCGCAAACCGTAGGAAATCCTATGTTTCGTCGCAATAATTTTGTGTTGCTGCGCAAAAAAACAAATTTTTTATCCATAAATCTTTATCAAGATTTTAAATGTATCTTTTTTAGTTTTTCCCAAACGATAAGTGTGGAGTTCTTTGTTTGCTGTCCTTGGCGTGGATGGGAAGACAGGGTAGTCTGCGCAAATGGTTGCCAGAATTAAGACAGTCGCGTTTCGCGGAATTGATGTGCTCGATATTGATGTCGAGGTTCAGATTGCAAGTGGTTTGCCTGCGTTTACAATCGTCGGGCTTCCCGATAAGGCTGTTGGCGAGAGTAAGGAACGTGTCAGAGCCGCGCTTCATGCAATGGGCTTGGCTCTTCCGGCCAAGCGTATGACGGTTAATCTTGCGCCCGCCGATGTGACCAAAGAAGGATCGCATTATGATTTACCCATCGCTCTCGGGCTTTTGGTGGCGATGGATGTTTTGCCACAAGATGCATTGGAAAGTTTTTACGCGCTGGGGGAATTGGGGTTAGACGGTAGTTTAAGAACCGTTACCGGAGTTTTGCCTGCGGCTCTTCAGGCGCAAGCGGTGCAATGTGGTTTGATTTGCCCGCAAGCGTCCGGGAGTGAGGCTGCTTGGGCGGGGGAGGTTGATATTCTTGCTCCTGTGAATCTCTTGCAATTGATTAATCATTTTAAAGGGGTTCAGGTTTTGGTTCGTCCACAGCCTCAGCTCGGATTGCCAAGTGGATCTCATATACGGGATCTTTCTGATGTTAAAGGACAAGAGAGTGCTAAGCGTGCGCTTGAAATTACGGCGGCCGGAGGACATAATCTTCTCATGATCGGCTCGCCTGGGTCGGGTAAGTCAATGATTGCGTCTTGTCTTCCTGGTATCTTGCCCGAGCTTACGCCAAGAGAAGCACTTGAAACATCAATCATTCATTCATTGGCAGGAACTTTGCCGGAAGGCGGATTGCTTCGCGCCCGTCCCTATCGTGACCCTCATCACTCCGCATCACAGCCTGCTTTGGTTGGGGGTGGACATAAGGCCAAGCCCGGTGAAATTTCATTGGCGCATCATGGTGTTTTGTTTCTGGATGAGCTGCCCGAATTTGCCAAGGCCACTTTGGAATCTTTGCGCCAACCTTTGGAGACGGGAGAAACATTGGTGGCGCGGGTTAATTACCATGTGACTTATCCGGCGCGGTTTCAGTTGGTGGCGGCTATGAATCCGTGTCGGTGCGGGTATTTCGGGCAAGTGGGGGAAGAATGTACCAAGGCTCCACGCTGTGCTGAAGATTATCAGGGGAAATTGTCAGGCCCTTTGCTTGACCGGATTGATCTGCAAGTTGATGTGCCGCCTCTTTCTATCGAAGAGTTGGGGAGCAAGCCATCGGGAGAATCTTCGGCAGTTGTTGCAAAAAGAATTGCCAAGGTCAGGGTTTTACAGGCAGAAAGATTTGTGGCGCTGGGGGCTCCAGAAAAAATGCGTGTGAACGGAGATGCTCAGGGAAAAATTTTGGAAGAGATCGCGGTGATGAACGAAGCGGCAGAGGTTCTGATGAGGTCAGCGGCAGATAAGATGAAACTGTCGGCTCGGAGTTGGTATAGGATGCTGCGAGTGGCGCGTACCATTGCTGATCTTGATGGCTGTCCTGATAAAATTTCTTCCTCGCATGTTGCGGAAGCTCTTAGTTATCGTCGGTTGCGGTTGGCTGATCTTTAGAGGGATACGTAAAGCTTTTCAATTTCCTGTTGAATGATGTTTAAATCAGATGGGCGCGAGAGGCGGTGTTCTCCGTCCTCGATATAAATGATTCTAGTTTGATCCGGTTTCAAGAGGTTGGCAATCTTTTGGGTTAATGCCCATGGAACTTCTTGATCCTGTTTTCCTTGGATCAGGATAACTGGATTGTCGAACGGAATGGGTTTCTCCAGCAAAAGATGTTTTTTTCCGTCCTCGAATAAAGCGTAAGTCATGACATCGGGTTCATCCGAATAGGGGCTTTCTTCGGCTATCTTTCCTTCTTTTTGGCATATAATCCGTTGGTTTTCGGTCATGTGATGATCCCATACCCATTTTGTGAAATCGGGGGCGGCTGATATACCCATAAAGGCCTTAACTCGGTCGGAGCGTTTGGTTGCGACTAGCAAACCGATCCACCCACCCATGGATGACCCCACAACGATCAAGTGTCCGGTTGTAATCTGATCAATGATGGTCAGAGCATCTTGTGTCCACTGACCGATGGTACCGTCTTCGAAGACTCCCCCCGATTCACCGTGGCCTGAATAATCAAGGCGTAGATATGAAACATTGTTTGTTTTTGCCCATTCTTCAAGGAAAAGAGCCTTTGAGCCCATCATATCTGAACGATATCCGGGAAGAAATACCAGTGTTGGGCAGATGGGAGATCCTTGCCGGAATCGATAAGCCAGCGGAATTCCTTCGTTATTGTTTATTTTTTCGGGGTTTGTCTCCATGAGGAGAGATGCTATAAAGCTGGGCAGAAAAACACAAGAGGACTTTTTAAGATGGCGTCTGCTAAAAAGGCAGCCAAAAGGGCAAAGCAATCCCAGCTTACGGTTATGCAGGTTCTTCCCAATCTTGGAGCGGGTGGAGCAGAGCAAACGACGGTTGATGTGACAGCTGCGTTGATCGCAGCAGGGCATCGCGCGGTTGTTGTTTCCAATGGTGGGTCGCGTGTCATTGAAATTCAACGCGCTGGTGGTATCCATATTGAAATGCCTGTGCATTCCAAAAGTCCTTTTACGATGTGGTTGAATACGCAAAGGTTGCGCCTGCTGATCCGAAAATATAATGTTGATATTGTCCATGCGCGTTCTCGTGCGCCGGCATGGAGTTGTTTCTGGGCGTGTCAGAAATCTAGTGCTAAGTTCATGACCACGTGTCATGCTCCGTTTAATATCGGAAGCGAGTTTAAGCGTCATTATAATTCCTCAATTGCCAAGGGTGAGTTGGTGATCGCCAATTCCGAATTTGTTGCGCATTATCTGGTCGATCAATATGCTGTTCCACATGAAAAGATCCGCGTTATTCCGCGTGGCATCCCGATGGAAAAATTTGATCCTGCCCGTGTGAAGGCTGACCGGATGCTTCGTCTGGCTCAAAGCTGGCGCATACCGGACGTATCGACTGTTGTTCTTTTGCCTGGACGCTTGACGCGTTGGAAAGGGCAAATGGTGATGATTGATGCGATGGCCAAGCTTAAAACCAAAGATGTTTATTGTGTGATGGTCGGAGACGATCAAGGTAGGGTTGATTACCGTATGGATCTGGAAGATTTAATCCATGCTCATGGGATCGAAGATCGTGTGCGGATCGTTGGTCATTGTGATGACATGCAGGTGGCTTATATGTTGGCCGATGTTGTTGTATCGGCTTCAATCGAGCCTGAAGGGTTTGGACGTGTCGCAGTTGAAGGGCAGTCGATGGGGAGACCTGTTATTGCGACGGCCATTGGCGGATCGAAAGAAACCATTGTTGATGGAAAGACCGGTTGGCTTGTTCCTCCGAATGATGCGGAAGCTTTGGCCAAAGGTGTTGATTTTGCTTTGTCCCTTACGGATCAGGAAAAACATGATCTAGCTCTCTCAGCCATGCATCATGCCCGCACTCATTTTACCAAGGAGCAGATGACTTTTGCGACTTTGTTGGTCTATGCGGAATTAGTTGGAGACAGGAATGGTCGATAAAATACTGGTGATTAAACTCGGGGCGCTCGGGGACTTCATTTATTCTTTCGGGGCGATGGCTGCTATTCGCCTTGCTCATCCCCAATCCCATATTGTGCTTTTGACAACCAAGCCTTTTGTTAAAATGGCAGAAGCCAGTCAATATTTTGACGAAATTCATATGGATACCAAACCAAAATTCTGGAATGTAGCCGGATGGTTGTGTTTAAGATCATGGCTTAATCATCAAAAATTTTCCCGTGTGTATGATCTGCAAAATAATGACCGATCGTCTTTTTATTTACGTTTGATGTTCCCGCGTCCCGAATGGGTGGGGGCGGCTTCCGGAGCTTCTCATCGTAATTTATCACCCGATCGGGTTAAAGGGCATGCGTTTCATGGCCATGTTCAAACTTTGAAGCTTGTTGGGATCGAAGATGTTCAGATTGATCCGCTTGAATGGATGACCGGAAATATTGCAGGGTATGGTTTGAAATCTCCGTATGTTGTTCTGGTTCCGGGATCTTCCCTCCAACATCCTGAAAAAAGATGGCCAGTCGAGAGTTATAGGGCTTTGGCTGGGAAATTGATTCGCAATGGGTATCATCCTGTTTTATTGGGAAGTGATGCAGAAGCTGAAACGAATGAACAGATTGCTCGAGGGCTTGATGATGTTGTCAATTTGACTGGAAAAACAACATTATTTGATTTGCCTGCTTTGGCACGTGGATCGGTTGGAGCGATCGGGAATGATACAGGGCCGATGCATATCATGTGTGTGACGGGTATTCCGTCTATTGTTTTATTTTGTTCTCAAAAAAGTACGATTCAAAAACATGGACCACAAGGGGCGCAGGCGAAAGCCATTGAAGCCTTTGATCTTTCGGATGTTTCTGTTTCCAATGTCTTGGATCAGTTTTATAAACTGATTTCTTTTATCCCGTAGACTTGTTCTCTTGAATAAAAATGCTGTTTAAACAGACTATAAGGTCAAGGACAGAATGTTCCTTGATCCGATAATAGATTGTCTGGGCATCACGTCTTGTGGTGACAAGATTTGATGAGCGTAATTTTGCCAGATGTTGGGAAAGGGCAGATTGTGAAAGGTTCACCAGATTTTCCAGTTGATGAACGCATAGTTCACCTTTGAGGAGATGACATAGAATTATGAGGCGTTTTTCGTTGGACAGCGCCTTTAGTAGAACAGCAGCTCTGGTAGTGTCGATCTTGCTGCAATCTATTTTGGTATGCATTTAAAAACCCAACAAAAAACAATTTCCAATTGAAGCAATTGTTGCGGTTAATGGCTCTTTAAGGCAAGGGTTTTTTATGAGAATGCTTCTCAGGTAGCTGCGAGAAAATGTCGCGTCTAAATGCGGATGGAATCAAGTTAACTAATTTCATAGCTACAACCATAGGTAATGGGAAATCTATTCTGATTTTCCGACATTCGATCCCCCTTGATATAATTTGAGCTGCTCTTGATGCAGATATTATAAAGGGCATAGGGAAGTCATTGGCCTGTGTCATGCGGCTTTGGATAAATCCCGGACAGATCACGCTGACGGATATTCCAGACGATTTAAGTTTTGCGGCTAAAGCTTCGCCGTAAAACCGAACGGCAGCTTTTGATGCAGAATAGGCTGGGGCTCCGGGGAGTGGAACGAGGCTGGCAATGGAGCTAATTATGGCAATTTGCCCTTTTTGAGCCTGAATCATTGTGGGGAGTGCAGGGTGAATGGTGTTCAGAACTCCATTCAGATTGGTGTCGAATATTTCAATATCCAGACCAAAATCACGGTTTCCGGATTCTCCTCCTGTTCCTCCTGAAATACCTGCATTGGCAATGACCAGATCAAGGGGGTTCGCTTGTTGTATGTTATTTATCCAACGTTCCATGGCTTTGCGATCACGGACATCTATGACTTGCCCATTGCAAGTTGAGCCGAGTTTGCAACAGGTTCTTGTTACGCGATCGAGACGTTCGGGGTTTCTCCCACTCAGGAAAAGGGTGTGTCCTTGTTGGGCGTAGTGTGTGGCCAAAGCTTCACCTATACCACTTGATGCGCCTGTGATTAGGATGTTAAGGGAGGTCATATTTTATGTTTTTCCGATTAATTTGTTGTCCATTTTTATAAATTAAACTTAAATTCTTCAATCGTCCATTGTGGGTTGTTTTGAAATATGTAGAATACGGTCATGTTTTTACCAGTGAAGCGTCGAGGGTTATTGTTTATTTTGTCTTCTCCATCCGGAGCAGGCAAGACTACTATTACCCGTTCCCTTTTGGAGCGTGATGACCAATTGAGTATTTCTGTCTCTGCAACAACGCGCGCGCCGCGTGTGGGTGAGACTGATGGCAAGGATTATCATTTCGTATCGAAAGAAGCATTTGACCAGATGGTTGAGCGTCATGAGTTATTGGAACATGCTAAAGTTTTTAATAATTATTATGGAACGCCGTTGGTGCCGGTCGAACAGGCTTTGGCCAATAGTCAGGATATTATTTTTGATATTGACTGGCAGGGGACGCAGCAGCTTAAGCAGAAGCTGGTTAATGATCTGGTCACAATTTTTATTCTTCCTCCTTCCAAAGATGAATTGGAGCGCAGGCTTCGTTCACGTCAACAAGATGATGAGGACGTGATTCGCGAACGTATGAAAAAAGCATCTGATGAAATCTCCCATTATTCCGAATATGACTATATTATCATTAACCATGATCTTGAGAAGTCTATTTTACAAGCTCGTGCTATCCTTGAAGCAGAGCGGTGCAAGAGGCGGCGTTTGACGGAATTACCGGACTTTGTTCGTACTTTAATGCAGGAGTCGATCTGATCGTTTTACAAATATTACGGTTTTTGTTAATTTGTTTAACTTGAACTTACCCAATGGAAACCTTCCTCTCTCGTCTTTAGGTCAATAAAGAAATTTTAGGCAAAAAATGGCAAACCCACCTTCTAAACCTACAAGCCCATCAAATCCACGGAACATACGCCCTTCGGCGCAAGCCAAAGGGTCTTCTGCGGGTTCTGCCAAACAACAGGCGACTGTCAAGTCAGAGCCCTCTTCGGCTACAAGCGATATGGAGGCTGAAGCCGAGTTGCTGAAAAGTGTTGGTTCAGTCATTGTCCGTAATGAATTTTATCGGGATGGGTATCGTAGTATTTTGCGTATTGCCGTTATCGAGGCGTTGATTATTTTGGCTTTGGTCGCGGCGATGTTTTTCATTATTGAAGTTCATCAGCCGGAAAATCGTTATTTTGCCACAACCGAGGATGGTCGGTTGATTCCTGCGATGGCTTTGAGTGAGCCCAATTTGAGCGTTCCGGCCTTAATGTCATGGAGTGCGCAGGCTGCAACAGAGGTGATGACTTTCGGGTTTAACGATTATAAAAGACGTCTTCAGGAAGCATCCCGTAATTTTACCCGTAGTGGCTGGGCGAGCTTTACTAAAGCCCTTGAAAAGTCGCGCATTATCGAGATGGTTGAAGCAAATCGACAAGTCGTATCGGCTACCCCGTCCAGCGCCCCTATTTTGGTTTCGGAATATGTTCTTAACGGAACGTATCAGTGGGAGGTTGATGTTCCATTGGTTATTACCTATCAGTCTGGTTCCAATGTCCGATCTGACCGATTGTTGGTCAAGTTGATTATTTCCCGTGTTCCAAAACTCGAAAGCCCGAATGGTGTGGCAATTGAGCAATGGTTGGCTCAGTAGGATGTAAATGGTTATTACAGATCCCCAAAACTCCAGTGCTTTATCTGATTCTGCTTCTGCTTCGCAACAGGGCGTTGTGAAGAAAAAATCTTTGAAGATTCCGATCATGAGTCCCGCGGCTATGGGGCGGAGCGCTTATTATCGAGCTGGTTATCGACGGATATTAAGAATTGCTGTTTTTGAGTCGATGGTTATTGTTTCCTTGGTCGCTCTATTGTTTTTTATCGTTGATGTTCACCGTCCGGAAAATCGTTATTTTGCTACAACTGAAGATGGTGATATGATCGAGATGACGCCGCTTTATGTCCCAAATTTAAGTGTTAAGGCGCTAACATCATGGAGTGCGCAGGCTGCAACCGAGGTGATGACTTTCGGGTTTAATGATTATCGTCGTCGCTTGCAGGAAGCTTCTCGTAATTTTACTCCTACGGGGTGGCAGAGCTTTATAAAAGCTCTTAACGAATCCCGTATTATCGAAACTGTTGAGGCAAACCAACAGTTGATTTTGTCAGCGCCTGCTGGCGTTCCGGTTCTTGTTTCCGAGGGGCTTGTTAAGGGGCGGTATGAGTGGCAGGTGCAGGTTCCTCTTGTTATTACTTATCAGGCGCAGTCTAAAGTTAGCTCTGAACGTCTTCTGATTACCCTGACTTTGGTGGCTGTTCATGATGTGGAAAGTTCAAGTGGAGTAGGAATAGAACGTTGGGTCGCCCAATAAAATGCATGAGATTTCACGTTTTTTGATTTTCGATGATGACATGCTTTATAAAGCTGGTTATTCTGCTTGACGAATGTATTATGGAGTTCGGTCGTGGTGGTTTTATTAAAATTAATCGCTTCGGTCTCAACGGGTGACCTTTTCGGGGTGTATATGGAACGTAAATTTTTTAATTCTCCTATGTTGTGTCTCGGGGCATTTGTTTCGGTGATGCTTTCTGTTTGGCCGTGCATGGCTCAGGATTCCGAGGTTCAGCTGGATCAGGCTGTTCCGTCGGTTTTGATGAATAGCGATCAAAATCAGTCTGATGCAATGTCTTCGTCCCCCCCTAGTCTTTCGGATGTCTTGGGAATGGCTGCCTCTACGGAAGATGGAAGTTTGGATGAGAATGCTCCTTTGAATGAATTGACAGCGACTCCACTCTCGGTTCCTGATGGGAAGACAAAGGCTGAAGTGGCTCAAGAAGAACGAAAAGAAGCCTTTTCGAGTGCCGTTGATACTCTTATGCCTTTGAAACCTTCGGAAATTCGTAGAATGCTTGAATTGTATGATGAAACATCGCAGGCGGTTGAGACTCCGATTTATTCTGATCCCGAGCCTGAGTCGAGTTTTGTTCAGGCCTCTTTGGAACCTGGTGCCAAGCCTGTGTTGGTTAAAGCCGCTTTTGGCAATGTTACAACTTTGAGTATTGTTGATGTTACGGGGCAGCCTTGGCCGATTCAGGATTTGACATGGGCAGGTGATTTTCAGGTTGAGCAGCCAGAAGAAGGATCGCATATCGTCCGAATCACTCCCCAGAGTCATTTTGCTCAGGGCAATGTTTCTATGCGTCTTCTGGGGTTAAACCCACCTGTAATTTTTACTTTGAAAACCGAGCGCAAAACTGTTCATGTTCGCTTAGATGTCCAGATTCCCGAAGTGGGGCCAAAGGGAATTCTTCCTCCTGTGATGACTCCGGTTTCGATTAAAGCAGGTGATGAAGATTTGTCCAAGGTATTGGTCGGAATACCGTCTTCTGCGGGCATGACTAAAGTTTCTGTTGAGGGTGTTGATGGCAGAACTTCTGCCTATATTAAAGGGGGTATGATGTATGTCAGGACTCCTTATACTCTTTTGTCTCCTGCCTGGAATAAATCGGTTCAGTCTGCGGATGGCATGCATGTTTACGCGCTAGATAATACACCTGTGCTACTGTTGTCTGATAAAGGCAAAATGTTGCGCGCCTATCTGTCCCCTATGGAGCAATAAAATGGCTAATAATAATGATATTGATAACAATGATTTTGAATCTGATTTCGATCAAAATTCGGGTTTTGATGAGTTTGGAAGTTCTAGTGCCAGTGCGTCGGTTGGGAGCACGATTAGCGGTTCACCGGTTTTAAAACTCGCTCTTGTTGGTGTTGCTGTTCTTGTCGTAGTGGCTGCGATCGCCCTTTTTGGTGGTGATAACAAGAGTGTTTCTGTTTCTCGCGTTGATGACGGTGCAACGGAGTTGAAAGAAGCCCCTGGTACAAGCGAGGTTACCCAAACTATGCGTGGGGCTATAGAAGAGCATAACCAACAGAGTCTTGAAGCTGCTTTAAAAGAGGGTGCCAGTTCTATTCCGACACCAATTGATCCGCCAAAAGTTCTGTTGGAAGTTCCTGATAATGAGGCCGGTGGGGAAGATCCTCTTGTTCGTTGGAAAAGACTGCAAGAAGAGAGGTTACGCTTGCAACGTGAGCAAGAGCAGTTTGTTTCGCAGGCTCAAGTTGATCCTCAGCAGGCTGAACGCGTTAATGGCTTGGCTCAGGCTATGATTGCTCAGGTTGGTAATATTATGGGGGAAAAGTCTTTTGAGCCTATGCAAAATATGAAAGTTTATGATTCGTCTATGTTGCAGCAATCCGCGCAATTGTCAGGGCAAGGGGCTGATGCTTTTGGTGGGCTTCAACAAAGTGGTGTTGGTGGCGAGCAGGGAGTTGTTGGACAAGAACTATTACCTTTGAAGGTTCTTATTCCCGCAGGTGATATTGCTTATGGTCAGTTGTTGATGGAAGCTAATTCCGATATTCCGGGGCCGATTGTTGCTTTGCTTGTTTCTGGGCCATTTTCTGGTTCTCGCGTTTTGGGGAGTTTCCAAAGACAGGAGGAATATCTGATTATGGAGTTTAATACGTTGGTTGGTAAAGATGGGCATAGTATTCCAATTAATGCTGTTGCTGTGGATCCGGATACAACATTGACGGGAATGGCCACCGATGTCGATCACCGCTACTTGCAGCGTATTGTTTTGCCTGCTGCTGTCAGTTTTATTCAAGGAATGGGTTCTGCTATTGCCGAGAATGGAACAACGACAGTTGAAGTGAGTGGTGGAGATTCTACAGTGTCGCAGGAAAATTCAGACTTAGACACCAAGCAGGAATTATCAAAAGCTGTGTCTGAAGCCGCCGACAAAGTTGGTGAAATTCTGGATGAGGATTCGGATGTTGAAATTCTTGTACGTGTTAAGGCAGGAACGCCATTGGGGTTGATGTTTACGACTGCCGTCACCGATCAAGATGTTCATACATCCCAGTATGCGTCTAATCCTAATAATCCAAACAACCCTAATAATCTTAATAATCAGCAAAATGTTGGTTTTTTTGGTCAGGGAGGAAATCCTATGCAACTTTTACAGCAAGGTTTGAACGGTCAAGCGATGATGCAACAACCCGGCGTTTATTTTCAGCCGAATGGTGTTAATAATTCTTATAACAATCCTTATAACAATCCTGCTCAATAGCAAAAATCTGGAGAAATGTTCTGATGTCAGACAATAATATTGATGAATATGAAAATGATGCATTTGATTCTGTTGAAGAGGATGAGTATTTTGATGAAATCGATGGTGATGCCTCGTTAGGTGATGACAGTTGGGATGATTCGGGTGAGGATATTGCTTCCGAATTTCAGGATACGCCTTCCAAGAAGAAAAGTTCTTTTTCGACTATCCTGATTGTTGTTTTAGCTGTTTTAGGTGCTTTGGGGTTTATGGTCTATAAATTTGGAGGCAGTGGAACCCAAAGCGCGGTTTACGCGGTTCAAGAGGATGTTCCTGCCGATGTTACGGAGCTTTCAGAGCCAGTTGATGCAGTTGTTTCTGACGAATCTGTTGCGGATGAACGAGGCCTTCTTTCTGATGTGGGATCAATGCAGGTTGAGTCAGCAACCCTTGAGCCACAACTTCCTGTCCAAAGCGAATCATTGATGACTGCATTGCCTGAAGGTGCTGGAGATACAAATATAGTTGTTCCTGTTGATGTTTCTCCAGAGGAGTTCCCTACTTCTGAATTATCTGAGAAGCAGCCGATTTTGGGTGGGGATATGGTCGCTATCCAGCCTGTGTCTGATTTCCCTTCCGTTGATTCTATCAAAAAAGTGGGGCGTGATGAGTCGCCAGCAGAACCAGCAGAACCAGCAGAAAATGTGGTGATTCCTTCTGACGTGGAGGTCACCCCTGTTCTTACGGCAGAGTCTCCTAATGCTAATGCAGAGTCTCCTAGTATTATGCCTCAGGCGGAGGTTTTGAATGCTCCGGTGGAGGTTGCTCCTGTTCAGAGTGATGTTGCTGATGATACTTCCAAAGAAAAAATTGCGGAGTTGGAAATGAAGCTTGGAGAGGCTGTCTCCGAGCAGGAAAATTATAAAGATCAGGTTTTGAGTTTGAAAGACAGGATTTCTTCTCTTGAGATTCAGTTAGCCAAAAAAGAAGAACGTTCTGATTCCAAAACTTCATCATTACAGAAAAAAACCTCTGTAAAACCTGCTCAAGAAGAATCTGTTGTTCAAAATAAACAGCCAGAAGTATCTTGGGTTTTGAAAAGTGCCCAGTTGGGACGAGCTATTTTGGGTCAGGTTGGAAAATCTGATTTGAAAACCGTTTCAGTTGGCGATCGTGTGACTGGTTTGGGAACAATTCTTTCCATTGACCAAGGTCAGAATGGCTGGGTTGTTGTCGGTTCGTCCGGTCGGCTGGTTGAGTAGTCGATATTTTTATTTTTAATTGAATACGTTAATGCCATACAGAGATCAGGTTTTGCATGGCATTTTCTTCTGGTATTCATGTTTAGTTCTTAACAGATTCCTAATCACTATCACTTACAATATTACAGGTGGGCTTTCGCTTGAATCGCGATTTTGTTGAGCTTTAAGGCAAAAATGTTGTCTTTTTTCTGTAGATGTGGTTCAATGGAGGTAATGTAGAACCGTAATAACGGTCGGGGTGTGTTATGAATATGAAAAAAATTAAAATCAAAAGGTCAATTTTTTCTGGCTCGTTTTTTGCGGCCTTTTTTTCGCTTACGGTTTTGACACCTTCGATGGCGCATGCCGCATCAATGTCTTCATGGGCTAGTTCTCTCATTGCCGCTGCGAGTTCGGCTGTAACCAGTGTTATTGGTGCTGTTGTGTCATCTGTCTCTGCTGCTGTTGCTGCTTTATTGGGTACAATCAGCGGATTTTTGACAACAGCTGTGTCGAGTATTATTTCCTGGGTTTCCAGTGCAACAGGCTGTGGTTCTGCGGTTTCAGCGGGTACTGGTACTGTTGGTGATGTGATTTGTAACGTTATTTTGGCTTCAAATGATCTTCCTGGTTTAATTTCCGGTTTGGCGTATCTTATGGGGATGGTTATGGCGGTTTCAGCTTTGGTCAAGTTGAAAGATCATGTTGAGAATCCGAATCAGACCCCGATTTCTGCTTCTCTTAAACGCTTTGTGGCTGGTGGTGCTCTGTTTATGTTGCCTATGGTGACTGAGGCAAGCGAAACGTTGATTAGTGGTGGTGTTACAGTGGCCTCTGCGGATCATGGTGTGAGTGGTTCGGCTGCCGCGTCTTATGGTCTTGATGCGATGATGGTTGCGTTGATTGTGGATATTTATGGCCCTGTGAGCCACCTTCTCGGAGGGTTTGGTTATCTGGCTGGTCTATTTTTAACGGTTGTTGGTATTAGTCGTTTGCTTAAAACGTCTCAGGATGGACCCAGCGGGCCATCTGGTGTGGGGACAATTATGACTTTTGTTTTGGCCGGTGTTTTATTCACTCTTGATGATTTAATGACTGCTTTTACTGGATCAATGTTTGGTGATAATGATATTACAACCTATGCTATTCTTTCTACACCGATAGATGGTGGTGCTATTGACGATCATGTTCTGGCCATTATCAGTTCGATTTTATTGTTTATGATGTTGGTCGGTTGGATCAGCTTTATCCGTGGGTTCTTTATTTTGCGTGATGTGGCTGAGGGTAAAGGGCAGGCATCCATGATGGCAGCGATTACTCATATTTTTGGTGGTGCATTAGCGGTTAATCTTGGGCCTTTGATGAATGCGGTTCAGACGACCTTCGGTTTGACGTCGGTTGGGGTGTTGTTTACTTAGTAATAAGCTCTTTGACTATAGATTATTTAAAAAGCTTGCGGGTTTTCGCAGGCTTTTTTCTTAATAGTTTTTGCTTTTAAAAACCAAAAAAGGTAGGAAGGGCGTAGTTTTTGCGAAATATGTCTTTTTTGTGTCTTTTTTTGTTGAAATTGCCACTAATCTTTTATATACTGAATATAGGTCAACTTATTGGAGACAATATGCATAGGAGGAGGATACCATGCTGAAACTAAAAAAAGGACTGAATAAACTGAATGCTGTGACTGCTGCCGCTTTTGTGATGGGAACAATGTCAAGTTCCGGAGCGCAAGCTGCCCCAGCGAATACATTTAACGATATTGCGAATAATATTGTGGCTGGGATTCAAGATCTTCCTGGTTTCCTGTCTGCTATTTCTTATATGATGGGAATGTTGTTTTCTATTCTTGGTATTTTGAAAATCAAAGACCATGTTGAAAATCCAACACAAACTCACTTGAAAGATGGAGCAATCCGTTTGGCTGTTGGTGGTGGTCTGTTTATGATCCCGATCATCACAGAATCGATGCAGACTTTGATCGGTACAGGTACGGTGACAGAGGCTGCCAATGTTAAGAAAATTGCGGATGCGGGGACTTTGGCGAAGTAATTGCCGGAGTTTACGAATTCGATTGCAAAAAGCCTGCGAAACTTCGCAGGCTTTTTCTTGTTCTTTCCTTTAATTTCGCTTTCGGCTATTATATCCCCTGACGTTGCCATAATGATTTATTTAAGGTGTTTTTATTGATGTCCAGTTTGCCCCTCGTATTAGGAATTTCTCGTCCGGTAATGTCGGAATCAAGAGAGAGCCGGAAGGCTTCTCTGAGTGGTACAGTGAAGGTTATTACTCCCGAGATTAAAAAGGCTGTTTTTGATCGTGATGATCATACTTGTCAGTGTTGTGGGTTTCAGGCCAAAAAATATCAAGAAGTCCATTTTCTGGATCAAAATGTCAGTAACCTGACAATGGACAATATGGTCACTGCTTGTATTTTTTGTCACCAGTGCTTTAATCTGGATATGGCTTGCACCATGCGCTCTGCCGTTCTAGTTTGGTTGCCTGAATTATCTCAAGTTGATCTTCACCATGTTATGCGCGCTGTGTATGTTGCCCGTATATCCCAAGGGCCTATGGCTGAGGCTGCCCGTGCGACTTTGGATTCTTTGATGGCTCGTCGAGATGAGGTTCGTCACAGGATTGGCACGGATGATCCTTATGTTCTTGCAACGGTTATGAAAGATTTTCTAACATCCCGATATTATGCTGATCGTGGAAACAGGCTTGAGGGTGTGCGTTTGATGCCACTTGATCGGAGGCTCATTCGCGAAGCTGACCTTGAGTTTAACCAGTTTCCTCAGATTTTGGCCTATTGGAGGTCAAAAGATGGGCCATTCGGGAATCGGGTGCCGACATTGTGGTTCAATCTTTATAGAGATGCTATGAAACAGGCAAGTTAAGCTCAATTTGGTGTATTTCTATATTTTATTCCCCAGCATTTCTGTTTACACTGTGGACGTGTTTAACTGTGATGATTCTCTATGAAATTTATTGAAAAACTTCTCGCACCTTTCCAAATCGCTCTTCGTCAGTCGATCGAGAGCTTTATTCGTATCGAGACTGCAGAAAGCGAGTCTACGCTGGCTTCAAGTGATGGATCTTTGGTCAGTTATCTTAAAGTTGATGGGTCTCGACAAATTATCGGTGAAGAAGAGTATAATTTTCTTGTGGAAGCGGCGACCGTAAAGTTGGGGTCAAAATTCGACCGTCAAGGTCATGCGATGCAGATCTATTTTGCTCGTGATCCAAACCGAATTCGGTCTCATTTAACCGGACAGATGGAAGCCTCCCGAACAACTGCCCAGAATATTGGCCTTGAGGTTCAGGATCTTCTTGATGAAAAGATCAAAAACCTTTCAACTATTTTGAGCTATGAAGAATGCTATTTTGTTCTTTGGACTCGCCCATCTGTCATGAGTAAAAGTGAGATGGAGCGTGTTCGCAAGGATAAGCTCGAACAAACAAAGATGTGGGTTAATGCTCCTTACGGTCAAAATCCTCTGGCTGGTGTTGAGGCTTTACGGACGCGCCACAAAAGTTATGTGACTTCTATCGAACAAGCTCTTAATGAAATGGGCATTCGTGCTGAATTGCTGGAAGTTCATGAGGCTGTTAAAGCGGTGCGGAATAATATGTTTCCGAATAAAAGCCATAATAATTGGCGGGCTTGTCTACCGGGAGATCCTATTCCTGCACGGGCTCCCACTAGCCGGATAGACTTGTCGGATGTGATTTGGCCCCCTTTACGAACACAGCTTTCTGTTGGAGATGCTCGTTTGACGGGGGGGCCAGTTGTTCAGATTGATGATCTTAACTGGGCGGGAGCTGATATGACTTTGGGGCCGATGGAGGCTACGCCGTTTCCCGGTCTTTTAAATCGCCTATATGATGCCAAGGTTCCTTTTAGGATCTCGTTTATGATTGAAGGTGGTGGTGCAGAAGCTTCGCAGTTCCGATCATTTGTCGCTACGTTGATGAGTGTTACAAATGCTTTGAATAAGCAGATTAAATATTCTCTGGAAGGTTTGCAGGTTATGGCTCGTAACGAGCCAGTCGTTAAGCTGCGCGTGTCATTTGCAACATGGGCGCCTAAATCATCTCCAAGTCTTATTCTGGATCGTTTGTCTATTCTTATGCAATCCGTAGAGAGTTGGGGATATGCGCAGGTGAGCGATGTTTCCGGAGATCCCCTTGATTGTATCATGTCTTCGGCTATGGGGATTCATTGTGCGGGTACCGCTCCTACTGCTATTGCTCCTATGCGGGAAGTGATGAAATTGGTTCCATGGCAACGTCCATCAAGCCCTTTTGCCCATGGTGCTATTATTCTGCGGACACCTGATGGGAAATCATGGCCATATCAGACAGGAACAAACTTGACGACGACCTGGTTTGATTTGATTTTTGCCCAGCCGGGTGCGGGTAAATCCGTTTTGATGAATACCTTGAATTTGGGGACGATTTTATCTCCTGGGCTCAATAAATTGCCATTCGTTGCGATTATTGACATTGGACCTTCATCTTCGGGGTTGGTTTCCCTGATTAAAGAAGCTCTTCCTATATCCCGTCAGGGAGAGTCAGCTTATTATCGTTTGCAGATGTCGCGTCAATACGCGATTAATCCGTTTGATACCCAGTTGGGATGTCGGGCTCCATTGATGGATGAGCGCAGCTATCTGGTTGAGCTTATGGTTTTGTTATCGACTCCACCCGGGCATGATAAGCCGTATGACGGTATTCAGCAATTGTCAGGTCTTGTTGTCGATGAAATGTTCCGTTGGCGTGATGATGTTTCTGCTAATGCTGAACCAAGGCCATATCTTCCCCGTTTGGACGGCGATATCGATGAGGCCTTGCAAAAACACTCTATTCATCTTCCAACCGACCCTTATTGGTGGGATGTTGTTGACCGCTTGTTTGAAATGGGTTTGATTAATGAGGCCAATGTCGCCCAACGTTATGCCGTTCCTACTCTGGGGGATGCTATTACCGCAGCTCGTCGTCCTCAAATTAGAACATTGTTGGAGCAAACTTCGATTGGAACCAGTTCGGAATCTGTTATCAATGCGTTTGAACGTATGATTACTTCGGCTATTCGTGAGTATCCGATTTTGTCTTCTGTCACGCAGTTTGAGATTGCTGAAGCCCGTGTTTGTTCTCTTGATTTAATGGATGTCTCTCCCCAAGGCGATGATACTGCCGATCGTCAGACTTCCATCATGTATATGTTGGCACGGCATGCTTTGGTTCGGAGTTGGTGGGTTGGTGCTGAGTCCCTTCAGTTTATCCCAGAGAAATACAGATATTATCACGAAAGCAAATTGCAAGATCTGGCAGAGACACCAAAGCGCCTTTGTTATGACGAGTTTCACAGGACAAGCTCTTCTGCTTCTGTTCGTGCTCAAGTTATTCGGGATGTACGTGAGGGGCGCAAACGGGGCGTACAGATTGTTTTGGCATCACAGCTCCTTGAAGATTTTGATGATGACATGGTTGATCTGGCAACTGGTGTTTGGGTTTTGGGGACTGCTGTTTCCGAGAAGGCTGTTGACAATGTAAAAGAGCGTTTTGGTTTGTCTGCTACTGCACGCAGTATTATTCGTTATAAATTAACGGGTCCTCGTGCTGGTGGTGCTCCTGCTTTGCTTATTCTTGGAACTAATGAAGGTCGTTATGAACAGCATTTGATTAATACGCTCGGTCCTATTGAACTTTGGGCTTTTGCGACTTCGGTTGAAGATGTTTTGATCCGTAATCAGCTTTATTCAAAATTTGGTGCCGGTCGTGCCCGACAAATTCTTGCTGTTTCTTTTCCGGGTGGGAGTGCTCGTAATGAAATCAAGCGCCGTATTATCATGAAATCACAAGATGGTGGTGAGGCCAAAGCCGCTGCTTTAACCGAAGTCATTGACGAAATTGTTAGTGAATTGGTGGTTGCAAGTACTCAAACTGCTTTGTCTGAAGCTCAAGGGGGGTAAGCCGTGGCGGTCAAAAAAAATTTTGATCAATCAGCTCAGGCTGTGCCACCTAAAAAATCTGGGAACCGTAAATGGTGGATTGGTGGTTCTGCTTTTGCATTTATTTTTATCATTTTTCTTTTGTATAATCCTCAGGCTACAATCCATTATGGGGTTTGTAAGGTTTATATTGAGTTGAATGAGCCGTATCCGGAAAAAATAAAATATTTGGGGATGGAGGATTTCGGGCAGTTTATACGGATTATATACAGGCGAATTGATCCTTTCGGTGTTATTTCTGTTAATACAGTCGAATGTACCTTCAAGATTGAGGATGGTGTCGTTACACCTTATTTGTTATCTGTAGATATCAACGGAAAACGTAAAGCTTATGAGGCTGAAAATCCTGTTAGAGTTGAGGCGTTTAACAAAAGTGTCCCTACAATTGAGGCTAATCCACCGGATTTGAGAGTTCCCTATTTTCCTTTGGATGATATGTCGGCTTATCGTGATTTTTATAATAGTGATGATTGATCGGGTAACTTGTTTTTAGTGCCTATCCATGGTTGGTACGCACCTTGTCGCTTGCATTTTATAGTAAAGGACATTATGAATGTTCCATATTATTCGGGTTTTTGCATGTAATTTAAGCCCAGTGGTATTTTAATTTAACATATAGGAGTTAGCTATCAAGAAGCCTTATTCTGGTTCAGGTCGTCCCTCACGAGATCCTCGCGATAATCGCGATTCCGGTGGGCCGCGCGTCAATCAAGATATACGCCTTGAGCGTTTACGTCTCGTAGATGAAAATGGTGAAATGGTTGGGGTTGTGACAATTCGGGAGGCTTTACGCCGTGCGGAAGAGGCTGGCCTTGATCTTGTTGAAATCTCTCCGAATGCCGATCCACCTGTTTGTAAAGTTCTTGATTACGGGAAATTTAAATTTGAACAGCAGAAAAAAGCTGCTGAGGCTCGTAAAAAGCAAAAAACAGTTGAAGTTAAGGAAATTCAGTTGCGTCCGATGATTGGCGATCATGATTATGATGTCAAACTCAAAGCTGCTTGCCGATTTTTAGAAGGTGGAGATAAAGTTAAAGTTGTTTTGCGCTTTCGTGGTCGTGAGTTGGCTCATACAGAAATCGGGATGCAGCTTTTGAAACGGATGCTTGCTGATTTGGGTGATTTGGCTAAAGTTGATTTTGAGCCAAAAATGGAAGGCCGTCAGGTTATGATGGTTCTTTCTCCTGCCGCTTCCAAATAAGAAATAGATTTTGTGCTTTCGCCCTTTGTCGCCTTATGATCTGTAAAATAGGGTGTAGGAGGCTTCGAGGGCTTTTGGGGATTTTTCGCTGAGGTTTGTTATAGTCTTTCCAAATAATTTTGTGACATCGTAACTGCGCTCTTCACGGTGTTTTTCTACGCAAAAATATTTGCTTTGACTCTATAAATATAAATAGAAAATCTTCGATTCTGGTCTTATTTTCTTTAGACCATGTAAAAAACCCGCCAAAGATGGCGGGTTTTTTAATTATCTGAATTTTTAATTATGCTGCTGTTGGCGCAATAACTGCTGTTATTGGAGCAGCTGCTGGCTTTTTGGCTACAACTTTTTTCACT
>DIMG01000022.1:0-1697 GCA_002425415.1 Micavibrio sp. UBA5572
TATTAATTTAGGGGGGATTACCGGATCACAAGATTAAGGGTTCTGTTGTAAGGTGCACATAAACAGAAATCCATCCCTGAACAGTCCGCAAATTCTTAGGCGGACGAACAGGGTTATCACTTTCTGGTAAAGTACGCCCTGTCATACGATAATAACGACTAAGAGCGCGTAATTTATGACGCAATTTATCAATAGCCTGATCTGGCGACGGAGCCACGACATCAAGATCAGGAATAGAGGAAAATATCGCTCTATATTGCCCCTTATCATCTAGATGACATTGCTCTGTATTTCTATTTTTTTCATTACTAAAAACTATTGGTGTATTAGTTGCAAGTTCAACAGGAATACACTCGATCCAGTACCCGTTCCGAGGCATTGTCCAATCTCCCATTTCTATTTTTTCTTATACTTATCTTATACTTATAAGTACTTGTATAACATATATTTTTTATTTTTGCAAAAATAGGACGGATCGTATCGAATGCTTTAACAAACATGACTTTTTTATGCGTGACTCTTTCTATTTTTGTAAATGCACTTCTGGACTATAATTAAACACAGACAAAAAATCGTATTTTGAAATAATATTATAGAAGGATAAAAACCATGACTTACAATCCACAAAATATTTTTGCAAAAATTTTACGTAGTGAGATTCCCTGCGATAAAGTTTTTGAAAATGACCATGTTCTTGCTTTCAAGGACATTACCCCCAAAGCCCCCACCCATATTCTTGTGATTCCAAAAGGATATTACACAGATGTTCTTGATTTTGGAGCCAGAGCGTCAAAAGAAGAGATAACGGCCTTCTCCCGCGCCATCGCTAAAATTGCCAAAGCTGAAAATCTTGAATCTGAAGGATTTCGCTCGATTACCAACACAGGTCTGAACGGCGGGCAAGAAGTTCCTCATTACCACATGCACTTGTTGGGTGGAAAAAAATTGGGAGCAATGGTCTGTGAAAATTCAACAGGACAACTTAATTTGCCGGACGACGCGCAATAATGGGAAATAAAACCACATTATCATCAGGAACATCCGATGCAACAATTGGTGATGAACGATAATCGGTAGTAAAAAGTTCATCATAATCAAATAAATCGTCTTCGATTGTCATTGCTTCGGCATGAGCCGCCGCCTGATCGGACAAGATCATTGAAATATCACGCAAAGCCGCTGAACCGGAAGGGATGTCCGCTGCCATAGAAAATAAATCTGCAAAGCTCTCAAGGTCTTCTTGCATATACATGGCGTAACCTGAACACGTTTGTTTCATGCTATGCTTTAAGCCAGCAAGATAACGCGGAGCATAATCATCAAAGGCAACATCTGCTTGTAAAGACAAAGCCACTTGTAGCTCCTCATCTAAGAATTTTTCTAACGCCATGTAACGCGCAACACAAGCAGCGGCCAACAAGAATTTTTCAGATGTCATTTCTGACAAAGCCACTTCCAGTGCATAAGCTTCATCATCTGCAATCGGCAATCTGCGATCCAGCATTTCGCCAACCATACGCGGCAACTCGAGAGAAAGGTGCAAACGTATAATATCTCTATCTGAAATCATGGCGCTCATACTATGGATTAAGCACTCAAGCGGTAAAAAAAGCGTTAAGCTCTAGGCTCAGGACTCATTAAATCCACCATATAACGATAGAGGCGAGCGTGATGGCTGCCTTGAAGGTATGTGCACA
>DIMG01000022.1:2038-11784 GCA_002425415.1 Micavibrio sp. UBA5572
ACGATAGAGGGTCTTATCATAAAAATGTTGGATCGTTCGGTTCTTCTTCAGGGGAATGCAAGGCGTTATGCCCATGTTTTTCAAAGCATCACGAAACCAATCGGCATCATAGCCCCTGTCAGCAAGCAACTCTCGAGCCTGTGGTAATTTTTCCACCATGCTTCGTGCTCCATCATAATCACTGATATTGCCTGCCGTCAGCTCCAATAAAACAGGGCGACCATTTCCATCTGTTACAGCATGAAGTTTCGAGTTTAATCCACCCTTTGTACGCCCGATAGCACGGGGAACAGCCCCTTTTTTAACAGGCTTGCCGCTGTTCTATGTGCTTTTAAATGGGTCGCATCAATCATCAGTTGATCCGGTGTGCCACCATCTTCAACCAATGCAGAGAATATTTTATCAAATACTCCCATCTTGCTCCATCGCACAAATCGGTTATACAGCGTCTTGGGTATCCCGTATTCTTGTGGCGCATCACGCCATTGCAGGCCGCGCTTTAAAACATGAATAATCCCACTGATAATCAACAAATCATCCACACGCGGCTTCCCGTGCGGGTACGGAAAATATTTCTTGATCCGCTTAAACTGTTCTTCACTCAGATAAAACAAATCACTCATGGCAAATTCCTCCGCCACCAGTGAATCACATCTTATCTATTTTGTGAATCCATAATCAATAAGTCCTGAGCCTAGAAAACTGACAATCTTTATTGATGTTGCTCTAAAATAGACCCCATAAGGTATAAAGATCCAGTTATTAGAATACGTTTGGAGGAATCGGACTGGATATTCAAGCAAGCGCACACAGCATCCTTAAGGCTCGTCGCACTGGAAATGTCTATATCAAATTTCCCACCTAGCGTCACTTTCAAATCATCCGCCGAAAAACTCAAAGCCTGATTTGGAATCGTCACGGTATGAACGCTGGAGGATAACGAACAAAGAGGCTCGAAAAACTCACAAGGATCCTTGGTCGTCAACATCCCGAGGATCAAATGCAAATCTTTTCCATCATGATTTGCCCAAATTCTGGCTTGATCGGACAAAGCCCGACCACAACTGTCATTATGCCCCCCATCAATCCATAATTCACAATCATCCGGTAATAATTCGGTCAAAGGCCCTTTGGAAATTTTTTGCAACCGAGCTGGCCAACGTGCCGAACACAGACCTTGTTCGATCGAAGGCATCATAACACCTTTAGTCAAACGCCCATTGAGCTCCAGCATCGCCATAGCCGCCGTGGCAGCATTTCCAAACTGATGAAAGCCGACCAAATTTGGATGGGGCAAATCATAAAGATTAGATAAAGTATGAAGAATTATGCGCTCAGACAAAACATCAAAAGACCATTCAGATCCATGGCGCAAGAGCAAAGAGTTTTTATCGCGAGCAATATCTTCGAATACTTTAAAAACATCAGCATGAATTTGTGGTCCTACAACACAGGGAGTCTTCTCTTTGATAATGCCGCCTTTTTCAAAAGCAATTTGCTTGAGATCATGGCCAAGAAATTTCGTATGATCCTTTGAAATAACCGTAATGATGCTCATCAAAGGATGGGGAATAACATTGGTTGCATCAAACCGGCCGCCCATACCCACTTCAACCAACGTAACATCCGCAGGTGAACGGGAGAATGCAAGAAACCCCGCAGCAGTTATCAACTCGAACGCTGTAGTTTCCTGACCTGCATTAAGAGTTTCGACTTCTTCAAACAAAGCCAGAATATCAGACGTCGAGATTTCAACTCCTGATACAACCAAACGTTCATTGAACCGCACAAGATGCGGAGAGGTCATTACATGGCAAACCAAACCTGCAGCTTCAAACATCGCCCGCAAATAAGCAAGGACAGACCCTTTACCATTCGTACCCGCGACATGAAGAACAGGAGGAAGTTTGAGATGAGGATTCCCAAGGTCTTTCAATAAACGTAACGTCCGTTCAAGACCAGGATCAATGCCGCGCGGATAATATCCAGTCAACCGATCAAGCAACTGCTGCAATCTGGGATCCGGATCAAAATGATCCGGCAGAATACGGGCTGCGGAAAGATCAGGCGCGGGCTGCACGATTGGAACGCCGCACGTTAGTTTTAGCCGGAGGCACAGTACCACCACTTTCATTAGCAGGAGAAAGCGAGTCTACATCAACCCGATTTAGTGTCGGATGGGCAAGAGCGACACCAGCAGAAATAACTTTGGCGGCCAACGCATCCTTGGCTGAGCGCCCCCCCTTTCTACCTGAACCTTTTGAACCACCAGAAGATCCATCATCAACAATACGCTGCATCAACAAGGACAAAATACGGGATAAAGTTTCTTTCAATTCCTGACGAGGAACAACAACATCAACCATGCCATGTTCACGACAATATTCGGCAGTCTGGAATCCGGCAGGTAATTGTTCACGGATTGTCTCTTCAATTACGCGCTTTCCGGCAAATCCAATCATACATCCGGGCTCAGCCAGATGAATATCTCCCAGCATCGCAAAAGACGCACTAACACCACCCGTAGTTGGATCGGTCAAAAGAACAAGATAAGGCAATCCGGCATCCTTAACCATCTGAACGGCAATAACAGACCGTGGCAACTGAATCAATGAAACCATACCTTCTTGCATACGAGCCCCACCGGATGCTGGAATGGCAATCAACGCAGCACTTCTCTGAACAGCCACTTCCGCCGCACGAACAATCCCTTCACCAACAGCAGCCCCCATCGAACCACCCATAAAAGCAAAATTGAAGGCTGCCACAACTGTCGGGTTACCACCAACCATGCCAAAGGCCACAACAATGGCATCTTTCTCTCTGGTTTTGGACTGAGCATCTTTCAAACGATCAACATATTTTTTCTTGTCTTTGAACTTCAAAGGATCCTGAGGAACGCTCGGCACCGCCAGACGTTCATATTTGGAATCATCAAAGATCAAGGCCAGACGTTCTTTGATGGTAATTTTCATGTGATGACCACAATGATTACAAACATTCAGATTCTCGGCAAGATCACGATGAAACAACATGCCTTCGCATGACGGGCATTTTTGCCACAAATTCTCGGGAACATCCTTTGATCCAACAATCGAGCGGATTTTAGGACGAATATAATTGGACAACCAGTTCATAAATAACTCTCGCAATACAATTGGCAATAAACACGGACTATAGCGGAAAAACCTATCCGAACTCAAGCACAGCAAATGACCATAAAATATGAAAAATAATAAAGAGATTAGAGAGGGGGATAATCATATCTTTTGATTTCAGGATAACCCGCTGTATTTTCTGTCACAACAATCCGGTATTCGCAAACCTCGGATATTTTAGGATAACCTCCTTGAAAGGCAAAAGCAGCAGCAAATGCGTTAAAAACTGTTTGTTGCGCCGTTTGTAATGACCCATGGTTATAACGGATAGCGCTGCCAGAAAAAATACGACCGTCTCTCGCCAGAACAGCAATACCCTCTGGTATTAAATCCGCAGATTTTGCCATAAAATACTCATACAAGGCTATTTGAACGATGGGATCATCTCGATCGATTTTATTATTCATAACAAAAAATAGCAAAATTTCCATCCTGATACAAGCTATTCTGCAATGCCCACCCTTGAGAACCAGTGATGAGCGTGCTAAGTCTTTGTTTCTAACGGATGGTGCATATGCGCCATGACAAGCGATAATTATAAAGGAAACAAATATGATTCGTTTAGCCCTGATTGCCCTTTTGATCCCTGTAATAGCTCTGATGAACGCCTGTAGTAACGGAGAAGCAAAATATCCGACTGGCGCAGACCGGACGGCAACGGGTGCCAATAGCATTTATGATAAAGCCCCAAGCATATTCGGTGACGGCGGCATGGAAATATTTGGTGGCAAAAAAAGCAGTTCAGGGCCAGGTGAAAACGGCGTTGCTGTGAATAGCTATTTATGGCGTGCTGCCCTCGATACCGTATCCTTTATGCCTCTGGCATCCGCTGACCCGTTTGGCGGCACAATCATCACAGACTGGTATTCCGATCCGGCTACACCGAATGAACGAACGAAACTTAATGTTTTTATTCTCGATCGCCAACTTAAAGCCGAAGCGATTTCAGTCAAGGTGTTCCGTCAGGTTAAATCCGGCGGATCATGGAAAGATGCCACAGTCGCCGCAGATACAGGCCGCAAAATGGAAGATGCAATTCTGTCACGCGCCCGCGAAATGCGTCTAACTCAAGAACAATAAAGCCAAATAGCACAATCTCATTTGATAAAAAACCAGCGACAACGCGTAGAAAAACACCGTGAGGAGTGCAGTGATGATATCACAAAGTGATTTGGAAAGGCTATCCTGTGGTTACAGCATAAAGCGATACAGCCGCAGCATTCGAGACATTCAGACTTGATAAAGCGCCAAAAGTTGGTAACTGCACCAAGACATCACATTTATCCCGCACCAACGGTCGCAACCCGGGACCTTCTGCACCCAGAACCAATAAAGTTTTGTTATATTTTTGTGCCTGCCCGATTGTTTTTTCGCCACGCTCATCCAAAGCAAGTGCAAAATATCCGCTTTCCTGCATGGCTTCAATCGTCCGCGCCAGATTGGTTTCATAAACTACGGAAATATGCTCCATCGCCCCTGACGCAACCTTGGCCACCAAACCGTTTAAAGGGGGGGCATATCGACTTTGAACGATAATAGCGTCTGCTCCAAAGGCGCAAGCCGAACGGATCACAGCCCCCAGATTATGAGGGTCGGTCACCTGATCGAGCATAACCACAACCGATTTATCTTTTTGCGCTGCCCGATTGATAATATCCGGCAAATAAACATCAGCCAAAGGATCACAATCGATTCCGATTCCCTGATGAACAGTCCCCTTTGGCAAAGCGCGATCAAAAGCATCCTTGTCCAACAACGTCACAGCAGGCAATTTAAGACCGGTTGCCATGGCTGCTTCAACCATATCCACAACCTCGAACTCACTTTGCTCGGTGGCATAGATATGATGAATAGTCCGTGTGGGGTTTAATAACGCCGCCAAGACCGCGTGAGAGCCATACAGACCAATGCGCACACGGGGACTATGACCGACATCACTGCCACGCTTTTTCTTGAACCCTTCGGGTTTTGTGCCATTACCTACACCTTGACGTGTCGGAGGTCTTCGGCTGGGGCTTTTATCCCGCCCCAAATCTGCCCGCGATCCGAATTCAGAGGCCTTATTACGGGTGCGGTCACCTTGATGACGGGGATTTGAGGAAGGTTTTCCACCTTTTCCAAAAGAATTTTTCGATTTCATTGTCTTTACTCTTGACTTTATGTGCGAATTCTCTTTTCTTCTGTTCTCACAATTCTGTCCAGCTTTTTATTTAAAGCAGGCAAAGAAAAGTGAAACCTGATGGAAGGGTGGCCGAGTGGTTAATGGCAGCAGACTGTAAATCTGCCCGCGTGAGCGTACACAGGTTCAAATCCTGTCCCTTCCACCATTTAAATAAAAAAACACCCTTATGGGTGTTTTTTTTATGCCTGAAAAAGCATATTTCTGCGCTGTTTTGCCTGTATGTGTGAGCACTGTTAGAAAAAATCACAGTGCAAAATTCTCTCTCAAACCTCTTATTCTCTTACCTCTCTGAGCACCTTTACGATTTTCCGTACTCACCTTAAAGCCTTGATTTAAAATCATTTTCAAAAATGATGGTTGGCATCCTATGAATGGTATCTGTCTTAGCGATTTTCTAACTTTTCAAATTTTTTTCATCGGACTTCGTCATTTCAGCATCCGACTTTGTACCGGCATCAGAGCAACAACAAATATGGAGTTCTCACATGCGATTAAGTACAAAACTGCCCGATGAAATGAGCGCAAATGAACGCTTAAAGGAAATAGCATCCATTCTGGCCAAGGCCGTATCCAGGGATAATCAGGGCGATGCCAACATATTGAGAAACCTTGAGAATAAGAGAGGTTTTACTGGACTTCCTTATCCTGAGAAGCATTCATGTCCATCGAGCAAAAAGTTCTCAAAACAACAAGGAAAATGAAGGAGCTAGACATGAATATCAATGTTGTAAAAACGGTGGCGGAGTTTGAAGGCATGAGCGCAAAAGAGCTGTTGGCAGAATGGCCACGCTATTTTGATGATCCGCCAAAAAGCAGATCCAATAAAAGCTATCTGATGGGCGAACTGATTTACCGTATTCAGGAGTTGTCATACGGCGGTTTGACCAAGCAAACGATTGATCGCCTTGAGGCGCTGGCTGAAAACAAGTCCCTGAAAGAACGCAAAGGCGATATTTCCCGTCTTGCTATCGGAACACGATTGGTGCGGGAGGTTAAAGGCGTTGAGCATCACGTAACGGTTCTGGAGGAAGGATACGAGTATCAGGGCGTTAAATATAAAAGCCTGTCTGGCGTTGCATATGCCATCACAGGGACGCGCTGGAATGGCAATGTGTTTTTTGGTCTCGGCAAACATAAAGATAATGAAAAGCGACCATATCAACGCAGTAGAAAGGTAAGGAAATGATAAAGGATAAAAAAATCATTCGCTGTGCCATCTACACTCGCAAATCCACCGAAGAAGGCCTTGATATGGATTACAACACTCTGGATGCCCAGCGCGAAGCCGGTGAAAAATATGTCGAGGCGATGAAGCACGAAGGCTGGCGGGTTATTCCCGACCTGTATGATGATGGCGGGTTCTCGGGTGGGAATATGGATCGCCCTGGCTTGAAGAAGCTAATTGAGGATATTAAAGCCGGTCGTATTGATACGGTGGTGGTCTACAAGGTTGACCGTTTGACACGCTCGCTTGCTGACTTTGCCAAGCTGGTGGAAGTTTTTGATGCGTATGGTACGAGCTTTGTCTCTGTCACCCAGCATTTTAATACCCAAGATTCCATGGGGCGATTAACGCTGAACATCCTGCTCAGTTTTGCTCAATTTGAACGTGAAGTTACGGGCGAGCGTATCCGCGATAAGTTTGCCGCATCTAAAAAGAAAGGCATGTGGATGGGTGGCCCGCCCCCGCTGGGTTATGATGTTGTTGATCGTAAACTCATCATCAATCCTGTTGAAGCCGAACAGGTCAAATATATCTTTGAGACCTATGTCCTGCTTGGCGGGTCTGTTTCGCTGGTTTTGAAAAAGTTAAATGATGAAGGCTATAAAACAAAATCTTACACCAGTCGTACAGGACAACGCCGAGGGGGCCATAAATATGGTACCGCGACAGTCAAAACCATTTTGAGAAACAGGCTCTATATTGCCGAGGTTCATCACAAAGGCACGTATTACCCTGGCCAGCACCGACCGATTATAGCGATGGAGTTGTTTAACAAGGCACAGGAGATACTCTCGGAAAAATCCAGTGTAAAACGCAAGCGCACCTATGCCGCCAAATCTGATGCCTTGCTCAAAGGGATTATTGTCTGCGGTGGTTGTCATGGGGCTATGTCACCGACTTACACCAAGAAAAAAGACAAACGCTATGATTATTACGTTACCAATTCTTATCGCCAGCACACTTGCGGTGAATGTCCGGTCAACCGCATACCTGCTGGTGAGATTGATGCCATTATCAAGGGGCAGCTAAAGGCCATTTTTGCAAGCCCGAAAATACTGGTCGAGGTTTGGCGACATGCCAAAAAAGACAATCCTGCATTTCAGGAATATGAGCTGCATGAAAGTTTAAGGCGGCTGGGGTCATTTTGGGATTTGCTCTATCCAGCTGAACAAAAACGCATCACGCAGTTACTGATTTCAAAGGTGGTCGTCAAATCAAATGGCGTTGATATCGAATATCGTGCCAGCGGGATTGAGGATGTTGTCCACCAGCTTCAGCTCACTATCAATAAACAGGAACAATTAAGGGAGGCATCATAAATGCAGCTTGATACAGATAATCATAAAATCGTCATTCATGTGCCGGTTAACATGAAAAAATGGGGCGGCAAGAAAGTTATCGTGGGGCCACAAGGGCAAGATTTAAGACGGCTTGATCGTGAAAACAGGCGTGATGAAAAGCTCCTAAAGGCGCTGGGACGAGCCTATAAATGGCAGAAATGGGTCAAAATCGGCAAATGCAACAGCGCCGAAGATATCAGTGATATTGAAAATATCAACCGATCATATGTTTTACGGATTTTGCGTTTGAACCGCCTTTCACCAAATATCATCAAAGCTATTTTGGACGGTAATCAGCCCGATGGCTTTGGCTTGTGCGATGTTGAAAAGCCATTCCCTTTATTGTGGAAAGAACAAGAGAAGTTGTACGGATTTTGTCTTTGAGTATGAATAGTATTTATGCCATGCGATTTAAGATTAGATAACACGATTGCAAGTATAGCAACTTATTGTATTTAATAGATATTTATTATTGATGCGTGGGCGTTATTAATTGCCCTTAGTTTTGCATTTTCCATCTCCGAAAAAAAATGACCCGGAGATGAAGAAATGCCTAAAAACCAATATGGTGGCGTAGACCCCTACGCCGCCTTTTTTGTTGCTTTTAAAGTCAGACAAATGGTGCGAATGCCCATATTTAATCAGGATGATTTCGAGGATTTAGAACAGGAATTGATGTTGGCGTTTATCAAAGTTGAGTCCTCGTATGATCCCAGCAAAGGCCATCGCAAGGCCTTTATAAAATCCATTATCAATAATCATGCTCGAAACCTGGTCATAAATGCCGAGGCGCAGAAAAATTGGACAGGTCAAAAAGAGCGCAGTCTATCAGAAACGCTGCTGAATGATGTGGAACATATAGAGCTTTTGGACACGATAACAGAGGCGCATTTGCCATGGTCTGATGGCTATGCCCCTTTATCGATTGAGGCGCTGGAATTGGTGATGGACGAAGAACGCATTATTCGGGAGATGCCTGACACATTGCGGGAAACCTATCACATTCTCAAAGATTACAGCGTATCTGAAGCCGCTAAACTAACAGGGATACATCGTTCAACATTATCCAGCCGTGCTCAAAACTTGCGGAAATATCTCAAAAAATTACAGGAGGAGAAATAAATCTAAAAAAAATCGTGAGGGCTTCGTCATTCGGCGAAGTGATCTTGTACCGGCGCTTTTAGGACCAACAAAACCTAATAGGAGCAAACATGACACTGTCCGTACAAGAAAAAATCGACCTTGGTGATGCCGTTTTTAAATGGGTGCAACACACGCCGGTGGGGCATCTGAAAGATTTGAGCGACGACGATCTGGAAATGATCCGCCAGCAACTGATTAAGGAAGTCCGTGAGGTTGGCAGAGCCTTGCATTGGATCGATGGGATTATCAAACTCAAATCCATTGAGCGTGATCAGAAACCGTCCAACCCTATCGTGGAGGTGCGCTCATGAAACAAGCCAAGACCGTCACCGTAAAGCAAAAATACGTGGAAGATCGCATTCATGATGCGGCGCGCACGCTCCGTCGATTACCAGAGGAGCGTGTTCAGGGATATTTCAGCACATGGCCGAAAATCAAACGCGATGAAATGGAAATCCTGCAGATGGAGAAAGAGCCGATGCGGATCAGGCCAAGCATGGATGACATCACCGAAATGGAGGAAGTGCTATTTGTCTGGCTGCGCTGGTTGGAGGTGGACGAGCGCAAGCTAGTCTGGCAACGGGCGGAACGTGTGCGCTGGAAGCTGATCTGTGCACAGTTTGGCGTGGGTCGTACAAAAGCCTGGGAGATGTATAAATGCGCGCTGGGTAAGATCGCCGCCCGCATATGAGCCAACT
>DIMG01000022.1:12172-12325 GCA_002425415.1 Micavibrio sp. UBA5572
GCAAGGATGGGCAGGCTTTCCCGAAACTGGCGACGCTGGGCGAAGAACTGGGCATGTCGCCCCGTGCGGTGCAAAGATTTCTAACAGAATTGGAAAGCCACAAACTGCTGACGACGCAGCAACGGGGGCGCGGTCAATCGAATATCTACCATG
>DIMG01000007.1 GCA_002425415.1 Micavibrio sp. UBA5572
AAATTATCAAAATTATTTTAAAATTTTTTAATATAATAAAATCAATTGGTTGAATGTCATTTTCCCGTTCGTGAATTTGCAAATTTGTACAAGGAAATGATATGATTCGAGTATGAAAAAACCAAACAAGATATATAGATCCTTACGTCCTGGTTCACCGATGGGAAACACCTTTCGTCAGGCTCATAATCATCCTGTACCATCGCTGCGCTCGGCCTTTCGTGGCGTGGAATGGATGGTGGCCGGAACGTTTTCCGGTGCAAGCCTGTGTAAATTATGGGTTCAAAGGTTAATGTCGACCTTGAATAATATGCACTTGCCCTATCGGGGGAAAAAGTTGAGTTCATTATTTTCGATCATGGCCGGATTCCGCAGACGTGAAATGTCTCAACCCCGACCAAAAATTGGTTAAAACCAGATTTTCGGAACAAAATTATTAAAGTTTCTTCAAGAGAGCAATGAGGGTGGTCAAAAACGATCACCCTCTTTTTTTCTTGCATATAGATATATATAGGCCTATATATGAGGATATAGGTATGAAGAAATGAGCAGAACAGCCAGAAATAGGGGAAACACCCCCCAACTTCATTCAGTTTGGACAGGCGTAGCCCCCACCAATCTGAAGGCCTCTTCTGCGCCTAAAAGCAACATACTGTCCTTTCCTGCATCCCGTTCACGCAAACCTTCATTTTTGGAAGGCGGCCCCCAAACGACTCTTGCACCAAAAGTAGTAATCCTTCCGGCACTGACTTCTATTGTTGGTTATAATGCCCGATTGATTGATGCTGCGGATAGCGTAACTGAAAGAGGGCGCAACGGCATGAATAAAGTCATGGCTATTGCAGCGCAATGGGGGCTTGATACCAAACACATGCCAAAATCAGCCTTTGCAGCAAATGCGGCAGGCTTCGCACAACCGGCAAGACCTTCGAATGTTATTGCTTTTGCCCCGCGTGGATCGTCTTCAAAATCAAGCATTTCCGTTGGTGGGTCATCGGTGATTACAGAAGCTTTTGGTTTAGTGGTAAGGCCACTCCGTTCCCCTCTGTCTGGAACTGGTTTGAGACGCCGCACCAATATCAGCCCGACTTTATCACATGAAGAACCTAAACTTCGCCTTGCGGCGTAGCTGATCCGCTAGAACCGGAAGGCTCCCTCGGCTTTTTGGGGGGAGTGTAACGCACATATCGGTTGCGTCCGCCTTCTTTGGCTTCATATAATGCCGTATCGGCATAACGCAGATAAGTATCCAGCGGCAGGATTTTCGCCGGATGTCCGACAACGTACCCAATACTCGTGGTATATTGAAGCGAACCTTGTGAACCATCGCCCAGTGTGTATTGGCATGAACTATCTCTGATAACACTCAACAACCGATTAAGAATGCGTTCTGCAGTTTTGGGAGTTGTATTCCCAAGGATAATTGCAAATTCTTCGCCTCCGAGACGAGCAATAAGATCAAACGGACGCAACGTATTTTTTAAAACCTTGGCGAAGTGTTTTAATACTTCGTCACCGACTTCGTGCCCATAAGTATCATTAACCAGCTTGAATTTATCAAGGTCACATAACAAAACAGCGAAAGGCTTCTTCTCGCGTTTTGTGTAATTAAAGAAATCATCGACCTGTTTATAAAACGCACGACGGTTATTGAGTCCAGTTAATAAATCTTCATGTGCCTGACTGATAATCTTGACATGATATTCATCCAGCTTTTTGATGATTGGCCGGAAAATGAATAATGCCTCAAGAATGATAATAAATAAAATCCCTCTCGATAAATATAATTGGATATTCATAATAGATTGGATTTCACTGATAGTCTCTTTTTGGAAATCCGCTTGGGCATCATTCAGAAATTCGATCAACAATCGATCGCGCCCGTTACTCAACTGACCCAGAACATTGATCCTTTCAGGGCTGGTACTTGTATCACTGAAACCGGAAAATAGACGGGCAGATTTAATATATTGTTCTAATTTACTGGCAATAGAAAAATTGTCATCATAATAATAGCGACTAAGTGTTTTTCTGGCGTTTCCCATTTCGAATTTGGGTGGATTATCTATATAAGAGGTTGTTTCACGATAAGATTTTTGCAATTTATCTATCGATTGGTTGAGGAATATATAGTCATATTTCAGAGAGCTTTCGAAATAACTATTGGCGTAGCTGGATATTTCAAGTACCAAGGTACTCTGCGATCTCAACTGATAGGCCACCTCGGCGCGTGCTAACTGGGTATCGCTGATGTAATTGGTGATGCTGTGACCGATATAAGTGAACAGGGCAATGATGGAAAGCGCAGAAATATAGGCAAATTTGAGCGATTGGGAGTAATCTTCTCTCTTATTCCCCCCTGTCATTCTGCCATTAAATTTCTTGAATAATTTCATATCGCACCAAACATGCCCCGCCATATTAAACGGTATTATCTTTAAGAAGAGGTTACTTATTAGGGATTTTTAAAGCAAAAAATGGATAGAATACGACCGAAGAGCCAAGAAAATCCGTAGGGTTAAGAGAATATTAAAATGGTCATTGATATGCCATCAAAAAACTGGGATGAGCGGGCAGGTAACTGTAACCCGACTTACGTCATTATCCATTATACAGGAACCAAAACAGCGGATGAGGCCAAAAACAGATTTTGTGATAAAGCCCCCGCCGATCAAATAGGCCGCATTGCTCCCCATTATATGATTGACGGCAACGGAGACATATTGCGTTTTGTTGATGAATCAAAACGGGCTTGGCATGCCGGACATTCGAAATGGAAAAATATCGAAGATATGAATTCCGCATCAATTGGTGTTGAGATCTGGAACTCCGGCCATGAGCATCAATTGGAAGAATTCCTCGTAGAGCAGATCGAATCCGTTATCTCCTTGATTGAAGAGATTAAGGGACGTTGGAATATTCCCGATGCCAATATTTTGGGGCATTCGGATATTGCCCCGGGGCGCAAACTTGATCCGGGTGAAAAATTCCCGTGGAGAAAACTGGAAGTTAACGGCATAGGATTGATGCCGGAACTTTTGACGGAACAAGGCGGGCAAGCACAAGAGCTTTTGGAAACACCGGATAAATTTTATACCAGACTGTCCGAGTTTGGCTATACCTACACGCAAAATCAAGACGTGCTTTTAAAGGAATTCCGTCGCCATTACCTGCCGCAATCCTTGGACATCCAAGAGCTCGACATTGAATCGTGTCAGGCCATTTTATCCTTGCTTCGCCAGAGCGCATAACCCTATTTGACACGTGATAGTCTTCATGCCTATAGTGCCCGCGCCAGTTGGTCGGAGAACCGCGCTTGATTTCGGTCAGGTGAGGAAAGTCCGGACTTCACGGAAATACGGTGCCGGTTAATGGCCGGGCAGGGTGACTTGACGGAAAGTGCAACAGAGAGCAAACCGCCGATGGCTCGCAAGAGATCAGGTAAGGGTGAAACGGTGCGGTAAGAGCGCACCACTCGTCTGGTAACAGACAGGTATGGCAAACCCCACCGGAAGCAAGACCAAATAGGGGCTGCACATGATCCATTTCCGGATCGTGGCCCGGGTAGGTTGCTGGAGGTTTGTGGTAACACAAATCCAAGAGGAATGGTTCTCGCTCCTTCGGGAGTACAGAATCCGGCTTATAGACCAACTGGCTTTTTATCTATTAGAGTTGCATAGCCGGACGCACTGGTTGCTGAGTTTCTATGGTGGGACGCTTATCTGTTGGCATCTCATGTATATCTTCTTTGAGACTTGATGGGGTAGAGCAAGTGGTATAGGCATCTTGAGATTTTAGCATATAAATTAAATCCGGTTTAACTCCGCCCCAGCCCATTTTTTCTGCATGAGATTCCGGCTTCATATTTTCTGATTTATCCAATTCATAATCAGCACGGTTTTGGAAGACATCTATTTTTATGACGCGCCCTGATAAGGCTTCTTTTGATCCATTATCAACGGAATAGTGAGCAGCCCCATAAGCTTGAAAAATTTTAGCTTTTGGATCATTTGCCACTCTGGCGGAATGATCGGCCGAAAGCTGGTCATCTTGAAATCTTGATCTTTCCAGATCTTCTTCACATTGATCGATCCCTTTTTGATCCAATGTATTGGGATCACAAACTCCTTCACCATTTTTAGGATCCGCAAAAACCAACTGTATGTCGTTTTCTTTAGAAAATTGTGCAATTTTTCCAATGGTTCTTGTCCACTCCCCCTTTTCATTACCTTGGGCAACGAATAACGGAAGGTTGATTTTTTCTTCGAATTCTTTTTGACTGAGTTCGCCATCATTAAGTTTTGAAACCCAGTGCTGCATGGTTTTGGGAACTTCTAGCGCGATATGAGTGAACCCAGCCTCTTTAATGGCCTGAAGGTTTTCATCCTTTGCGATAGATCCGCGCAACGTCGGGTCAAAATGGTCTGTATCTCCGAACATGACAATGTCGGCGTAAGGAGCAGCCTTCTTTATCAAATCGGAAAGGGGGACTACCGATGGTGTGGAGTCCACACCATCGTCCCACATGGGCAGAGAGGCCGGACAACTGGCGCTATCAAACTTACTATGTATACTTAATGAACCCATAGGAGTACTCCCAAGAGCCATTCTAGGGAATTATAGTTAAAGAATATGTAAAAATAAAAGATTTGTCGGATTATCCTCGAACTCAGTTCGTTCCGCGATTTTCTTTTTGTGCAAGCCTTCTGGCCTTTGCGAAGCGTTTTTACAACGGCAAGCCGCATGGCCATAACGCGAAGTAGCCCGCGAATATCGTTCATCTCGCGGGAATAATGACCATGTTTATAGGAATTGCGGGAAGAAATGATTTTCCCCTGATCTGTACGCGGCCCCGTGGACGATGTCCATGGTTTGTACGAAAGCGCGCGTGCCCGCGCTGCGTCACGGGCTTCTTGTGACCAGCTTGACCGTTTGGGCTTAGCTGTCGCCATGTCCTGAGGAGGGGTCGGGTTTCTTGATGATATATGAAAGACTCTCGCGCATCATCCGTTGCGCCTTGAACGCCAGAGGGTAGGAGTCAGGATATTCGCGGATCAAAAGATATTGGGAAAGTTTGTTGAGCAAATTGGCGTGTTGCGCCATTTGATCTGAAACAACCTTTGGGTCGCTCATGTCAACATCAGGCCAGTCGTGTAAAAAATCCCGAAAGTGTAAATAGCCCATTTTCTTGTTTTCCAACACAGGAGTTTGGGACGTGATATAGTCCAACGCGCTGACGCTGGAGTTGGATTTTGGTGTGATCCTTTCGGGATCATCAATGGTTGTGGTATCAGTCATCAATCACTTATAGGACATTATTCCTATAAAGTCAAGTTTTTTTGTGAGACAAATGGAGTTTCGCAGCCTGATGTTCAGGCAACCCCTTATGTGACGCAAAAGGCGTATGCGGAAGCAAAAGAATGGGAGTATGGAGTGGATGGTGCTGTTGCCCCTTCTGCCATTTCGGGGTTAGTTGCCAAGGCCGCAATCCAGATTTTAAGTCTGGATTGCTTCGCATTTTCTCGCAATGACAGGGGAGAGTGCCTTAGTCCTTTTATGACATAAAGGCTTATAATGCAGGTAATGCAGGTTCGATTTTTAAGGAAGGGGATGGCGTATGCTGATTCTGCATGAGCGTATCAAACCGATTTTTTGGTAATCCCTCCGGCTGAGGAATATTAAAGCTTGAGGCTGATGTATCTCCACCAACGGCAATAGAAGGAACAAAAAACATCTGCCCCTTGAGACCATTTTGTAGATAAGAGGATGCGGGGAGAACAGTGGTTTTATCATGAATCAGTTCTGCAATATCCCATGAATTTGGAGTAGTTTTTACGGCAAGATTCGCATGATCGAACAAGTGTTCCCCTTTATTGTTGTAAACAGAACCCGAAAGAACCTGAATATCTTGCGGTGGTGTCCCCATTTTTTTGAGAAGGTCAGCCCCCAGTATAGCATAATCCTCACAGTCCCCATGACCGTTGGTTAGTGTTTCCCTTGAAGTTTGGGCGTAATCTATAGCATTTTGCATCGGGGCATTGGGGCGTCTGGGAATTGCCGCATCTTCTTCAGCAGAAGAATAGGTTACATTCTCGTTGATAATATCCTTTACAAATTCCAGTCTTTCGGAAAGAGGAAGGGTTTTTCCGAAGTTAATGGCCTTTTGAAGAGAGATGTCTTTTCCTGATAATTTTATAGGGAGTTTGCCAAGATCTATATCTTGTTCGCTGTCTTCGATGGCGGCTCCATGCAGAATAATAGATTGCCTGTCAGAGAGTGTACGCATTCTTTGTTCTTCAGAAAGTTTTCCGAATTGGGCTGCTGTCATGACTGGTGGATTATAGTGTTCAACATTATAGGGCCCGATTCTGTCAGGTTTTTTGTTAAATTCCTCACTGATCCCTTTTGCATAAGTTTCCACAGCGCCTAATGATTTGATCCTATAAAATCAAACCAGTCTCCTCAAAGTGAGTATAATTGGCAAAAGTTAAAAGTTATGTAAAAAATAAATGGAGACTTATCCACAATCTTTTCCCCAGATTTCTGAGCAAAAAACCTTGATTTGTTTGACCTCCCATGAATTCCCATGCTATCCCATTAAAGAAGGGTTAATTCCCATGAAATAACGAAAACGGTCAAAAGCGCGCGCAATGCCATTATTTCTGTCAACCTATGTGAACAAAGTCGATAAGAAGGGTCGGATTTCTGTCCCTGCGACTTTTCGCTCAACTTTGGTCGGGCAGTCATTTCAAGGCGTGGTTTTGTTTAAAGCCACCGGTCATGCCTGTATCGAAGGCTTTGATTTCGGAACAATGGAAGAGCTTTCCCAGCGTCTGGATCATTTCGACATGTTCTCGGATCAGCAAGACGATATAGCAACCGCCATCTTTGCAGAATCTGTCCAATGCCCGTTTGACAGCGAAGGCCGGATTAACGTGCCCCAATCTTTGCTGGACTATGCAAAAATTCATGACGGCGCGGCCTTCGTTGGTCTGGGTCGCAAATTTCAAATATGGGATGTCGATCAATTTGAATCACGCAAAGCCACAGCGCGGAACAATGTTATTTCTAACCATTTGACGTTGCCGAAACTCGACAAAGGGGGTGTGTAATGACTGTAAACACAGCACCCCATATTCCGGTTATGCTGAATGAAGTCATCGCGGCTTTGTCACCGAAACCGAATGAAATTTATGTTGATGGAACATTGGGCGCTGGCGGATATACCAGAGGCATTCTAGATGCCGAACCATCGTGCCGCATGATCGGGTTTGATCGCGATCAAACAGCGCATGACATGGCTTCCAAATGGAGAGAAAAATATAAAGATCGCCTGACCTTGGTTAAAAGCAGCTTTTCAAATCTGGAGCAAGAGCTTGAAAATCTTGGCGTTTCGGGTGTTGATGCTATCATATTGGATTTGGGCGTATCAAGTATGCAATTCGATGAAGGCGAGCGTGGGTTCTCGTTTCGCTTTAACGCACCGCTTGATATGCGCATGGATCAATCAAGCGGAAAAACAGCGGCCGATCTGGTGAATACATTACCGGAAAAAGAATTGGCAGATATGATTTATCTGTACGGTGAAGAGCGTCATTCCCGCCGTGTTGCGTCTGCCATCATCAAAAAACGCGTAGACGAGAAAATAGAAACAACGTTTCAATTGGCCAATATCGTCCGCGATGTTTTGCCATACTCGCGTAAAGATAAATCCGACCCCGCCACCCGAACCTTTCAGGCACTGCGAATTGCAGTCAACGATGAATTGGGCGAACTGGAATCTGTGCTTGAGGCAGCAGAACATGTTCTTAAAGAAAATGGTCGCCTGATCGTTGTAACCTTCCATTCTCTGGAAGATCGTATTGTAAAAAATTTCCTCAATGATCGGGCAAAACCCGCATCATCCCCATCGCGTCATCTGCCCCATATTGTAGATGAATCCGCGTCAAGCAGGTTGAGCTTCTCGCTCCTCACAAAAAAACCTGTTCTCCCGAGTGACCAAGAGACATCCGCCAACCCACGATCAAGATCCGCAAAAATGCGTGTCGGAATCCGGAGGGCGGTATGCGAAAAATAGTCATTCGACTTTCAACCGTTTTTGTTCTTATGCTGGCTATTCTATCCGGCGCATCTTTGTTTTGGGTATCACAGCAAGTCCAGCAGCTTGAGCGGGAACAGCGCGTTATGCACCAGCAAGTCTCAAGCGAACAGGAGGGGATTCGTGTCCTAAGCGCGGAATGGGATTATTTAAACCGCCCCGAACGCCTTGAATATTTGTCATCACGATATTTGAAATCAATGGAGCTGGTCGAGCCGGAAAATTTACTAAACGATGCCAATCTGGTTCCTGAAAAACAAGCCCTTGAAGAAGGGGAAGAAGGGAGCATTATTTCTGTGGTTCATCCTGTTTCAAAGCCGGAAATCACTAAAAGACCGACAGTTGTGAGGGATATTCCACAAGAGCCGATTGAAGATTCTGTATCGAAAAAAACCGATGATTTTAAATCTATTCTCGATCAGATAGTGGCAGGTGACCATGAGTAGAAAATCACCATTCGCGCGTTTAACCATGCGCATTGTCGGTGAAAAAAGCGGCAATCTTGATTTGGTGCGTGGCCGAATTGTCCTGTTGGTTACTTTCTTTGTTTTTGCCTATTTTGTTGTGATGGTACGCGTTGTCGATGCAACCTTGATTCAAGGGTTGCTAAATGACGCGGACAGCTTTATCGGCGCGCCACAAGCAGAACAGGAAACAGAAGGGGAATCAAAATTCCGTGCAGACATAGTGGATCGTAATGGTGTTTTACTGGCGACATCGCTCAAAACGGCCTCTTTGCACGCCGACCCGAAATTGATTTTGAATCCGATTGATACGGCAAGAGGGCTTTCAAAAATATTCCCTGATATGACCTATGGAGAAACGCTCAAAAAACTCCAAAGTGAAAAGCGGTTTGTCTGGATCAAACGAAACCTGACACCGGACGAGCAAATGAAAATCCTGCAGCTTGGTGAACCAGGATTGGTCTTTGATTATGATTACCGCCGTTTTTATCCTCAAGGCGCTCTGGTCTCTCACATGGTCGGGTATTCCAATATAGATGGGTTGGGTCAAGCCGGAATTGAACGGAGCTTCAATAATCTTTTAAAAGAATCCAGCGAACCTTTGGCATTGACGATTGATGTCCGGTTACAGCATGTTTTGCGTCGTGAAGTTTTGAAATCAATGAAAGATTTCACGGCAAAAGCCGGAGCAGGAATTTTAATGAATGTTCAAACTGGAGAAGTTCTCGCGGCGACATCTTTGCCCGATTTTAATCCTCACGCGCCATCAGGTGATGAAAATTCACCAGAAATGTTTAATCGTCTGACTTTAGGCATGTATGAACTCGGATCGACATTTAAAATATTTACAACAGCAGCCTTGCTGGAAAAAAACCACGTATCTTTTTCAAAAAAATACGACACATCGCAACCTTTGAAAATTGCAGGCCATACGATTCATGACTATCACCCTGAAAAAAGACCGTTATCTGTGCCTGAAATTTTTATGGTGTCATCGAATATCGGTACGGCGCACATGGCGCAAGATATTGGTACAGACGGATTAAAAGATTTCTTTTCCGATTTGGGTTTGATGACAAAATTGCCCTTTGAGATTGATGAAGTCGGGAGTCCGATTCTTCCGAGTCCATGGCGGGAAGTGAATACATTAACCGCCTCTTACGGTCATGGAATTGCGGTGTCACCTTTGCAATTGATTACGGCGGCAAGCTCGATTGTAAATGGAGGCATTAAAATTCGCCCCCATCTTGTCAAACAGGATAAAGAAGAAATTTCCAGTACACGGGTTATTTCCCAACAAACCTCTTTGAAAATGCGCCAGTTGATGCGGTTGGTGGTCTCTCATGGAACTGCACGTAAAGCCGAAGTCGCGGGATATGAAATCGGAGGGAAAACCGGCACCGCCGAAAAAAATGTCCATGGCCGATATGATAAAGACAGACGGATTGCGACTTTCGTTGGAGCATTTCCAATTAACGATCCGAAATATGCTGTATTGGTTATGATCGACGAACCGCATCCCAACAAATCCAGCTATGGGTTTGCAACAGCTGGCTGGGTGGCTGCCCCCGCCATTGCTCGAATTGTTTCGGCGGTCGGGTCTTTGACCGGAATGAAGCCTGATTCAGATGCAGTGGATATTTCCGACTCGCTGATGCAGTTTGTATCAGAAAAAGGAGGGCATTAATCATGAATGGCCTCTTGGAAAAAATCACATCAATCACAGCAGATAGCCGCCAAGTGACCGAAGGCGGAATGTTTGTTGCCATTGCTGGTGTCAAGCAAGACGGACGCCAATTTATTCAATCCGCCATCGAAAAAGGCGCAAGCGTCATCGTTGTTCCAAAAGGAACTCACATAACACAATCCGGCATCGAAATTATCGAAGTTGAAAATCCGCGCGCCTACCTTGCACAAGCCGCTGCAATTTTTTATGGAGTCCAGCCCGAAACGATTGTAACGGTCACTGGCACAAACGGTAAAACCTCAACCGTCAATTTTGTTCGTGAAATCTGGAAAAACCTTGGATTAAAATCCGCATCCCTTGGCACTTTAGGCTTGATCGGGGATGGGTTGGATGACTATTCCGGCATGACAACACCCGATCCGGTGGCTTTGCATCAATCACTGAAATTGCTTGCAGATAAAGGATTTTCTTATCTGGCGATGGAGGCATCCTCAATCGGAATTGAACAAAACAGATTGGATGGAGTAAGAATTTCTGCCGCCGGATTTACCAATTTAACACGGGATCATCTGGACTATCACGGATCAATGGAAGATTATCTTCAATCCAAATTGCATCTGTTTTCACATCTTCTGGATAGCGATGGCATCGCCATCGTCAATGCCGACACAAACGAATATGCCCGCATAAAAGAAGCCTGTAATACGCGCGGTATTGCATGTTGGGGATACGGTCAAAATGGATCGGAGATAAACCTGATCTCACGCGAAGTTCTTCCGCATGGACAGGTTTTGAATTTAGAAGTTCTGGGGCAAAAATATTCTGTGATGCTGCCTTTGGTTGGCGAATTTCAAGCCATGAATGCTTTGTGCGCTTTGGGGTTGGTCTTGGCAAATACCGCATTCCAGACATCACAAATTGTAGACATGTTGGGGCGGTTATCCGGTGTTCCGGGACGTTTGCAACAAGTACCAGGCAACAATGAAGACTACGCTGTCTATGTCGATTATGCCCATACCCCCGACGCATTGGACAATATTTTAAAGGCTCTGCGCCCCCATACAACCGGCCGATTGATATGCCTGTTTGGATGTGGGGGGGATCGTGACACTGGAAAGCGTCCGGTTATGGGAGAAATATCGACCCGTTTGGCAGATGTTTCGATTGTAACCGATGACAATCCGCGTTCCGAAGATCCTCAAAAAATCAGAAAACAAATTCTCGAAGGCGCTCAAAATGACGCCATCGAAATTGACGGGCGGCGCAATGCCATTCGTCAGGCCGTCCAGATGCTTTGCTCCGGTGATGTTCTGGTTCTCGCCGGAAAAGGCCATGAACAAGGCCAGACTTTTGCAACCCATACCGAACCATTCGATGACGTATTGGAAGCCCAACAAGCCCTCAAAATTAAATTATCCTCACAGGAGAATTCTTCCTCCTTCTAACGTCCCGTTTCTTCTTTTTTTCTCTCTTATCCCGAAAGTACATTTTATGACCGCACAAAATATTTCAAATACACTCTGGACATCCATCGAAGCTGCAAAAGCAACCGGAGGAAAAACTCAAGGGAATTGGGTATCGTCCGGTGTATCAATTGACAGTCGCACAGTCAAAAAAGGCGATTTGTTTATTGCAATCCGTGGCGACAATAGCGATGGACATGACTATGCACAAAAGGCGTTGGAAAATGGCGCTGTTGCTGTTGTGATCGATCAGGATATTGACTCAATTCCTGCGGATAAAAAATTGATTGTAGCAGACACATTCAAAGCTATGCAGGATTTGGGAATTGCCTCGCGCGCACGCTCCGCCGCAAAAATTATCGGCATAACAGGCAGCGTCGGAAAAACCGGAACAAAGGAAATGCTGGGTCGTGCCTTTTCCGCCCTTGGTCAAACGCATTTTTCAGAAAAAAGTCTCAACAATCATTGGGGCGTACCTTTGTCTTTATCCCGCATGCATGCAGGTTGTGATTTTGGTGTTTTTGAAATGGGCATGAATCATGCCGGAGAAATAGAACCACTTAGCCAAATGGTTCGCCCGCATGTGGTTATTATTACAACTATAGCCCCCGTTCATACCGAGCATTTTCCGAATGGTTTGGATGGCGTTGCCAAAGCCAAAGCGGAAATTTTCTCAGGAATGGACGAAAATGGCATCGCCATTTTGAACCACGATATCGATCAATTTGATCTTTTGAAAACGGCAGCGCAAGAAAAAGGAATTAAAAAAATATTCTCCTTTGGTTGCAGCGAAAAAGCGGATGCCCGTCTGGTTGATTGTTTGGTCGCCAGAAACGGAACGCGCGTCACCGCCAATATTTTGGGGGAGGAGTATGGTTTTACCTTGAAAGATGCAGGGGAACATATCGCAATAAACGCGTTATCTGTTTTGTTGGCTGTCAAATTGATGGGGAGTGATGTGATAAAGGCCATCTCTGCTCTTAAGGGAATCGAACCACCAAAGGGACGGGGAAACCGTGAATATATCAACATTGGTGATCCTGAAAACCCCGTGACGCTGATTGATGAGAGCTATAACGCGTCTCCGGTTGCAATGGAGGCGGCCTTTAAAGTCATGGCTTTGATTGATCCGGGCAGAGGCGGAAGACGCATTGCCATTCTGGGGGATATGTACGAACTGGGCAATAACGCACCACAAATTCACCGTGATTTGGCTTTGCCTTTACAAGCGGCAGGCGTTGATCTGGTTTACACATGTGGAACTTTAATGAAAAACCTGTATGATGCCGTTCCCGAACAAAATCGTGGCGCACATCGTGAACAGAGTCCGGAATTGGCACAAATTGTTCCTGATGTTCTCGTTCCTGGTGATGTCGTTCTAATCAAAGGATCACGAGGAGGAGGCGATATTCCCCGCATGCAGGTTGTTGTCGAAGCTTTGCGCGAATTTCCCAAAAAAATGGCTTCGGCTGCCAATCATATTCAGGAAAGGAAAATGTAATCATGCTTATGCTGCTGTCAGAATTAAAAGATTACAGTATCTTTTTTAATCTGTTTAATTATGTATCCTTTCGGACTGGAGGAGCAGTTCTGACAGCCTTTTTTCTGTCTCTTTATATGGGTCCCAGAATGATTGCGTGGCTCAGATCATTACAAGGAGCAGGGCAACCTATCCGCAGTGACGGTCCTGAAACCCACCAGAAAAAAATGGGAACCCCGACCATGGGCGGCTTGATGATTTTGATCTCCGTCACCGCCAGCACATTGTTATGGGCTAATCCGGCAAACCCGTTTATCTGGATGGCTTTGCTGGTCATGGTAGGTTTTGGCGGCTTGGGTTTTGCTGATGACTATTTGAAACTCACCAAAAAAAATACAGATGGCTTGTCTGGAAAGTTAAAATTGCTAGGCCAAACCATTATCAGCCTGATGGCGACATCAGGAATCGTTTATTGCCTTCCCAAAGAAATTTCCACAGACATTGCCATTCCTTTCTTTAAAGATTTCTTTGTGCCGCTGGGTGTATTCTTTTTTCTGTGGTCAATTCTGGTGATGATTGGCGCATCCAATGCTGTAAACTTGACCGATGGTCTTGACGGTTTGGCCATTGTCCCTGTTGCAATTGCAGCAGCCTGTTTTGGCTTGATTGCCTATCTGGTTGGGCGCGTGGATTTTTCCGAATATCTTCAAATCCCTTACGTGCCTGGAACAGCAGAACTGGCTATTTTATGTGGCGCGTTGGTCGGCGGCGCAATGGGATTTTTATGGTTTAATGCACCCCCCGCCATGATTTTTATGGGCGATACAGGGTCGTTGGCCATGGGTGGCGTATTAGGAACAATATCAATCATGGTCAAACACGAACTTGTTTTGGCTATTGTTGGCGGCTTGTTCGTCATGGAAACAATTTCGGTTATTATACAGGTTCTTTCTTTCAAATTGCGTGGAAAACGGGTATTTTTGATGGCTCCGATCCACCACCATTTTGAGAAAAAAGGATGGTCAGAACCAACTGTAGTCATCCGGTTCTGGATTATTGCGATGGTCTTGGCATTGGTTGGCTTGTCAACTTTGAAACTGCGTTAAAGGTAAGTGATGATGAACCTCGAACACATGCGCGGACTTCGAATTGCTATTATGGGGCTGGGAAAAACCGGCCTGTCAGTTGCACATGCATTGTCACAAGCCGGTGTCGAGGTTTGCGTTTGGGATGATAGCGAGGAAAAAAATATAAAAGCCGAGCAAGAAGGTCTGATTGTAAAAGATTTGCGGGTTATGCCGCTTGATAATTTGACCGCCATTCTATGGTCACCCGGAGTCCCCCACACATACCCGATTCCTCACCCTGTTGCAGTTCGCGCAAAAGCATCCTCAATTCCATTAATTTCCGATATAGAAATATTAATGAAAACCAATTCCGGCGCGGATATTTTAGCCGTCACAGGAACCAACGGAAAATCAACAACAACAGCGTTAATGGGGCATGTCCTTAATCATTTCAGGCCAACTGAAATCGGCGGCAATATCGGGCGACCCGTTCTTGATATGCCGATTTTAAAACAGGGTAGCAGTTATGTCCTCGAACTTTCATCCTATCAGATAGAATTAACACCGTCATTGTCACCAAGCGGTGTGATCTTGCTCAATATTACGCCCGATCATTTGGCACGTCATGGCGGAATGGAAGGATACATCGCTGCCAAAGAAAGAATTTTTGACAATCCACCGCTTGATGCCAGAAAACCGACGGCGGTCATCTGCATTGATACCAAGCCCTGTCTTGAAATTGCCGATCGCCTGAATGAAAAAGGCGTATGGAGCATCATTCCGGTTTCAACCCAAAAAATCCTGTCCGAAGGAGTCTATGTCGAAAACGGAATTCTTTACGAGCTGCGCGAAAATACCCCGATTGAAATCACTGACCTGAATAGTCTGACCTCACTAAAAGGGCAGCACAACCATGAAAATATTGCTTGTGTTTATGCATTACTGCGCCAACTTTACGGCATAGATCCCCAGCATATTATAAATCAAATCAAAACATTCGACGGATTGCCTCATCGTCAATATCTGGTGCGGACAATCAATGGCATTGCGTATATCAATGATTCCAAGGCCACAAATGCCGAAGCCACGGCAAGAGCTTTGGCATGTTACCGTCGTATTTACTGGATTTTAGGCGGGCAGCCGAAAGAAGGCGGCCTGACAGGGTTGGATGAATTTTTACCACGCATTGAAAAAGCCTATTTGATAGGTGATGCAGCGCAGGATTTTGGTGCATGGCTTCAGCAGCGGCATGTTCCGGTTGAATATTGTGGAACATTGGATGTTGCTATTCAGGCTTCACATCTTGACGCGCAAGCAGGATTGGGAAAACCGGGAACAAGTGGTTCGGGTGTCGTCTTATTGTCTCCGGCTTGCGCTTCATGGGATCAATTCCAATCATTCGAGCATCGCGGCGAAGTCTTTTCCTCATTGGTCATGAGCCTGCCGGAAAAGGGGAGTGCCGAATGAGTTTATCAAATTCACCTTTGGCCGCATATTTTGAACGCACTGATCGATCTGCCGTTTCACGTTGGTGGTGGACGGTTGATAAAGCCATGCTGTTCAGTTTGTTATGCTTGATAATAATAGGCATCAGTCTGGTTGCCTCTGCTTCCCCTGCTGTAGCAACTCGCATCGGAACATCGCCAACCCATTTTATCACTCGTCATATATTTTTTGCCATACCGGCAACTTTTTTAATGCTCTCAATCTCGATCATGGATCATCAACTGATCCGAAGGGTTGGAACGATTGTTTTTGGCGTGGCTTTGGTATCAATGGTTCTTGTTCCGTTTGTGGGTTCTGATATTAAAGGCGCGCAAAGATGGATTCCATTTTTCGGTTTTTCATTGCAACCAAGTGAATTTATTAAACCAGCTTTTGTTATTGTCTCGGCTTGGTTGATCTCTCATCGCAAACAAAACGCCGACACGCCGGGTTATATTTTATCGGCTGGATTATATGTTCTTGTTGTAACGTTATTGCTTGCCCAACCTGATTTCGGGATGACGATTGTTTTGACATGTATGTTTATTGCGCAGGCCTTTTTGGCAGGGTTGCCCTTCCGCTATCTTGTCATGCTGATCTTGTTTTCTATCGTTGCCGTTGTGTGCGTTTATTTCACGTTCGACCATGTCCATAGCCGGATTGATCGCTTTATGAATCCGGATGGAGGCGGCGATACATATCAGGTGGATAGATCCCTAGAAGCGTTTTCGAATGGCGGTGTTTTAGGCACAGGCCCGGGACAAGGGACGGTTAAAAATACCATCCCCGATGCCCATGCCGATTTTATTTTTGCGGTATTTGCAGAAGAATTCGGCTTGCTGCTCACATTGTGTCTGGTGGGCTTGTATGGATTTGTTCTGCTCAGAGGCTTTTCCCGATTGATGGAATCCAGCGATTTGTTTGTAGTTCTGGCCGCAGGAGGAATTTTATGTATGTTTGGTATGCAGGCATTCATTCATATGGGGTCAAGTTTACATTTGTTACCAACCAAAGGAATGACCTTACCCTTTATCAGCTATGGCGGATCATCCATTATGGCGATGGGGTTTTCTATGGGAATTGTATTGGGCTTGACGCGAAGAGAGGCTCGGCGCACAATCGCTAAACGAGGAATATCTCTTTCAACGCGTGTGTAAAAAAATGCAAAAAACAAAAAAAAATCAGATCCAATCTCAGCCTTTAATCGTGTTAGCAGCAGGAGGCACAGGCGGCCATGTTTTTCCGGCACGGTCTTTGGCCGAAGAACTGATTGAAAAAGGCTATCGAGTTGCTCTGGCAACCGACACGCGCGGCTTGAAATATTTTAACGGTCTGGATCAAATTCCCCGCATTGTTCTGTCTTCCGGCGCATACCGTTCCGGCATAAAGGGCATACTCGCTGGAATCGTATCATTAGCCAAAGGTTACATCCAATCCCATGGCTTGATGTCACGCCTGAAGCCCGCTGTTGTCATCGGTTTCGGAGGCTATCCATCCGCGCCACCACTCTTCGCCGCACAGCATCGTGGCATTCCGACAATCATTCACGAACAAAATGCCATTCTGGGAATGGCCAATACGGCACTCGCATCACGGGTAAAAAAAATTGCGCTCTCGGCAGCCCATACCAACGGGATTAAACCGGAATGGGCAAAAAAATGTGTTACAACCGGAAATCCGGTGCGTCAGGATATATCGGAACTGGCAGGACAACCTTTTCCCGAGACAACCGGAAAGTTGTGCTTGATGGTGGTTGGCGGATCACAGGGAGCTAAAAGCTTTGCCGATATTGTCCCGCATTCAATCGTAGCCCTGCCGGAAGAAATCAGAAAAAATTTGAGGGTCTATCACCAGACAAGGGCAGAAGATCTGGAGCAGGTCAAAACGGTATATGAAGGATCAGGAATAGAGGCAGTCATCCGCCCATTTTTTGACAATATGGCAGACTGCATCGCACAATCCCATCTATTGATTACCCGTTCCGGAGCCAGCACAATTGCAGAATTAACCGTTGCCGGTCGTCCCGCAATTTATATCCCATTTCCGTGGAACAGAGATAATCAACAGGTTTTCAACGCCGAACAGATTGTCAAAGAAGGTGGTGGGCGTATGATCGAGGAAAAGAACCTGACCAAACAGGGTTTGACGGCCGAATTGGTGGATTTACTTGAAAATCCGGCGATTTTGGAGCATATGGCGAAAAGATCTGGCCTTTTGGGCATTTCCGATGCTGCCAAACGCCTTGCTTGCGTCGTTTCTGGTGAAATTCATTGAGATTTTCTGCTGTCTTTGCAATAAAGGCCAGATCAATCAAACAACATGGACAAAACAGCTATGCGTCATATTCCTCCTGAAATCGGAGCTTTACACTTTATCGGCATCGGCGGCATCGGCATGAGCGGAATTGCCGAGGTTTTGGTGACTATGGGATATGATGTGCAAGGGAGTGATGTTTCTGAAAATTATAATACCGAACGGTTGCGCAAACAAAATATTCGCGTGATGGTCGGGCATACAGTAGAAAATCTTAAAACGCCTTCAGGATCTATGGCCGGAGTCGTCATCGTCTCGTCAGCAATCAAGGCAGATAATCCTGAATTAAAATTGGCCAAAGAATTGAAAATACCAATCGTATCAAGAGCCGAAATGTTGGCCGAATTGATGCGCTTGAAATGGACAATCACAGTAGCCGGAACGCATGGAAAAACAACAACGACATCATTGGTCGGGGCTATGCTGGAATCAGGAGACCTTGATCCGACGGTTATCAATGGCGGTATTGTGAATTCGTATGGAACAAATACGCGCCTGGGGCAGGGTGACTGGATGGTGGTCGAAGCCGATGAAAGCGATGGATCATTCACGCGTCTTCCGGCAACTATGGCCATCGTTACAAATATCGATCCCGAACACATGGAACATTACGGGTCATTTGAAAATGTCCGTGCGGCCTATTTCCGTTACATCGAACAAATTCCTTTTTATGGCTGTGCAATTTTATGTCTGGATCATCCTGTTGTTCAAAGCCTGATCCCCGAAGTTGGAAACCGCGTGATTATTACATACGGGTTTAATAAACAAGCAGATATTCGTGCAGACAATATCCGTTCCAATTCTTTGGGGGCAACATTTGATGTCATCATTGCAGGGCACTTGAATGCAGACGAACAGGATCGTGAAATCAGGGATATTTTCTTACCCATGATGGGGCAGCATAATGTTCAAAATGCCTGTGCATCAATTGCGGTTGCTTGCCGTTTGAAAATGTCTGATGCAGATATAAAACAGGCTTTGTGTGGCTTTGCAGGTGTTAAACGCCGTTTCACCCGCACCGGCATATCCAACGGCGTTTTGATCGTCGATGATTACGGGCATCATCCGGTCGAAATCGCGGCAGTCCTGAAAGCAGGGCGGCAGGCCGTATCTACAGATAAAGAAGGTCGTATTATTGCGGTTGTTCAACCACACCGTTACTCCCGTCTTCAGGATTTATACGAAGATTTTTGCACATGTTTTGATGAAGCAGACACTGTCATTGTTGCCGATGTGTATGCCGCCGGAGAAGCACCTATTGAAGGAATCAATAAAGAAAAATTGATGAACGGGATCAAAGCCCACGGTCACCGCCATGTTTTGACGCTCGACCACGCTGAAGATCTGGCAACCCATATTGCACAAATCGCACAATCCGGTGATGTCGTAATTTGTTTGGGCGCAGGAAATATTACAACTTGGGCTCACGCATTGCCCCGACAACTGGATCATATTTGGGGAAATAAAATTTCTGATTTGAAAGAGGTTGCAAATGGCTAACCCCGTTTTCCAAATCATTCATCGCGAACACTTACCAGAGGTGCGCGGGCGTTATTCGCCCGATGCCCCTTTGGGGTGCGTTGGATGGTTTCGGACAGGCGGCACTGCCGAAATACTGTTTAAGCCAGTAGACATTGAAGATCTATCGCTATTCCTGACAACAAATAGATATCAATATCCTGTTACCATTCTGGGAGTCCTGTCCAATTCAATCATTCGGGATGGTGGCGTTTCGGGCGTTGTAATCCGTTTGGGAAGAGAATTCGCAACGATTAAACCAATGGAAGATCATCGTCTTTATGTCGGCGCATCGGCATTGGATGTGAATGTCGCCGAAGCAGCAGCTATGAATGGAATTGCAGGATTGGAATTTCTATGCGGCGTACCAGGATCAATCGGCGGCGCATTGGCACTGAATGCCGGAGCTTATGGATCAGAGATTAAGGATATTTTGGTGCGGGCGGATTTTATCGATGGCGCAGGACAAATCCAGACCATGACTGCAGATGACCTGAAAATGGGGTATCGTCATTCTGAAATTCCGTCCGGCTGGATTGCAACTGGCGCCATCTTGCAAGGACAAGAAGGACTTCCGGAAAAAATTCAGGCGTTTATGTCGGATATTCGCAATAAGCGGGCAAAGACCCAACCAATCAGGGCGCAAACCGGAGGATCGACGTTTAAAAACCCCAAAGCCGTTGACCTTGCCAAGGCAGGATTACCGGAAGACACCAAGGCTTGGCAATTGGTTGATCGCGTTGGTGGACGCGGCTTGATGGTCGGTGGCGCACAAATGTCTGAACAGCACGCAAATTTCATGATAAATACCGGAACGGCATCGGCATCCGATCTGGAAGGGCTGGGCGAAGAAATTCGCCGCCGCGTTCTGGAAAATTTTGGCTATGATCTCCATTGGGAAATCGCCCGCATCGGAGAAAAATAAATAAAAAATAGACCAAAGATTGTAAAATAGGGCGATATGTCGCCTGTATTTTGAATATTTTATTCATCAAATATATGATACATTTACACATGGGGAGAATTTTTTTCCCCTTTCACGCATTCTTTGCCCGATTCCGGGAGGATTTATGTCCATTATCAAACAATTTTTAACATATTGCTTGTATCGTTGTGGTTGGAAGAAGACGGAAGAACCGTCCTTACCAGCACAAACACAAGAGTCTCCGTTGGAAAAGCCTATGATTGGCACGAACGGCCCGCTTCTTGCAGATATGCTGGTCATGAAAAAAGATGGTCGCGTCACAATCGTCGTCGATCATGAATTTGAGGACATTCCTGAATGGGTAGAATGGGACATTTCCCGTAATACTATAGGAATCGTTCAAATGGGTGGGGCTGTCGCGGAATTAAAAAGCGTGATTCCTCCAGAAAAAGTAGGTATGTTTCGGAATGCTAAAAATTTAGCCTTGGCAATCCGATTCGAAGGCAAAAACGTTGTTCATGGAGTCTATATGGTCGTCCGTGAATAACATCAACGGAGGACTATAACTATGAACTGTGAATTTTTTGGTGCAAGACGTTTAGAACATATCGCACAGGCTGCTGATGCAATAGCGGCAGGCGGCTTGACCGCCGGAGGGGTTGAGTTTAATCCGGCCGTGTCTGGTAGTGCAGGAGAGCCAGCGGTTTCTTCTCCAGAGACACGAAGACCGCACACTATTAAGCCAACCCATTAAGGTCTGATTGCTCTGACATGACGGATCTCAGCGACACAAAAAATTTATCAGGTCTTGAGAGTCCTTATCTGGCAGGAATAGCGGCGTCTCTATACAAAAAGAGCATGCTAAGGGATTTGGCTCTTTTTATGGCGAACACGCAAAGTTCTGGAGAGCTTCGGGTTCTAAGTGCTGCTTATAACCCGAATTTAATCGCAATGATTCCTCAAACAAAAGAAAACCCGCATTTGCTGGCCAGTGTATCAGCGCAAACAATGCTGGATGCGTTTGCACAAGGCGGAAATTCTATTATCGGAAAATTTGGCTCTTTGGCTAAAGTTTTAAAATGGGATGAAGGGCAATTCGATTGCTTGCATCAGATATTCAATGCAGGAATATCGGCGGCATTACAAGCCGCCCCCAAAGATGACCCGTTTTATACAACAAATATAAGATTTGGGGCTGTACCAGATAACTCGT
>DIMG01000004.1:0-22519 GCA_002425415.1 Micavibrio sp. UBA5572
CTCCTTTATAGGGGGCGGGTCACTGCGTTTTCACATCAGACAAGCTTTTGCTGGTGATGCGTCCATATCAAATTGCGGCGGCAGAACGGATTATGAACCGCATTGCTATGTCCACCAACCATAAACAATTGGGTACAATTGATGCTGGTGGTTATATCTGGCACACCACAGGGAGCGGTAAAACCCTAACCAGCTTTAAAGCTGCTCAGCTTGCCACCCATATGGATGGCATTGATAAGGTTTTGTTTGTGGTTGACCGCAAAGACCTTGATTATCAAACTATGAAGGAATATGACAAATTCCAAAAAGGTGCGGCTAACTCTAACACCAGTACAAAAATCCTAACCAAACAGCTTAGCGATCCAAACGCTAAGATTATTATCACGACCATTCAAAAGCTGGCTAAATTTATTTCTGCCAATAAAGGGCACACTGTTTTTGACGGCCATATTGTTTTGATTTTTGATGAGTGTCATCGCTCTCAATTTGGTGAAATGCATACTGCCATCACAAAGGCTTTTAAAAAATATCATATCTTTGGGTTTACCGGCACACCAATTTTTGCTGCAAACTCTTCATCAGGTGGTAATCCGCATCTTAAAACAACAGAGCAGGCCTTTGGGCAAAAGCTTCATGCGTACACTATTGTTGATGCCATTAACGATGAGAACGTCTTGCCATTCAGGATTGATTACATCAATACCATCAAAATCAAAGACAACATTAAGGACAAAAAAGTTCGCGCGATTGACATTGAAAAGGCCGCGAATGATCCAAAGCGCATAGCGAACATTACAGACTACATTCTTGAGCATTTCGAGCAAAAGACAAGGCGTGATGGTGGTTTTTATTCCTTCCAGAAACTAACCAATATTGCGGAAGTTGTTGCGGACAAAGAAAAAGACGCAAACAAAAAGATCAAAGAAATCCGAAACCAAGTTCGCCTGAACGGGTTTAATTCAATCTTTGCCGTCAGCTCGATTGAGGTTGCCAAGAAATATTATAACGAATTTAAATCACGCGATTCAGGCCTGAAAATAGCAACCATATTCAGCTTTGGCGCAAACGAAGAAGAAAATGAAGATGGCATCCTGCCGGATGAAGATTTCGACACCAGCGGATTAGACAAGACATCTCGTGACTTCCTGGATATCGCGATAGATGATTATAACAAGCATTTCAGCACAAGCTATGACACCAGCGCCGACAAGTTTGAGAACTATTACAAAGATCTTTCTCAGCGCATGAAAAACCGTGAGATTGATTTACTGATTGTCGTGAACATGTTCCTGACAGGCTTTGATGCAACGACGCTCAACACGTTATGGGTTGATAAGAACTTACGCCACCATGGCCTACTTCAGGCATTTTCGCGAACAAACCGCATCTTGAACTCAGTTAAAACTTTTGGAAATATCATCTGTTTCCGTGATTTAGAACAAGCCACAAATGATGCTCTTTCGATTTTTGGCAATAAAGAAGCGGGCGGCATTGTTCTGCTGAAATCTTTCAAAGAATATTACAACGGCTGGGAAAAAGACGGTAAACCCCAGCGGGGATACGTTGATTTAATAGCCGATCTTCAAGAACGTTTTCCTCTGCCTGTATTTATAGAAGGCGAACAGTCTGAAAAGGATTTCATTAAGTTATGGGGAACAATCCTGCGCCTTCGTAATATACTAACTTCTTTCGATGAATTTTCTAGAAATGAAATATTATCCGAGCGCGATTTTCAGGATTATCAAAGCGCTTACCTTGACCTGTACGATAAGCACCGCAGACAAAGTGATGGTGATAAAGAAAGCATCAATGATGATATTGAGTTTGAAATTGAGCTTGTAAAGCAAGTCACGATCAACATCGATTATATTCTCCAGCTGGTGGCCAAATATCATAAATCTCACATGAAAGATAAAGAGATCCTGACGGCTATTGATAAGGCGATGAATTCAAGCATTGAATTACGGAGCAAAAAGGAACTGATTGAAAGGTTCATAAACACATTGAACGTTCATAGTGACGTTGATAAAGACTGGCGTGCTTTCACGGATAGAAATAAAGCAGAAGATCTTGAAAAGATTATTGAGGAAGAAAATCTAAAGCCGGAGGAAGCCAGAAAGTTTGTTGCAAATGCATTCCGAGACGGTGAGCTGAAATCTACAGGAACAGGATTTGCGAGTATTTTACCTGCTGTTTCTATGTTCGACAAAGATAACACTCTTGCCAAGAAAAAAACAGTTGTCCTGGATAGGTTGAGATCATTCTTTGAAAAATATTTAGGTGTCTAGGAGGAGATATAATTATGAAAATTAAATTCGTTGAAATTCAAAATTTTCGTAAATTAAAGTCTGTCAGGATCGACCTGTCTGATGATAAAACAATTTTTGTCGGTGCTAATAATAGCGGAAAAACAACAGCCGTTGTAGCTCTAAGGAAATTCTTGATTGAACAAAAACATTTTGATGTTAACGACTTCACCATTACAAATTGGCGAAAAATAAACGCCATAGGAAAAATTTGGGAAGAAAAAGCTGATTCGACACATGAAATGATTGAATGGGAATCAATGCTTCCTGCCTTGGATATCTGGTTAGATGTTGATAAAAGTGAAATTCATTACGTTCAACATCTCTTACCTACATTGGACTGGAACGGTGGATTACTAGGAGTAAGACTTCGGCTTGAGCCAACAAAACTGGAAGACATCAAAGCTGAATATGTAACTCTTCGCCAGCAATCTGGCGAAGTTCTTAAGGCCGCAAATAAGAATGTCCCCCTCTGGCCTACCACGATGAAAGATTTTCTAGAGCGCGGGTTCAGCAGCAAATTCCGTGTTCGTTCATATATTCTTGACCCCGATAAGCTAAAAACTCCTAAAAATGGGGTTGCACAGCCTCAGCTTCTTGCTCCCAATATTGAAGCGAGCGAAGATAACCCATTCTCTGGTCTTATCCGCATTGATGAAATTAATGCCCAGAGAGGATTTTCTGATGCTGGAAATAATGGGGACTCGTCCGATGACGGAGGCGCAGAACCTTCAAAACGAAGCGACAAGCGCAAACTTGGTGATCAGGTGCGATCTTATTTTGACAAGCACTTAAATCCCAGTGATATGCCAGAAGGAGCTGATATTGATGCCTTGGAAGCTCTCTATCATGCACAGAATACTTTTAATGGCAGACTTGAATCTTCCCTCGCTGCGCCTTTGAACGAAATTCAAGGGCTGGGTTATCCTGGCATCTCAGACCCCAAAGTTAAAATTTCCACCCTAATTAAGCTAACAGATGGACTGAATCATGCATCCGCTTTCCAATATGAGATTGATCAAGAGGCACATCTTCCTGAGCAGTATAATGGATTAGGTTATCAAAACTTAATTTCTATGGTTTTTCGGTTAATGAGCTTTCGTGATGCATGGATGCAGGTAGGAAAAGTTGAAAAAAAGATGGCATCAAAACCTGACGCAAAAGGAATTCCGCCTCTTCATTTGGTGTTGATCGAGGAACCTGAAGCGCACCTGCATGTTCAAGTACAACAAGTCTTTATGCGTAAAGCATATGATATTTTAAGAAATCATAATGATTTGGGATCAAATACGACACATATCACACAGATGATCGTTTCTACGCATTCCAGCCATATTGCACACGAATGTGAATTCTCGTGCCTTCGATATTTCCGGCGAAAACCTGTCGAGACAAAAGGAGAAGCACCAACATCCACAGTCATCAATCTGTCAGAGGTCTTCGGGAAAAACGATGAAACTGCACGATTTGTGGCTCGCTATCTGAAAGCGGCGCATTGCGACCTGTTCTTCGCAGATGCCGCAATTTTAATTGAGGGGGCGGCAGAAAGAATGCTTTTGCCTCATTTTATAAGGAAAAACTATCCAAATTTGGATCATCGTTATTTAACCCTTTTAGAGGTCGGCGGTAGCCATGCTCATCGCTTCAAACCGCTGATTGAGCATTTGGGGTTAGCGACGCTTATTATCACCGATATTGATGTCAGATCTGGGCAAACAACAAGCAATCCCACACTTAAAGGATGGTTGCCGAAGAAGGAAAATAAGGATGACCTGCTAAAGGCTACCATGGATGATAAGACCTTTGTAGACAAAGAGGCTAGCTTTTCTGTGCGCGTTGTGTATCAACTACCAGTCAATATCACGCTTGATACCTCGAAGGAGGCCACCTCTATCACACCCAACACTTTTGAAGATGCCTTGCTATTCGCAAATATTGAAATCTTTAAAAATCTTGAGGGTGATGGACTGATCAAAAAATTTCGGACTGCCTTGGCAGAACAGAAAACTTCTCAAGATCTTAGCACTGCCATTCTTAAGGACTTAAAGACAGGAAACAAGGCAGAATTTGCTCTTGAGCTTCTTTTTCACAAAGATCCGCAAGACTTCGCCGTCCCTTACTACATAGACGAAGGCCTAAAATGGCTGGAAGACCAAGTTACTAGGCATGAAGATAATGCTGCAAAAAACGACAACAAAAAAGTTCTTGAAGAGGAAGCGGCATGATGCAGCAAACTACCGATCTTTCCGCTGATCCAAATAATATTGATGCAGGCGTTGATACTGAAATTGCAACTTGCTTAAACCTAGAAATGCCGCAGAGTTTCTTTTTATTTGCTGGGGCAGGATCTGGAAAAACTCGCTCCCTAGTAAATGCTCTGCAGCATATACGAAAGAATTACAACAGAAGTCTCCGTCTCCATGGACAACGTGTGGCTGTAATTACTTATACAAACAAGGCGTCCGATGAGATTAAACATCGTGTCGGATACGATCCATTGATTGAGGTGTCGACAATACACAGTTTTGTGTGGTCCCTGATCCAAGGATTTAATAACGATATCAAATCTTGGCTCAAAGATGAGCTTAAAAAAGACATCCTCGAATTAGAAGAAAAGGAACGGAAAGGTCGTGGTGGAAAGGCAAGTCAAGACCGTCAGCGGGATATCGCCAATAAGAAGAAACGTCTCGATAATCTGGATACAATTTCGAAGTTTGTTTATAATCCCAATGGAGAAAACAAAGGAAAAGACTCTCTCAATCATAGTGAGGTTATCAAAATATCGGCTGCTTTTCTTTTAGAGAAAGAGACCATGCAGCGCCTCTTAATCAAGAAATTTCCTATCCTTTTGATTGATGAGAGCCAAGATACCAATAAGACTCTTATGGATGCATTTCTATCTGTTCAGAATCAGCATTCTGAATTTATCCTTGGTCTCTTTGGCGACCTTATGCAAAGAATTTATGCTGATGGCAAAGAAGATCTTGGGCAAGATCTTCCCTCAAACTGGGCAACGCCTAAAAAGAAAATGAATCATCGTTGCCCTAAACGCGTTATTACACTGATTAATAAATTGCGGGAAGACGGACAAGAGCAGCAGGCAAGAACAGATGCAGACGAAGGCGTAGTACGTTTGTTTATCTTTAATGGGAATACCACCGATAAAACGCAGGCCGAAATTGCTGTAGCACAAAGAATGGCAAAAATCTCGGAAGATGCCGACTGGAATACATCCACTGCTGTTAAAACTCTTATTCTTGAACACCACATGGCAGCAAAACGCATGGGTTTCTATGACATGTATGAACCCCTCTATAGAGATCCGTTGCTGCGTATAGGTCTTTTAGATGGGACGTTAAGCGGTATAAAGTTATTTTCTGAACGCATTCTTCCCTTAATTGAATCTAGGGATGACAAATTTGCTGTAGCAGCTCTTGTTCGTAAGTATTCCCCTCTTGTAAGCAAACCGCTCCTACGTGCTTCTGGCGACAAGCAGGCAGAACAAATCCAGATAGCAAAAAAAGCTGTAGACAATCTTTTAGACGTTTTCTCTCAAGAGCAGCCCCCTAAATTTTTAGATGTGCTGAAAATTGTCGCCTCTACAGGTCTCTTTGAAATATCTGAAGGCTTACGCTCCATTGCCGACAGAACACCAGATGAGCAACAGCTAGCTGAAGAAGAAATTGCAAAAAGACGTATATCTGGCGAAAAAGGTGAGGAAACGACTCTTGACTGCTGGGATGAATTTCTTTTGACTCCTTTTGAACAGATCAAGGCATATTCGGACTACATTGGCGAAAGAGCCAGCTTTGATACACATCAAGGTGTTAAAGGTCTAGAGTTTCCAAGAGTCATGGTCATTATTGATGATGAAGACTCAAGAGGTTTTTTATTTTCTTACGATAAATTAGTTGGTGTAAAAGAAAAAACAGCCACTGATATTAAAAATGAGCAAGAGCATAGAGACACAAGCATTACCCGCACCAAACGGCTTTTTTATGTCACTTGTTCCCGCGCCGAAAAAAGTTTGGCCATTGTGTATTATTCGGAAAATCCGAAACTTCTGAAAACAAACCTTGTTCAACAGGGATGGTTTGATGATAATGAAATAGAGCTCATTATTAGTCCAAATTAATCTATATAAGTAATTGTGTTTTAAAGCTTGAATAAAAACCAGCTTCAGCCTCCCTACGCCTGATAAGTCCTTTTAGCTTACGGCCACCCGCCCAGACCCAGCGCATGAATTGCTCTGGTACTTCGGCGTGTTCTTCACGGTTGATTTTACGGCGTAGTGTTGAGCGCTGGAGAGCCCCACCGCCAAGATTGTAAGTGAATGACACCAGCGCGTCGAACTGGCCGTCTGTCAGCGGTACACTAATCAGGCGCAAAACAGCCCGCTCGGCGATAACGGCATCTTGGCGTAACAACTCCTCGGCCTGCACTTCGTCAATGCCTGCAGAAAAATCCTCATATGGCTTGACTACATGGCCATAGCCGATAGTCGGGTAACCAGCGGGACAAAAATAAACGGTCCGAGAGAAGCCCTCGAACCGTTTGATCAGGTCAATTCCATTTTGCGTGATATGTCTCATTTTTCCAATGTTCCTATGATTTTGAGTTTCTTGCTGCCGTATTCAAATGCGCCCCACCATTGTTCCTGACCGTTGACGTTTCTGCGCTCCAGCGTCAGATTAAAACGGTCAATGCCACGCTGTTTTGATGTGGCGTAATCTTCCAGCGCATACCAAGATTTTCGTGCCAGTGTGGTGGCCATTTTCTTCACCGTGTATTCAAACGCATCGAGCAGAGCCTCCAGCTCCGCATCGGTGCATTTATCATTTTGGATGTCTTCGATCATCGCCTTGTAAAATAGTTTGCTCATTTTGCTATCTCCTTGTTTTCAATTGCTTTTTACAATCACAGTAACGCTTCATTCCAAGCGCTTATCAAGTGAATATCGAGCCTCTTAAAACGATAAAGTCGTTTTAAGGCGCGAGACTATTTTTCAAGGATTTGAGCGACCCGAAGGGCCGTGGTAACGAAATTTTGACAAGGCACGCTGACCAAACCAGAAGGACATAACAGCCGCAAATAACGCCTGCGTTTCAGCGTCCCAAACGGCAATCAGTCCGTCGGTAATGCCGACACCCTGATCTAACAATTTGAACAAAGCAGCGGTTTTGACGGTGGCGAACAGAATGAAGAATGCATAGGTGATAACCGGACGCACCGATGCCCGCAGAGCTTCTACCCATTTTACGCCGCTCGGTTGGCTGGCATGGCTGTAGAGGGCATTGCTTTCGGCAATATCGGCCTGCACCTGTATTTCTTCAAGGCGTTGTGTGTGGCCTTGGCGTTGTGCCTCCATTTGCCGATCCAGTATGGCCAACTCATGTTTGCGGTCGGAGTGGTCGCGCCAGAGTTTTAAGAAATCCGGAAACGCAGATGATAAAAAGCCCAGCAGGCTTCCAAGTAATGTCAGCATGATATTTTCCTTTCATGGTTTTTGGGTTGGGTTAATTGATTGGGGTACGCATCGCCTTCAGATCATCGCGAATATCGGTGATCTGGGTTTTGATGACAGCGATGTCTTGGCGCATTTCACCGACGACTTTGCGACCGGTAATATCGTTATTGACTTGGCTTTCGAGATTGTTGAGACGCTCGTTCACCGTGGCGATATGGGATGATATCCACGCCACGATTTTAACCAACGCTATTAACAGGCCGACGCTGTTGGCGAGCACGCCAAACAGCAGGCCCCATTCTGCAAGGGACATGATTTTTTACTCCTATAGTTTTTGATTGTTGTTTTATTGATCCGCTGTATGCACAAGCGGGTTTTCGACGACACTGGCAATCTCGACCAGATCACCACGCGGTTTGACAGCAGTCACACGGGCCAGCACACCCCATTGCTCACCAATACCAAAGGCAAAATGCGTACGCTCTTGCTCACTGCCTGTATAAGGCGTGAAGTCCAATTCTTCTCCCAGCATGACTTGCCGTTCGTTTGCTCCTGCGGTCACCAGCCAAGGCCCACTGACTGATCCGTCTTTTTTACGCAGGACGATGTAATGGCTATCACCCTCGTTAAAACTCACGCTTTCCGATAAATCCAAATATGGAGGATTATAAGCGACCACGTCACCCGCTTCGCCCCAGCGCGGCATATCATGAGAGATTGCAATCAAATCACCATAGGTCGGGATCAAACCTTCCAGCTCCGTTTTGAAACTCACCATGCGACGGCGATAGCGATTAGCGGCAGCCATATAAAGCCCTTCACGAATGGCATGGGCTTTGTCTGTACTGCCGAACAGCGAAACGGTCGCAGGTTGATCGGCACTGCTATCTGGCAAGCTGACGGTCACCTCATCGGGCTTCCATGTTTTTTCGTTGAAGAATTCAACCGTGACACTATCCGCCGTATCTTCCCCAGGCATCACATAGTCGATCTTGAAACTACCTCTCACGATATTACGGGGAGAGAACAGCGCTACTGGGAGGGTTTTAGGCTCGTCCCTGACAAACCGCACCAGACCGCCCTGTAAAAAGGCGACAGCGCGACCACAGCGTGCCACTTGCGACAAAGCATCCCACACGGTGAGTTTGCGATCGAACACGCCGTTGAATGTGTCGCCGCGTGCGCTCCATACAGTATCAAGCGCCACCAGCGCCTGCAGATCAATACGGCTGTCCTCCAGCTTTGCGCCATAGCTGCTTTTAAGAATATCAGCGCATGCCCATGCGATGGATCGTGTGGCTTGCGGTGCAGACCAGCCCGTCACGGCATCCCAAATCGGCAGTTTACGGGTGACAATGCAATTGACCATCCGTGAGGAGCGTTGCGAGAGATTATCCGTTGCCCGCATTTTCATGGCCAGAAGCGTAACATTGCCAAAATCATCATCGTGGACCAGATGGGCTTTAAGCGCATTCCAGTTGAGATCACTGCCAGCACGGGCGGACATATCCTTGGCATTGGTACGGATGGCGCGCACTTCATAGCGACCTGCAGGCACACTGTATTTGTATGTCTTTCGAATAGCCGTGTTGGTATTGTCCGTGATGCTTTCCGAGCCAAGATTAAACCACCCACTCAGCGCCACACCGTCATCATCAATCAAACGAGCTTCAACATCCCATGAAGCGGTACGGCTATTGAGACCGCCACTGTCATTCGCGTAATACAGACCTTTTGGCAGGATCATATCCAGTGCCAATAAATTCGTTTGGGTTTCGGACGGATTGGCGACAAACGGCCCGATCCAATCACCGCCATCACCAGTAGAGAGAAGCTCTTGCCCAGCAATTTCAGGTGCGGTCACGACATCCGTGTCAAACAGCGTGACATCCCCACCTGGGTTTATGATTTCATATTCAATCTCGGCGAATGAGCTGATCGGCGTATCCTCAATGCGGATGGCTTCGATATCGTACTCACCCTGACCGATCACATGAAGCTGGAATAAAAATTGATCGTTATTCACAAACTCCGCATAAGGCGTTGCCCCGAAATCGGGATAGACAACATGCCGACCGTAAACCACAGGGATCGGCTCACCAAGTCGGGCTTGGTTGCCTTGTGCCTGCAGAGAATATGTCGGGCTGGGGCTGGTCGCATTATAATTGCTGATAGCCGAGCTGGGCATAGGCGGTGGAATAAGCGCATTTAAAAGCGCCGATCCTGCCAGTGCAATCCCAGCGGTTAACAGCGATGTTCCAATGGCACTGGTCACACCCAGCGTACCAGCCAGCGCTGCCCCTGCATAAGGCGCGGCCACCATAACAGCAATGGTTAAAACCGTTCGCAGAATTTTACCGCCACCACCACCGCCTTGGGGGAGTGTGATAAAACTAACCACCATATCCTTGGCAATCACCACCAGTGCCCAGTCTTTACGCAAAACAGGCTCACCATCAACAAGGCACAATGTTGGCTTTGAGAATTCAGCAATGCCGCGTTCATCCAACCAACCACGCACGGTTTGCCCGATACGCGGTTGAAACAGATCTACATTCCGGTGCAGATGAAACGGATTATGATGAATGGCAATTTGCGCCATGGTTATTCCTTTTTTTAACTTTTTTAGATATGATCCGGTATGGATGAAATAAAAGTTGTTACAGATGATGAAACCAATTCAGATGTTTATCTTAAGCATCTGGCTGATGTTCTTATCATGCGAGCCAACGGCTCTTTTTATTTACAAAGACACTCAGATAACGATTTAAGAAACCCTGGTGTCGTTCATCTATTTGGCGGACATGTTGAAAAATCAGAAACATATTCAGAAGCCGCTATAAGAGAAATAAAAGAAGAAACAGGCGGTATCATTAACCCTCAAGATCTAATTCATATTGGTTCAGTTACAGAGAGCTTTACTGGTCATACGGAGCTTGTTCATATTTATTTTTGGCATGACAAGCTTGATACTATAACAGGCTGTTATGAACGTGAGCCTATTGAGTTTTTGACCGCTCAAGAGGCTTTGGACAATGAAAAGATCATGCCATATACGAAATGGGCTATTCAGCAATGTATGAATAAAAACCTTATCTAAGAATCTCCTTTATAACGATAATAATTTTCGATTTTCCAACCCGTGAGAGACAGGCTATGCAGGTTTTGAAACACCACCCCAGCACCTTGCATGCAGTGGAGTATTCCGCCACCGTCAATATCCAGCCAGATCCCGACATGGATCGGATGGCGTGATTGGCGCATCAGGGCAATGTCGCACTCAATCGGTTTATGCACCACATCCCAATTCTCCCGTTCGGGATGGGCATCAATGGTTTTGATCAGCTGACGCAGATTGTTTTCCTGCACGGGAATAATGGTTAAATCCCGCCCATAAAGGCGTTTATGGGTCGCCACCACCAAACCCCAGCAATCATATTCATCAGGGCCGTCACTCGCCACGACCCACGGCTTTCCAATATATTCAGTTGCCCAATGTGTCATCGTGCCTCCTTATCTTGTTAAGCCCGCAAATCTTAGGGCGTTATATGTTTCGGATGGGAAGGCTTTATTCCCGACATCGAGCATGCGGGCTTTGCCGGTCACGCGGGATGCATCGGCACTGACTTCCGTTAATACCAGCGTAAATGGAGGGTCCATTTGGGGCCCTTCCAAATCGTCTGACAAATACGGGCGATAAGTGATCTCGATCTTGTCCTGACTTTCGGCAGCGCGATCCAAATGCGTCACAATTTCACGGCTGACATTATCCAGCGTGATGGATATTTCAGGCACGGGCGCAGTATCAACAGGCGGTAATTCCAGATCAAAACCCATGGCGATAAATTCCACCATTTCACCAGCGTTTAATGGCGCAGTTGCTTCCATGCGGGCGGTGAGGTTTTGATTGTCCCGCACCACCCGAATGGCAATAGAGCTATCGTCATCATCGACAAAGGATGGATGGCAGAGTTCCAGCGTGTGCAAAATCACGATATCACTGGGGGCAGAGGCATAGGCCTCGCGCAAAGCTTCTGATAAAGCATTATTCGGCATGATTTTTCCTTATTGATAGCGGATCATTATTTTACGTGTCATATTTTTGGGGCGTGTTTCAGAGCCCCCAGAACTATCTGAAATCCATGTTCCCTTTGTTGTTCCGGATGATGATGCTCCGCCATTATTTGAAACAACATTCTGGCGTTGCGTAGGACTGGCAGCACCATTCCAATAATAACTTGTATGTGTATGCTCTTTAAAATCATCCAATTGCATTGACCCGACCGTGTCTCCGCCCACACGAGAAGCGGCATCACTATCAATGTCTGCACCATTATCATGAACACGTATGAATTGCCCACGCAGGTCGGGAATACAAAAGGTTAAACTTCCGTCACCATCAGAAAACAATCCTTTTTGACCGGCGTCCCAGTTGGTGTGGGAAATAACTAGGTTATTATCATTTGCCCACGCCCAAAGGACTGAATATTCATCACGAGAAACTTCTTGCCCTTCTTCGAATATCCAGTTTTCTGGCGCAACGGATAGCAAAGTCAATTTTTCATCGCCGACTTGAGATAATGAATTAATGATTTCTTCCTGCATCTGTGACAGTGCAATTTTGTTTAAAAATGCCAACTCACCCAAACTGTCTAATACAGTTTTGACCGTCGTATCGTTGTAATGGATATTCTCGGCCAAGCCAGATGCAGCAGCACTTGCCTGACCCGCCCAATATTCGGTTTGCTCTTGACTGTTTTGCGCAGAATCTTTGAAACCAGATGTTTCATCTCTAAATAACATAGCGTTATTCTGTGCCTGAACGGCAAGATCCTTAGCCGTTTCTGCTAGTGCCACAATATCATTTGTCCCACCAATAATTTCATTTCGGATGTCTTGCAGTTTCTTTTGAAGAGATGGGATGATTCCGCTTTCCACGGTCGTCGTAAAATCGGCACCTTGATGAACAATATTGTGTAATATGGACGTATCTTGTTCTGCTTGGGCAATTAGCGCCTCAAGCCTTTCTTGTAAATTGGCCATATACTGTTTCCTTTTTAAAGATGTCGTTGGACAAACTGTTGCAGTTTATTGATTGATGACGTTAGTAAGATCAAATCACTATCAAGTAGGATTCCAATAGATCCTTCTGTTAAAGTCGGGCGTTCACGGATTTCCAGCTCGGATGTGATTTCCCAAAGCGTCCCACCCGCCAAAAGGCGTGATGAGAATTGCCGTGTAAAACGTGCTTCTTGTTCCAAAAGACCAAGACCACCTAGAAGCGTGATAGCAAACCAGCTCGCCCCCTCACGGGCATACCAGCGATACCAACCTTCAAAAATCGCATATTGATCCCGCCGCATAATCCAGCGCACAGAAACCTTGGTCGGCACATCTGTAAAACGACGGCGCTGCCGTGCAAGGCCAGCCTCCATCTCGGTGCGTAAAATCGCTTCTCCAGGCTGAACGCCATATCCTTGTACTGTCGGCAACGGCAATGTTGATGGCCATGTGATTTCTGACATGATTTCTCCAATAAAAAAGCCACCCGAAGGTGGCTACATTCCAAAGTAAGAATAATTTTAAGAAAAAAATACCTGATAAATTAGAATTATAAGCGTTATAGCTGCAATGAAGGTATTTAATATGGTGAATATTTTATTTCCCTGACTAATTCTCAATAATTCTCGATGCTTTATCTTATCCGCTATATTTCTTTCTTGTTCTATATCTAACATTCCGCCACCAAACCCACCTTGGCTGCTGTAACTTGCCAGATCGTCAAGGCTCTCTTTATTATCTTTTTTACGCATTTCTTAACCTCATTTTCAATGTTAGGTGTCAGCCCCTAATTTTAATATTTTAAATTAAAACTTTGATTAAATCTATCGATAACTCCCTGCCGCAGGATTAAGGCCATAACGACGCTCCAGCGTTGGCGCTAGACCTTCGCCACGTCCAATATTGCGGGCAAGGTTTCCTTCCACTTCTTCGATGATGATTTTCAAATCCATGTTGCCTGCGCTGTCACGACTGACATCGGCTCTGGCTTGAGCATTGCTGACATTGTTTTCAACACGGACAGATACATTCACATTTGGCTTGGATTGCAACGCACCGCCCAACAGTTTCATCTGCCCTGGCGTAAAGACGGCTTCGCCTTGTTTGGCGATAATCGGCACTTCATTCCCGACAATGCCGCCAGTGTGAAAACGAGGCGCATTTGCAAACACAGATGGACTCACCGAACGCATGCGTAAAGTGTCGCTGCCAATCACACCGCCAGTATGAGCTGTGGCTGTGGAGGTCGTACCTGCACCCGTAGGCGCACCAAAAATTGACCCTGCAATATCACCCAGAAAACCACCCAGAGCACCCGCCAGTGGTTTTGTGATACTGGACTGGATTTGCATCCGCACCATATCGGCGATGATGGAATCCGCCATGGATTTAAAATCCAGCTTGCCTGTCGTGACAAAACTAACCAGCGCATCTTCCATGCTTTTAAACATAGAGGTGACACCGCGTTCAGCCTTGCTCGCCATATCATCGGCTTCATCAATAACGCTTTGCAATCCGCGTTTAATGCCGTCTTCCCAGCGCTTAGAATTTTGCAAATCCTCATCACGGGCTTTGGCGATCATGTCGTTATAAACTGCATCAACCTGTGCAGCGAAATCGGCATAACCCGCCTTGGTGGCATCAAGCCCTGTTAAGGCCTCATTACGCCATTCACCAGCGCGTTTAATCGCCGCTGATAAAGACGTATCCAGCGCATCATATTTCTGACGCACATCTTCAACAAGTTTTTCACGTTCTCGCGCTAACTTGTTATTTTCACGGACAGTTTCTTGGTAATTTTTATCAACTTCTTGCAATTGATAAATATCACCCACCAGCGATTTAATCTGCTGGGCATACTCTTTTTGTTCATCACTTTGAGCGCCGGTTATATCCAGTCCCAAACGACGCAATGCCTGATCCTGCTCATTGACAATCATGGCACGACGAACAGCCGCTTCACCTTGCGTGCGGGCAGTGTTCAAGCGTTGTAAAGCTTGTTCTTCCGCATGCAATTCGGTGATGCGATCTGTAATGCGTTTTTTATCAGCATCCGACAGCTCAGGAATCGCCTCTGCAGGGGCAGATGGTTTTGGTGCATCCGGTGCAGTGGTTTTGGCTTTTGGATTCCGCAATTCATCCAGCGCAGCAGAGGCTTTTTTAGCGGCACGTTCTGCCGCTAGTAACGCAAAAACCTGCTGTTGCACTTCTTCGGCTTGTTCACCAAAATCAGGATATTTGGTTGCCAGCTTGAATAACGCTTCGGAATACTCCGTTGCTGATAGCTTCCCCTGATTGAAGGCTTGGCGAATTTGATAAAGCTCGTGCTGAAGTGGTTTTCCAAAACGACTAAACTGATCCCAAAACCCACCAATACCACTGAATTTTAATTCCTTCTGCAGATCAATGATGTTTTCTTTTGCCGTTTCCAGTTGTTTGGTGAAACGGTAAACGCTCTCACTTTCGCTCAATGCCTCGCTTAAGTCCGATGCCGCTTCGGCGGTTTTGCCGAGTTCTTCTTTGATCTCCTTTAATTCTTCCGCATGATCACGTGCGGCTTTTGCCGCGGCATCATGACCGGATGCAAGTTTCAAAATGGCAATGCCTGCCAATACGGCAAGTCCCACGGGGCCACCCACCAACATTAAGGCAGAACGGAATCCCACCATGGCCAATGTTGCCAGTTTGCTTGCTGCTTCAACCGCCACAAGACGGATGGCAAAAGCGGTAGAAAGGCTATTTGCCATGTGCAAGCCAACAATCAATCCTGCATTACTTGCAATGGATGCATTCAAAAGAGTTACCGCACCCGCGACTGTACGAGCAATCACCAGTCCACCAATAGCCGTGACAGCCATATCGGCATTCTCTATCAGAAACGCAAGGCCTTCCGCTGCTGTTGCAATGGTAGAGCCTAATGTTTGCCCCAATTCTCGCGCGGCATCCACCACGGCTGGATCGGAGAGTGTTTCAGTGAGGGTACGGTAACCTTGTGTGACACCATCCAAAAAGCCGGATGCAGCGATAGTGCGCTCAATCTCTAAAATAGAATTATTAAAGCGGTTCATTTCCGCTCGTGCCGTCAATGATGCGGCAGGCACACCATCGGAGAAAGTTTTACGGATTTCAGCGGCAAATTTTGGCAAGAAGTCTTCGGCAATAACCTGACCTTGTTCCAGCATTTTATCCAACTCTGCCGTGGTAATACCCATACCGCGTGCGGCAAGTTGGAATGCACCGTAAAGACGCTCCCCCAATTGTCCGCGCAGTTCTTCGGCCTGAACCTTACCTTTGGACATGATTTGCCCGATGGCTCTCAGCGCACCGTTTGTTTGATCAACGGAAAGCTGAAGTACGGTGGACGCTTCTGCAATGGCGGTGAAGATCTGGCGCGTGCCATCGCCCGCAAGTTCTGTTCCTTTGGCGGCGGCGGCAATCTGCATATAGGATTGCGCGGTTTCCAGTAAATTAAGCCCTAAACGTTCGGCTTGTTCTTCAAGGAATTTCAGCTCCTCCCGCGCACCAGCACTTGACCCTGTGATGGTTTCCAGTGCCGTTCCTAAGCCCTGAAACGCCATACCAGTTTCATTAACAGAGCGCACAGAGGCAAGAATGCCCGTAATCCCAGCGTAAGCCGCCACAAGTCCTGCTGCTTGGCGGAACACATTGTTCAAGACACGCGCTGTGGTATCAACGGCTTTTAATCCAGCGCTTGCTGGCTTGGTTGAACGCTCAATGCACTCAAATGCCTGTTGTCCCTTATTACCGATGCGAGAAAAGGTATCTTCAACCTTTTTCCCGTCCACCACGGCAAGGCGGATCGACATGTTTTTTTGTGAACGCATGGTGGCCTTTGATACTTTCTTGGTTAATCCTTATGAGCCATCAAGGCTTTGGTGATACCGGTTGATAGTGCGGGCAACAGCTCGCCCATCACGGCCATGTCATAGCCTAGCGCGGATGCCAGGCTTAAGGCTTCAGATAAGGGAAAGCTGTTTCTAATTTGCGGGGATATGCGAGAAGCAATATCCCATGCCTGAAAACCCTCTAGGCTTTGCGGACTGTTTTCTTCGAACGGGCAGTCTTCACACGTTTGGGGGCAGTTTCCGCAATATCCTGCGCCGTCTCCGAAATACCATTCGGCGCGACGCTCAAGTCTTTTTTTTCAGCTTCAATCAACTCCCGCACACCTGTGTATTGTTGAGAGAAACTGGCAGAAACTGACCAAAACCCTGTCATGAGTTCATCGATTTTTTCAGGAGTAACAGGCGCTTTTTCATCGCCATCGGCTTCCAAAATACCGTCCCAGTCAATAATGGCCGCACGGGCAAGACCGCGTGCTAGATATTCCTCGGCCAGCGCTTCACGGATTTCCACGTTTTCAACATCGGGAAGATCGTCAACAGATGCGCCGATTTCTTTGCGCTTGCGGTATTCTGCGCCTAATTCCGTCAGGCGTTTGTTCATAAAAGCGCGCGCGGCATAAAAAATCGGGCTGGTGCATGGGCGTACTTTCACCTTCACGCCTAAGCCCAGTTCAAGCCAATATGCTTCTGTTTGGATATTGAGTTTTAACATTAATAAGTCTCCACATCGTTGATAATAGTGATTGTGACCATGTTGCCCAGCACGGCATCTTTTGCGCCTTGATAATCGTAAGAGGCTTCAATGCCATTCGGCCCTGAAATTGAGCGCTTCGGCTTTGGCAAATAAACCTCATGGCATTCAATGACCAGCTGGCGGTTGGCATCGATGATATAGGATAATTCCAGATCAATCGGCGTACCTGCACGCGCCGCATCCATCAATGTGGTGTCTGCATAGCGCACGGTGATATTTCCGCTTAATGACGCAACGCCTGGGTCAACGCCATCAATCTTGCCGTCATCGCGGATTGTTTCGATACGCTCCAGATTGTTGCTATAGGTGAGCGCCGCAGACGTGACATTCCCCAGCGCTTGACCACCTTGTTTGACCGAGCCTTGGAATTGTGAAAATCGTGTGTAATCCGCTTGGCTTGGGTTGGCATCACGTGTGACCGCTTGCGGGGTTTCCCCCTGACCAATCAAGCCAACGGTAATTTGTGCCTCACCGGATCTGGCAAAATTAAAAGCGATGCTGTTAGCACGCACGCCTGTGAATAGAGGGAAGTCCGGAATTTCAGGCAAACCAACTTCCACGGCCATGCTGGGCAGTGTGATTGCCCCCGATTTAAACTCATGGGTATAGGGATCATCACCTGTGCTGGTTGGTGCTCCAAACATGGCTTTCAGCCATAAGCCGATATTGCGAAGATCAATCGGCACAACAACATCGCCATCCACGTTGATCACATCCTGAAACGGCGCAGTCGGATCACGACCCAATCCCAGAACATTGGATTCAATCAATCCTTGCGCCGAGTCCAAATCGCTTGAGACAAAGGGGATGACATGAAAAGCCCCTGCATTCGGGGGTGTTCCATAGGTGGTTTCAAAACCAAGTAACATGCGGGCATTCCACCCGTAAGCGCGTGACATATTTTAGTCCTCCTTTATTGAAGTGGGTTAAAGGTTGTGTATTCAAGCGTGATCGGTACGACTGCCGCCTTAATGGCGGGCGCACCGTCCACGGTTTCGGTTAAAAATTCAGGTGAGCCGATGGACATGTAATCCACCGCACCTGAGAGCGTTGCATCAGCGCCAAGCGTGTTACCCAGCGCTACCAGCAATTCATCCAATGCCGCGTCACGTTCATCGGGTTTTGGCTTTTGAACCAGCACCTCCAGTTCCGCGACATGGGCATAGTGATATCGTGTCGGGGAGAGCGTAATTTCTGGCTCTCCCGCATCGCCGTCACGCAAAATGAGCAATCCCGATGCTGGGATTTTGGTAGGAAACGGCTCATTTCTCTGCAACTCGGCATCGCTTAGATCGCCATTCTGTAGGCATAAAAAAAGGCCCGTTAGGGCCTGTTCTCGTTTTGATGTCATGTTTAATAAATCCTATTCGCTCAATCGCTGTGAGCGTTCTTTAATAACCTCAATGATGTCTTCAAAAATATCAGAGGTTAATCCTTCATCTTGAAGCTCTGTTTTAAGTGTTGTTGCCACATCAACAATCTTCCCAGACATCGTTTGTATTTGCCTGTTTATGGCAGACTGCGCTGCTTTCGTATCGGCAACCATTCTGTGGAAATGGCGCAGATAAATGTCTCGCGGCTTGTATTTACCGCCAATCTTCATGGCCAGCTTTTCAGACAAATCTGGATACACCGCCGTGCTTAATAAATCATAGGCGGGTGCAAGCTCTGGTTTATCGCCCTTATATAAAAGCGAGAAGTTTTTGCCATGAGCATCTGCATTTCCAATCAGATAATTGAAAATCACAATATTCAGAAATTTAATCTGATCCGCAGCAGGTCTTGCCGTATGATTAGCAATCACATCCTGACATGCTGTGATACTCGGCCCACCTTCGCGCTCATATTTAATTTCGGGAGCAATTCCCAGCGCTTGGCAAAAGTCTTCCTGATGAATACGTTTGACGTTTCCGTTCTCATCAATGACACGATCATAACGCTCAACTAAATAATAAGGCGTATCATCAACAAAATGCAGCATGGCATCCGGCACATCAATGCCCATACGCTTTGCCAGTTTCATACAAAAAAGTTCGTTATGGGCGCTATCGCGCACACGCTCGATAATCGGTTTTAAAATATGCGTGGTCGGCGCACCACCTTTGATAAGCTGTACTTTTCCGTTTTCAAATCCGACAGCGAGCTTGTCCTGCGCTCCTGCTAAAGAGAGCCTGTAACCATCATCACCCGCCAGCATAGGGCGACGCTTAATCAAGTCTAAAATCTCTTTCAGCCTTGCATCATCAAGCGTTTCAATTTCTTTTGCTTCTGGAGATGGTTTTTGGCCCTGCGGATAAAGTGCCAACGCACCGGCGCAATCACCACCAACAATTTCAAGCAATGCAAACGGGTTTTTCTCTGAAATGCCCAAATATCCAGCCAAACGCTCCCGCACGCTTTCTTCTGGCAAAAGGCCTGAGAAAAAGGCTTTTGCAATTTGACCTTTATGCAATTTCTGTGTTGAGGGGAGCGATAGTGAAATGCCGCGATCTCTGGTCTCGACATATCCCTGATCATAAGAAAATTCCAAATCCCCACTGTTATCTTGGGTCAGTGTGCCGACAAAATTATCACACAGGTAAACGTCTAATATACGGCTCATAATTTTATACCATTCGCTTCAATATCTATTCCAAGCATTGCAACAACCGTCAGCGCCTTGCCGATATGACACGATTCTTTTCCTTGTTCCAATTCACGAATAAAGCGCACGCCGACACCTGTTGTGGCAGCGAGCTGTTCTTGTGTTAATCCTTGCTCTTTACGAGCCTGCCTGATCATTTCACCAAGTTTTTCAATTTTATGTGTAGTCATTTTTCAACCCTTTCGGGACGATTTTAGCACAAACAACGTTATTATCAAGAAAATAAACCCGTTCGGGGTGATTTTAACTATTTACCCTCTATTTTTGCATTTTCGTCCCGTTCGGGGTGATGCTGTTTATTTTGGATCGAATATTGGTACTATTGGTACCGATACAGTGGTCAAAATAAACAAAGCGGACATTCTTCTTTAAAAATATTCATATAAATAAAGTAATCCTTTAGTTTTGGCGGTCATTTTAAACTTAACTATCCGACCAGTTTTTCAAAATCAGCCGTGGCAGCTTGTCATACCAGCGCTTGGCTTCTTCATCGAAACGGATCAGTTTTGGCAATTTGACCTGCGGTACAAGCCAGAACATCACCGCACTAGAGAGCTTGTTTCCTGTTTTTAAGTTGCGTTTGCTGGCTTTGCGAAAGCCTCGTAATTCTCCTGTTTTACGGCTGTAGGATGCCTGCACATTTTCGACCACCAGCAATGATGGGCCATTACGCCTATACACAAAGCGAAGCTTGCCAAAACGATGTTCAGGGAAGTTGGACGGATTAATCCGCTTACCACCCATACCGCGCTTTGGCGCATTTGGCGTTGGGATCGCCAGCCACCAGCCATCTTTTGATTTAATGACCGTGCCGTCATCAAAACCCGCCATAATCTTGCTGGCCTTGGTATAAACCAACCCCGCCGCCCGAATGGAATTTTGCCCACGCGGGTAAATATCACCGCGCCAGGTATTGGCCATGCGCTGTCCCAAACCAGAAGAATGTACCTGCCGGCGCATGGACATTTTCAAACCATTTGTGGCTTCACGAATGCCGAGCGTCACGGCACGTTCTGCCGTGCGATACTCTTCCTTCATATATTGTTTAAGATCACCCTCAATCGCCGCTTTCAACCGCATAAGTATCCACCTTTAAAATAAGATTATGCTGATCTTTGACGGGTTCACCTTGTATGGTGTAACGCTTGCTATCCAAAACAATAGACCCTAGCGTTTTGCCTGCAGGAATATCAGCAAGGCGCACTTCAAACATATCTGTTTCTGAATGCACCCGTGCATCAAACACATCCGTGATTTTGTCTGGCAACCGATGAATCACCAGCGCGTCGATTTCCATTTCATCAGCAAAGATGAGACGTGCCGTTTTCCCAAAACGATTAAACAGCACGTCCACCGATTTTATAGCACTATTCCTGAACGTCATCGCCCGATGCCCCATCAGACACTAACTCTTTTTGATAAAGCTCCCATGCTTTATCTCGTGTTTCGGCGGAGATATTTTGACCAAGAACAGCCTCTATCGCTTCCACCTTTGGTTTGCCGTTTTTGGCAAAATCAGTTTCAGGATTGAGGATTTCAATCGCCTCGATCACATCATCAATGGCGGGTTCTGGTTGCTGGGTCTGGGCAGGCTTTTGTTCTGTCACAACCGATGCATCTGCCGATTTGGCAAAGCCGCGTTCAATCAGTGACTTTGCCTCCTCATCAGAAATATCAACGGATTTTCCAGGCAGAATGGTTTTGCCATCAACATGCAGGGTAATGATTGCTGTTATCTTCATAGTTCAATCCTCCATTAGCGCACAGTTGCACAAAATGATGCGTTGGGGCGATACGGCACAAGAAGCGGCGCAGATTGCAAAAGCAACCAGCGCACAGCCGGATCTTCCTCAAGCCATGACTTTGAAAAGAAACGCTGCGCGCGATAGGCTGCTTTTTCATCTTGGATAACACCGTAACAACGCGTGCCTTCAAGCTGGGATGTGCTGCCGATCAAAACGGTGTAATCAGGAAGCAGTTTTTGTACCTGATCACTTTCATCGACATAACGGTCATTATAGACCCAGAAATCCAAGTCACCGATTGATCCAACATAGCGGGCAAGCTCATTACCCTGACCAAAAGCAATCGGCCCCAAGTTAATGCCGGCATTGTCACGCAAGCGACGAATATCAAGCAGCTTCTCAACGGAAGCATCTGCCTTAAATACACGCCAAGCCAGTGCATCCATGACAACCGTGCGGGCAACCGCGCCCGATTTCTCCTGCACTTTGGCAACCCAGTCCTCAAGGTTGTTGAGCGCATTCACGCCTGTTTCACCCCAGCGGGACGAGCCTGCCAGCGCCACAGTCAATTCAGGATCACGCTGAAAATCAACCACCACCGTTGGGTAATCTTCACCAGCGACGGTGATCTTACCTGTTCGCAAGGCTTCTGCCGCCATCACTTCTTCACGGCGGG
>DIMG01000004.1:22846-28701 GCA_002425415.1 Micavibrio sp. UBA5572
TTTCAAGCTGCTTGGTCAGTGTACGGTTGAGATTGGCTTCAAGGCGTTGCTGCGGGGATAATGTCCCACCGATTTTTTCACCGATGGAGCGTTTAAGCGGACGGCTTGGATCAAAGCGGCGTTTATCTTTGGCGTAAGCTGGCTTGAAGCTCTTGGTGATATAGCCTTCATCATCCACGACTTTACCCGCCACCAATGGTGACACAAACGGTGTCAAACGCGGTTTAGATTTATCAATATCGAAGTGAATTTCTTCGCTATCTTCGGTTTGTTCTTGGCCAAAAAATACGTCCAGCAAAAACGAGCTTGGACGATCCAGCCGTTCGACCACCTTGGTCAGAACATGGGTGCTAAAAATATCTACAGACATGTGAGTGTTCTCCTTATGGGTTAAGATTGGTTGCTACGAAGGAAGATGCTTTTGGAACGTAAACCAGCGCGGATACTTTCCACCGTGTGGCCAGTGCCAAGCGTGAGCGCGTTTTCGTTAAACTCCCCGCTGAAATACACAACGGCTTGTTTATCTTCGGCGCTTGCATCTACCGTTTCAGCGAGAATAGCATCGGGCGCTTCTGAGCCATCGCTTGCGCCAGATGCACTTAAGACAAACTTGCCCGAAGCGGTAATGCGCCCCAGCACTGCGCCTTTGGTCAGATTGCTGCCAGAAGCGATGGCGATGATGCGCTCAATGCGGGGATATTCCCCCGCCAGTAAATTACAGGGTTTATATTCACCCTGATCGGTAAAACCTGAAGCATGTGTCATGGTTTTGGATCTCCTTTATTGTTGGGGTTAGCGGGTTGAGGCGATACGGTCGGCGACTGTATCGGCAGTGGCGATATGATCATCCCCATCGGGGGCGATCTCGGGATTGGGGATGGACGACATCACCCGCTCAAATGAAGATGATTGCGATTTCTCTGGCCCATCTTTTGGGGCGCTCTTCATCAAATGCTGGGCATCCATGGCATTGATCTCGGTATGGAGCGCAATTTCCTGCGCCAGCTTTTGACGGCCTTCGGCAACTTCACAGCTTAAGATATCTTTCAATCGCTGCTTTTCCTTGGCTGATCCTTCTGCGTGCAATGATAAAACCAGATCGGGATGATCGGTTTTGAGTTGTTCAAGGTTCATGGGCTTTTTCTCCTTTTTTGGTTGAGGTTGGGTGGAACTAAAAAAGCCCTCACTAGGAGGGCTTGAAGTTTCAGGGGATGATAGCTCGGTTATTAATCGTTCCAGCGAACCGACACGATCTGCCAAACCGGCATTGACGGCATGTGCGCCAATCATCACGTCACCACCGCCATAATGTCCCAACACATGATCGGCTGTAACATCACGGTTGCGGGCAATGGTGGACACAAAAACATCGGCCATGGAGTCAATGCGCGTTTGCAATTTGGCACGGCCATCATCACTCATCGGGTCAAGACGTTTGTGGGGACTTTGCGAGGAAACAATCTCTACCGTCTCAGTGGATTCTTTTGCGCTTTTGCCACGGTAAATACCAACCACGCCAATTGATCCCAGCGCCGATGTTTCTGACACCACAATTTCATCGGCGGCAGAGGCAATCCAATACGCACCAGATGCCGCATCACCGGAAGCATAAGCAATAACCGGCTTTGTACCGCGCGCTTCAAAGATCATACTGGCCAGCTCCGACACGCCGTTGACTTCACCGCCGGGGGAATCGATATCCAAAATAATCGATGTGATTTGCGGGTTTTCAAGGGCGCTCATAAAATCACGCGCAATCAATTCATAACTGGATGCACCACTGATAGCCGTGAAGATATTGGCGTAACGAAACAACGGCCCCGTCACAGGGATAATAGCAACACCATCTCGTTCGGTAGCGTTATAGCTGTTTTGCAATTGGCGACCAAGTTTAGCAGCAACCGCTTCGGGCGCTTCATTTTCACGTGCGGCGACTTCCAAAATCGTGTGCAAAGCTGTTTCGGTAATCGCCCACGGATCACCGGTTATGCGGTTCCAGATTCTCATCATTTTCCTCTTTTTCTTCTGTATTGGTATTTAATATGCTGTTCACATCATTAATCGTGAGGCCAAGCTCAGTGATCTTGGCTTTTTCACGGGCAAGCTGTTCCAAGACTTCTTCCCAATCCAAACCTTGGCTGGCACATTCATCTTCCAGTGTGGAAAGACCAATTTGCATCCGTAGATGGGCGGCTTTGGCTTCTTTCACAGGATCAACCCAGCCTCGACCGGGGCCGATCCATTTGCACCTGGTCCATGCGGCTTTGTTCTCATAAAAATCAGGGGCTTCAATAAGCCCTTTGTTAATAGCTTCTTCCAGCCACAGCTCGTACACAGGCCTTGCCCAGTAGGTGGCAAGCCACTGACGCTGCGCGGAGAAATATCGCCACGCCTCCAAGAGTGCCGCGCGGGCGCTTGAATAATTGGTTTTGGAAAAATCCTTCATCAACAATTCAAATGGGATATTCAGCCCCGCACCAATATGACGCAGGACATTTTCGACAAACTGGCCATATCCGCTATTGGGGCGGCTTGGCGTAAAAGGCGCAACCTTATCGCCAGGGAAGATCGGAATAATTGATCCACCCTGCAGACGAATATCCCATTCATTACGGGCGGCGAGATAATCCTCAACCGATCCGCCAAACATCTCGCCAATGCTTTCACCGTCCAGCGGTGTTTCAATAAAGGCCGCAATCATGGCATTGACCACCGCCGCCTGAAGCTCAGATCGCTCGTAATGATCCAGCATTTTAAACATCGGCATGATGGAAGTGAGAAGCGGTTTGCCGCGGTGCTGGCCTGTGCGCTCCTTATCATGGATATGTAGAACACGGCGACGACCAAAACTGGTCGCAAACGGAATACGCTCCCAATCGCTGATATCAACGCCAAATCCCAAATACGCATCGCCGGGGTGGCTTTTGCGGATATGATAGGCACGCGGTGCGCCGTAAGCATCAATCTCAATCCCAGCGCGAAGATATTTACTATCCTGCTTGCCGTTCGGGTTACACAAGCGATCTGCTTCAACCAACTGAATGGTGGTTGCGAATTTTGCGCCTCTGTTTTCCAGCCACAAAGGCAGTGCCAGCGCTTCGCCATTCACAATACTGGAGCGGAACACAAGGCAGGTCATACCCGCAAATGTCAGGCTTTTTGCGGCATCACAATCGGTGCTTTCCGCCCATGCACGCCAGAGAGATTCCACCCCGCGCGACCATTCATCCGCCCATTTCTTGTCTTTGCCTAAGCTGCGATAATCAGGCGTTGCCGATAAACGCAAACCCGTGCCGACCACATTATCAGTGAGTGTTTGCATCGCACCCGCCGCCACACCATGGTTACGGCTTAAATCCCGAGAACGTGATACCAGTGTGGGTAATTCACCCAGCAAATCACTATCGGCAGAGCCTAAAGGCGGTAGCCAGCTGGAAAGCTCCCGCGCACGATGCGATGCCGCACGGTGTGCCGTATCACTGGCCTTTAACGGATTACCTGCGCTGTCTAAAAGTTGAACCATATTTGAATATCCTTAAAAACTGGTGCGGATAATACCGCGACGGGCAGAGCCGCTTTTCTTGGCGATTTCTGCTTCAAGCTCGTGAATATAACGCTCCAGCGCCTCAACATTGGCGGCGCTATAGGTGGTTGAGCCATAGCCGTGCAAGCTGACGGTCACTTCTTGCGATCCTGTCAGCAGGCGATGACGCGCTTCTTTCGCCTGCACCAATCGGCTTTGCAATTCCAGCAATGTGTCGGTCATAAGAGATACTCCTTATAAATACGGATCATCGGCCTTGATTACCTTGCGTTGAGGCACTCTCGGCTTTTGACTGGGCGTTTGTTTTGGTTGTTCTGGCGTTGCTGTCACCATAGGCAGAGGCATTTCTACGCCTTTGGTTGGAATAATGACCTCTTGCCCGAGGCTTTTTTCTAATGCCCGCCATTTATAATCAGACATGCGATCCAGCCCATAAATGCTGGCCGCCGCCCGTGCATAAACACGGCAGTCCAAGGCTTCGTTATTACGGCTTGGGTCTTTCTCCCAAACCTGTTTTGGAAAACCTCGCACCACACGGGTGATGCAACGCTCAGCGGTCAGCTGTTTAAAATACTCCTCGCCATATTGCGGGAAGTGACAACTGCCGGGCGGATACGCCACGCCATCTTCCAAATCTTTATCAGTTGGCCATTCCAATTTTAACCAGCGGTAAAGCTCCATTTTCGCCACGGGGCCAGAGACATTCCAAACCCTAAGCCCTCGACGTTTTCCGCCCGTATCGGCTTTGGACACACTCAAGATGAGCGCTGTATCGCGTTCCTGTCCCTTAATGGCCACCACAGTGCGTGGTTGGCTGGCGCGTGCGCCCGAACCGCCCCAAACAGCCTGCGGATGCTGGCGCACAAAGGCGTAAACATCCTGTGTGGCATAACCAGAATCCACCGCCATCACCCGAATAGGCATGGTCTGACCTGAGGCGTGAGGCCAATCACGTTCCAAAACTTCGACCGCGAGCCGATCCCATGTATCTTGGCGGGCGGTATCTCCATCGATGATGATGTAATCCACTGACCAGTTTTGTTTATTGCGCCCCCAAGCGACCACCTCACATTCAAGGCGGTCTTTTTGCACATCCACACCAGCGGTGAGGAATAAACCGCCCATCGGCACAATGCCTTGGCTGTATTTTTCACGGCGCTCGTAAATGCGTTGCCATTCCGGTGCTTCAGATGATTCCTCGTAAGGTTCACCCAGCACCGTATTGACAAAACCCTTCATGAGATCAGGGTTGCGCTTGGCTTCTTCAAACAGCGTTGCCGCATCCGACCAGCTAAACCATCCCACAGGGCTGTAGAGCGATGAGAGGTGATAACCAACCGTGCCATCAACACTTTCCGCCGTTGCCCGCCATTCACCCTTGGAAAGCAGTAAGGTTTTCTCATGATTGTGCATGAGATGCCCGCAGGATTCACAAGCGTATTTGGCATCCTCTGGTTCTCCTTCAGGCCAGCGCAGTTGTGTAAAGCGCAAATGCTGGTAATGGCCACATGATGTGCAAGGAACAAAAAAATAGCGTTGATCGCTTTTTTCAAACTCACGCTGCACACGAGATATCCCTTTTACTGTTGGCGTACTCACCATAAAAATCTTACGGCGCAGGCGAAATGTTGCGCTTCGGCGTTCTGCGAGCAGAATCGGATCACCTTCGCCGCCAACGTCTCCTGGATACGCATCAATCTCATCCATAAACAAATAGCGTGCAGGCATGGAGCGCAGACCCGCCGCCGAATTTGCCCCCGTCATAATCAGCAGACCGCCGTCAAATTCTTTGCTCAGGATCGTATTGCCGCTATCCCGTTCACGGGCAGGCTTCACACGTTCCCGCAATTCAGGCGTTTCCTGCAGTAATGGCTCAATTCGCTGCTTCGAATTACGCTTGGCCAGCTCGACCGTCGGCGATACCGCCATCATCGGCCCCGGCGCCATGTGGATGATATAGCCAATCCAGTTATTACCGGCTTCCGTTCCGCCGACCTGCGCGCCCTTCATGAATACAATGCGCTGAGCAGGCGAGCTGGTGGAAAGTTGGTTCATCACCTCTTTGAGGTACGGCGTGCGGGCGGTTTTCCATTCCCCGGGTTCTGCTGCAGATTTACCGGATAACAGCCGGTATTTATCGGCCCAATCGGCCACATCATAATGTGGTTCGGGGGTGAAACTTTTGAGGTAGACGTTCTGAACAAATGCTGCGTCATACTCAATCGAAATTGAGTTTTCCCTCTCCAATGTCATTTAAATGCTCCCTCACATAGCGCTCTAACGCCTGATGAAGAGCGTGTTCGTCAATGCC
>DIMG01000004.1:28957-36862 GCA_002425415.1 Micavibrio sp. UBA5572
GAAGAGCGTGTTCGTCAATGCCAAGTTCAGCAGCCATCAAGGCCGACACACGCGCAGGCCAATTCAGCCAGCTATCCCGAACCTGCCGCCCCAGGCGATACACTTGGGTTTTCACCATGTCTTTGTTGATGAGCTGTCCTTTCTTTTCCTGCAGGGAAAGTTGCGTCAGCTGCGCTTTATAAAGCTCATGCGCGGTTTTGATTTTGGTAAAAGATGGCTTGCCGTTAGCGGCGGGAATATTTTCGGTCATCACCGGCAGGCCCGTATTGATTTTGGCTTCATCGGTGTTTTCTTTCCATTCACGATCCGCCCGTTCGACATCGATTGTGCCATCGTCATTCGGTGTGATGCGCCCAGAGCTGATGGCTTTACGCACCGCACCCTCGGTCACACCGCGCAGCGTGGCGTATTTCCTGATTGAAAGTCCCATATTCTCTCACTTTTTAAGGATTATTGACTTGATAAGCGTGCCTATTGAAGCATTCATGGACATCACAACAGAAAGGAAAACCCATGACAAAACAAAGCAAAAAACCAATCGAAGCCATCGAAGTAACACCAGAAACCAACGCCAAGCCAGCGCCAAAAGTCACCAAGAAAGCTATGATTGAACAACTGCTCACATCCGAGAAAGGCGCTACTATTGAGGAGCTATCCAAACAAACCGGCTGGCAAGCCCACACCGTGCGCGGGCATCTCTCCATCCTCAAAAAAGCAGGCGCAGAGATTATCAGCGAACGCGTTGATGGGGCTCGGCGTTATTTTATCAAATAACTATAATTCAATTGGCATCAGGTCACCCTTTAAATATAGAGGGTGCCTTGGTTGCCCGACTTTGCTTTTCTTCAAGCAATATAAATTATCAATCAACCTCATGACAGCTGCGCCTCTTTCATCATGAGTGCCATTATCACCCCACGCAGCGATAGAGATTTTTGCTTCCATGGAGCCTTTCTTTAAATAGTCATTATTTTTTGAACCAATCTTGTCGCCCTGATACTTAAATAATTCCTCAGGATACGGCGACCTGAATGCAAAGAGATTGGTCATTATAATACCACCATACCCCCAATTACGAGCGTATTTCATACATTTTCTGATGGTAGGATCATCAATCGTTGCATCAGCGGTAGAAGGATTCAGGCCAATAAAATTAACATACGGAAGGGTCTCATCCCATTGGCGGGTAAGATAGTATCTATAAGTATTACAATCTGACAGTTTTGCATCCATTTTCATGATTTAACTATATGCCTAAAAGCATATTTTGTTAAGCACGCTCCTCGGCTAAAACTTCAAAACTCTGGTCACTTTTGGCCAGAGTTGCTTTCTTGCCCGTAAATTCCTCCCAGCGTTTAACGATGACATCGACATATTTTGGATCAAGCTCGATTAATCTGGCGCGGCGACCTGTTTTTTCGCAGGCGATCATGGTTGATCCTGAGCCGCCAAACGCATCCAGCACGATATCCTTGGTTTTGCTGGAATTATGAATAGCGCGTTCCACCAGCTCCACAGGTTTCATGGTGGGGTGTAGGTCATTCTTCACGGGCTTGTTCACAAACCAAACATCGCTTTGATCCCGCGCACCGCACCAAAAATGCTCATGCCCATCTTTCCAGCCATAGAGGATCGGCTCGTACTGGCGTTGATAATCAGCACGCCCCAGCGTGAAAGTGTTTTTCGCCCAGATGATAAAGGTTGACCATTTGCCACCCGCGCCCACAAAAGCGCCGTGCAAGGTGTGAAGCTCGGACGAGCTCATGCACACATACATCGCGCCTTTGCACACCATCATAAGGTTGGTGCAAACATCATAGAGGAAATCACCAAAGCCATCCCCCAGATTATCGTTTTGGATCGGGCGGGCTTTGCCGCGCATTTTGTCTTTCATCGAATTGGCGTAATTGACGTTATAGGGCGGATCGGTAAAGACCATGTCCACCAGCTCTTCGCCCAATAGAGCGTTATAGCTATCGATCATCGTTGAATCGCCGCACAAAACTTTATGCTCACCGCAAATCCAAATATCACCTAGAACGCTGACAGGTGTTTCCGGCACTTCGGGTGCAGCATCTTCATCGGTCAAACCGCCAGAGGCGTTGGCATCATCCAAGAACAGATTATCCAATTCCTCGGCATTAAATCCCAGCAGATCGATATTGAAATCCAGATCTTCCAACGCCGATAATTCTTCCCGCAGCAAGGTTTCATCCCAACCAGCATTCTCTGCGATTTTATTATCGGCAATCACCAACGCACGGCGCTGTGCCTCATTCAAATGATTGAGGCGAATGGTTGGTACATTTTTCATGCTCAGCAGTTTCGCCGCCATCAAACGGCCATGCCCTGCGATAATGATGTTATCGTCACCCAGCAGAATGGGATTCACAAAACCAAATTCCGTCATAGAGGCGGCAATCTGTGCAACTTGCGTATCAGAATGCGTGCGGGCATTTTTGGCATAAGGGATCAGTTCATCAACCGATACATGCTCGATTTTTAGCTCTTTTGATTTTGCATCAGTCATGGTTTTTATTTTCCTCCATTTGCTGCAGTTGTAAGAACGCCCCACGCATAAGCGGCAGCCAATGGGACGACACCGTTTCCACAGGCGCGAATTCTGTCCACCCGATTGGCCAGCCCATCAGCCATTCGACAAATTGCGGGTTTAAGACCGGCTGGGATTCCGTCCCAATCGCCTTCGGGTCCGGCTGGGAATGGCAAACAGCTTCCACATTCAATGGCTTGGTGTTCCTCACAAACTGGCTCGGTCCCGCATTGTTTTTGGAATCCTGCGCCGTCACCGTTGGCCACATAATCTGCTCCCGCAAATTGCTCGGGCGGGTTCTGCCCGCACGCTGGCCGTTCGACCCCATCAGCCTGTCCATCGCCTCGGGAGATCTGGCAGGCAGATGATCCAGCGTGTTCGGCGTTGCCCAGTTGACCGACGTTTCCGCCAATCCTTTCTGCGATGAGTTCGGGCCGCGTTTCTTGAAGTCTTGTGCCGTCGGTGTTGGCCAATTCACCACCGATACTTCCAGACGGCATTTCGGATTGTTGTTCTGGATTTCCTTCTGGCACGGGCCATTCGCAGAAGAGACACGGACTGTCGGCCAGAGATGCTTCACCTGATCCCGCAGGCTCAACGGCATGCCCGCATCCATCCGTTCTTTGAATTTCTCTGAGCTCAGACAGCCACCCGTTGGCTCGGTCGCTTTCACGGTACGCCAAAATGAAGAGGAGCTCGCGTTTGTGAGTGCTACCGACTTCCGCCGCTGAGAACAGGCCTGCCTTAACGCTGTAACCCAGCTCTCGAAGATCATCATGGACTTGTTCAAACCCCAATCGTAAATGGCCGGGGACGTTTTCGAAGAAGCAGAGCCGTGGGCGTATCTCCCGCACAATCCTGTACACATCTGGCCAGAGGTGGCGTGGGTCGTCTTTGCCTTTTTGTTTTCCGGCGACGGAGAATGGCTGGCACGGATATCCCGCAGTGATGCAATCCACAACGCCACGCCATGGCTTGCCGTCAAAGGATCGCAAATCCGTCCAAACAGGCGCTTCGTCCAGGCTTTTGTCTTCCATGCGCGTTGCCAAGATTTCGCACGCAAAGGCTTCGATCTCGACAAAACAGACTGCTCGAGCATTTGGCTGCGCCACTCGGATGCCGAGGTCGAGTCCGCCGACACCGGCGCACAAGGACAAAATGTTAAGGGAACGATAATCCACAAATTCAAATTCCTTTTTGCAGTCAGGTACGCATGAGTACGCGCCCCAAGTACGCAGGGGGTACGCACCTTGAACACGTTGCTCTAACTGGTTTTTTGATGATTGGCGGTGGGGGCGCGTACCCAAAAAAATCTTCTGGCGCTAAAAAACTTCTGCGCCTAAGCCCGCCGCATAGGGTTCAATCGCCGGAAGTACCTTTTTTGCTATAACAGGGAAGGGAAAAAGCAAAAGCCACGCCCATGGTCAATGGTTGCATGGCTTTGCGGTACAATTCCAGCAATTGTATTGATTAGACTATCGTTTTTTGTTCGACCTGTCCGCTCCAAAAATGTTCGCGAACATTTTTTACGAGGTTAGGATGTCAGAAACTTTGCTTGATTTTTATTGTTAGTGATACTATAATATCAATAGATGCAGATTAAACAGGGTTTCAAGATATAATGGTATCACTTATAACACCAGCGAAAGCGCAAAAAAAGCTCGCAGAACAAGCGCGAGCACGGCGTCTGCAAATGGAATTGACGCAGGAAGGTCTGGCTGAGCGCTCTGGCGTTGCATTGCCTACGCTGCGTAAGTTTGAACGTACCGGTGCGCTATCTTTGGAATCATTCCTCAAGCTCCATATGGTGCTTGGTGGATTGGAGGATATTCTCAAAGCCACGCAAGTCAAAGATACGCTTTTCTCATCGATTGATGATGTGTTGGAAGCAGACAGCAATCCCACCCGCAAAAGAGGAAAACGTAAATGAGCGAGATTAAATCAGTCAAAGAAGTGAAGGTTGGCATTAACTTCGGAAACAGTGTTCGTCCTGTCGGGCGTTTGGCCATTCGAGATCGCCAGATCTATTTCGAATATGATCAAACCTTCATTGAAGGCGGTCTTGAAATTTCGCCCTTACGGTTGCCGCTTAAGTCCGGCGTGCAGAGTTTTGATTACGACCTTTTTGAAGGATTGCCAGGTGTATTTAATGACAGCCTACCTGATGGTTGGGGACGGTTATTGTTTGATCGTTTTGCAAGGTCTCAGGCTATTCTACCAGCCGATATCACACCACTGGATCGTTTAGCGCACGTTGGATCACATGCTCTTGGTGCGCTTGTGTTTGAACCCAATCATAGCGCAGATGACACACAAGGCGACATAAGCCTTGATAGCCTTGCCATACAGGCACAAGAAGTTCTGGACGGCACATCGGATGACGTATTGGCGGAGCTGATAGCCCTGAACGGATCTTCGGCAGGCGCAAGGCCGAAAGCACTGATTGGTGTAAACGACAAACGGGATCATATTATTCATGGTGTACATGATTTACCCGCAGGGTATGCGCCATGGATGGTTAAATTCCCGAACAGTCAGGATGGCCTTGATGCCGGTGCAATTGAATATGTGTATGCTTTGATGGCAAAAGAGGCAGGCGTTTCCATGCCCGATGTTCATCTTTTTCCAGCGCAGCGCGGTGCAGGTTATTTCGCGATTAAGCGGTTTGATCGTGATGGTGAAAAACGATACCACATGCACACGGCTTGTGGGTTGTTGCATTCCGATTTCCGTACACCATCCCTTGATTACGAAGATTTGGTTGCACTCACAGGTATGCTGACCCGTGATGCGCGTGAGGTAGAAAAACTCTATCAACTGGCCGTGTTTAACGTGCTGGCATATAACCGTGACGATCATTCAAAGAACTTCAGCTATCTGATGGATAACGAAGGTGGGTGGAAACTCTCACCGGCTTATGATCTGACATTCTCATCTGGCCCACGCGGTGAGCAAAGCACAATGGTGATGGGTGAAGGTAAGAACCCGAATACAAACCATCTGTTAAAACTTGCAGATGAAGCGAAAATCAAAAAAGACCGTGCGCTTGAGATTATCGACGCAACAAGATCCAGCCTGTCCAAATGGCCAACACTTGCAAAGCAATATGGTGTGAGTGATACAAACATTAAGCTGATACAGAAAAAAGTGAATGAGAAAAAAGAATAATGACCATTAATTTCTCAGAAGATGAAGTTCATACATATCTCTATCAGCAAGGTATGGAAGCTTTGACCGTTGATTTTCCAAACCTAAAACAGGATTTGAAACCCGATGATGAATTTGAACTTTGGAAGCTCATAAAACAAAAAGCCATTTCAAAATTATCACGAATTCACGACAGCGTTCGGTACGGAGAGTTTATAGCAACAAAATTAAAGCTACCGACCGACAAAACTACCCCGATGGAACTTGATCTGCTCGGAACTCATGAAGATGGTTTATTTGTCTTAGAGCTTAAAGTTAATCGCGCAGCAGAGCGAAACGCTTTCTCAGAGTTGTTTGCTTACAGCAATTACATATCTGGTATGTTTCCAGGATCAGGGAAGAAAGATATTACGAATATTTTGGTAGCAAATTTAGATGCCAAAATTACTCAACAAGCATTTCTGTATGATCTGATAATAACTGATCGAGATATAATTGTTTATAAACTTGAATTTTCTGATGAGTCGTTAAACACACTATCGCTTACACCACACGTGCCATCTGACGAGGTTTTTAAACAATTCACGAATGATCTGCTTTCTCATGAATCAATGTCATGCATTGTAGCATCTTTTGATGATATGCATGGATGGTTTGATAATAATGAAGATGGCGGTTCGTTAAATAGCTGGACAAAAAAACACTTAGAACAACTATCAAATTATACAGCTCAATTAATGGAGGCCGAGGGTCTACACGGTTTTGTGTATATGCGTAAACCTTGGAAAGAAATACCTTGGTCAAATAAAAGTAGTTTGATTATTTGCGCTCTTAATCCATTCAAAATGCCTTCTGAAGAGCGTGGAAAGTTAATCCTAGAGCAAATAAATAATGGAGACCATATCATGGCTTTATTTGAAAACTCTGCATCTGGTTTTCTGGGCCGCCTAATACGAATTGCTCAAAAAGCTGTAAAAGATAGCTTTACCCATGACCATGATTGCTATGTTGAACTTCCTTTATGGGAGTATATGGTAACATCATTTGTAGAAACTGCCGCCACTCATAACTTCGCTTTCAGGCCAACTGGTTTATTACGAGAGGCCTATGTTGCACATCTTGATAATATCTACCTAAACAATTTATTGGATACAGAATATCAAGAAGATGTATCTATGCTAAAAATTAATGAGATAAACAACTGGTTTAGAGCATGGGAATTTATGACTGCATGTGGGTTTAGAAACGAAGAAGATGCGTAATACGCTTTATAAAGCATAAATTGCTCCAAAATATGCTTTGTAAAGCAGTTTAGTCATGTTTTTGAATTCTAATTCTTTTTGGCAGACGCTCTTCTTCCAACATTAAGCCCGTTAAGTCGTGACGCGCGTCGGCAATATCCTGCAGACGATCCAGCATCCCAAGAACAAACAAGGCAGAAACATACGATCCCACCGAAACACCGGAATCGCCTTTTTCAATTTTGTTCAGTGTAATACGCGAAAAACCAGCGCGCTCGGCCATAAGCTCAGTCCCAATACGACGGCGCAGGCGTGCGTCACGAATATCCTTGCCGAGCTTGTTCAAAGCCTTTTTGGCGGGTATGGGAAGATGTGGTTTTTTACTCATATTTCACCGTTAATGTATATTATCTTTATCGTTACCGCACATATTGCAAAGAATAAGATACGTTATCTTTTGGCGTTGAAGCCTGCCTCATACGCCTCCTGCAAAGCCTCTTTCAAAGACCAGACGGCCACATCGTGAAAATCAAGGCTGTCGCTGTTACGGGTTTCCAGCGTTTCAAGGTTCAGATGCTTCTTGGCGATTTCGGTTAAAAGCTGGTCTGTTTGGTGTTGGGTAGCTTTAGGCATATTCACCCTCCTTGAAAACACGGTCGGTAATGTGTTGTAGGTCACTGGCAATATCCGCCAAAAACCCTGCGTCGCCCCAGCGTATGTCATCGGGGTTGGTTTCAAAATGACCTGCGCTTGCCGCTTGCAGGCGCTCCAGCATCTCGTCAATGCGGGCTTTGTGTTCGATAAAGGCGTCCAGCGCCGTTCTTTTTTGCTCAGTGTTTGTCATCGTTTTTGCTCCTTTGTTAACACCAGTAACGCTTCATTTCCGAGGGTTATCAAGTCAATTAGCATCAGTTTTTGCTTATTCTTTTTGGGTGGATCAGCGCGGCATTCGCATGTTATGCACAA
>DIMG01000032.1 GCA_002425415.1 Micavibrio sp. UBA5572
ATTCTTATCGCAAGTTACTATAATTGCACCTTAACACCTAACACTGCAATTGCGCCGGATGGGACTTTAACTTCCGATACATATTCGAGTAACGGGGTCAGCCCAAATGGGCTATATCAAACCACAGCAACAACAGCGAGCACAATTTACACCGCTACAATCTACGTAAAATATATATCTGGGAGATGGTTCCGTTTTATGGGTTACGATGGAAATTCCAACCAATATAGAGTCTGGTTTGATTTACAAAATGGCATCATGGGCACCGCTCAATCTAATGGCACCGCAACATTCTATAATGCATCAATGTTAAATATTGGAAACGGATGGTACAGAATATCAGTTACAGGAAGCATAACAACAGGAACAACATATACTCGATTAAATGCTCAAATTGGTGATGGAAATACAACAACCGCAGTGGGGGATGCTTACATCTGGGGTGCCCAACTCGAACAAGGAGCATTCCCCACCTCCTATATCCCCACCACTGCGGCATCAGTGACGCGGGCGGCGGACGATCTGAACATTCCAACGGGTGGATGGTTTAATGCAGCAGAGGGAACGGTAAACGAGTTGGGCTCTCAGTGGAAAGAGGGGAGTAGCTTTGTAAAAAAAGGTGAGAAGCAAAAAGAAGAAGGGCAGAGGTTAGTTGATAAAGGAACTAAACAAATCTCTGAAGGAGATGCGTTAATTAAAAAAGGCAAGCTGATGATGAGCGAAAGTGAATTGCTTTACAATCATCGCTATCCTAACGGCGCAGTGACACAAGATGGAAAATGAGCTCGGGTATCAAGGGAGTGTTAACAATTCTGTGTCATTTCGATAATATGCAGTATGAAAGAGGGCGTTCAGGATTCTGTGTCATGGTTTAACTATGTTTGCATAAATTTCAAAAACTCCACGAGGCCTATGGCCTCAGTGTTTTCTGACATCGGAAATCTTTCTCTGCCAGAATAGACAACAAATTTTCTTGTGGCATTAATCTCTTCACAAGCCCTATGGAACCCTGGCTTAATTTTTGGTGAGGAGCTGCGTTTTATTTCTATTGCCCACACCTCAGAAGATCTTTCCAACACTAAATCTATTTCTGTTTGCTCACTTGTACGGTAATAGCTCACATTCCATCTGTCAGGGAGGCTCCCCAGAATATTTTCTATGACAAAACCTTCCCAAGAATGCCCTAACACAGGGTGTCCCAGTAGATCATCATAATTTGATATAGATAGTAAACGGTGTAAAATACCAGTATCTCTGATATAAATTTTAGGTGATTTTACCAATCGTTTTTTTGTATTACCAGACCATGGCTGTAGCTGGCGCACCATATATAAATCCGTTAGTACATCCAGATAATTTCGAATGCTTGTGTGCGAAACTTCAAGGCTTTTGGCTAACGATGACATATTAATCTGTTGTCCCTGATAATGAGATAACATCTTCCAGAACTTTTCCATTCTGGTTCTGGAAACATTTATGCCGAGCTGGGGAATATCGCGTTCAACGTAAGAGGATATAAAGTCAGAACGCCATTGCCAGCTTTCATCGTCATCAGGAGCAAGGTAACTTTGCGGAAATCCTCCGCGGAACCATAATTTTTCTGGGGAGAATTCTAACGGATTTTGTGTTGATACTTCAGATACACTGAAAGGTTTAAGTTCCAAATAACGAATGCGTCCGGCCAAAGTTTCCGATGTTTGCTGTAAAAGGTCTCGTGAGGCTGATCCTAATAACAAAAATTGGCAGGCATTCTCTCCGGATCGTTTGCGCAGATCTATGAGGCCACGTAAAATCTTAAAGAGGTGTGGTTTAAGCTGTACCTCATCTATTATGAGCAGCTTATTCTCAAAAGTTCTAAGATAGCCTTCCGCATCATCTAGTTTTGCTAAGTCTGTATCCAGCTCTAGATCTAAATATGAGACAGGCTTTTCAATATTAGCTTGGGCTATTTCCAAAGCGAGGGTCGTTTTGCCAACCTGTCTTGGGCCCAATAAGGCGACGGCTGGCATGCTGTGCAAAGCATTGATAAGTTGATTGGTTAGAAGGCGAGGAATCATGAATATATTATGCACGATATGTATTAAATATACAATAATAAAAGCAATTAAACTGTAATTTGAAAGTTATGATTTCAAAATTCAAAAGTGATAATGTATCTTATGAATAATAAAGTGGGGATTCGAGTAGGGGGTTAGCGGCCTTTTTTTGCGTAAGCAAAAGCCTCTTTGATAAGTTCTTCCTTGCTTATCTTACCTGACTTATAACGTTCTACTATGCGATATTGCTCTGACGATAATGAAAGGCCTTCCAGCTTTAAGTTTGCAAGGCATTGGTCTTCTTTTGGTGTATTATTCTGCATAAATTAACGGCCAACTTTTACGATCAAATGGGCATCCTATTCACTACTTTTTAGAAATCCTGGATAGACAAAAGCACCTTTTAGTAATTCACAATCTCGCTCAGAAACACCGACAGATCTCATTGTGCTGTACCAATGTGTTTGAACCTGTTCTGCCATACTCTCAACGATTTCTTTTGCCTCATCATTTTTGAGAAGGAATCTACCACTTTGCGAGAGAATATTCTCAACGTTAGCAAGGCGGCCTAGATCTCCGCACGCCATGGCAAGGTCACGCCGCTCAATACTTAGAAGCGCAGATGGAGTTAAATCATATGCTGGTGATAATTTCCAATCAACAGTTTTGGCGATAAAAGCATGATTGCGTGGATGATCATCTGTGTTCGATATCAGAGCATTAAAAACCATGCGTCTAAATAGCTCCTTTGCATCTTCGGTTGGATTAGAGCATATTCGGCGC
>DIMG01000019.1 GCA_002425415.1 Micavibrio sp. UBA5572
TATTGACCGCACCGCAAAAAATTTGCCATATTTTTGACATAATTTAAAATGGAGAGATGAAACAAAGCAGTGATCCAAAGAGACACAGAAAAGAGAGTGTGGTATGTTTAAATTACAGAATAGGCATGAGGTTCGCTATCCCGATAGTGAAGAAATATCCAATTTAACACTGTCTTTCTTTCCTCTTCCCCACAACATGAAGGCTCATCGTGTTTTAATATCATGTGCCCGTCTTCGCCATGATGTGTTTTGTATAAACAACAACTGGGAACCTACGACACCGGATGGTCTGGAAGTAGATCAATATGATTCCAGTTCTCACCATGTGGCTTTAACTGCGAAGTTCCATGGAGAGTCTCGACAAACGGAAACGGTTCTGGCGTATTTGCGCTTGGTTGATGGCACAAAATCTTCCCTTGAATCAGAACATCCCATTGTTCCGATGCTCGCAACACAAGCTCAAATTCCTTCTGACATTCGTGAAAAAATTGCACAGGGCAAAAGTTTGGAAATTTCCAGACTTTGTGTAAGTTTGAAATTCAACAATAGAATGACAAATACAGGAGGTAATACCAACATTAAACCCAGCAACTTGAATTTAATAATGGCGTGGAGGCTGTGCAATAGACTATTGCCTGATGTCGAGTCATTCGTTGCAATTTTAGAACCAGCGCTTTGTAAACAGATGGAAAGGCAAGGTTTGAAGATCGCACGTATAGGAGAGCCAATCAATTATAAAGGGCAAAGAGTTCCTGTCGAAATTGATATGTTTGAAAATGCCGCTTTGGTCGAAGCTATGGGTGAACACTTTAGTTCATTACTGACGGGCACAATAGGAGTGCAGACCTATGAGAATACAGCCACAAGTCCAGTTCATCATATTCGCCTATGAAATGCCTGAATAAATAAAAATGCCCTGATCGATGATCGGGGCATTTTCGAATTTCAAAGGCAAATCAGCAGGATCTGCTTATTTTTTCATTTTATACTTGTCGCCATCCAATGGGGTCGGATCAAACAGAACAGGCACGGGCGGTGCGGCGCAGTCAACCGGCATATCTTTTAGAACTTTCCATTGTTCGACCCACCCCAGAACATGATCGGCATTATCAACCAATGTGGCATTCATGCAATGACCGTCAGAGACGCTTTGGGCAAAACTGTTGTAAACAGCAGGCGGTGTCGTTCTGTCCAATTTTCCAAGGAAGTGACGCTGGGGAATATTGGCAACGCCCGGGGCAAAATCAATCGGGGAGAGAGATTCTTCCGAATACACAACATTGTGAAGAGCTGCCGCAGTTTTAGGATCAAGATTACCGGCAACAGTTTTCAAAGAAAGAATGTCGTCACGTTGAGCGGCAAGAATTGCGGCAATGGCAGCCCCTCCGTCATACCCGACCAGATGAAAGGACGGGATGCCGTATTGGGCTTTGATATTATCAAGAACAATTTTATAATTTTCGATCACTTCAGGAGCAAAGCGTTTACTGCTCCAATATGCAGAAGGACAAGCCGCACTGTTTTTCCAGCCTTTTCTATATTGGCATGGCCGCGCCAGCCAAATGACGTTCGCGGAGTCGTCTTGGGCGGCCAGACGTAAGGCCACCGGATCAGTCGGTGTTGGGTCGTTACTGATGGACATGTCGTCAAAATAGGCATCTCCATCACCTTCGATATAGATCGTAGCGGCTTCAAAACGTTTATAAACCCGCTCTCTGGCCTCAATCATAAACAAATTGCCAGGGATTGTGCGCTGGTTCATAAAAACAGGCATTGCAGTGCGCTTGACAGTGTCTTCCTGCATAACAGGATAAGTGGCACAGCCAGCAAGAAGAGTAGTGACCAGCCCTAAAGCCAGAAGAGAACGTGTAAATATCATGGAGAATCCCCTTGAGTGAATTTCGCCAAAAGTTTAACACGGAAAATAACTAAAATCACCCCACAATTACAAGCCCTCCCTTATATCTCTGAAAGCTCGATAAAAATAGGGGTATGGTCGGATGCTTTGTCCCACCCGCGCGGCGTTGGATCAATCCAGCAAGACAGCAGCCTGTCGGTCACAGGGGGCGAGAGCAGAAAATGGTCAATGCGAATACCGTGGTTCTGCGGCCAAGCCCCGGCCTGATAATCCCAAAACGTGTAGGCATTGGCCGTAAGAGGGTTCAAAACGCGATAGGCATCACTCAAACCAAGGTTTAATAAAGCCCGCCATGCTTGGTGTGTTTCAATACGGAAGAGGGCATCCCCTTGCCATGCAGTTGGATTATAGCAATCAATGTCATCGGGAATAACGTTAAAATCCCCGCCGACCAGAAAGGGAATTTGTTCGGATCTTAATTGAGAGAGGCGATGATAAAGTCGCTCCATCCATTTGAGTTTATAGGGAAATTTATCGCTATCCTCTTGAACCGGATTGCCGTTGGGTAAATAGATATTGATAAGGCGCAATCCCTTGAATTCAATTTCAAGATAGCGGGCTTGTTCGTCCGTATCATCTCCTGCAAGGCGCGTTGAAATGATTTTCGTTTCTTCGCCATGATGCGTCAGGATAGCAACCCCGTTATAAGTCTTTTGCCCGACATAAACGACGTGATAATCGGATGAAATTTCAGGAAAGGTTTCCCCTTTAAGTTCCTGAATAAAAAGAACATCCGGATTTTTTTCCTTCAAAAACCGAGCGACATGCTCTTGGCGGGCTTTAATTGAATTGACATTCCATGACGCGATTTTGAGGCTCATATTGACGCTAAACCGAAAAGGACTCGCCACAGCCACAGCCGGATGTCGCATTGGGATTGATAACTTTAAAACTTTCCCCCATCAACGTCACCAGATAGTCAAGCGTGGCACCTTGCAACAAAGGCACAGACATCTCGTCAACCAAAACCACGTCATCGACAACAATGTCATCATCAGAAGAGGTTTCGTCCCAAGTCATATCGTATTTGAATCCGGAACATCCGCCGCCTGAAACGGTTAAGCGCAAGTAAAGACCTGAATTTTGTTTGGCTTTACGAACTTCCTCAATCCGGTTGTAAGCGGTCGGAGACACTGTAATAGGGGCGGTTTCTTGACTCATTCCGACAATATGGGGGCTGTAGCTTTAAAAATCCATCCTAAAATAGCTTAAAAATCGATCGTGTCACCGATTTGAGGGAGCAAAAGCATTTTTCCCGTTTCGGAAAATCGGGCAACGGCTTTTTCCGTTTCGATCTGGATCGGTGGAAACGTATTATAATGCAACCCGACAATCTTGCTTGTTCCAACGAATTCCGCCGCACGAATGGCATCATCAACACCCATGGTATAATTATCCCCGATCGGCAAGAGGGCAAAATCGATGGTTTCCTGCTCACCGATCAGCTTCATGTCATAGGTCAAAGCCGTGTCCCCTGCGTAATAAAAGGAAGAGCGTGACTCTTTGGGCGTAATCACAAACCCACCCGGATTCCCGCCATAAGAGCCATCAGGCATAGAGGATGAATGAACCGCATTCACATATTGGACAGTGCCGAAATCAAACGAGAATTTTCCGCCATGATTCATCGAATGACCGTTTTCAAGGCCTTTGGACAGAAACCAGTTAATAATCTCAAAGTTGGAAATCAGCTTGGCTCCGGTACGTTTTGCGATGATTTCGGCATCGAGCACATGATCTTCATGACCATGGGAGATTAAAATATAGTCAGCATTGACCTGTTTGAGGTCAATGTGAGCCGCCAAGGGATTGCCGGAAATAAAGGGATCAAACACAAGATGAAGACCGTTGATCTCGATACCGAAACAAGAATGACCAAAATAGGTTAATTTCATAATATGCCCTTTGATTGAAATGCTATAACCATTCTAAATTAAACCGATTTTGTGGTTCGTGCCAGCCTTCCTTGTAGAATGCGCCAAGGATGACGGATTCTAATACAAAATAGCCGTATATTCTATATTGAGATCAAACAGGAGGGGATATAGACTCTGTGGCATGATCCATGATTCTGAAGATAACTCGACACAAGCCTACAATTATTGTGCTCTGCCTTTGGCGGCCTACGCCTGCCGTCCCGATTTATCGCGCGGGAGGTTGATTGAAGAACCAGAAAGTCGTCACCGCACAGCGTTCCAGCGTGACCGTGACCGCATTATTCACTCTTCGGCCTTTAGACGCTTGAAAGATAAAACTCAGGTCTTTGTAGCACATGAGGGCGATCATTATCGTACCAGACTGTCCCACACACTCGAAGTTGCCCAAATCACCAGAACATTGGCAAGATGTTTGATGGTCAATGAAGATCTCGCCGAAGCCGTCGCTCTGGCTCATGATCTGGGACATACACCGTTTGCCCATATGGGAGAAGATAGCCTGAAAATATGTATGGAAGACTGGGGTGGTTTTGCACATAACGACCAATCTCTTCGTATTCTGACCACGCTTGAACAAAAATATCCGTTGTGGAACGGCCTGAACCTGACATGGGAAACATTGGAAGGGGTCGCCAAACATAATGGCCCTGTGTTACAGGCAGGAGAGGCCGCAACACGCGCCAATCTGTCGGTGGCATTGTTTGAACTGAATCAGAAAATGGATTTGGAATTGCATCATTACGCATCCATCGAGGCGCAGGTTGCCGCAATTTCAGATGACATCGCCTATAATAACCACGACATCGAAGACGGCTTGCGTGCAGGAATGTTTTCGCTCGAAGATATTGCTGAAGTTGACTTGATTGGTGAAGGTCTGGTCAGTGTTAAAAAAGCCTATGGCACAACCCTCGGCCAAAAATTCCTCATCAGCGAAACCATAAGAACCACAATGGGCGATATGGTAGACGATGTTTTGAAAACCACCAAAGCCAATTTAAAAAAGGTTAACCCGCAATCACCTGCAGACGTGGCGCGGGCAGGAATTCAGATCGTTTCTTTTTCCGAAGAGATGAATGAGAAGGTCAATGAACTGCGAAAATTCTTATGCGCGCGGATGTATCGCCATTTTGAAATCGAACGCATTCGCTTGAAAGTCGAAAAAATTATTCCAGATCTATTTCACGCTTTCCATGGAAATTACGGGTTATTGCCTGAGCATTGGCAAGATCGAGTGGAAATGGCAGGCGGAGAAACCGATCTTCCCGCTCGTGCCAGAATCGTTTGCGATTATATTGCCGGAATGACCGACCGCTACGCTATTCAGGAAAATGAACGCTTGTTCAATCCCTCTTTTGGAATGAAATAAACAAATAGAAAGTTGAGGACTATATGCCAAAACGTAATGATTTCGATGATGAAGGCTTTTTAGAAAGCATTTTGAAACGCAACGGAACAACACCGATGCCTCCATCAATGGCGCGGCTCTTATTGATGGTTGCGGGATTGGCCGTTGTTGCGACCATTGCAGCCGTGACATGGGCAACTTGGCCGGGTGATAAATCCCGTGTGGATGAAGACACCTTGCCCATTATGCGCGTTGACCCAACGGTTTATAAAATTAAACCCGAAGATCCGGGGGGAATGATGGTGCCGAATAAAGACAGCACGATTTTTGAATCTCTGGGTGAAGAACGCAGCGAAAAAACAGTTGAAAATCTGTTGGATGAATCCGAAGTCCCCATGAAAAAAGAAGATATTTTTTCTGCGGAACAGTCCTCAGAACCCGAAGAGGAAGTCGTTAGCTCATACGAAGTGGTTGAGTCAAAGCCGGAAATTAAACCGGAAGTCAAACAGGAGGTCAAACCAGAACCTGTAAAGGTTGAAAAGGTCGAGCCGGAAAAGGTCGAAGAAAAACCGATTGTTTCTAAAATCGAACCGATGAAAATGACAACCGGAAAATCCTACGTCCAGTTTGCCGCTGTGAAATCTGATGCAGATGCCAAAGCAAAATGGTCAAAACTTCAATCCCAATACCCTGAGTTAAAGACTTTGTCTCTTCATGTTCAAAGAGCAGATTTGGGCAGCAAAGGAATTTTCTATCGCATTCAATCCGGCCCCATGTCTTTGGAACAGGCACAAGATGTATGTACCAAAATCAAAGCCGCCAAAGATGATTGTTTGGTGATTAAATGATAGGGGAGGAAACTCCTTTGCCATTGGCTGCGGTTTTTTCGGTTGAGGGAGACATTTTATCCCACGCAGAAAAAAGCCTGTTTTCGGCATCGCAGCCTTTCGGGTTTATTTTATTCGGACGCAATTGCAAGACACCGGATCAGCTCAAGAAGTTGACGGAGAGTCTGCGTAGCTGCGTTGGCTGGAATTGCCCGATTATGATCGATCAGGAAGGCGGACGCGTTGCCCGAATGAAATCTCCCGAATGGCCGGATTTTCTGTGCGCCCGTCATTACGGACAAAAACTGGAATGTGGCGAAGACTGTCCTGATCTGGATCAGGATATGACACACCTTGCCGAAATGCTTTTGGCTAACGGAATCAATGTGAATTGCGCACCGGTCTGTGATGTTTTGACAAAAAAGACCCATGATATTATTGGCGATAGAGCTTATTCATCCAACCCTGAAATCGTGTCATCGGCCGCCTTGAGAACAGCCAAATCCTTTCTGGATGCAGGAGTAACGCCAATTATCAAACACCTTCCGGGACATGGTCGCGCCAATGTTGATTCCCATTTGACATTGCCGATTGTGGACGCAAGTCTTGATGAATTACGAAAAACGGACTTTGTACCATTTTCAAGCTTTGCAGAACAAAAAGGCGTTTGGGGCATGGTTGCCCATATTATTTTCAGCCAAATTGACCCGAATTTGCCTGCAACCCTGTCAAAAACAGTAATAAATGACATAATTCGCCAAGAGATTGGCTTCCAAGGCTTGCTGTTTTCCGATGATCTCAATATGAAGGCACTTGAAAATTATGGATCGATTGCCCAAAGAGCCAATCTTTCCTTGCAAGCAGGCTGCGATCTTGCTTTGTATTGTTGGGCAAAGCTTGAAATTATGGAACAAATGGCTGCCGACTTACCCCCGCTATCGGCGAAAGGGTGGGCGAGGTGGCACGGGACGCTATGACAGACAACACAGCAACAGACACAAACGCCGTTTCGGAATTTTCCGAAGAAAGAAAAACTCCGCCGCAGCAATCCGATGCATTGCTGCTGCATCTTGATGCGTTTGAAGGCCCGATTGATGTGTTGCTTCAATTGGCGCGTGACCAGAAAGTTGACCTGTCACAAATTTCCATTTTGCAATTGGCACGTCAATATTTGGCTTTTATTGATCGCGCTCAACAACTCAGCCTTGATATTGCAGCTGAATATCTGGTGATGGCCGCATGGCTGGCTTATCTTAAATCAAAATTACTGCTGCCAAAACAGGAAAGCACAGAAGAAGAACCCTCTGCTGAAATGATGGCCGAAGCTCTGGCGTTCCAATTACTTCGTTTGGAAGCCATTCAGGAAGTTGCAGGACATTTGCGTAATGGTATGCGCCGTCACTTGAGTGTGTACCCACGGGGCGAGCGTGAAAAATTCACCGCCCCAGAACCCGATAAATATGCTGTCGATTTGTTCCAGCTTTTGAAAGCCTATGGGGACATCACCCAGCGTCAAACATCCAGCCATTATAAGCCGCTGACTTTTCCTGTGTTCTCTATGGAAGATGCTATGGCGCGGATGGTCAAAATGCTGGGACGTTTGCCACGAGCGGGGACAACCAGCGTATGGACAACACTCCACAGTTTTATACCGGAAAAAATTGCAGATCCATTATTTGCAAAATCTTCGATTGCATCACTTTTGACTTCTGCTCTGGAGCTGGCCAAACAGGGCAAAGTCGAAATCAGACAAGACGATACCTTCCGCCCGATTTATCTTCGCGCGGTCGAACGTGATCCGGTCATTACAGAAGGAACAGCCTAAAATTTTTGAAGTGCAGGAAAAGATAAAGATGAGCAGTGAAGATATAAACGAAGATGTAAATGAAGTTGATGAAATTACAGAAATCGAAGATGACATCATCAACGATGAAAATTCTGGTGAAGAAGACCTTGAACAAGAAGAGCTGACGGCTCTTGAAGATCCGGCAGAGCAAAAACGCCTGATCGAAGCTTTGCTGTTTGCATCACCGGAACCTGTGACATTGCGCACCATTCAAGGACGTTTGCCTGATAGTGCTGATGTCGGCAGAATTTTGATGGAGCTTCAAGAAGACTACGCGCAGCGTGGCGTCAATCTCGTGCGCCTTGAAGACGCATGGGCATTCAGAACAGCGCCGGACATAGGCCCTTATCTGGCTTTGGCAAAGAAACAGGAAAAGAAACTCTCCCGCGCTGCGTTGGAAACATTGGCGATCATTGCCTATCACCAACCTGTAACCCGCGCCGAAATAGAGAATATTAGGGGTGTCGCGACCAACAAAGGGACATTGGATGTCTTGCTGGAAGCCGGATGGATCAAACCAGGTCGCAGACGCGAAACACCTGGCCGTCCTGTAACATGGATGACATCGACAAACTTCCTCGATGAATTCGGCATTTCCGAACTCAAAGACCTACCAGGTCTTCAGGAACTTAAAGCATCCGGTCTGTTGGATATTCGTCCCGCCATTGAAACCATTCCGGGTGGAGCAGATTTGTTCGCCGGACAAGATGGTGCAGTGGAAGGTACAACGGAAAGCGAAAACCCTGCCGAAGATTATGAACATGTCGGAGACTTCGATCAAATCAGTGAAGCTGAAGAATCTCAACCATCCGATGACGAACAAGAAGATGATGAACAACAAAAAGAGAGCGCATAATCATGTCCATAGGCCCTTGGCAAATACTTCTTATTTTGGTTTTGGTATTCATGCTCTTTGGTGCAGGAAAACTTCCTCGCTTGATGGGCGATGTCGCAGAAGGAATTAAAGCCTTCAAGCGCGGCATGAAAGATGAAGCCTCAACCAAAGAAGACACCAAAGACAAACCAGAAAACGATGCGTAATCCATGCTTGATTTTAGCTGGTCTGAATTTCTAATCGTCTTGGTCGTGGCCATTCTGGCCATTGGCCCCAAACAGATTCCTGATGTGCTCTATACGCTTGGGCGAATGGTGCGCCGCCTTCAATATATGCGCTTTGCCCTGACCAAACAATTCGATGATTTTATGGAACAATCCGATTTAAGTGAAATGAGAAAAATTTCTGATGAAGTTCACTCTGCCAAGACATCGATTGCAGATGAAATGCTTGACGACGACATCATAAATGATGAGCCGCCGAAGGGGCAAGGTCATGGAAACGGATAAGCAACCTCTTTTTAGTCACCTGTCCGAATTGCGCTCAAGACTCCTATGGTCTGTAGTGGTGATGACGGCCGCTTCGATCTTAGCGTATTTTTATGTTGAAGAGCTTTATGGGTTTCTGGTCAGGCCATTGGCGAATGCAATGGGGCCGGATGATTCCCAAAGATTGATTTATACCGACCTAACCGAAGCATTTTTTACCTATGTCAAGGTTTCGTTTTTTGCTGGATGCTTTGCGACATTTCCGTTTATCGCCCTGCAAATCTGGAGATTTATGTCTCCGGGTTTATTCGATAGCGAAAAGAAAACTCTGTTACCATTTCTGATCGGAGCCCCCATTTTGTTTTTTTGCGGTGGAGCCACCGTTTATTTTCTGGTCTTGCCTCTTGCTTTCAAATTTTTTCTAAGCTTTCAGAGCAATGCCGACCAAACAGTTTTACCAATTATGCTGGAAGCCAAAGTCGGAGAATATCTTGATTTGATTATGGTTCTGATTTTTGCGTTTGGTTTGTGTTTCCAGATGCCGATTATTATGGGCATATTGGCACGGGCAGGGGTGATAACCGAACACACATTATCATCCAAACGGCGTTATGCAGTGGTCATAATATTTGCACTATCAGCTTTTTTGACCCCACCGGACATCATTTCACAAATCTGTCTCGCCGTTCCATTGGTGGGTCTTTACGAAATATCAATCCTTCTTGTGAAATATATGAATAATAAGAATAAAAACAAGAATTTATCCGATGACCCCGCTTGAACGTTATAACGCAATTCTCTCACGCAAAAAAATTGATCCCGATCCGTTGCAGGAAAAGGCGGCCTCTTCTTTGACCCGCCTGTATCATGACGTGTTGGAATACGAAGAATCGCGCCAAGGGTGGCGGCAAAAAATAAAATTTTTACAACTTCGGAAAATGCCGCCGCGCGGTGTGTATTTGTATGGCCCCGTAGGACGGGGAAAATCCATGCTGATGGATATTTTTTATGACTCGATTCCACTGGGCATCAAAAAACGACGGGTGCATTTTCACCAATTTATGATCGAGGTGCATGATTACATCCATTCCCGAAGGGCAATGGATGGCATTATCGAAGACATGGATGCTGCGCTCCCGTCTTTGGCACTCGTAATCTCGAACCGTTCCCGTGTTTTATGTTTTGATGAATTTCATGTAACCGATGTTGTCGACGCCATGATTTTATCACGACTTTTTACGGCCATACTGGATCAAGGCATTACGATCGTGACGACCAGCAACTGGCAACCGGAGGATTTGTATAAAGGGGGACTTCAACGGGATCGTTTTTTACCGTTTATCAAACTCATCCGCGAAAGAATGGAAATTGTGGCAATTGATAGCCCCGTCGATTATCGCGCCCGACAATTGAAAGAAATGTCGGTCTATTTTTCGCCACTGAACGGAGAAAGCAATAAACGGGCAGAAAATTTGTTTAATAGCCTAACCGAAGGATCAGACAGCGGCGCAGATCTGATAAATGTGAAAGGCCGTACCATTCAGGTTCCTATCGCCGCCAAGGGCGTGGCACGGTTCAGCTTTGCCCAGCTTTGTGAGCGACCATTGGGTGCTGAAGATTATCTGGCAATCGCCAAAAGATACCATACGGTTTTTCTGGAGAATATTCCAAGGCTCGGTTATGACCGCCGCAACGAAGCCAAGCGCATGATGACTTTGGTCGATGTATTATATGATAACGGGCGGAATTTGGTCATAACAGCCGAAGAAATGCCCCAAAAGCTCTATACAGGACATGACCACGCTTTTGAATTCCAAAGAACCGTTTCCCGCTTGCTGGAAATGCAGACAGAAGACTATTTGAACCGTCCTAAATCGTAACTTGATGTTTACGAACAGCAGATTAAAATAGCCCTATGGGTCTTTTTTCATCAATTTTTCAGAGAAAGAATAATGACACCTCCTCTTTGGAAAAAGAGAAGAAAATTGCTTTGTCGGGGTCGAATGAAGAACGCCGTGATTTGGCACAGAACCCGTCGACCAGTCGTGAAATTTTGTGTTACATGGCAGCCAAAGATAAAAATGAAGACATTCGCCTTATTTTAGCAGAACGACTGGCCAGATTATTACCGGACTTATCGACAGACAAGCAAAGCAGCCTTTACAAATATGCAGTCGAAGCATTGGGTGTACTGGCACTTGATGAAGTTTTGAAAGTTCGTGTGGCACTATCCTCTGTTTTGAAAGATTTTGCGGATGCCCCGCCCAACATTGTAGGACAATTAGCCCGCGACATCGAAAAACAAGTATCCGAGCCAATCCTGCGTTATTGTTTGGCTTTGCCGGATGAGGATTTGCTGGACATTCTAAGAGCCCATCCTTCAAGCTGGGCAGTGCAGGCAATCGCTCAACGTCCCCAATTGTCCCAACCGGTATCCGGAGCTGTTATCAATACGGGTGATGGACTGGCGGGCTTGATGCTGTTGGAAAACACGGGCGCGGAAATTTCCCTTGATGACTTGAAAGTCATTGTCAAGAAAGCAAAAACCAATCCAGAATGGCAAAAACCAATTGCTCTTAGAAAAAATCTTCCGCATGAACTTGTCAGCGAATTGCTGGCATTTGTGGATCATTCCGTCCGAATGGTTTTGCAGGAAAAAACAGAATTTTCGATGGAGGAAATGGACGAAATCACCGGAAATGTAATCAGGCGTGTTGAATTCGCAGACCAAAAGAACGAAGCACCGGAAGATCGTGTGACACGATATTTACGGGAAGGGCAACTAAATGAGCAAGTCATACACGACGCCATATCCGTTAGGGATTATGAGTTTGTTTTGATGGCTTTAGCGGCTCTTTTAAGAACATCGCCGCAAAACATCAAAAATATATTCGAGATGAAGGCCGCCAAATCAGTTGTAGCCATATGCTGGCGTGCTGGCTTATCCATGAGAACTGCTCTGAAGCTTGAGCAAGAAGTCGTAAAAATCCCCCATAAAGAACTGATTTACCCGCGCGGGGGAACAGATTACCCTTTGAGCGAGGCCGATATGGAATGGCAACTGGATTTTCTGGGGTTATCGTCAAAATAACAAACATTCAATAGAGGATGGTTTTGGAATATAATGCACGGGAGCGGGGGAGGAATCGATTCATGTCCGTTAACCTTCAATGCGCCAGTAAAAGCCAAGTTTTTTATGATCTTATTTTCAGGAGGGAATCTATGAAACATCTTATAATTACAAAAACTTTATCCGTATCCATATTTGCTTTGGGGTTAATGATGTCTCCGGTTGGTGCTCAGGCACAAGCGGTGGACTACCAACAAAAAGTCCAGCAGGCACACCAAGAGCGTGTTGAAGCTGCCAAGGAACGGCATCAGGAAAATGTCGAAGCTGTAAAAGAACATCATCAGGAGCGTGTTGAAGAGGCAAAGGAACGGCATCAGGAAAATGTCGAAGCTGTAAAAGAACATCATCAGGCGCGAATTCAGGATTTAAAGGAAAAACGCCAAGACCATAAAACAGATATTCAAAATAAAATACTTGAGGAAAAGCAAAATCGCCCAGCCCCATAAAGGCATATTATATAATAAAACGAAGTAATTTTATTGCGCCCCCCTGATTGTGAAGTCGGTGGGGTGTTTTTTTGTTGCATGGATTATAAAAAACCAGCTACATCATTTGACGTAAAAAATAAACTGATACAGGGGCTTTCCTGAAAATGTAAAAATATCAACAGCCTATAACAGTTCGTGAATGATTATTTTTGGGTTTGAATGAGTAAAAATGACAAAAGTCGCAGTAAGAAAAAATTTTGTAAGATCTTCAGAAGCAATAGCGCAAGCCGGTGTGAAGGGAAGAGTATTAAGCCCATACCTTCATGAAGCAAGCCAACCTCCCTATTTGAAGAATATATTTATTGATGCAGGGGTCAGTCCGGTCAGCTTGTGGATTATACACAGGAAACTATCTGAAGAAGAAGCAACCTCCTTTCTAGGATGCTCGTCTGCCCAATACAAGGCAATGAAAAATGACCCTGATGGCCATTTTTCAAAAATAACGCCGGATATGGTTTTAAGGCTTTGTCACAATATTGGCGTTCACCCTGCGCATCTGGGGTCTTTGGAGCCTGATTTCAGACAGAGCTTGCCCCCAGCAATTCTGGCTGCCAATATCAAGATTATGCGCAATGAAAGCGGGCAATATAGTCAAGGTGATATTGCTTTGGCGAATTATGCGATCAAGACAGAAGAACAGCGTTATGAAACTTCATTTCATGACGACCCTGAATTTGGCAGGCTGGCCGAAAAATTGGACGAAGTCGATGAGGGGACTTTATCGGCTCTGTTTCAATTGGCATCATCAGATCCACAAAGACCATGGGAACTTGAGGGTCTGGCGTTGCTGGCTTGTGAACAAGTATTAAAAGGCTATCGCCTTCAGTTTGAACAGATGATGGCATTCTTATGTGGAGACTTTAAGAAACAGAGGGTTCACTTTTACATGACGCTCACAGAGGGATTGCAAGACACATTCCCAAACATTATACCATCGGCTCTGGTCAAGGCGTTGCGGGATAATGGGATCGATAGATCCATGCAATCACCACAGGCCAAACAACTCATCAAAATTGAAATGTACCAACTCGTTGATAAGATGATGAGAGAAGGTCGTAATAGATTATTATCATTTGTAAAAACCGAAGGCATTCAGTTTCAATGGAGAGATGCTTTGGAGGCAGATATTGAAAAAATATCCGATGCACTCCATTCATATCTAGGTGAGCTTTTGAAATACGAAGAAAAGATGCCAGACTTCAAAACTGATGGAGAAATTTTGCTGGATGAAATAGTGAATTTGGCAGAATGGGTACAAGATCTTCAGAAAACGAGGGGGCAACATGGAAATGCTCCTAGAGTTGTTCAACGCCTCTTCGCCAATAGATTAATGATGACCAGTTCCGAACTGGCTATAGCCTGACGATAAAGGAAACACCCCCCAACATCGTCATAGCGACTCGGCGATCCAGTCTTTTCTGTTTTCTGCATTGTCCGAACGAATCGGGCAATGACGGGTGGGGCGGGGAAGACAGACAAAAGCGATGGATAGAAAAAAATTAGCTGATATGGGGTTCTGGTGCAGAAGCCGTAGCTTTATTCACAGCCGCCAAAGCTGATGATGTATGCGCCTTTGCAATCGCAACAGTGGCCTCAACTCCGGCTCCAGCTTTATCTTTCGCGGCGGTAAGTTCAGAACCAGCGGCAGCCAGCTTAGTATTTTTATCGGGATTATACGCAGCAAAAGCTGTGTCTAAATGAGATGCGGATGCAGAAACTGCCTTGGCTGTAAATTGCTCATATCTATTTGCGACAACGTTACTATCATTTGTTCCACGGAAAAACATGGGATTATTTCCAATAATGCGATGGTCAATTTGGGCAACAGCACCGATGCCTCCTCTATTGAAAGCACGCGCACCTGCTTCACCCATATTATGCTGCTTATAGACTTCAGCAACCAAACCATCAACATCTTTTGCCAATTCAGGATGACGTTTAACAATTGCAACAATATCTTTGGCTTTAATACTTGCCGCCAAAATATTATCATCTTTGAGCGCCATAACTTCCGATTTATCGACTCCGTCCGAGACGTTAATCCCAAGCTTGTTAATACGAGCGGCAATGCGGGGATCAGAACCGTACTGTTTCAACTCGCCACGCATTGTTCCATCAAGATAATGGAATGCACCACTGGCAGAAGAAGCATATTTTGTTCCGCGAACTTCACGGGCAACACCAAAACGGCTTTCAATTGTGGCAATCCCACCTAAAACGGCAGCCAAATCACGCGGAGACATTCCCGCATCTGCCGCATACATGTGGGACACTTCAGTAATGTCACTTGCCAATTGTCCACGAAGTTCAGATTTTGAAAGATTGAATGATGGAGAAACCCAACGGCCTGTTGATCCAGAACTTCCTCCATGGCTTCCCGAACGAAAACCATTTTGATAGTCGTTATCGACAGAAGCTAAATAAGCTTCTCTTTCCGGATCATGAAAACTATCATAAACACGGTCGATGTCATCATTAGGATCAATCGCAGCGAGAAGATTATCCAGATTTTCCTGCATGGTGTCTCGCCACAAACTTGCAACGTAATAGCTGGACTTTCTTGCTTTTTCCGCGTCTTTTTCTTCTGCGGTAAGCTCGGAACCATCTTCACCTTGTCCCATTTCCCTCATCATACGCTGAAAGGCAGCGTTACGAATGGATGATTTTCCGTCAAAGAAATCTTGTCCTGTGTTGCTAATTAAAACATGGGACGTATTATCGTGATCGACCTCAGCAGAGACCTCTTCAATAGGTGCTGTATTCTGGGTAATATGAGCCATCATCCTTTGAAATGCGGGGCTATGTTCCGAAGAACCCCCTTCATTACTGGCACTGACTGGAGAATTTTTCTCTTTTATCATCGCACACACCTTGTTTTTCTTTATCTATTTAGGGTCATCATACCGTATATAAGGGCAAAAAGTCAATATTTTTAGGAATCTTATATATAGGAGTAGATAGGGGGGCAGGAGAGCTTAAACTTGTCCGACCGTCTTGATCTTGGCTTTGGCATGAATCTCGTTTTGCGACATAACCGGAGTTTGTGGCCGGAATCTCTCGATCACAGACCGGACATAAGGCCGGATCAAAGGGGATGTCAATAAAACGGGGCTTTCGCCGGATTGGGCAAATTTATCAAAAGTGGTACGCACCGCAACAATAAAATCTTGTAAAATAGAGGGCGCCATCGCCAGCTGACGCTCTTCTCCGCGCTCTCCGATCAGGGATTCGGCAAAAGCCTGTTCCCATTTTGGACTAAGGGTAATGAGAGGCACATGACCATGGACATTGATATTTTGTTCGCAAATCTGGCGCGAAAGACGGGAGCGAACATGCTCGGTAATCATCATCACATTTTTGGTATAGGTGGTGGCCTCGGCGACCCCTTCTAGCACAGTCGCCAGATCGCGGATAGAGACGCGCTCATTGACAAGATTCTGGAGAACACGTTGCAATCCGCCGACAGATATTTGCGACGGGATCACATCACCAACGAGCTTTTGATAATCTTTGGGCAGTTCATCCAACAGGCGTTGTGTTTCTGTATAAGACAGCAAATCGGCCATATTGTCTTTGATGACCTCGGTCAAATGAGTTGTGATAACAGTTGCGGCATCCACAACGGTATATCCTTTGAAATGGGCTTCCTCGCGGTAACGTTGGTCAACCCACATCGCAGGAAGGCCAAAAGTCGGCTCAACCGTATTTTCTCCCGGAAGGGTAAGAGACTCACCCGTTGGATCCATACATAAGAGCATGCCCGGGCGAACTTCTCCGCGACCAGCCTCGATTTCCTTGACCCTCACAACATAAGTCCCTGCAGGCAATTGCAAATTATCCTGAATACGAACAGACGGTAAGATATAGCCCATCTCTTCGGCCAACTGGCGACGTAGACCTTTGATCTGATCGGGTAGTTTGACGCTACTTTCATTTCCCTGAACCAAAGGCAAGAGGGCATACCCCAATTCAAGCCGGATAATATCAATCGCCAGAGATTTGGAAATCGGGTCTTCTTGGGGTTTTGCGGCAACGGCTTCGGCACGGGCAATATCGGCCTTGTTTTCAGCTTCAATACGGTGGTGTTTAAACGAGAAATAGGAAATGCCACCCGCCACACCGGCCAAAGCAAGAAAGGGAAGCAAAGGCATTCCGGGCATAAATCCAATCGCCAGAATAAGACCGGATGTCATGGCAGTCGCCCGTGGGTAACGACCAAATTGATCCATCAAAGCTTCATCAGCCGAAGCCTCGATACCGGCTTTAGCAACCAGCAAACCTGCCGCAACAGAAACAATCAACGCAGGAATTTGGGAAACCAACCCATCCCCAATGGTTAGGAGGGAGTAATTATTGGCGGCTTCGGCAAGGGTAAGGTCTTTGGAAGTCGTCCCGATAATAATCCCGCCCAAAAGATTGATAAAGGTCACAAGGAGTCCGGCAATCGCATCTCCACGCACGAATTTTGCAGCACCATCCATTGCGCCGAAAAAGGTGCTTTCTTGTTGTAATTCAGATCGTTTTTTTTTGGCTTCATCTTCGGTAATCAAACCCGCCGATAAATCGGAATCAATCGCCATTTGCTTACCGGGCATCGCATCCAAAGAGAAACGCGCAGCCACTTCGGCAATCCGCCCCGAACCTTTGGTAATCACGATAAAGTTTACAATCACCAGAATAGCAAACACAATCGCACCAACTACGTAATTTCCTTGGATCATAAAGACCCCGAAGGCTTCAATGATTTTTCCGGCGGCCTCATGACCTTGATCGCCATTGGACAAAATCAACCGCGTAGAAGCAAGGTTCAATCCCAGTCGCAGCGCGGTTGTAATTAGAAGAATGGTTGGGAAGGTCGAAAATTCCAATGGTCGCCGGATAAACAGCGTAATCATCAAAATCATAACCGACAATGTAATGGAAACAGATAAACCGACATCAACAAGAACAGGCGGCATGGGAATCAGCATAAACATCAAAATGATGACAATGCCAGCCGCCAACGCAACATCACCGCGAAAAAGACTCTTCATCGCGGATTGTCCGGTTATTCCAGAAAGGGCAGGTGGCGGATTAGCCATGAAAATAAGCCATAAAGCCGAATGATACCTGTTTGATTCTATTTATCTTGTTCCATTTTAACCATATTCGCTCGGTGGAGCAATCAAATGCTGTCCCTGCCATTGAAAATGGTATTATGAAATGGATTGAAGGGGTGACGTTAGGCTTCGGGAACGTCGATGCCCTTTTCTCTATATTGGGATAATTTGTTCCGTAAGGTGCGAATGGAAATCCCCAGAATATTAGCCGCATGGGTGCGATTACCAAGGCAATGATCGAGTGTATTCAAAATCATCTGGCGCTCGACATCAGCAATGGTTTTACCCACCAAAGACTCAACGCCGCCCGGATTTTGAACGGTTTTCTCGGTTTCAGCCGAAGAAACACCTGTTGCCGCAGGAGCGGTAGCAGCAGGAGGAGACACCATTCGAGCCTCCATACCTGCAATATGAACAGCATCGGCTTCAATTTCGTCTTCCATGGAAACAAGAACGGCACGATGCATGGTATTTTCAAGTTCACGAATATTTCCGCGCCAATGATGAGCCAGAATTTTGGCAGCGGCTTCAGCAGAAATTCTTTTTTTATCCATTCCATTTTGTTCGGAAAACTTATCAATAAAGAATTGTGATAAGGCTGGGAGGTCAGAGCGGCGTTCCCTTAAGGCGGGCAGGCGAATATTGACAACATTCAAACGGAAATAAAGGTCTTCGCGGAACTCGCCCTTGTTAACGGAGTCCTCGAGGTTGCGGTTGGATGTGGCAATAATACGAACATCGACTTTAACGGCATCATTGCTACCGATACGGGTAATTTCACGTTCTTGAATTGCGCGTAAAAGCTTGGCTTGCAATAAAGGGTGCATCTCAGAGACTTCATCAAGCAGAAGGGTTCCGCCATTGGCCTCTTCGAATTTTCCAAGACGACGCCCGACTGCTCCGGTAAATGCCCCTTTTTCATGGCCGAATAACTCGGACTCAAGCAAGCTTTCTGGAATGGCCGCGCAGTTCACCGCAATAAACGAACCCGCCCCACGCTTTGATTTTCGGTGGATGTAACTGGACATGACTTCTTTGCCAGTCCCGGACTCTCCGGTAATCATCACCGTGGCTTCACTAGGGGCAATTTTATCGGCCATAGCAACAACCTGCTTCATCGCAGGATCACTGGCAATCATGGCATTACTTTCTTCTGTCACAGCTTCCAGAATAGCCGCAATCAAATCAGCATCTGGTGGAAGAGGGACGTATTCTTTTGCGCCTTCTTGAATGGCTTTGACGGCGGATCGTGCATCTGTTCCGATACCACAGGCAATCACAGGAACATGGATGCGTTCGGCACGCAAGGCCTCGATAAAGACCCCGATTTTCTGTTTAACATCAATCATGACAAGGTCAGCACCTTTGCCATTGCGTAAAGCCCCGAGAGCTTGCTCGCAATCTTCACAATGGATAACCTTCGCCCCGCGCTGGAGAGCAATTTTCCCAGCCGCCGAAATATAACCTTCAAGATGCCCGATAATCATTAAACGCATGGAGTCTAACTCTGCTCTGACTTGACAATTTCTGTCATGGTAATGCCCAAGCGGTCTTCGACAACCACAACTTCGCCCCGTGCAACAAGGCGATTATTCACATAAATGTCAATGGATTCACCAACTTTACGATCCAACTCGATCACAGCACCACGACCCAATTTCAAGAGCTGGGAAACTTTCATAGAAGAGCGTCCAAGAACAGCAGAAATCTGTACTGGAATATCATAAATGGCAGTCACATCGCTTGCCATTGGTTCCCCATATTCGTATGGGTTCTCTTCTGGCGCATGCCCCTGAGATTCGATTTCATTGAGATCAAAATCAGCAGCAGCATCTGGATTTTCAGGATCCGTCATTGATCTTCTCCTTCATCTTGGGTTCCGGTTTCACTTCCGGTTATCATCGTGTCAATATTTTCTTCTGATTCGTTATTCTGGCTTTTTTGCGCCTTTGGAGCAAGCACATCTTCTATTTCTCGCGTCAACAGCTCGACCAAGGCCGTTTGATCCCTCACAGCCCCACCATTTTTCCACGACAAACGGCAACTGCCAGCCCCAAGGTCATCTGCGCCGACAAGACTCAGGCGGCCTTGTGAGGATTCCAGCAATAAGGAAATTTGAGCAGAAATATCATCCAGATCGGCTTGCGGAACGTCTATGACAATAGATGTTTGTTCCTGAGTTGAAATAACCTGACGAATAATCTGAATAATTTCATCAAGACTATGTTTGGCTGAAAAAGATGGAAAAGTCTTTGAAAAGAGGGACGTTACAAGATGAACCGCTTCTTCTTCAAAATGTTTTTCGCGGATTTGTTCGGCAAGAAATAATGATTTGATCTGGTCGTTCAATCCAGAAATCTGGGATGCAATATATTGCTCCCGACTGACGCGGGCTTCTTCAAGAGCCTCTTCCCGCCCTTTGAGATAGCCTTCTTGTTCGGCAGCCCCCATATCGTCAAGATTAAAAACAGGCGGAGGAGGCGGCAGATCAGGATCGATTTCCCGTTCTTCCTTGCTATCAAAATTATTCAGATCGAATAAATATTTGCGGCGATCGTTGGGCACACAGGCTTCCTCAAAATCAAATTTAGTAAATCATCTAGTAAATCATAGAGTCTTCATCGTTATTGCCTTTGGAAAGGATAATCTCTCCACGAGACTCGAGATCTTTTGCGACATTGACAATGTATTGTTGGGATTCTTCGACATCTTTTAAACGAACAGGCCCCATAGACGCCATATCTTCTTTCATGATTTTTGCAGCGCGTTCGGACATGTTGGAGAAGAATAAATCTTTCAGCGTGTCTGTCGCACCTTTGAGAGCAATAGGAAGTTTATCCTTGTCCGCTGCACGAATAATGGTCTGAACAGAAGTGGGATCAAGCCCACCCAAATCTTCAAAAGTAAACATCAACGCACGGATTTTCTCGGCAGCATCCGGAGCCGTTTCTTCCAATGACCCCATAATGCGGGTTTCGATAGATCTGTCCAAAGAGTTGAAAATTTCAGCCATCATCTCATGACTATCACGGCGCGTTGTTTTGGCAAGATTGGCCATAAATTCAACCCTCAATGTTTTTTCGACATCATCAAGAACATCTTTCTGGATCGCCTCCATGCGAAGCATGCGGTGAATAACCTCCAAAGCGAACCCTTCGGGGAGAAGAGCCAAAACACGGGCGGCATGCTCGGTCGAAATTTTGGACAATACCACAGCCACAGTTTGCGGATATTCTTTTTGCAAAAAGCTGGCAAGAACTTCTTCGTTCACATTGCCCAGTTTTTCCCACATCGTCCGACCGGCAGGTCCACGAATTTCCTCCATGATCGAGCTGATTTTATCTTTATTCAGGCCGGCCTTTGAAAGCAGCCGTTCTGTACTGTCAAACGTCCCGACCAAAGAACTGCTGGAAGACATTTGTTCGGCAAATTCCATAAACAAACGTTCAACAACCGAAGAACTGACCCGACCCAAATTCGCCATGGTCTGGGAAATTTCAAGGATTTCTTCTTCATCCATATTTTGAAAAAGACGAGCAGTATGCTCTTCTCCGAGAGAAAGAAGAAAAATGGCAGCCTTCTCGACACCGGATAATGTTCTGTAATCCTCTTTAGCGCGCATCTATGTATTCTCCTGCGACATCCAGCCACGAAGGACGGACACTGTTTCTTCCGGATATGCGGAAATAATATCTTCAACTTTTTTAAGAGTAGAGGCTTTAACACGCCCTTCGACTTTTTGGACATCAATCATGGCGTTGTCATCATCGGATTGTGAAATCATAAAATCGGATGCAGATCCGTGAGGAAGACTTTGCTGCCCCCCCATGCCTGGCGGCATAAGAGATGGATTCTGGCCATGAGACGTTGTCAAAAGTCCGGAAGGATCCAACATGGGGTGTCCTTCTCCATCCATATCGGAAGACTCTTCTGTTGACAGTAAACGCCCGACCATTGGTTGCAAGACCAGCAAAACCACCAGAATAATCATGACAGCAACGGTCAGAACTTCCGCAGCGTCCAAAAGGTCGGCGCGGTCAAAACCAAGTATTTTGGTTCCATCGTCTTCCAGTGTTGTGGACACATCGGCAAATTGCATATTGATAACTTCTAACTTGTCGCCACGGGATTCTTCATACCCGATTGCCGAACTGACCAAAGCGGTTAAATTTTTTATTTCATCTTCGGTGCGCGGCTTGTAAGTTTTCTTTCCTTCTTCGTCTGTGTCGTATGTTCCATCGATCAAAACAGCCACAGAAAGTTTTTTGACTTCGCCAGTTTCGCGGACAAGAGAACGGATTGTTTTGCTGATTTCAAAATTTGTTGTTTCCTCGGTACGAGCTGCATTGGAAGAAGGGCTGGAGCCATTCAATAAATCGGCATTGCCTCCCGGGATATTATTTTGGACGGAAACAGAATTTGATGAAGCTTCGGTCTCGCTGCTTTTATCCTCGATCGTTTGAGTTGATCGGACAACCTGACCCTCAGGATCGTAAATTTCTTGGTTCTCGCTCAAACGATCAAAGTTCAAATCAGCGACAACATTGGCGCGAACATTTCCGTAGCCGACAGTACGTCCAACGAGGTCTTCGATAACACGGGTCATATGTTGTTCGTAACTATGTTTGGCTTCTTCGGCCTTGTTTGACAGTAAAGTAACATCATCTTCACTGCCACTGGCGAGCAAAACACCTTCGGAATCAACTATCGATACATTTTTTGCTTTCAACCCGGGAACAGCCGAAGCAATCAACGATTGAATACCAAGAATTTGTTCGCGATCCAGAACAGATCCTCCGCGAAGCTTGATAAAAACACTGGCACTGGCTGGGCGGCTTTCACGTTGGAAAAGCTCGCGTTGCGGCAAGACAAGGTGAACCCTTGCACTACGAACAGTCTCAAGAGCGGTAATGGTTCTTCCCAATTCACCTTCAAGAGCGCGAACCTGATTGATGTTTTGAACAAAACTGGTCGTCCCGAAGCTGGATTGCTTGTCAAATAATTCATAACCCATCGAGCCGCCATTGGCCAAACCGGCTTGCGAGATTAAAACCCGCGCCCGACCAATGTCTTTGTCCGAAACTTTAATGGTTGTACCATCGCTACTTACTTCATACGGAATCTTTGTTTCTTCAAGTTTGGCGGAAATGGATGCGGAATCTTCTGGGGGAAGATCTTTGTAAAGCATCTTCATTTTAGGCCCTGAGACTTGCATGGAAATATAGATAAAGAAGATCAGCAGTCCCAATAGGACAGCACCCATGATGCTGAGCCGCGCGGGCCCTAATTTTTTGAGTGTTTCTAAAAAATTATTCACTACTGATTCCCGTTGCGTGCGTGCTGCATTTTTTATTTTGGTTGCGTGATGTCATGAATGGGGTGCGAATCCTCGAAGAAGTATCTGGCTCATTGTGAATTATTTCCGGAATACTTCAATAAAAATTCCCATCTTCTGACGAGTCTATATGTACGTCTCTCATTTTAACAGAAAACCGCGAATCTTTCCATAGTGAATAAGGAAAAAGACAATAGATTCAATGGCCTATAGTTATGTGAATCAAAAGGGGATTGAATGACTCATTTTTACACCATCAATCTATTGATAATTTGAACAGAATAGCCTTTTGTCGCATCGGTGGGTAAGTCGCAGGAATTAACGATTTCTTTACTAAAAACATGTGTGAGTAGAGGGAAGTTTTATTGACGGAAGCATTAAAAGCATGTATCATGATAATAGGAATAGTTGTATATTTGTAGGGAATATGCAGCTGTAATTGGGAAAAAGGTAAGGGAAGTACAATGATTGAGGCAGCCAATGCCGTATCGTCGAATGCACAACTTCTCCGCGCTGTAGCGGAGCAGACTGCGACGACTCAATCCTTTGCGTCTAATCCGGCCAGAGTTCAGGCGGCGGCGATTGTAGCGCCGTATTTGAGTCCTCACGTTGATCTTAATGGCGGGTCAAGCAAGCCGATTTTTGTCGTGCGTGATGCGGAAACAGGAAGTCATATACGCCAATTTCCGACCGAGGGTCAAATTAGGGCGTATCAACGCGCGAAAGATGTTCAATCTCAGGTGCAGGCTCAGTCACAATCCAGGACGACCAGTGCCGTAGAATTCAAAGCCGAGCAGCATCAAGCAGATGTTGTTGAGAATAGTGTCGAATTCCGTCAGGCACGTCAGGAAGTAAAAGTCGCACAACAACAAAGTGTTCCTGGGGCAAATCTGGATACGGGTGGCAGCGAAACCAAGACGGCAACAAAAACAGCAAGTTTCACAGATGCAGGAACGTCACTGGATACAAAAGTGTAAGCTTTTAAGCTTAAGCTAGATGTGAATTGTCTCACCGCTCATTTTATGGGCGGTTTTTTATTTTGGTGTGGAGCTGATACTAATTCCGCTAGCTTCTAGCAATTCATCCTCATGAGAAATAAGATCACGAGCGTCTCGTAACGCCTTGTAATATTGACCTTGTACAATGTTGGAATTAATTCGTGAAAAGAAAACGGATGTTGACGGAATGGCAGATTGAATCATTTTTAACAACTCAAAATATTTGGGATGGTATTCGCGAGGGCTTCTGGCCAGATACATGCATTGGATCAAGAAATAAACCTTGCGGCATGGGGTTGTTGCCTCGTCTTCCTGCATAACGTCTTTTTCACGTAAGATTGGTGTATCACCGGAAATATGCAGTCTTGTGCGCTGCTTGTCGTTGGTTAAGACGGCAGATCCAATCAGGATTTTTTCTTCGGGTTTCAAATCTATTATAAGAGCCATGATCTATACTTTCTATACTTTCCGGACAAATTTGAATTGTAAAATTATTGTGTTTTGAGCTTATGCAATAAGTGCATCTGACCTTCCGCCGCCATCGTTTCATCATCGGCAAAAATTTTTGCTGAGAGAAGGTCAGGGATAGATTCTGTTTCACTAAAGCTTGTAGGTTTTCCCAGAGAATCCTGCGCTTGTGACAAAAATGATAACGCAACCTCGCAAAACTCGCGTCTGGTTTTGATGGTGGAAATGTCGGATGAAATCATGTGGCGTAATGTAACGGCCAGATCAATGGCATTGGCAACATCAATGCGCGAATTTTGGATTGAATGGAGTGATGAAAAATCAGGGCGTCTAAATCCAAGACTTTCTGCCGTCAGGCTGATGCCTTGAGTTGTCAGGGTGGAGCGACCGGCAGGATCAAATTTTATAACCAAAGCCTCACCTTTGAGTAAATTGACGGGCACAGAATTCGTTGATAAATCAATCCGTTGATCGAGTTTCATCAAAGTTTTTAAAAAGCCGTTTTCAGCATCTTGAATTTGTTCCTTGAATTGCTCGAACCCGTCTTGGTGCTGTCCCATATTGCGGGCACGGATGGTTAAACCGCCCGCTTCTTCAAGAATGGCAATCACGTCTTGGGTATCGTTTAAAGCAACTTCCAGAACTTCAAGATCCCCATCAAAGCCTTGTAAAACTTCTAGAAATTCGCGCCGTGATTGTTTGATAATACCGAGAATTGCCGTACGGGCTTCCAATGGCGATGTGCCATCCGCAGTAGTAGATACAGTAGATTTTGAAAGAGCACGATTCAAAGATGTCGAGAGAAATATACCTGAAGTCATGATACTGCCGAACCTCCTTTCTGGGGGCAACTGCAAATCGGGCGCAAATCCTCGCGCCAAAACAATATCCAGATATAACTCTAAATCCAAAATGTTAATAGTTCTTTAAAGAACGGCAGGATAGGCGTCCATTACGCCATAATATTATAGCGAATAGCTCCTGTTGCTTCATCAATATGGATGCCCAGACTTGTATCAATGGTTGATTCGGAGGCAAGCCCCGAAAGATCTGTACCATCAACACCGATTTTAAAAGTATTACCGGATTTACCTTGGGACAATCCATTCCGGCCATTCTGGTTTTCCAGAGTTTGTTGAAACGCATGACTGTTATTAGACATATCAAAGCTCAACGAGGAATCATCCGTTTTGATACCGGCAGAGTCCAGAGCATGACGCAGGCTATGGATGTCCCGCTTCAAAAGCTCGAGAGTCTCTTTATTTTCAGCCAGAACAAGAACTTTCAGATTTGACCCTTTTTCAAGGCTTAATTGAACTTGAACGCGTCCCAATTCCGGCGGGTCAAGTTCAATATCAAGCTGCTGACTTTTAACCGCGCCATTTTGAAAATTATTAGTCAAAGTAGCACTAAGGGTTTGTACCGCAGGGTGGCTGGCCGCAGCAGAAGCATGAGTTAAAACGGGATTGGTCAAGGCGGACTGACCTTGCAGAGCCACAGTCGCCGCCGGATTTGGAAGTGATCCATCCAGACCGAGGGTAGACGCGCTAGATGTTGCGCCGGATAAAAACCTGAATGAGGCACTTTGTTCAGGTTTGCTTGTATCCAGCAGCCCTGAAAATTTATCTTGGCCTGTTGTCGTTGACGAAGAAGCCTTTTTGGCTGATTGGTGATTGGCTAAAGCCTCATTATTTTGGACTGCCTCAAATGGTTTCAACGGAGTATAAGGATCATCACCGGACGGCGCAAACGGGGATGTGTTTTCGGCGGTAGCTGTTGGGGCTGATCCTGATTTTGCAGAAGGAACGAGGGGTGGAGCAATCACACCGGCATAAAGAAGACTATCCGGAATACTTATGAAATCAGGGTGTTGAGCGTTTGATTTAGGATCAAAAAAGGTAACAAGAATAACGTGCAATCCAGCTATCGAGACGGCATTCAAATCGTTGGAATCGGACGAAACAGGATGGGGTGGTAAGTCCTTATCACTGGATGAGCCATCGGCTTTCGAAAGGATTTCTGTAATATTTTTTGCAAGACTCTCCATATCGGATGGCTGGACGGGCGCAGCAATCAAAAGAACATTGGCGTTATTCAGTACATCACTGTGCGTGCTGACCAAGTCGGAAAACTCTTCAAGGGAGAGCGTGGTAACGGAATTGTTAGCAAGGCCGTTTGAATTGGGTAGGGCAGGTGTTCCCGATGTGAGAGCAATCAGAATGTGATCGGTTAACCCGTTTGACAGGTCACTTGAGGAAAGGTTTTGTTGTCCATTCTCAATTCCGGCAAGAAAATTTCGTAAGGTAGTTTGATCGGAAGGCAGCAAGAGCAGCTGTGCCTTTGTCCCATTTTCAAGAGAAATTTCTTGTCTGGATTGAAGGCCGGACTGTGCGTGATTTTGCAACATGGAAAAAATACCTGAAAAGGCATTCGAAAAAGCAGCAGCGGATCCGGTAACAGATCCTGATGGAGCATAGCAAGAAGATGATGTGGGGAGAATGGCAGATGTCATTTTTAGTCCTCGTTTTTTTTATTTTTCTTTCTACATGTCAATCGGAGTACAAAGGCTAGATCGCCTCGTTAATTGCTGTTGCGATTGGGCGTTGGTGTGTGATGTCACGAGCCTTGCCTGTTCGCCCATATCCTTTCTTGCTTTGATTGACGACATTCCTTGCTGCATCGAGTAATCTATCTTGAATGCGTTTCATGCTTTTTGCACGAGACTCACAGGCACGTTTCGACTGCAATGCCAAATCTTGTAACAAATCATGAGTAGAAATAAGATGAGCTTTTAACGGTGATGTGCTCGCCCTGATTTCATCTTTGCGCTGGGCGATTTCGCCAATGCCCAATTCACAATCGCGAATGAGTTTAAGCTTGTCCGGTTGTAAGGATTGAAACCTTGCCATATCACCAGCAGAAAGAACATCGAGTTCTTGCGTATAAATTACAACAAGACGCTCCATCTTTTCGAGAACATTCGCAATCAAACGATCGGGATCAGCCGCAGAAACAGGGGCAGAATGTATTTCTTTGTTCATCAATGGTTGTGCACTGCTCATGAGTCGTCTCCTGTTGTGATGTGTTGCGAATGTTCTTGCTGTTTTAACAGCTCGGCTTGAATATCATCTGCGATGCCAATTCCACCTTGGTTGGAAATAATTTTCCCGTATTCCTGAACCAGCATACCGCGAAAAACTTCTTCGCCTTTGCCTCCGCCAAAAGTTTCGTCGACTTCAATCATCTCGAACATTGGCTTAATCATTTCAGACACAAAAACAGCCTCGAAATCTTTTGCGGCCTGCATTGATTTATCAAGTTTGAGAGCATTCGCAGATTTTTTAATCGCATCAATGGAGGCTTGACCTTTTGCGGCCTGAAGGAGATCTTGTGTTGCTGTTACGCCTAAATTCGACATGACTGTTTGCTCCTACATTGTTTCTATTTCAGCCTGCAAAGCTCCAGCGGCTTTGATAGCTTGAAGAATGGTAATAATATCCCGTGGCCCCACACCCAGTTTATTCAATCCGGTGACCAGATCTTGCAAAGTGACACCGCTTTCAAGGATGGCAAGCTTGGCATCCGCACTCTGGTTCACTTCAATATCCGAACGTGGAACAACGACGGTCTCACCATTTTCAGAGAATGGGTTTGGTTGAGAAACTTGTGGAGTCTCACTGACTTTAATCGTAAGGCTGCCTTGTGCTATGGCAACAGTACTTACGCGAACTTCCGATCCCATAACAATCGTGCCGGAATTTTCGTCAATCACAACACGGGCAACTTGGTCTGGCTGAATAGGCAATTGTTCAATATCGGTAATCAAATCAACCATCGTTCCAGGATAGTTGGAAGACTTGCGAAGGGTCACAGTGGCATCGTTGCTGGCATAGGCAAGTTCTGCCGATGTGTAACCGTTAATCGCCTGTGCGATCCGGCGCGCGGTCGTAAAATCAGGGTTTTTAAGGGCAAGTTTCAATTCGGGCAATTCATTCAAGTCAAATTTGATTTCACGTTCGACAATTGCACCATCGGCAATGCGTCCACGGGTCGGAGTATTTTGCGTCACGGTTTGAGCTTCGCCAGAGGCCGAAAAGCCGGAAATGGCAACGGGCCCTTGAGATACGGCATAAACTTCGCCGTCAGCCCCCATCAAGGGTGTAACCAGCAATGTCCCGCCTTGTAAATTTTTGGCATCACCCAACGTTGAAACCGTCACATCAATGCGTGACCCTTGGGTCTGGAAGGGGGGCATGGTGGATGTGACCATAACGGCCGCAACGTTACCGGTGTTCAGGTTTTCACCTTTGACGTTAACGCCCAGACGTTCCAGCATGGCAATCAGGGATTGTTGGGTGAAAGGGGAGTTGTTAAGCTTGTCCCCCGTACCGTTCAAACCGACAACCAGACCATACCCGATCAATACGTTGTCCCGAACACCCTCGATATTAACAATATCCTTGATTCGGGCTGTTGCCGCTTGCGCCTGTGTGGAAACACTCACAAAAAAGACCGCTGCGAGCCAAAGGAAGGATAAGAGTACCGAAAGTCTTTGAACCATTTTCATTTTGCCTGTTGTCATCGTAACCACCCGTCATCTGTTCATTTTGAACTTATAATCATCTGTAAGAGTGCTATGCGAGAACCGTGCCAACTTTAAATAAAAAGGAAATCAAGTAGTTAGCAGAGGTAAAAACCAGGCAAAACTTGCCCAATGAATAAAAGGAATTTTTTTGGTATAATGAATACAGATGTTTAGGGAGGGAGACTATGAAAATTCAAGGGCCGGATCGGAGCAGTAAAACCTCCTCGACCAAGAAATCAGGAAAGTCGGGATCAACCGGATCAATGGGCTTTAGTAGTCTTTTGGGTGCGGATGAAGCCGAAGCGCCGGCACACACCGCCGCAGCGGGAGCAATCGCGGGGATAGACGCATTATTGATGGCGCAAGAATCGGATGACCCCGCAGAACGTGCTGCTCGTAAGCGTATGCAAAAAAGAGCCGGAGACCTGCTATCTGAACTGGATAGAATTAAAATCGGCATGCTGTCTGGAACACTGTCCGTAGGTAATCTGATTGATATTGCCGATGTTGTGGCCTCTCACCGTGAACGGCTGAAAGATCCCCAGCTTTGCAGTTTATTAGACGAAATTGATCTGCGTGCCCAGATTGAAATTGCCAAGATGCGCATGGCTTTGGATGCGACAGGTGTTTTTTAGGTAAAATCAAAAATGTGGATGGCAGTCTCCACGTGACGTTCTTCTCTTGAATTTTTCATTTGAATTGCCTAGGGTCTAGGTCAATTTTCAACTTGTTATTGTCTGTATAAAGGTAGTGAGTATGTCTAAAGCAGGTATTGTCCTTATTCCCCAAAACTATAAGCCTTCGGATGACGAAGAATTTATGAATCCAATCATGCAGGAATATTTCCGTCAGAAGTTGATTTCGTGGAGAGAAGAACTGTTACGCGAGTCAGAAGACACAATTCAAAACACCTTGCAAAGTACAGAGCTTCAAAAGCCTGATATTGCCGACCGCGCATCCGCAGAAACAGACCATGCTTTGGAATTACGTACCCGCGACCGCGAACGCAAATTGATTTCAAAAATCAATGAAGCTTTGTTACGGATTGACGATGACTCTTACGGGTATTGTGAAGAAACCGGCGAACCCATCACGGTTGGAAGGCTGGATGCTCGCCCAATTGCGACACTGTCTTTGGAAGCTCAAGAGCGCCATGAAAGAATGGAACGCACCCACCGCGACGAATAAGTTCCAGACCTACAAAACGTAAGTTTTTACCGTGCTATCTGGAGATCTGGTCTGATTCTCAAGGCGACAGGGCGCGACGGCCTACGATCTGCAGCCTTATCCAAGAAAAGGTCGTAGGTAAATGATCCGCAGAAGTCCGCAGCCATGACGAGGTTTGGTTGTTCGGGATGCTCGCTAGCCGTAAAGTAAGTGCCGAGGTGGGAAGACAACGTGCTGATTTCCTGTCCACCTTGTTCCCGAAGTGCGGCGTTAATTTGGGTAACGTTTGAACGAAGGTTATGGGCAACCGTAACGGCACGTACTGCAACAGAACGCCCATCAAGACTTCTTGTTTCTGTGGCACCTTCAGTCCCGCAGCCATCAACAATTTGCTTGACTCCAATGGCGAGCCCCGTTGTTACAGCCTGACTGGCTCCCATGGCTACTTGCCATGCTACACGAACTTCAAAGGCCCATGCCTCTTCGTAGGTCATATTTTGTGCATCATGAAGACGGTCTGAAATCTGCATACCGATAAGAAGAGCGCCATCAGCATGAATGCCGTGTTCTTTGCCAATTCTTCTGATGTCGGCAGCATCTTCGTTAAATGTGCCAAGGCCGCGCCCAAAGAGCGTAGCTGTATCTTGTGGTGCAACAAGCAAGTCAGCAACTGCCGTATTAGGGAGATCTTTCAAGTATCTACTGAGCTGATTTATTGAAACCAAACCGGCATTAATAACGGCAAGGGCATTGAACTCGCGATTTAGCTCGGAGCCAGGAGCTCTTTGTGTTGTGGCATTCATATACTATTTTCCTTTTTAAATGCAGCTATTCATTGTGATAAAGTCCGCCATCTTCCACGAATAGCTGGTTTTATATTCCATAATACTTAGGCTTGTCAAGAAAAAAGAGCCGGCCGCTTTGGGAAGCAGACCGGCGGGGAGTTTGGGTGGGTAAGGGTAAACTAGTAATAAGGGTAAGCTGTAATATCAGAACGGGAAAATAATATCGTAAAGCTGAGTCCCGTATCTTGGTTGTTGAACATCGGTAATTTGTCCGTTCCCTCCGTAAGAAATCCGTGCTTCGGCAATCTGTTCATACGAAACAGTATTGCTTGTGCTGATGTCTTGCGGACGAACGATCCCGGCAAGTTGTAATTTGCGGTTCTCGTAATTCACGCGGACTTCCTGCGCCCCTTGAATGACCATATTGCCATTGGGTAGAACTTGGGTCACGGTCACCGCCAATTTCATCTCGATCTTTTCTTTGCGGTCAGTTGTTCCATCTCCCTTATACGAAGAGTCAGCAGAACCACTGGTTAAAGAGCTGGTATCCAACGTTTCGGGGAAGACTTGGGTGAGCTGCGTTTCCATGCCCAACAGATTGGGCAATCCAGCTTTCTCCGATGTCGATCTGGAACGATCAGTTGAATTTTGCATTTTTCCTTTATCATCAATATCAATCAGAACAGTCATGATATCGCCAACGGTTTTGGCGCGCTGGTCTTTAAAGAAACCTTGCTGGGCTCCCGTCCATAAAGAATTCCCTTTTTGAACAGTTACGTTTGATTCCGGCATCGGCATGCTAATGGGCTTATAACCGTTGGTTTGCACCGGATTTTGAATGGAGGATTGCGGAGGAACTTCCCCGATATTCTTGACGCGATCAACCGCACTACAAGCTGTCAAAGCTGTTCCGGTCAAGGCAATCAATGCAAGATTTGCAAAGACCTTTCTTCCTGTATTTATCATGATAACCCACCTTTCTTGTAAAAGCTTTTTGCTTTCGTTTTTATTAAATCCTATTGCACGCGGACAATCTTATCGCCAACAATTTCTGCCCGAAGAGATTGATTGCTTCCCAAATTAACAACACGGATCAAATCACCTTCAGCTCCGGGTTGCATAGCTTTTCCTTTGGCCGTCAGTTGAATAGCACCCGAAGAAAACTGGATCAGAATTTCATCACCACGTTGAACCAATTGCGGAGAAATCAAATCCCGTTGACGAATAGGCTCACCAGCTTGAACCTGACGCAATGGAGTTTTTCCAATCATACGGTCAGGATCGGAAATTGTGTCATAGACAACAGATTTTGCTGTTACAGGAATCCATTCGATGTCGGCTGCTCCGATAATATCTCCGGCTTTGAGGGCGGATCGAAGCACTGGTACATTCTGTACCTTTTCGATCACGCCACTCAAAGACAGGGTTTTAACAGGGTTGTCGGCAGACGGAGCTGCAACAACCGCAGTAAACACGTCACGACCAGGGGTATAGGTCATGTTTGCAATTTCAACAGTAGCAGGGAGGTCTCCTGCCAAAGTCAGGGACGGAATAACATTCCCGACAGTCAATTCAAATTCGCCAGTGACACCCTTGGTAATCAAAGCGGCTTTCAAAGCATCTGTAATTTGGTCGGATGAAATATTTTGAGACGTCCGCGTAACAACAACTTGCTCCATCGCTGATTCCGGCTGCCAGTCCAGATCATAGAGATTGGCAACGCGTTTCAAAGTATTGGCATTGATAATCATTGTTTTTCCGGGCAGGGGAGACGCTCCCAGAACCGCATCATGCCCTTTCGGAAGATCATCAAAAAGATCAGATAAACGAACCACGCGGTCATTGACCTGAGCTTCAGGAACAAGTGTTGCGGCTTTGGCAGAAGGAACATGCAAAAAGAGATAAAGGATAGCATATCCAACACCAATGAGTAATGCCAGACTCTTGAAAGCCAATCTGCACATATACAAAACACTTTGTTGGGTTTGTTCGATTTGAAATTTTGTCATTTTATGCTCCCTATTCCCTTTAATGCCTGATTAACTGGCAATACCTTGCAAGAGGTCTGCCGCTTGTTCGAGACGATCAAAACTTTCAAAGAAAGTCCCTGTTCCACCCTCGATAAAAGCAACAATAATGCCACTCATGCCTGCAAGAGTTAAAAGGCCACGAACAGTTTGAAAGACGATTTGTGTTCCAGTGTTTTCGAAATCTATATTCATAGCGAACCTCTTGTTTGACGCAGTATTGGGTTAAATGTGCTTTTTTTTCCTACCTTTAATCCTTTGCAAGACCTGTGCCAGAATCATGCGTTATGAATAATTATTTGATCCTATCTGAGCTGATTAACAGTATCCATCATCTCGTCCGAAGTACTGATAACATTGGAGTTCATCTCATAAGCGCGTTGGGCGGTAATCAGCAAGGTGATCTCCTTGACCGAGTCCACATTGGATTGTTCCAGCAAACCCTGGCGGATACTGCCCAGATTATCCGAATTTGGCGCGCCTACAATGGCCTGTCCCGATGCATCTGTTTCCATGAACATGGTGTCCCCGACAGCTTCCAGCCCTGACGGGTTGGCGAAGTTTGCCAGTTCAATTTGTCCCAAATTCTGCATGGCAACTTGTTGGGGCAATTTGGCGAGAACTTCACCTTCGGTATTCACTTCAAGATAAATAGTGTCCGGCGATGCGGTAATGCCGGGGAGGAGGCGATACCCCTCTGATGTTACAATTTCTCCATCCTGATTTAACTGGAAACCACCGGCTCTGGTATACGCCGTATCGCCATTTGGCAATTCGATTTGAAAAAACCCGCGACCATTGATCGCCAGATCAAGATCTCCATCGGTAATTTGCAATGTTCCCTGTTGATGAATACGGTAGGTAGCCGAAGGGCGAACCCCCAGTCCAAGCGATAGCCCCGAAGGAACAACAGTTCCTGCTGTCGAGGATGTTGCCCCCGGACGGGCAAGATGTTGATACATCAAATCCTTGAATTCAAGGCGTTGCAGCTTGAATCCGGTGGTGGTCATGTTGGCGATGTTGTTTGAAATTGTATCAACATTCATCTGTTGAGCCAGCATGCCCGTTGCGCCTATATCAAGTGATCTCATAATCTATTCTCCTTTTAACTTACCCTATTTTTTTTGAGCCGTTTGCCCGTTACGCATTAAGTTTCGAAATTTTCTGAATGGCACCCATCTGACGGTCGTGCTCGTTTTTCATCATGTTCATTGTGGATTGATAGGTACGCAGAATTTCAATCATACGGGTCATTTCTTGAACCGGATTGATATTCGATCCCTCAATAGCCCCTTGTTTGACAGTCGTTTCTGTGGCCGCACGACCTGGAATAGAGGACGAATACAAGCCATTGCCTGCGGGGGTCAAATCCTGAATATTGTCAAATTCGACAACAGAAATTTTACCGACAACATTACCGTCTGCAGTCACTTCACCGGAATTCGTAATCACAACTTCTTCTGAACCTACGGGAATCGATACCGGATTTCCACCAGGTCCCGACACGCGAAATCCGGCAGATGTAACCAGTTCACTATTTCCGTTAAGAGTAAAATCCCCGCCTCTGGTATATTGCGTTTGCCCGCTGGGAGCCATAACTTCAATGAATCCAGGCCCCATCAAGGCGACATCGTAAGTCCCGCCGGTAACTTGAATTGATCCGGGAGATGTCGTGTCATATTGCCCCATATCGTAAACCATCGAGAGTGGGTCTTGATTGGTGTATCCTGAACTTTTCGCAATGTATTCCTCAAACATAGGATTTTGAGCTCTGTACCCGGGTGTGTTGGCATTGGCAACATTGTTGGCAACCAAAGTCATGGCATGATCGAGCACCAGCTGTCGTGATAAGCCTACATAAAGACTGTTTTCCATTGTATATCCCCTGACCCTTTACGTTTAAATGTTTCATCATTTGGACTATGGGCTTATGCCTCTTCCAGTTCATTGCGAAAGCTGTGCCAAACTTAAAATGAATATAAAACAATTGGTTAGCGGGTGTTGTTTGTTGGAGGACAGTGTGGAACTAGGAAAAAAAGGTCTTCTGGTAAACAAGGGCCGCAAAAAGGCACATTTTGCCGATCAAAGAAAAACCTGAGCAAGCGAAGCCTTATGAAAGATGCGGTTTGAACATCTTTTCTCTGTTGGGTAGAATAGCAACAATCATGATTCCCTAACTCCAAAATCAAAAACTTCAATAACAAGACGGAAGATTTTTAATGAGCAGCGCAGAAAAAAATAAAGAAACCACCGAAGCCAGTGACGGTGACGTCGAACCAATCGAGGAAGGTGGCGGTAAACTCAAGAAAATCATTATGATTGCCGTCCCTCTTGTTCTCCTTCTGGGCGGTGGAGCAGGGCTGTATTTTAGTGGAATGCTGGATAAGTTGCTGGGCAAGGAAGAGGTTACCGCCGAAGGTGAAGAGCATGCAGAAGGTGACGGCCATGGCGATGCGGCTGCCGAAGGTGAGCATGGCAAAAAAGAGGGAGAAGGTGGCGGTCACGGTGAAAGCGAACACGCCGTTGGTGCAGTTTTCATGAAAATCCCTGACCTGATCGTCAATTTGACCAGTGCCGGACAACCACGATATTTGCGCCTGTCCATTCAGCTGGAACTGGAAAGTGAAGAAGACATGAAAAAAGTCGAGGCAGTTCTTCCACGGGTTGTTGACCAGTTTCAAACATATCTGAGAGAACTCCGTGTCGATGATTTGCGTGGCTCTAAAGGAATTTATAGACTTCAAATGGAGTTATTGGCACGCGTTAACGCCGCCGCTGCCCCCGTAGAGGTCAAGGATGTCCTTTTTCAGGAAATTCTGATACAATAACCATAAAATCAACGGTTGGCGCATTTCTTGTATAGTAAAAGCCCAAGCCGTAAATAAATCGTAAGAATAAATAAACGAAGCAGTATGGAATACCGGAAGGATATGATCTGATGGCAGACACCGAAACAGATCAGATGAGCGAAGAAGAGCGCAAAATGATGTCGGAATGGGAATCCATGTCCGGTGAAGGTGATGCCACAGCTTCGCCTGACATGGAAATGGATGAAGTCCCATCGGTTGGCGGCGGCGATGATGCTACTGGCACACGAATTCTGAATCAGGCCGAAATTGATTCTTTGTTGGGATTTGACAGTGACGGGCCGAATGAAGAAACGTCAGGTGTCATGGCGTTAATCAATGCCGCATTAATTAATTATGAACGCTTGCCTATGTTGGATATTGTATTTGACCGTCTGGTCAGATTGATGTCCACCTCTTTGCGCAACTTGACATCCGATAACGTCGAAGTGTCTCTGGATCAAATTTCAACGGTTCGCTTCGGGGATTACCTGAATTCTATTCCGTTGCCCGCCATGTTGACGGTTTTTAAAGCCGAAGAATGGGATAATAACGGATTGATTGTCGTCGATAGTGCTTTGATTTATTCGGTTGTGGATGTGTTGTTGGGCGGAAGAAAAGGGACGCCGTCTATTCGTGTTGAAGGCCGCCCCTATACAACGATTGAAACAAAACTGGTTGAGAGGATGCTCAATGTGGCGCTTCATGATATGTCGACCGCTTTTGACCCGCTCTCTCCAGTGAGTTTTAAACTGGAAAATATAGAAACAAATCCGCGCTTTGCCGCCATTACCCAATCAGGAAATGCCTGTGTTCTCGTGCGGATGCGGATCGATATGGGGGACAGGGGCGGACGGATTGAAATCCTTATTCCATACGCAACACTTGAACCTATCCGTGAATTGCTGTTGCAAATGTTTATGGGGGAAAAATTTGGACGGGACTCGATCTGGGAAACTCACTTGACCAACGAACTGTATATGACTGATGTCTATATGCAGGCCGTTATGGGTGAAAAGACAGTGATGCTTCGTGATATGCTGAACTGGAAAAAGGGAACATTGGTGATGTTTAACACCAAACCAAGCGATGAAGTCGAAATGCGTTGTGGAGATTTCACCATGTTTTCCGGTCCGATGGGACAAAAAGAAGGTAATATTGCGGTGCGGATTGAAAACTATATTCCACCGGAAAAAGAGTAATAGAATTTTTAGAGTAAAAGAAAGAATGTGTTATGTCGGGTTTAATGCTGGGTTTTGATCTGATAATTATCATCATGCTGGCGGCAACCATCTTCTTTGCCGTTCGCTTAAATCGTCACTTGAGTATTTTTAGGTCAAATCGCTCGGAAATGGAAAGATTGATACGGGAACTTTCAACCCAGATCACTCGCGCGCAGGAAGGAATTTCTGTCCTTGATGATATGTCGAACACTAAAGGCGATGAACTGCGCAGGATGATTGCCAAAGCCCAGACATTAAGCGATGAGTTGTCCTTGATGACGGGTGCCGGAGATTCTTTGGCAGCAAGACTGGAAAAACTGGCCGTAAAAAACCGTGAAATTGCCGATGATATGGGGCAGAATATGGTCAATACAGTGTATCCCGGTCAAAAATTATCACAACAGGCCTCTTCAAAATCCAGATATGAAGAAACATTACCGCGTGGCGATAAACAGAAAATTATACCGTCATTGGAGTCGTCACCATTTTCTATTCGGGATCCTGATTATGATGAAGGGGCAACTGGCGTAGATGATCTGGATGACGCCGACCCATTCCTGAGCAAGGCAGAACGCGATTTGGCTTCTGCCTTAAAAAATCGCGGATCAAATCGAAAATAACAGATAACGAGTGAAGTAAAAATAATTTATAGGAAGCGACCTTGACTATGAAACTATTTGGTAAATCTGTAACGATGAGGCTTCGCCTCTTGCCTGTACTGATTATTGTTGCCATGTTGGCATTTGCAGTGCGCGTTGGGGATGCTGTGGTTACGCTGAACAATATGTCAGGCCAGGCATTTGCCGAAGACAAAAAAGCAGAAGAACCCACCAAAGCGCCTGATTCTTCTGCTGCGGCTCTTGGAACTCAACCTTCGACCGAACATTTGAAAACCCCTGAAGAATCTGTAGCGGGTGATGTAAAGCTACCATCAACCGACGCACCTCCTGCCGAAGCGGCAAAAGAATGGGAAGATGCGAAGGATATCGACACGGAATATTCCGAGCTGAAACAGGAAATGTATAAAGAGCTGATTGATCGGCGTCGCGCTTTGGATGATCGTGAAAAGGCAATCGGCGAACGTGAAGCATTGCTGGAAGCCGGACAAAGAGAACTTGATCGCAAGTACAAGGAAATGACTGGCTTGCGGGATGAAATCCAATCTTTGCTAAAAAACCAATCCGAAGCAGAGTCTTCAAGGATGGCAAGTCTCGTCAAGATATACACGGGTATGAAACCCAAAGATGCTGCCCGTATTTTTAATACGCTGGATATGGATATTTTGGTCGAGGTTATTGGAAAAATGCCGGAAAGTAAATCTGCTCCAATCCTCGCAAGTATGGATGCCGACCGCGCGCGAGCCTTGACAACCTTGCTTGCCGAACAAAAAAAGCTGCCCGATATTCCTCAATAGAAGTAAAACATCTTTAGATATTATGTTTAATAACAGGAGTGTTCTCGGAAGAGAATGTGATCCTACGTAGCATTTTGTTAATCTTTTCATGGAAAAATACGTTTGTATAACTGGTCGCAATGGCCAGAATGAATTCATAGATCCCTCTAAGGAGCCAAAATATGTCAGTTGATAAGAATATGAATGTCCTCATCGTCGATGATTATAAAACCATGCTGCGTATCATTGGCAATTTGTTGAAACAGCTTGGTTTTAATAATGTTGATGAAGCTACAGATGGTGGTATGGCACTTGAAATGTTCAAAAACAAAAACTATGGCCTTGTTATCTCCGATTGGAATATGGAGCCGATGTCAGGCCTCGATTTGTTAAAAAAGGTTCGCGTTTTGCCAGCCAATGCAAATGTACCATTTGTAATGATAACAGCAGAAAGCAAAACAGAAAATGTGATTGCCGCAAAACAGGCTGGCGTTAACAATTATATTGTGAAACCGTTTAATGCCGAGACGTTAAAAACGAAACTGACGTCAGTTCTTGGCGAATTCTAATCGGCTTTAAGCCGTTTCTGGGAGAAAAATAATGGAAGCCTCAAACAAAGGGATTGGCCGGGATAAGGTCATAACCCTGATTAATTCAGTGATTGAAAAAGTAGGGGCGGCAGGAGAGCTGTCTCGTGAAAATATATACGCAGAATTAAAAGATCTGCACAATATTATAGAGTCAACACGTGCGGATATTAATGCAACTCGTGCAACAGACATCTCCGGAACACATATTCCAATTGCAACCGATGAATTGGACGCCGTTGTCGAAGCAACGGAAACAGCCACAGGCGTTATCATGGATTCATGTGACGCGATTACGGAATATGCGGAGACTCTGGATTCTGCCCATAAAGATTTTATGTTGGGTGAAGTTACGAAAATTCTTGAGGCTTGTTCCTTTCAGGATATTACAGGGCAAAGAATTACTAAAGTTGTAAAAAGCCTCAAAATCATTGACGAAAAAATAACACAGTTAATGAATGTTCTGGGCGAAAAACTTCCAACCGAAGTCACAACACCAGAAGGCGATACCAGAACCGGCGATGAAAGGTTGCTGAACGGCCCTCAAATGCCGGATAAAGCCATTACGCAAAGTGATATTGACAAATTACTGGAAGATCTCTTCTAACTATATGAAAGAATAGCAATAAGCCCCTTATATTTCTGGGGCTTTTTCTATATTGGATGGATCGCTGTCTTGCCCAACAGGGGTAAGCTGTGGCATTTTCAAGTATGAACCGAATCTGGCGTCACTTATCCTCTGTCATGGCAATTGCATTGCTGTCATCATCTGTACCGATAGGTGCGGCTGTGGCGGCAGATATGTCCGTGAAGATCCGGGGGGGCGACCATGCAGGATACACCAGATTGGTTTTCGAGGGTAAGGAAACTCCTCGTTATACGGTGGAGCAAAATGACACGCATATTATTTTGAAATTTCCGGACAACGTTTCATTTGAAGCACAAGGAATGTCTCCCGATCAGTTGTCACGGGTTGAGTCCTATAAAGTTCTAGAAAATCATTCCGTTGAAATAGATATTCCAAAAGGTATTACGGTTCGCCATTTTATAATCGATAAACGGGTCATTGTTGATCTGAAAGGCGAAGCACCAGTCAAAAAAGACAGCAATAAGAAATCTCCGGTGAAGTTGACTGAAAAAATCGAAGAAACGAGATTCCATCCGGAATCTAAAGATGCCAAAGAAAACATTGAGCAGAAAATAGTAAAAAACAGTTCCCTTGAAAAACATGTCATCGTGGATGACATGCAAAAAGAAGAAAAAACAGAAAAAGCCGCACCGCCAACCGCATTAAAGCCACATGCTATAAATATTGCCGGAACCACAGTGTTCGCTATGGCTGCTTTTGAAAAAGGCAATAACATTTGGATCGTCATTGATAAGCCTGATGTTGTTGTTCCCCCTCAATTCGAAGGCTCCGAGCAAAATAAATTGGGTGAATTCCAAAGATTTATAACAAAAGACGTAACAGTTTTTCGTGCAAAACGTCCGGAAAGATACAAATTGTCCGGTAACGGTGGCGGTCTGGTTTGGAAGATCGATATGACCGAAACCGATCAAGGAAAATTTAAAGCTAAGCCTGTATCACGAAAAGAGTCACAAGGTGAAGGAGGCGTTGATGTCCCGTCATTGGTATGGGAAGCTCCGGCATTGCATCGTATCGCGCAAATAGAAGATCCTGATAGTGGTGAGAAGATTTGGGTGGGGCTTGTTAATAGTGCAAGCGATTTTACAGGCGAAGCACAGTATTTTAGCGAAATAGAATTATTACCAAGTATAATTGGCGCAGCCGCACTCGGTAAAGTCGATGATTTATCCGTAAGCAAAAGTGAAGATGGGGCAATATTTTCAAGGCCTGGTGGGCTGACCTTGTCTTCTAAAAAAGATATGATTCCTTATCTGAATAATACGGATCACCCTGAAAAAGAGGATGCAACCTCCGCCCCAAAAGAGAGCACCAAAATATTTGCCTTTAGAGATTGGAAAGGCGCGGATTCTCCATCCATGCTGTCTGATAATCAACGTTTGATTTTATCAGGTCTCTTGGATCAAACCGATCAGAAAAAAACAGAAGGTCTGGTTTATCTGGGACGAATGATGTTGTCTTCCGGTTTCGCACCGGAAGCAAGCGGATATTTTGATTTGGCGCAACACTATACCTCCGATCTCTCAAAAAACCCGGAATTCAAAGCATTGCAGGGTGTGTCGGAGGTCTTGTCCGGTAATTTCAAGGAAGCTTTTGTCACGTTTTCAAATTCCGCATTAGATGATGTTGATGAAATAAAAATCTGGAAATCTTATGCCCTATCGGGGCTGGACGACTGGCAACAGGCTTCGAAAACTTTACCCTCAGATATGGATCTTTTAAAAGACTACCCGCCGGAAATAATGTTTCCTGTGGGGTTGCGCATAGCAGAAGTCACATTGCGCGAGGGAAATAAAACAAAAGCGGCAAAAATTCTCGACATGCTCGACAAAACAAAATCACCCAGAACACCAATCGCATATAGTTCCGGTCTGATGTATCTCAAAGGTGAGCTTGCTCGACAAAAAGGAGATGTTGCGGCTGCCAAAAGCCTTTGGTCTGTACTGGAAACAGGAAAAGATGACCTTTATCGTGCTAAATCACGATTGGCTATGGCAACATTGCGCTATGGCGAAAAAGAAATCACGATTGATAAAGCCATTGATGCACTTGAGGGGCTGCGGTATGCGTGGCGTGGGGATGATCTGGAAACATCTATCAATTATAATCTTGGAAAATTATATTTGGAAAAAGGAGAGCCGATTAAAGCACTCGGATTGATGAGGTTGGCCGCAGGTCTTATCCCGAATTCGGAACAAGGCAAAATGATTTCAACGGTCATGCACGCCACATTTCAGGATTTGTATATGACGGATAAAATCCAGTCTCTTTCCCCATTTGAGGCACTCACGCTTTATAACGAATTTTCTGATCTGGTTCCTGCGGGCGCAGAAGGGGATCGTCTGGCGCGTCAATTGGCCGAACGTCTGGTGGATGATGAAATGTTGCCACGTGCCATCAACTTGCTAAAACAACAAGTAGATACTCGTCTATCCGGACTGGAAGGGGCAACTGTTGCTATTCGTTTAGCATCATTACAGGTATTGAATAACAAACCGAAAGATGCGTTAGCTTCTTTGGAAAAAGCCTCCGGATTTTTAACATCCATTCCATCAGAAGAATCTGACCCTAAACGTCGTCAAATAGCCTTACTAAAAGCAAAGGCTCTATCGTTGCAAAGTAAGCCGGAGGAATCTTTGGCATCATTGTCTTTGCTGACACAAGATGAAGATGTTTTAAGATTGCGCGCCGACATAGCATGGAAAGCAAAGAGATGGCAAGAAGCTGCCGATGCTTTGGAACAGCTGGTTGCCAAACAGGATATTTCACTAACCCGCCCGTTGGATGATGTGCAGGCTAAGTTGATTATGGACTGGTCTGTCGCGCTCTATCTGGCGGATAATCGGTACGTTTTGGCTAATTTGCGGGAAAGATATAGTGATCCGATGAGCCAGACATCTAAAGCCCGTGAATTCGAAGTGGTCACACGCCCGAGACAAAATATTCTTTTGGCTGATCGTGATACGATAAACGGCATTATTGGTGAAACGGATATGTTTAAAGATTTTCTGGATAGCCTTCAGGAAGACCTGACAGGCCCCGTCAAGGATAACGTGACATCTGCTGCCCGCTCGAACGAAACATCGTCTCCATCTGGAAAACCTAAAAAATCGGAAGCCAACATTCCGGAATCTTTAAAAAACGAACCTCAAATCAAAGCGGATGAAGTTCTCGCCGATTAAATTGTGTTTGATTATTCGGGCAGGGTGTTAATGACCCCGATGGGTAAGGAGCCGGTCAGATCATTGGCTTGCATATCAAAGCTCTTGATAAGCGACCCGCAAACCAGATTCCATCCATCCACCAGAACAAAGAAAACAATTTTGAATGGAAGGGAAATAACAATCGGTGGTAACATCATCATCCCCATCGACATCAGGATAGACGATGTCACAATATCAATCACAAGAAATGGCAAAAACAACATAAATCCGATTTCAAAGGCACGACGCAATTCGGAAATCATAAAGGCCGGAATAACAATTTGTAGGGAAAGATCGGAGGCCTTTTCCACCTGTGGGCCACCCGAAGCATCAACAAATAATTGCAAATCTTTTTCACGGGCATGTTTAAGCATAAAGATTTTAAACGGATCAGTTGCTTTATAAAAAGCATCGACTTCATCGATTTCTTCATTCATTAAGGGCGCGATGCCTTGCTTATAGGATTCTTGAAACGTAGGCCCCATAACAAAGAAGGTCAAAAACAAAGCCAACGAAATCAGCACGGTATTGGGCGGAGATTGCTGTAAACCGATGGCCGAACGCAAGAACGATAGAACAACTATAATCCGCGTAAAAGACGTCATCATAATCAGGATAGACGGAGCAAGCGACAAAACAGTCAGCAAGGCCATCATCTGGACAACGCGTCCGGTAACGGTTCCATTGGCTTCGTTACCACCCAGATCCATCGAGATAACCTGCGCAAAGCTTGGATAAGCAAACAGACAGGTTGTCACCATCGCCAATAAAGCAACAATCCCGCGAACGGGACGAATGGAGAAGAAGCTGATAATATTTTCTTTAGACATGATGGTCTGGGTTCTCTGCTTTTGCCGGAAAGCTTGATTCGACAACAGTTTCGCCCGAAGAGCCTAAAATAACAAGATGTTCCTTGTCATCCCTCCGCAGAATAATTGCTTTTCTTCGTGGATCAAGTGCCATCACTTCGACAATTTTCAACCTGCGCTTGGAAATTTGGGTAACCGGAATATGTCCGTTAAGCCCTAACTTGCGTAAAGCAAGCCACAAACCACCCATTAAGGCCATGACAAAAAGAAATGCCACAAAGAAACGTACCAATTCAATTGTGTCCACGGTCATTCTCTTTCATATCTTGATCCGGTTTGATACCCGTTGCAGCATCTAGCAACGCATCAAACGGATTGGGTTGGTTATTGGCTTTATAAACGTAGGACATGACTTCGGCAACCGCAAGAAATGCTTCTGATGGAATAGGACTTTCCAATTCGATTTTGGCTAACATCTCGGCCAAAGCAGAATCTTCCCGAACCCGAACTCCATTGGCAAAAGCCAGCTGCAGGATTTGCTCGGCAATTTTTCCCCGTCCGGCGGCTGCGATACGAGGTGTCGCGTCTTCCCCATCTCCCATCGTCAGAGCAACGGCGGTCGGATTTTTCGGTTTTCCCTTTATATTAGAGGGGGTTACGCCGTTTTCATATAAATCTGTGCAGGGAGGTTCTTTTGGCATGGTTTTAGCAAATCATCCTATAGGGTAAATCGATCCATAACAGTAAACATAAGGGTAAGGATCATGACAATTGAAAATATAGGTCTATTTCAGGGCATGAACGCAAAAATGAAGTATTTGAATGAGCGTCAAGCTGTTATTTCCCAGAATGTCGCGAATGCGGACACTCCGGGCTATGTTTCCCAAGATCTCAACAAGGTTGATTTTTCAAGAATGGTGGGAAATCTCAGCACCAGAAAAATGCATGTCTCCATGGATATTAGCAACGCAGGCCATCAACTTCCTGAAAATATGGCTGCAAATGCCAAGGAAATCAAAAACAAAAAACCGTTCGAAGTCTCTCCTGATGGCAACGCAGTCATTTTGGAAGAACAAATGATTCGCTCCAGTGAAACTCAAATGGATTATAACCTGATGATTAACCTGTACCGGAATAACGTCGACATGGTTCGCACCGCACTGGGCAGCAAAAAATAGAAGATAAACAGGATAGGGGAATAAAAAATGGCAGATTTACTTTCGACAATGAAAATTTCCGGTGCAGGCATGAGAGCGCAAAGTGAACGCGTTCGCGTCATCGCGCAAAACATGGCCAATGCCGACACAGCACCGACCAAGCCGGGGGAGCTTCCCTACACACGCAAAACCATTTCATTCAAAAATCACATGGATCGTGATATTGGCGCGGAAATGGTATCTGTCGATAAAATTTCTCAGGATAAATCTTCGGATTACGTCAAAAAATATATGCCAGGCCACCCCGCAGCAGATGCAGACGGTTACGTGATGATGCCGAATGTTGTCTCTTTGATCGAGGTGATGGATATGCGTGAAGCCTCGAAATCTTATGAAGCCAATATGGGGATGTACACCCAAACCCGTGATATGGCATCCAAGACAATCGATATTTTACGTTAAGAGTTTGTATGATAGAATAGAAGACAAAGGAATAAACCGATGGCAGACATGATTTCAAATCCGGCAGCCGCCGCCAGTGCCTATGCCAATATGGCAAAAACAGCCTCTATATCGGATGGCTTGACCGAATCTGCATCATCCTCATCCAAAGCCTCTTTTGGCAATATGCTCGAAGAATCAGTGCGGGGCGCGATTGACACCTTAAAACAAGGAGAACGGGCATCCGCGGCTGGAGTAACGGGAACAATGGATCCGCTGGCGATTACTCAGGCCGTTACAGACGCAAAACTGACTTTGGACACATTCGCTGCCGTTCGTGATGCCGCAATCGAGGCCTATAACAAAATCCAAAACTCCGCGATTTAAGCTTAAATAGTCAAATTTCCAGTTTGCTCAAAGACGAATTCCGCCCTACAATGCGCCATGGATGAAAATGAAGTCGTTGATCTGGTAAGAGCTGCCATTATGCTGAGTATCGAACTCAGCGCACCAGTTATGCTGGTTGGTCTGGTTGTTGGGACAGCTATCGCCTTGGTGCAGGCTTTGACACAGGTTCAAGAAGTCACTCTCGTTTTTGTCCCTAAAATTCTGGCAATTTTTCTGGCAATCTTTATTGGATTGCCCATGATGACAGTCTCTTTGGTCGAATTTATGAATCTTCTGGCAGACAGAATCGTCGCTATTAAGTAACAACAGGAAAAGGCCGCGTAAAGCTCATGGCAGAAGGCGATCTCCAGACATTCTTAACCACGGGCGTTTTCGCGTTCATGCTGACCTTTGTCAGAATGGGCACTGCGTTAATGATTATGCCGGGTTTGGGCAACTCCTATGTCCCTGGTAATGTCCGCCTTAATTTCGCTTTGGCTTTTTCATTTATATTATTCCCGTTTTTACAGGCGAAAATTCCGACACCGCTGCCCGGAACCATCATGCTTTTTACGCTTATTCTCATGGAATTTGTCGTGGGTCTGTTTATCGGAACGGTCACACGTGTTTTGCTTTCGGCACTGGATGTGGCAGGGATGATTATCTCGACCCAGTCGTCTTTGGCCAACGCCCAGATATTTAATCCTGCTTTTGCAGGGCAAGGCTCGGTGATTGGTGGATTCATTACGTTGGCGGGAACATTACTGATTTTTGTGACCGATATGCATCAGCTGATTATTTTGGCCATGATTCGCAGTTATGAACTCTTCCCCTTGGGGCAGGTGCCGGATACGGGCAGTATGGCAGCCTTGCTGGTCAAAGAAGTCTCATGGGCGTTCGTGATCGGAATCCAGATGACAGCCCCGTTTCTGGTTGTTGTGATGTTGCTCTATATCGGCATGGGGATCATGTCCAAATTGATGCCTCAAGTTCAGGTCTTTATGATCGCCATTCCAATCCAGATATGGATTGCCCTTGTTCTTTTGGCGCTGGTGTCGTCAACCATGATGCTGTTCTGGTTGAATTGGTTCGCCGAAGGGATGGCTATCTTTTTGCCATCAACCATTAAGTAAAATAAAAAACCGCCTATCGAAACAGGCGGCCTTAAATTCTATAAAGAAAAAAGCAGGGTTTAGAAGCCTGTGCGCTCTTTACGCTTACGGTCTAACTTGCGCCAACGACGCACAGATTCCGCTTTTTCGCGTTTCTTCTTCTCGGAAGGTTTTTCGAAGTCACGACGCATTTTCATTTCACGAAAAATACCTTCGCGCTGCATCTTTTTCTTGAGGACACGAAGAGCTTGCTCAACGTTATTGTCACGAACAGATACTGTTACCAACTAAAATCACCCCTTTCCGGTCTAGAATAGGCGGCCTTTTTACCATGTTTCAAAGGCATTGCAAGTAAAAAACTGAAAAATTTCAAGCTTCAACGCCGATTGCGTCAAGGGGTTGTAAAAAATCCACCCAATTTTCTGGTTTAAACTGGAAACTCAGATCTCCAGTCAGGTTTGATTTCTCGACTGCACCGGCGTAAAGCTGTTTCATCCGATTTTGCATCGGCGGGCTCAATGGTGTTTTGGTGCGCATAATCAAATCAAGGCGGGATGATTGTAAAAACCCGTCAATCTGGACATCCCCCATACGCGTCAGATTAAGGTCAAACAGAAAGCGCAGTCGCCGTTTTTTGGCTTCTTTTTCATGGTGTTCTTCTTGTGACATGTCTTTGTAATATAAAGGTATTTTGTAGATATTCTGTTCCCATAGGAACGGGATGTGCAGTCCGCGCCAATCCTGCGTCACTGCCGCGCCATCTGCGCGACCTGACCGTGTCAAGTCACTGACCAGCGTATCAAGCAAAGATCGCCCTTTGGTCGTTTGCTTCAGCATATTCAGGGCTTCGGCAGGCATCCAATTTTCAATATCCCCACTTCCGAAGACGGACAAAAAGAATAAGGCCAACGCTCCGAATTGGGAAGGGGAAGCCGGAGACGGAAGGATTCCGGAGATATTATGGGGTTGCACATGTCCTTCCATAAGGCCTGCATCTGGCGATTGGGACAGTAAAAACAGAATATCCTGAAGGCTTTGCCATGTAGGATTCTTAAGCGAAGAGGTCTGAATTTGTGATTCGAGAGGCTGCAAGGAAACCAGAATCTGCGTATGGGACAAAATATCGGAAGGGGAAGCCTCAGCCGCCATATTTCCTGACAAAGCCAAGGACGAGGGGAGGTTTTGGGCATTAAATTGCATGGCATAATTTTGCGAAAATCCTGCCCCGGGAACCGAGATCGATAGAATGGGAAGGTTTTGTGATGTTTGGCCAATCACTTGGGCAATATTAATGTGGGTATTGGGTTGGGATATCTGGTTACCCGTCTGTGGTGCAACAAAAAACAAGGTTTGTTGGTTAGATGATACGCCTTGTGATGAGGGCAATAACGACGGGATCGTAATATTATGGATTTGCGACGAAGATGAAGTTGAGGGCGAAAAAGACAACGCAGACCCGTTTTTAGGAATCTGTAGCCCCAGAATTTGGGCATCTATCGAAGTTGTCGGGTTAAAACTTTGCGCAGATAATGCTGCACCAAAAGCTTGATTTTGACTCATTGTGTTTTTGATATTTGAAAGATTACCAATGGATTGCAATATATTTTGAATGTTACCAATAAGGTTCAAATGCTCTGGCTTGCTGCTGTTTTGCAAAGTCAAAGGCAGATCTATTCTGGACAGTAACGTCACCAGACTATTTCGTAGAGCTGCATTTTCCGTAGGGATATTTTGTAAAGTCTCAACCAGATTACCAAGCAAGACATCAACAGGAACAGGTCGCGCCAATTGCAACATTTGAAGCTCTGCATCTCCGGGTGGGATGGGAATAAGACGGACAAACTGCCCTAACTGTAAATCACCTTTTGCAATTTGATTGGCAGCATTGGCCGCAGCCGCATCTTGCGCTGAATTCTGGCGAGATTGAATAACAGCATCAAGGGTTCTATTGTCAAGACTGGCCTGTCGTTCCAAAGACGGTTGATTTTGAGAGAGAGCCTCTGTCAGGGTTGGAGGCGGAGGGGCTTGTCTTTGAGCATCCTGGCTGAGCGCAGGGCGAATAGAGGCGTGTTGGGGGGATTTTCCGGCAGGCAGATCAATGTCAATGCGGCTTCCTTTGGGAAGAGACTGCTTGTCTTTCAAGACTAACTCGACCAAACCCCGATCCGTTTCAACCAGAACCGATCCACGCTCTGTCTGCCCTTTGACCTCACCCCGTAATCGAAGCGGAGCAGGGTTATTTTGTAATTCGGATGGCGCATGGATAAGCCTGACCGCAACCGCTTGGATCGACGCACGGACTCCCGACGGGTTTAACAAAGGAGGAAGGGGAGTCGAGCCGTTGGACATGATCCAAGATTATCATGAATGCTGTAAAATTATATAAAGATTTACCGTTTTATTGGTTATACGGCCAAACAAATGAACCTTTTTCCGTCATCTTGAACGCAAGATGACGGATAGCCCTATAAAATTACAGTAAAATTATCCCCATCTAAATTCTTCTGCTTACAGACAATAAATTGATTTTTAATGACTTAATAGGCATCATACAAGTTATAAAATTAGTTTGCAGCAGAGGAGCGAGTTGTTATGAGTGTTTTTCGATCTGGCCCGGCGGGTTTGGAGGGTATTGAAGACAAGAGCGGATGTTCTCCAATCGTTGTTGTTCAACAATTGGGCGATGTTTTTCGTGTTGCCGTTTTTGTTATCGGCCCCGAGGGATTTCCCGATAGAGAAATACCACCGGGTCAAGGTATGGGGCAAGATAAGAGCCTATACAAACTAGACACTAAATAAGCTCCGTAAAAAACCCGACGCGCCGTCGGGTTTTTTCTTCTATAGTCATTCAAATATATTTTTCAGATGCCCCTAGAATGCTCCGCATTCTGGTCGTGACGGTCGAGAAAAACAGAGGGTTTCCCTTACCCTCTCGCTGCTTTGGCAAGCATTTTGGCTTCTTCCAGCATTTCTTGGTAGGCGTTTTCGGCAATTTTTTCGATATCACCTGCGGCATCACAATTCGGAGAACGCGTCAAAAGAGGAGTCTGGTGACGAATAGTCTCTTTGACTTTTGGATCTTGTCGAATCATTCCTGCAAGCGGTGGAGACAACCTCAAGAAATTCTCGCAAGCCTTCAGAAGAGTTTTGTAGGTTTTTTCTCCTTCGGTTTTACTACTGGCCATATTGACTACGATCGAGACATTTTTCGACATGCCCGCAGCTGATCCCAATTTGATAAAAGCATACGCATCAGTCAAAGAGGTCGGTTCATCTGTCGACACCAATAAGGTGCGTGTTGCAAAAGCAGAAAACATCCGCACTGTTCGGTCAACACCCGCGCCCAAATCGATCACCACAACGTCATAAGCATCGGACAGCTCTATCAATTGGTCACGCAACATGGCAAGGCGTTGACTCGGCAGAGCGGAAAGAGAAGCCTGCCCCGAACGTCCGGCAATGATATCAAATCCACCATCTTCATAACGCTGGACAACTTTGTCCAAGGATAAACGCCCACGGATCACATCATTGAGATCGCGTTTCGGCATCAGCCCGAGTTGAACATCCACATTAGCCAATCCCAAATCACCATCAAACAGGAGAACTTTCTTGCCCATTCTGGTCAAGGCCTGCGTCAAGGAGATCGAAAAGAACGTCTTTCCCACACCGCCCTTGCCAGAGGCAACCGCGATAATGTTTTTTCCTCGGGGGAAAGAGGATCCCCCCGTCAAATCTGTCGCTGTTGAGCTTTGTGCGATCTTGGTATCTGTAGCCATTATCGTCATCCTGTCGTTTTGTGGCGTGAAGGTGATTGGTGGTGAAGGTTACGCGAGTCCGTCCGGTCTGCCTGACCATTCGGGAAGAAAAAAGATCCAAATTTGCGCGGTGATAATGGCTCAAGACCATCCGCTACGCTCGGCGTTGTGCTGGCATCCGCAAAGGCAAGTCCGCCTTGCTGGGCGGCAGCCAAAAGACCGCCAAGGCGACGCGCCATATCCAGACGGGTAGCCACCATGCGGCGAACACCCAATGCAGAGAAGATACGAGCCATTTCCCCTGTTTCATTGGCATCACCGGCTGCGGCAACGATCAAAATCGGCTCAATGTCGCCCGCCGCAATGAGCCGCGCAAGCGAAGTCATATCCTGTGTTGAAAATGGATTGATACCGGATGTATCAATCAAAATCTGATCCTTGCCTTTAAGGGCGAGAAGCTTTTGTTTGAGGTCTGCCGGATTACGGGCAGTTTGCAAATCAATATCGAGCAACTTCGTAAAAGCCTGAAGCTGTTCGATACCACCTGCCCGAATTGTATCGGTTGTAATAACGGCCACATCCAGATCTTCCAGAACAGCCCGCGCCGCTTGCTTGGCAATCGCCAAAGTTTTGCCTGCACCTGGAGGTCCGACAAACATCATGGCTTTTTTATAGGCGGACATCGGAAGGGGGGTAAAATCAAAAAGAGAATCAAGCGCGCCGACAAAGGCAATCGATGGCTCATCCAGATTCATGACTTCGGCGCAATTGACAATTTGATCCAGAACATCTTCAGGAACGCTGTGGGACAGCATAACATCAATAATAGCCTCGGTCAGGGAGCTGTCTTGCTCTTGCTCCTCGTCATATTGTAACCAGTTATCATCATCTTCGAAGTTTCCCCCTTTGCTGAGTTCAAAGGCAATAGCCCGCGCACGTGCCGAAGCCGCAGGAAGATCGTTTTCGATGGCAGCCGTTACACGCACAGATTTACCACCATTCTCTTCACGAGTCGCGATGATAATTGCGTCTTCGCCAAGGCTTTCGCGTACCATTTGCATTGCTTCGGTCATACTTTTTGCATAAAACGACTTTAGTCGCATGGGGAGAATTCCAGACTGATTCGCTTATAGTATAGTCAACTCGCGACTCTTCTACCAGTACAATATGCTCGAAAATAAACAAGGGGCAGTTTATCAGAACATGAAAAAGTTAATCAAAGATTAATGAGAAAAATCAAAAGCAGTATGATCCACTTAATTTGGGTATGATCTGACTATATATTCATCGGACTATTGGCAAACGGACTGGCGGGTTTAGCGGAGAGGGCCGATTGTGTCGAGTTGGAATTTTCTGCCACGGGATCGGAAGATGGAGTAGCAGGTTTATCCAATTTGTTTGAGGAAACAGGAGTCTCTGATGTTTTTGGGGTTGTGATTTGTGACGCCTCTGCGATAATTTGATCCAACCCGTTTACGCTGAGGGATTGGTTAACGATTTTTCCAGTCGCTCCATCTAGTCCCAATACTCTACGATTGATTTTTTGCTCTTCGGTTAATGGTGTAACCTCTCCCGAGACAGGGTTTACATCGTACTTTGATGGATCATACTTGGACTGCAATACTTCACCGCCATTCGGTTGAGAGAATATTGCAAAAGGACTGTTTCGGACAGAATCATTCCACGCTTCGCCAGCGGATTTGTATTGAACATCCTTCCAACCAGCATCCCATGCAGGCTGATTATCCCAGCCCGCCGCTTTATCCATAATGCTGATTTGCCGACACATGGTTTGATAATTTTGTTGAAATTTGCGAGTCTTGCTCTCTCCATTACTTTCGCCGGAATGACCATCTTCATCACCATGACCACCAAGGTCAAAATAACCTTTGTTGGAACGTCCGGCTATACCATTATTATGAATGATGGGGTTGTAACGCGTTGGGTCAAGAGCGAGTGAATCTTCAAATTGCCGCAGTTGCTCAGCATGATCGTCCTCAGGCGCAGCATCCGCTGTTCCGATCAATTGACCTAATTCTACTTGCATGACTGCCATAAAACCCTCTCACCATACAATTTTACAGAATATTGTTAATTTGACGTTAATTCAGTGTTAATTTCTGTGTTAATGCGATGTTAAGAGTGCCTCATGTATGGTGCTGGGCATCCTCTTTTCATTTAGGAGTTGGGGTGCTATGCCAGTGAAGAAGTTGCGTGAAGCGATTCTTTCGATCAGATGTCTAACCGGAGAAATACAGCATGAATATCCATGAATATCAGGCCAAAGAACTATTGGCAAAATACGGAGTAGCCGTTCCAAAAGGAATCGCAGCGATGAATGTAGCTGAAGCAGTTGCAGCCGTCGATCAGCTCGCGGGCCCATTATATGTTATAAAGGCTCAAATTCATGCAGGGGGTCGCGGCGCGGGTCACTTTAAAAACAACCCGACCGGAAAAGGCGGCGTTCGTTTGTGTAAAAGCAAAGATGAAATCAAAGTCGCAGCCGAAGCCATGATGAATCAAATTCTGGTCACCAAACAAACCGGAGCGGATGGCAAGGAAGTCCAACGTCTTTATGTTACCGACGGCGTGGACATTAAAAAAGAATATTATTGTTCAGTTGTTCTTGATCGTGACACATCACGAGTCACCTTTATGGTGTCCACCGAAGGCGGAATGGAAATCGAAGAAGTCGCTGAAAAACATCCTGAAAAAATCATCAAGGCATCAATCGATCCCGCGTCTGGTATGTCCGGTTTCCATGCCCGTAAATTGGCATTTGGATTGGGTCTGGAAGGCGATGCATTGAAATCTGCTCAAAAGTTCTTCTTTGCCCTTTATAAAGCCTTCACCGAATTGGACGCATCGATTGTGGAAATCAACCCGATGATCGTCACCGATAAAAACGAAGTATTGGCACTGGACGCCAAAATGAACTTTGATGAAAACGCTTTGTTCCGTCAAAAAGCTGTTGCGGACATGCGGGACGAGTCAGAAGAAGACGAAAACGAACGTGACGCCAAAGACTGCGAACTCTCTTATGTTCGGATGGATGGCAATATTGGCTGTATGGTCAATGGCGCAGGTCTTGCCATGGCAACCATGGACATCATCAAACATTACGGCATGGAACCGGCTAACTTTTTGGACGTGGGCGGCGGGGCAACAACCGAACGCGTCACGGCTGCGTTCAAAATCATTTTATCCGATCCGAAAGTCAAAGGTGTTCTGGTGAACATTTTCGGCGGGATCATGAAATGTGACATCATCGCCAACGGCATCGTTGCCGCAGCAAAAGAAGTGTCATTGAGCGTACCATTGGTGGTGCGTTTGGAAGGCACAAACGTCGAATTGGGCAAAGAAATCCTGAACACGTCCGGCCTGCCGATTATTGCAGCCGATAATCTGGATGATGCCGCCCGCAAAATCGTTGACGCCACCAAAAAAGCGTTGAAGGCAGCGTAAGTTTTTAGAGAAAAGGAATTTTAATATGTCAGTACTCGTTAACAAAAACACCAAGGTGATCTGTCAGGGCTTCACCGGAGCGCAGGGAACGTTCCACTCGGAACAAGCCATTGCATACGGCACCAAAATGGTTGGTGGCGTCACACCGGGCAAAGGTGGAACAAAACATCTTGACCTGCCGGTCTTTAATACCGTTATGGAAGCCAAAGCAGAAACCGGATGCAATGCGTCGGTCATTTACGTACCACCACCCTTTGCAGCAGATGCGATTCTGGAAGCGATTGACGCTGGAATCGAATTGGCCGTGTGCATCACCGAAGGCATTCCTGTTTTGGATATGGTCAAAGTCAAACGCGCATTATGCGGATCAAAAACTCGTCTGATCGGCCCGAACTGCCCGGGTGTGATTACACCCAATGAATGCAAAATCGGGATTATGCCGGGTCACATTCACAAACGCGGTAAGATCGGGATTGTATCACGCTCAGGAACTTTGACTTATGAAGCCGTGCATCAAACAACCGCAGCAGGTTTGGGACAATCCACTTGTATCGGCATTGGTGGCGACCCTGTCAATGGCACCAACTTTATTGATGCCCTTGACCTGTTCTTGAATGACGAAGAAACCGAAGCCATCATCATGATCGGTGAAATCGGTGGATCTGCCGAAGTCGATGCGGTCAATTTCTATATGAAAGCAGCCAAGAAAAAACCGATTGCCGGATTTATCGCCGGAGCAACTGCTCCAAAAGGCAAACGCATGGGTCACGCCGGAGCAATTATCTCCGGTGGCAATGACACCGCCGAAGTCAAAATCGCCGCCATGAAAGCCGCCGGTTTTGAAGTCGCAGAAACACCCGCCCATTTGGGTGAGGCGGTTCTTCGCGCCATCGCCGCCTAATATTTCTTATGAAACAACCAAAAGCAGGGATTTTCCCTGCTTTTTTATTTGATGATTAACATAACGCAATATATTCTCGCCGAAACAAAAAATCAGGGACGGCAAAATGGCTGCAAAAATAGAAGAACTTCTTGAGTATCATACGCAATTACAAGGGGATTTTCGTGTTGTTATGGATGGCGAAGATTCTGAAATTATAAAAACAATTGGGGATAATGCTCGCGCCAACCGTGATAAGCAAAACGGGCAAAGGAGAATGGGTGAATTGTCAGGTGATTTACTCGGCAGCCTTCAAGATCTTTGTATTCATAATAAAGCCGTTTTAGAAGCTCTTATTGAATTGGAAGAGTTAACCGATCAGGTTTTTCAAAGAAATCGTACAAAAAACATCCCTGACATAGTCGGAAAAATCAGCTTTCGCGATTTAATAGAAGAAAAAAGAAACACATTTCTTTCTGCTCTGATAATGGTGAGTCATTATGCTGATTTGCGAGGGCAATTGGGCAGTGCATTTCCGATCGAAAAAAAAGAAGGTGAGGCATTTGGATCAACTCAAAAGCTTTTGGCCGTCATAAATCCTGAAGTGTCTATGGCGATGAATGTCTACAGGGCAAGGTCAATAAGCGGAAAGTCAAATATTCTCTCCCAATTATGTCCCGAACTGGCTCCCACCGTTGAAGAAGAGACTCTGTCACGGCAATTCAATTTGATTGCAGAGGTTGCATGCACAGATTTGTTTAAAGAGGCTGGGTTTAAGCAGAGCGCACTTGCCAATATGATTGTCCTGTATGATTTTCTGAAAGCATTCAAAGAAGGAAATCCTGCGGTGGAAGATATTGAATGCGAGGACATAAAAGACTCGCTTTTAACGATGATGGACTTTTTGCATGGACAAATGGTCAGGTTTTTAGATCTTTCATCCAGAGTGGGGGGTGAATTGGAGCAAGTTACCGGAGTATTCCAGCCTTAATTACTGAAAACGAACACGAAAAGAGGATGTTATAAAAAACCCTCTTTAAGATATTACTGTTTTCGGATATTCTACCCCCATGACAGCTTTACGCGAATTACCAGAAGATATTCAGCAATTAATTATCAAACTCCCGTTTCGGGTGGGATATTATATATCTGCCAGTGATAAAACGGGGGGAGATGATGCCGATCAGAAAGAAATGCTGGCTTTGCAAAACATCGTCACTTTTTATGTCGAAGACACCCTCAAGTCGGAATTCGCCCAAGAGGTTATGCTCTTGATGCTCAAAGAAAAAAATCATTGGGGCGAATGGAAGGAACATATCGAAATTGTCCCTGAGGAATGCCTGAAGGTAACTGCGGCACTGGTTGGAATAGTCGAGATGAAGGAAATCATAGCCTTCAAAAACAATTTGCTTGAAATTGCAATTTCTGTGGCTCAAGCCTATCGTGAATTTGATGATAGAGTATCCACTGTTGAAAAAATACAGACTTATTTGGCAATTATTTTCCAACGGGTTCGTGCCTTGCTTTTGGGCGAAGAGATTCAATCAACAGATATGATGCTCAATATCAGCCGTGAAGAACGTATGGCTATCGGCCTTCTCGCCGACACGTTGGGCATTGAAGTAAAAATATAATCGGGATCGGGGAGATCGTTTATGTCGGAATTACAGAGATTTCTGCCGCAAGATCAGGAACTACTTTCAGGATTACTGTATCGCGTGGGCTATTGGATATCCAATGTTGATGATACCGATGAAGGAAACGAATCCGAGCAAATCGAACGCCAACACATGATCGGATGCCTGACAAAAATATCAAAAGCGGGCAAAGCAGGGGCATTGATAAACGAGATGGCTCTTGAATCCCTGCGCCAACAGCAAAGCTGGCCACGTTGGGAAAGCCAGAACGACCATATTTTAGACAGCGTTGCTAAGGCGTTGGCTCTTATAAAATCTCAAGGCAGCCAAGAAGAATTGGGTGCTTTTATTCGTGCCAGCATGATGGTGGCTACGGCTGTAGCCCATGCTTTCCGTGAAGAACCAGAAAATACACCTGACCATGAAAACTATTTCTCATGGCTGGCCGAAAAGGCAAATGATCTCGTGCTATCACTATCGGACAAAGAGGCTCATAAGGATTTGAGTATTTCACCGGAAGAAGACAACGCCTTGAATGAGTTGCTTTCGGTTTTAAAATCATGAGTCTGAATCCGAAAGATAAGCAGGAACTTGCCCGGATTTTATATCGTTGTGCCGTGTGGATTGCTGTTTCGGACGATAGTGGGGGTATATCAGCGAAGAATGCAGAAGAGCGCATATTGAAAAAGCGGATTCAATATCTCTATCGGGACGCAAGAAATGGGACTGATGAGCGCGAAATTCTGGGAATTGTTCTGGCAAATAGCAGCAAATGGAAAGAATGGCAAGAAAATCTGATCAACCTGATGGATGAAATCGGAAAGAATTCTGAAATAATTTCCCCTAAATTATGCGACATCATTATGGTTATAGCCAAAGATGTTGCGATGGCATTTGAAGAACGATCCTTATTATCCTCCCTCTTGTTCAAAATATCGATCTGCGTTCGGAATATTTTTTCCAGTTCTAGGTCGGATTTGTCCGCCGATGAGCTGTCCAGTATTTCCAAAACCGAAATAGCCGCCTTGCACGAGCTGGCAACAGCTTTGAAAATTAGTAATTTCCACGTCTGAATCTTTTTATCTGGAATAGTCTTTTTTTTATTACAAGGGCTGTTTCGTAAGTATGAAACAGTGTTAATATCGTCCGACAAGTGGTTCTTCAAAAACAGAGATAGTAAAGATGACAAGCTCACCCACACTAAAAACAATTCTTACTGGCGTAAATGCCGAGTACATTGCCAATTTGTATTGTGAATATTTAAAAAATCCATCGACAGTGGATTCGAGCTGGCAAATGTTATTCGCCGATTTGCAGGATGATGAAGCGGGTCTTTTAAAACAAATGATTGGAGCAAGCTGGGGGGATGGCGCATATCGCGCCCCGGCGGCACCGTTCGGACATTTGACAACAGCAGATCAAGCGGGGGCAATGCCGCAACCTGCAAATCAATATTCCAGACCCGCTGTTGCTCAACCATCAACAAATCTGACAGAGGTCGAACAAGCAACGAAAGACTCGATTGCGGCATTGATGATGATTCGAGCCTATCGCGCTTTGGGGCATTTGGCAGCAGATCTGGATCCATTGGGACTAAAACAAGTCGAATACCATAAGGAATTGGATCCGAGCTTTTACGGCTTTGGTCCACAGGATATGACGCGCCAGATTTATATAGGTGGCGTACTGGGAATGAATTATGCAGCGATCGGAAAAATTCGTGACGCGTTGCATAGCATTTACTGCGGAAAAATCGGAGTAGAGTTTCTTCATTCTGTCAGTCCGGAAGAAAAAAGCTGGATTCAGCAAAGAATTGAAGCATCAAGAAACCATACGTCGTTTACCCATGAAGAAAAATTGCGTTTTTATGCTCGCTTGGTCGAGGCCGAAGGTCTGGAGCGGTTTATTCACACAAAGCATGTGGGCACAAAACGTTTTGGTATTGATGGGGGAGAAAGCTTTATCGCGTCTATTGAAGAAACAATTGCGCGCTGCTCTGATTTGGGATGTGAAGAAGTCGTCTTGGGGATGGCTCACCGTGGACGCCTCAACGTTTTAACCAATGTTGTCGGAAAACCATACACGTCTCTTTTTGCAGAATTTCAAGGCTTGTCCGTCAATCCTGATGACGTCATAGGAACGGGAGACGTGAAGTACCACTTGGGGTACACCAATGATAAAAAATACGGGGACAATACTGTCCACCTGACTTTGACCGCAAACCCGTCTCATCTTGAAGCTGTCAGTCCGGTTGTCATTGGCCGTGTTCGCGCAAAACAATTTCAACGGGGTGACACAGAGCGAAGTGCTGTTGTTCCAATTTTGATCCACGGTGACGCTGCATTTATTGGTCAGGGTGTTGTGGCTGAAACCTTGATTATGTCGGAACTGCCGGGGTATCGTGTTGGTGGTACAATTCATATTGTTATCAATAACCAGATCGGCTTTACCACAATGCCGAAATACTCTCGTTCTGGCCCTTATTGTACAGACATGGCCAAGATATTGTCCGCGCCAATATTGCATGTAAATGGCGATGATGTTGAAGCGGTGATCCACGTGTCACGCTTGGCCGCAGAATTCCGGCAGACGTTCAAAAAAGACGTCGTCATTGATATCTTCTGCTATCGCCGTTATGGCCACAATGAAGGGGATGAGCCATCATTCACCCAGCCATTGATGTATAAAAAAATCAAAACGCTTGAAAATGTTCGTGAAATTTATGGTCGCCAACTTGTTAGTGAAAAGGTTTTAACGGAGGCGGGAGCAAGCGAGCTTGTCGACCAATTCCAGCAAACCTTGAGTGATGCGTATGACGCAACAAAAAGCTTCAAGCCGAATAAAGCTGACTATCTGGAAGGGTATTGGGCAGGTCTGCGTGTGGCGCATGGTGATGCCCGCCGCGGGACAACCGCAATTTCAAAAGAGAAATTGGAATTGCTGGGACATAAACTGACAACAGTTCCTTCGGATTTTGGTATTAATCCAAAAATTGCCCGCCAATTGGATCAGAAAGCAGAAATGTTTAAATCTGGAGAAGGCTTTGATTGGGGAACAGCAGAAGCCATTGCGTTCGGATCACTTTTGGATGAAGGCCATCATGTGCGTTTGTCCGGAGAAGATGTTGGTCGGGGAACTTTCTCGCATCGCCACGCAATTATGTACGATCAGGAAAATGAAAACAAATTTATTCCTCTGAAAAATATCAGCGAACATCAAGCCGCATTCGAGATTCATGACAGTCCTTTATCGGAATTTGCTGTTCTGGGTTTTGAACTGGGATATTCATGGGCAGAGCCAAAAGCACTTGTCCTTTGGGAAGCGCAGTTCGGCGACTTTGTGAACGGAGCACAGATTATTATCGATCAGTTTCTGGCATCGTCAGAAAGCAAATGGTTGCGCATGTCGGGTCTGGTTTTGCTTTTGCCTCATGGTTTTGAAGGCCAAGGACCAGAGCATTCTTCTGCACGGCTTGAACGGTTTTTGCAACTTTGCGCCGAAGAGAATATGCAGGTTACTAATATCACGACACCTGCCAACTACTTTCATGCGCTGCGTCGTCAAATCCATCGTGACTTCCGCAAGCCACTGATTAACATGTCGCCGAAATCATTGCTGCGTCATAAGTTGTGCGTATCTCCTGCAGATCTTTTTACGGGTCAAAGCACCTTCCATCGCGTTTTGTGGGATGATGCGCGGTCAAGCCTAAAAGCTGACAAGGATATCAGAAGGATCGTTTTGTGTAGCGGTAAGGTTTACTACGATATTCTGGAAGATAGAAACAAGCGGGAAATCAAGGATGTTATGATTTTACGTGTCGAACAGCTTTATCCGTTTCCTGATAAGGTTTTGGAGGAAGAGCTGGCAAGATGCCCGAATGCAGATATTGTTTGGTGTCAGGAAGAGCCAAAAAATCAAGGAGCTTGGTTCTTTGTGAATCCTTTGCTTGAAGATGTATTGACCAGAATCAAGCATAAAGCAGGGCGACCAAAATATGTCGGTCGTGTTTCAACGGCAGCACCAGCAACAGGATATGCCAAACGTCACGCACTCGAGCAGGCCCGCTTGGTTGATGAAGCCATCACGCTATAGAATCGGATTTTATAGGAAATAAAAGAATAGGGGGAAGGGGTTAACCCTTTTTCCCTGTTTGTGTTTTACGCCCTGATGTTCCAAGCCCGATATCCTTGGCCAGCTTGCTACGTTGTTTGGTATAATTGGGGGCAACCATCGGATAATCATGCGGCAATCCCCACCGATCACGATATTGTTCGGGGCTCATATTATAGGCAGTTTTGATATGGCGTTTGAGCATTTTGAGCTTTTTGCCATCTTCAAGGCAAACAATATAATCAGGCATCACCGATTTGCGGATTGGAACAGCAGGTTGCGGCCGTTCACCAATCGATGTTGCCGCCTTGCTTTCGCTGCCCAATGTTGAAAGCGTTTTGTATATGCGTTCGATCAAGGCAGGAATATCCGGTGCGGCAACCGTGTTATGAGACAGATGAGACGCAACAATCTCTGCTGTGTAAGAGAGTAATTCGGAATGTTTATTATTGTCCGGCATGTGTAATCCAAATAAAAGGTCAAATTTGTACTGTATAAGAAACTAGCTATATCGGCATGCGACACTGATTTGCAAGTAAAAACGATTGAGTGGCTAATTCTTTGCAAGGTCAATGCTGCGCTTTTGAGCGTCAAGGACTGTGCGGGTTAATAAATTGGTCAAACCGGCATCGGGAGACATCAAAACGCGCAATGCGGCCTCTGTTGTGCCACCCGGACTTGTGACGTTTTGGCGAAGGGTTGCTGCGTCAATATCAGGGTTTTGAGCTGCAAGTAATCCAGATCCAATAACAGTTTGACGCGCCAGCATCATCGATAAATCGGGCGACAATCCAGCCGAAATTCCGGCCTGTGCCAAAGCTTCAATCATGTGAAAAACATAAGCAGGACCTGATCCGGAAACGGCGGTAACCGCATCCATCTGGCTTTCATCATCAACCCATGCGCAAAGTCCTACGGTTTCCATCAGCCCTTGCGCCAATTTTTTATGACCGGAGGTGACTTTGTTATTGGCACATAAGACGCTCATTCCGCAGCCGACGGCCGCAGGCGTATTAGGCATCACACGAATAACGGGGGACATCGACCCGAGAAGATCTTCAAAAAAACTGATTTGTTTTCCGGCAGCAATAGAAATAACCAGAGTACTGGGCAAGGCAAAATCGGTCAAACCTCGCACAGTTTCTTCCATGATTTGAGGTTTGACAGCAAGTACAATACAACCAAAAGACCCTTGCCCTTTAAGCTCATCAATCATGCGAAACTGTGCATCAGGAAAGTCAGGATCAAGAATAGAGATTAGTAGATCCGGAATATTATCCCGCCACCCTTGCAGCAGGGCGCCACCCATTTTTCCACAACCAACCAGCAAAAGGCGGGATTGCGACATCATTGACATCATTTACGACAGCCCGACAACAGGCATCAAGGCAAGCGCCAATTGATCCTCGTCATGTGTTTTTTCAGAAGCCAGCATCGAAAACGCAGGATAATGCATATCGCATTCTTCCATGGTCACTTGAATTAATTCTTCCAGATGATCGACGATTTCCGAACCAACATTCAACCCGCGCAACATTTGTGTATAACGGAAACACGGAATCATACTTGTCTGCGGCAAGTGAAAATGTCCCAACCATAATGAATTATTGATCTCGTTAATCGCTTTGCAAGCTTGCTCATAATGAAAATCGGAAAGACGCAGATCGTATTCTGCGCAAAACTGCATAACTTCCTGAGAATCGTTCCAAAGAAACATCATCCGGTAAACGCCATGCTTACCCTTGAGTTCCAAGAACAACTCGTCACGATTCATGCGGGAATATTTCCAGTTCTGCCGAACCAGAATATTTTCGACCCCGTCCAATGGATTGGTAAATTCATCCATATAGTGATCGTCGTAATTATCATTCGAAATTGACACAACGCATCCTTTCTCTCTTCACCCCAAATACAATCAAAATACAAAAGGGGTGTTAAGCGCGTTTCTTTACAGCAGCTTTTTTGGCAGGAGCTTTTGCCTTTGTGGTTGCTGTGGCTTTTACAACAGACTTTTTGGTCGCTTTGGCTGCAGGTTTTTTACCCAGCAAAGCTTCGAGTTCCTCAATGCGTTTTTTCATGTATTCCTGTTCGACACGCAATTTGGTGACAACACCTTGCAGACGATCAACATCCTCATGGGCAGTAGAAGAAGAGCCACCGGAAAATTTTTCATCCATCTGATCTTTCAAACCTTCACCCAGATGTTTACCCAGACTGGCAAAGACGCTGGCAGCTCCACTGGCAACGCGCGTAAGATCTTCAAAAAGTTTGTTATCAATGGTCATGCAAAGCCACCTGTTTTTTTGCTGTATAAATATTGCCCCAAAATTTTGGAAGTGGAAAGATTGGTAACATCAAACTATGCAGGCTTGCAACCCTTGGCAAAAGGGCTTAATCAGGTTTCGGTGGATAAATATCCTGACTGTGTCTATGGGGCGCAAAATTGAAAGGGAAAAGAACATGATTATCGTCACAGGAGGAACCGGATTTATCGGATCGAATTTGATTGCTGGATTGGAAGACGCCGGACATAAAAGAATTGTCGTCTGCGATACTTTGGGACAGGAAGATAAATGGAAAAATATCGCCAAACGAGGCCTGCATAACATCATTCCGCCCAATCGCCTCATGGAATATCTTGATGAACATATCGGCGAGGTAGAGGCCATCTTCCATATCGGGGCTATTTCTTCGACAACAGAAAAGAACGTGGATCTGATTATAGAAACAAACTTCGTTCTGTCTCGGACATTGTGGAATTGGTGTTCGCGGAACAAAGTCAGATTTATTTATGCGTCATCTGCCGCGACGTATGGGGACGGGGACAGTGGCTTTACCGATAACGATCAACCCGAATTTCTGTCCGGTTTACGCCCGTTAAACCCTTATGGATGGTCAAAACATCTGGTCGATCGTTATGTATCGAGTATCGTCTATAAACAAGAAGAGGGCGGTGTGCCGCCTCAATGGTGCGGTCTGAAATTTTTTAATGTTTACGGCCCGAACGAGTATCACAAGGGCGACCAAATGAGTGTCGTCTGTAAACTCTATCCACAAGTCGCTGCAGGAGCCTCGGCACGTCTGTTTAAATCGCATCATCCCGATTATGAGGACGGCGGACAGTTGCGTGATTTTATTTACGTAAAAGACTGCGTAAGGATCATGCTCTGGCTATTTGAAAACCCAAAAATCAATGGCCTTTTCAACGTTGGGACAGGCAAGGCACGGAGCTTTAAAGACCTGGCCTTGGCAACATTTGCAGCGGCAGGCATAAAAGAAAAAATCCATTATTTCGATATGCCGGAAGAGCTTAAAGATCGTTATCAATATTTTACACAAGCCGACATGACCAAGCTGCAGGATGCAGGATATGACATCCCCTTTACCTCGCTGGAAGACGGCATCCGCGATTATGTGTGTGAATACATGTCCAAAACGGATCAGTATCGCTAATGTCTATACCATTCCCCAATATTGATCCGGTTGCGTTTGGCTTTGAAATCGCAGGAAGGTCATTTGACATCCATTGGTACGCCTTGGCCTATGTCGCAGGATTTCTGTTGGGGTGGCGTGTGGCAATCTATCTTGTGAAATTATATCGGGATAATTTGCGACCCAATACAAACGACATTGACGATTTTATAACATGGGCAATTCTGGGTGTGCTATTCGGGGGGCGTTTGGGTTATGTCCTTTTTTATAACCTTCCGACCTATCTGGATGCCCCTTTCGAAGCACTCAAAGTCTGGCATGGCGGAATGTCATTTCACGGCGGCGCATTGGGCGTCATTTTGGCGTTAATCCTGTTTGCTAAAATCAAACATGTATCATTCAAACGCTTAGCAGATATAGCAACAACCGTTGTCCCGATTGGACTTTTTTTTGGGCGCGTGGCAAATTTTGTAAATGGCGAGCTATATGGCCGCGTCACTGACTCTTCTTTGGGCGTTATATTTCCGCGTGGCGGGGATTTGCCGCGCCACCCCAGTCAGCTATACGAAGCAGTATTTGAGGGCATTGTGCTGTTTGGGATATTATTTGCTTTGATGCATATAAAGCAGGTGCGTAGTCGTTATGGCGTCATTGCAGGCGCATTTTTAACCCTGTATGGCGTGTTCCGTTTCGGAATTGAATTTTTCCGTGAACCGGATGTCCAATTGGGCTTCTTCTTCGATCAAGTCACAATGGGGCAAATTTTATGCGTTCCGATGATGTTGGTGGGAACAGTCGTCATGGTGTGGTGCTTCAGATGCAAAACCTTGGCGAAATAATCCGCGCACATATTACCCTTCATGGTCCGATGTCCATCGAGACTTACTGGAATTTGTGCCTGTCCCATCCCGAACATGGATATTACATCAAAAAAGACCCATTGGGCGTCGCGGGGGATTTTACGACTTCTCCTGAAATTTCCCAACTATTCGGGGAAATGATCGGCATTTGGGCTGTTAACAAATGGCAGGAAATGGGATGTCCGTCAGCAATAAATTTGGTCGAATGTGGCCCCGGGCGCGGCACGTTGATGGCGGATTTGTTGCGTATTGCCGCTATGATCCCCGATTTTGACGCGGCATTGCAGGTGCATTTGGTGGAAATGTCACCATTTCTGCGCCAAAAGCAGCGTGAGGCCTTGGGTGAAAAAAACGTGATCTGGCATAATGATCTGTCCTCTGTTCCATCAGATGATCCTTTGCTTATTATCGGTAACGAATTTTTGGACGCTTTGCCAATCCGCCAATACGTCTTTGTCGATGGCGTTTGGCGAGAGCGTGTTATTACAACGATTGGGGAAGAGCTCGGGTTCTCTATCGGCAGTAAGATTGAAAGTGCCGATTTTCCAGCGGCACAGCAAAATGATATTTTTGAAGCATCATTGGTACGGGATCGTGTGTTCCTGACTATGTGTCAAAAGATCAAACTTTCAAAGGGATCAATCCTGATGATTGATTATGGCCATGACCAAGTGTCAATGGGCAATAGTTTTCAGGCCGTGATGAATCACCAGTTTTCGAATGTTCTTGAAAATCAGGGTCATGCAGATTTGACCTCTCATATTGATTTTGCTCGTCTGAAGTTTATATCAGAACATGAGAGACTTTTGTCAAGTATCTGGAGTCAAAACAGTTTTTTGATTGAAATGGGAATTGTCCAGCGTGCCGCACAATTGCGCGCAAGTGCAACGCTGCCCCAACAAGAAGAAATTGACGCAGCATTGTTCCGTTTATTGGATATAGGGCAAATGGGGGATTTGTTCAAAGTCATTGAGGTGAACACATGAACAGGCTGGTTTTTCCGGAATTATTTTCAAAAAACGTCACCCATGGTTTTTTTGGCAGACAAGGGGGTGTCAGCACATCGATTTTTGACAGCTTGAACTGTTCCCCCCAATCTGGCGATGATATGAGGAATGTACTGGAAAACCGCCAACGGGTTTTAAAGGCATTGGGCGGAGATAAGGGGGGCTGCGATGATCTGTTAACGCTCAAGCAAATTCACTCTGCCGAATGCCATTTCGTCGGAAACAAGGATATTAAAATTCCGGAAGACGGTGACGCACTCGCAACCGATCAACCCGGACGGGCAATTGGCGCTTTGACAGCGGATTGTGCGCCTGTCTTGCTGGAAGGCAGGAAAGGAAATGGCGCATCCGTGATAGGAGCCGCCCATGCAGGCTGGGGAGGCGCATTAAAAGGCGTGTGTGAAAGAACAATAGACCGTATGGAAGAGCTGGGAGCCATAAAACAGAGCATTCGTGCGATTATCGGCCCATGCATTGCTATGAAATCCTATCAGGTTGGATTTGATTTTTCAGCCCCCTTTATAGAAGAAGACCCGGCGTCATCCCGATTCTTTGAATCCCGCATGGAAAAATTATATTTTGATCTTCCGTCTTATGTTGGTTTCCGCTTGCAACGAGCTGGAGTGAGCGAAATCACGGTCGCGGGACTGGATACATACACTCTGGAACAGGATTATTTCAGCTTTAGAAGATCCACCCATAGGAATGAAATGCAATATGGTCGTCAAATTTCTGCAATTTCCATCATAAAGACTTGATTTAAAGACTTGATTTATTGAGTGGAATTTTTATAGTGCCCCATATCCACCACAACGTGCTCAAACACAAAATGTCAGTCGATGACCGAAAGGCCTAGGGCAAAAATGAAACTGATCGCAGGAAACGCCAATCCTCCTCTCTGTAAGGCTATTTCCAAATATCTTGATATACCACTGGCCAAAGCCAGTATTAAACGTTTTGCAGATATGGAAGTTTTCGTTGATATTGATGAAAATATTCGTGGCGAAGATGTTTTTATTATACAGCCCACTTCCTTTCCGGCCAATGATCACATCATGGAGTTATTGATTACGCTTGATGCGTTGCGCCGCAGCTCGGCACGGCGGATTACTGCCGTTTTGCCATATTTTGGATATGCCCGTCAGGATCGCCGGACAGGCTCCAGAACACCCATTACAGCCAAGCTGGTGTCTAATTTGATTACGACAGCAGGAGCCAACAGAGCCTTGATGCTGGATCTCCATGCCGGACAAATTCAAGGATTTTTTGATATTCCGACAGATAACCTGATTGCATCCCCTGTTTTTGTTCCGGATATGCAACAACGCTTTGCCGAAAAAGAAGTCATCGTCATTTCCCCCGATATTGGTGGGGTTGTGCGCGCGCGGGCAATTGCCAAGCGTTTGGGTGCTGATTTGGGCATTATTGATAAACGCCGTGAACAAGCCGGAGTCTCCGAAGTCATGAATGTGATTGGCGATGTTAAAGGGAAAACCTGCATTTTGATTGATGATATTGTTGATTCTGCCGGCACTTTGTGTAATGCGGCTGTGGCTCTTATGGACAATGGAGCCGATGAAGTCTATTCCTACGTTGTTCACGGTGTTTTGTCAGGATCTGCCGTTGATAGGGTTGAAAAATCACCCATCGTGAAGCTCATCACAACCGACAGTATTATGGCAAGTGAAGAGGCGTTAAAATCCGACAGCTTCGAACAATTGACGATTGCCCCGCTTTTGGGTGAAGCAATCCTCAGAATTGCAGAAGATCGATCAATCTCTGCACTGTTCAAATAGCAAATATATCTTGATTTGATGCGGGTTTCTCTGCTAAACCACCCCATCTTGTCGGCACCCCTGGAGGCCGACTGTAAATGTTTATTTTAGAAAAAGGAAACTAGCCATGTCTACACATTACACTATGACGGCGACAAAGCGTGATAGGGCCGGTAAGGGGGTCGCTCGTGCTTTACGTCGTGAAAACAGAGTTCCAGCAGTTGTTTACGGAGCCAACAAGCCACCCGTACTTATTTCTTGCTCGGAAAAAGATGTAACTCTTCAATTCCTGAAGGGTGGAATGAAAACACACATGTGTGACATGGACATTGAAGGTGAAAAAGTCAGTGTTTTGGTACGTGATATTCAATTGCACCCTGTGACCGACACTGTCGAGCATGTTGATTTTATGCGCGTGGGTCCGAAAACAAAATTGACCGTTCAAGTTCCTTTGCACTTTTTCAACCAAGAGGTTTCTCCTGGCATTAAGGCAAAAGGTATTTTGAATATTATCCATCACCATTTGGATTTGCGTTGCGCCGCTGCAGATATTCCGGAGTCGATTGACATCGATATGGCAAAAGCAGAAATCGGTACAGCATTCAAACTCGGTGAATTGGTTTTGCCAAAAGGGTCTGAAATCATGGGACACCATGGTGAAGATATAACATTGGCAAACATTGTTGAGCCAACAGTGAAAGTTGAGCCAGTTGCTGAAGAAGCGGCTGCTGCTGCTCCTGCCGCCGCCCCAGCTAAGAAAGCGGCTGCCCCGGCCGCTGCGCCTTCTGCTCCAGCTGCCAAAAAATAGGGTCGTATATTAATTAGATAATTAATCCCCCTTCATTGGCCATGAGACTTGGCGTGGAGGGGGATTTGTTTTAAGAATAGCATCATGATTTTAATAGTAGGATTAGGAAACCCAGGTTCGGAATACGAACGCAACCGCCATAACATCGGTTTTATGGCAGTGGATGCAATTGCCGGAACATTCGGATTTCCACCTTTTAAAAATAAATATAAAGGCCTGTACGCCGAAGGGATCATCAAGGGTGAAAAAGTCGCCCTTTTAAAACCCCAAACCTACATGAATGAATCGGGACGCTCGGTTGGTGACGTTGCCAGATTCTACAAAATCCCGACCAGTGAAATCATTGTCTTCCATGATGAACTGGATATCACTGCCGGAAAATTGAAAATAAAAATTGGTGGCGGCGCGGCTGGGCATAACGGCCTGCGATCCATGGATGACTGGTTAGACAACCCGAATTATAAACGTGTAAGAATGGGCATAGGCCATCCGGGCGATAAAGACCGCGTCACCGGATACGTCCTCGGTAATTTTACAAAAAGTGATGAAGAATGGCTGGAAAAATTGTTGTTGGTACTCGCTAAGGAAACGCCGTCGCTGTTAAAAGGCGATGATGCGGGATTCCTGACCAACGTTGCCCGCGCAACGCAACCACCAAAAGAGAAAAAAGAAAAACCGATAGAGAAAGACAAAGAAAATGGGATTTAATTGTGGAATTGTGGGGCTACCCAATGTTGGAAAATCAACAACATTCAATGCCCTGACGGCAACGGCCGCAGCACAAGCGGCAAACTTTCCGTTTTGTACCATCGAACCTAATGTTGGCCGCGTGGCAGTCCCTGACCATCGTCTAGATCTATTGGCCGAAGCAGGAAAATCACAAAATATTGTGCCAACCCAGTTGGAATTTGTGGATATTGCAGGATTGGTCAAAGGCGCATCGAAAGGAGAGGGGCTGGGTAACAAATTCTTATCGAACATCCGTCAGGTTGATGCAATTATTCATGTTCTCAGATGTTTCGAAGATGAAAATGTCACCCATGTTGAAGGATCTGTTGATCCGATCCGCGATTCTGAAATCATTGAAACAGAATTGATGCTGGCCGATTTGGAAAGTCTGGAACGTCAGATCGATAACATGTCCAAAAAGGCGAAATCAGGAGGTCGCGAATTAAAATCACAGTTGGAATTTATGCAAAAAATTCGTGATTCTTTGAATGAAGGAAATCCGGTTCGGACAATACTCATTCCTGAAGACATGGAAAAAACTGTCCGTGAATTATTTCTGATGACCTCAAAACCTATGCTTTACGTGTGCAACGTGTTGGAAGGCGATGCAGAAAAAGGGAATGCCATGACTGAAAAAGTCGCACAAATGGCCAAAGAAAAAAATGCAGAATATGTGATTATCTGCGCCGAAATTGAATCGCAGATTGCCCAGCTCGGGTCTGAAGAAGAAAAGAAAGAATTTTTGGAGTCAATGGGGCTAACAGAACCTGGCCTTAATAAAATCATTCGCGCAGGGTATAAATTACTGGGTCTTGAAACTTATTTTACCGTCGGCCCCAAAGAAACTCGCGCATGGACAATTCCCGTTGGAGCAAAAGCACCCCAAGCAGCAGGGGTCATTCACACGGATTTTGAACGTGGATTTATCCGCGCCGAAGTGGTTGCTTATGATGATTATGTAGCATGCAAAGGGGAGCAAGGCGCAAAAGACCAAGGCAAACTCCGTTCCGAAGGCAAGGAATATACCGTCGCCGATGGAGATGTGATTTTATTCAGGTTTAATGTCTAAAAAATAGGAACAAGGAGTTCGCTCTCATGTCAAAGAAAATTGCACGTTGGGATTTAAGAGAAACGGCAAAATGGGTGAGGCAAAACAAATATCTCGCGGGATTGGCAACAATCTTTTTAATTGCTGCGGGAGTGGTGAGTGCTTTGGGGATGCTCAAATGGAATGCCCCTATTCTAAATTGGTCATTTGCCGCATTTTTATGGGCAGGATCTGTGTTCCTGCTTATCCAAATTCTCAAAAGAAACGATAAGGAATAATTATCCAAGGAGTCTCAAATCTAGCGTGTTAACGTCTAAACCGGTTGTTGAGAGCTACAAATCTGAATTTTAACCTCGGCTGTTCCAGTTTCAATTAATCCGATTTCATTTGCAGCTGCGCGGGAGAGGTCAATGATGCGACCCTTAACATGCGGCCCGCGATCGTTAATGCGAACATTGACGGACTTACCGTTTTCTGCATTGGTTACTTTGGCAATAGTATTAAACCGCATTTCCTGATTTGCGGCAGTATATGCGCGCGCATTAAACTCTTCACCATTCGCAGTAGGCATCCCCTGAAAATATTTGCCATACCATGACGCTTCGCCTGACTTAACTTTGTGTGTAAGTTTTTTGCAGGGAGGTTCTTCCTGATGATTGCCTGCGTGGGCAACGCCTGTCATGGCCGCAAAAATAAACAGAGCGGAAATTGTTTTGGTACAATTCTTAGAGAGGTTGAGCATGTTTCAACACCTTTGCAAAATAAGACTATTAAAATTTAGGTTGAGCCAACCCGCTGAGCTTTTTCAAGCATCCACAAGGCCAACAATGGGGGTGAATAAATAATTCTTCGCCTATATGGTGTCTGAACACATATAAGTCAAGGAATTATTATATTTATTTATATATAGTTTTTTAAGCTGCCGTTGTTTTCCGGTATGGTTTGCCCCGTACAAGATTTTCATAGGCTTCGCGCAAAGCGCGAGTTACAGATCCCACGGAATAAATCGTATCATCGATTTTGCCGATAGCTGTAACTTCTGCCGCCGTTCCGGTAATAAAAACTTCATCCGCAGAGTGAAGATCGTCAAGCGTGATATGGTCTTCCTCCAGTGGATAGCCGAGATCCTGCGCAATCGACATAACGGTTTGACGTGTGAGACCATTCAAAAAACAATCTGGTTTTGGCGTGCGGATAACGCCGTCTTTAATGCGAAACAGGTTTGCTCCTGTGGCTTCGACAGGATAACCGCGATAATCCAACATCAAGGCATCGACAAATCCGGCATCTTCAGCCATGTGTTTTGACAAGGTGTTGATCATATACAGACCAGCCGCCTTGGCATGACATGGTGCTGTATCCGGTGCTGGTTTTTTCCACGGAGACGTTTTAAGGCTAATGCCTTTTTCACGCAATTCAGGTGAAAAGTAACTCGGCCATTCCCAACATGCGATGGCTACATGGGTTTTGGTCTCTTGGGCAGCAATCCCCATTTGTTCTGATCCGCGCCACGCCACGGGACGAATATAGGCATCGGTCAGATGATTGGCCTTCAGGGTTTCTTCTTTTGCCGCATTGATTTGATCTTCGGAAAAAGGAATAGACATTCCCAGAATATTGGCGGAGTTAAAAAGGCGGGACGTATGCTCCTTGCTTTTGAAGATTGTGCCTTCATAGGAACGTTCCCCTTCGAAAATCGCACTTCCATAATGCAAACCATGAGTAATTACATGAATTTTGGCATCTCTCCATGGGACAAGTTGGCCATCAAACCAGATAAAGCCATCGCGATCGTCAAATGGAATAAGTGCCATGCTATAACCCCTGAATTTTATAAAACTTCATTGTTTCCACGTTTCTATAAACACTCTATATTTATCGGGAAACAAGAAAGAGTGCAAGGATCAGTAAAGATATGCCGGAAAATATGCTCTTTAGTGAAGCGGATAAACCGCACATTCTGGTCGTCGATGACGATGACCGGATTCGGAGCTTGCTGTCCAGATATTTAAGAGAAAACGGATTTGTCGTAGCCACAGCCAAAGACGCATCTGATGCAGAAATGGTTATGAAACTGGCTTTTTTTGATGCCTTGATTCTCGATGTCATGATGCCTGGAAAAACGGGTTTTGAACTCACGCAGGATATAAGGACATCATCCCAAATTCCTATTTTGTTACTGACGGCTTTGGGTGAAGTCGACAACAGAATTGAAGGGTTGGAGACAGGCGCAGATGATTATCTGGCAAAACCTTTTGAGCCAAAAGAATTGTTATTACGGCTTCAATCGATTTTAAGACGCAAAAAATCAATTGATCGGAGCGTAGAAAAAATTTCGATTGGAAAGTGGACATATAAAATAAATGAATCTGTGATGGAATGCGAGCAAGGTGAAAAAATTCACCTGACTTCTGTTGAATCAAAACTGTTGGAAGCATTGGCACGTCAATCCGGAAAAATTCTAAGCCGTGATGAACTGGCTCACCTGTGTGGGGTAGATGGCAATGACCGGACTGTCGACGTTCAAATTACTAGACTGCGGAAAAAGATTGAAGAAGATAGCCGTTACCCGAGATTTATCCAGACTGTCAGAGGGCAGGGATATATTCTGAAATTATAAACGAATGATAGAAATGTTTTATATATGAAATTTTCTGCAAAAAAACTCAATCCCTGGTATTGGATTCATAAAATCCTGCCGCGAACATTATTTGCCAGATCGTTACTGATTATAGTAACACCCGTCCTGCTTTTGCAAATTGTATCGATGTCGGTATTTGTCGATAACCACTGGCGCAAGGTCACATCGAGGCTGGCTTTTGGTGTAGCGGGTGAGATCGCAATTATCGCCGATGAAATCGACATGGGTGTTGATGACAAAAGATTGATGGTTCTTTCCAATTACGCAGCTCAAAGTCTTGATCTTTTGGTAACGTTCGAGCCTGGAAAAAGACTGACACCTGAAATTGTCACACACGGAACATGGGAACCATTTACCGCCCATGCTTTATCCAAAGCACTCAAAGAACAAGTGCGTAGACCCTATAGTTTATCGCTTTCGCCTGATGACGATTGGGTGAATATTGGAATTCAATTGGATGGCGGCGTTTTAAGAGTTCTTGCACTGGAACGACGCTTGTTTTCATCATCAGCCTATATCTTTTTGCTTTGGCTCGGTGGAACATCAATTATTTTATTCACCATTGCCGTTGTGTTTATGCGCAACCAGATCAGACCTATTCGTAAATTGTCATTAGCCGCAGAGCGCATGGGGACAGGCCGAGAAATTTTATCTTTTAAACCGGAAGGCGCCCGCGAGGTCAGGCAGGCAGGTAAAGCATTTTTGGAAATGCATGAACGGATTACAAGGCAGGTTGAACAACGAACAGCAATGTTGGCTGGAATTTCCCATGACCTTCGAACCCCCCTCACAAGATTAAAGCTTGGGTTGTCATTTCTGGGTGATATCGAAGATGTTCGTGCACTCAAACAAGATGTGGCCGACATGGAACGTATGATAGAAAGCTATCTTGATTTTGTTCGCGGAGAAGGAAAAGAATCAGCCGTAGAATTGGACATTGCTTTGCTTTTGAAAAAGATGGTGGAAGGAGTCGCAAGACATGGCACTAGCATTACAACAAACGAATTGATTCCAATCTATATTACGGCGCGGCCTCTAGCCTTGGAAAGATGTTTGGCAAATGTTATTGGCAATGCAGAGAAATATGCATCCTCTATTAAGGTTACTCTTACAAAAGAAGAAAGTCATGTCGTGATTATTGTTGATGACAATGGCCCGGGTATGAATCCCGACCTGTATGAAGAGGTCTTTAAGCCGTTTTATCGGGTTGATGTGTCCAGAAATGCCTCAACCGGAGGAGTAGGGCTGGGACTATCGATTGCGCGGGACGCGGTTCATTCTCACGGAGGAGACATTCGACTTGATAAAAGTCCGATGGGTGGATTAAGAGCTGAAATCATTCTCCCCGCATAAAATAAGAAACCTCGGACATTCGCCGAGGTTTCTTATTTGTGAATTATTGTATAGGCCGTTTAAATTAAGCGCTTTTCTTTCCGGCCGCTTTTTTTGTTTTTCCAGCACTATCTTTTGCAGTGCATTGAACCTCGTCAAGACAGGCTGTCACGCGGCGGTTGATAATATCGCAGGCCTCTTTAGTGGATTTATTACAAATATCGCCAACTTCCTGCATTCCCGAAACCGTTTTTTCGTATGCACTGCGAATGAGTTCAGCACCACGGGCAATTTTTTCTTCCGGCGTGCCTTCATTGATTATTTCTTGAGCTATCGCTGAATTTTCTTGGGCGATTTGGGACAGAATTTCTGTTTGACGTTGAATGATAGTTTGCATGCTCTCCATAGCAATTTGCTGGGCTTCAGCACACGCCTGAATTGATTTGCGCCCAGACTCCATCAGGCTTTTTACTCCACCCATACCGGATGCGGAAGATGTTGGTGAAAAATTGGAAAGGAACTCAGGTTTTAACCAGTTGTCAAAAGGGCTTGGCATAATTGTCATCCTCCGATGCGGAAATTTGGGACTCTAAAACTGTTAATTTTAATATCCGACTCTTTGCGGCAGTGTGTCAATGTTTCTTTCTATGAATTATGTCGTATGCATAAAAAATATATTATAAGAATAATATTATGAAAACAAAGGCTTGACCGGAGTCAAGAACGCGGGAAAAGAAGCTAAAATATGACAAAATTACTGTTTTTTATGGAGCATGTTAGCGATTGTT
>DIMG01000012.1 GCA_002425415.1 Micavibrio sp. UBA5572
TTCTTATCGCAAGTTACTATAGCCGATAAAAAATCCCAACGCACCACGATTGACCTGTCACAAACTCCGGCAAATTCTATCACCCTGCATCCGGGTGATACAATCAGAGTCAATCGTCAATTTAAGCGGATTGAAGACAACCATGTTCTTTTGGTGGGCGAAGTCAGAAACCCGGGAACCTACGACCTTTTACCCGGAGACACATTAAGCAAATTACTCGAACGCGCGGGCGGCATCACCGATCAAGCCTATCCCGACGGAGCAATTTTCTCGCGCAAAGCCGAACGCCTTCGCGAAGAACAAAGGTTTAAATCCAAAGCCCGCGATCTTGAACTAAAACTGGCGACCTCTTTGGCACAAAAAGAAGAAGACAAACGCCCGTCTGACGAAGAAACAACCATCGCAAAAAACCTGATTTCGGATTTAAAAAATGCCGAAGCCTTAGGGCGATTAACAGTTGAAGCCGATCCGGGTATGCTCAAATCCAACCCTGAAATGGACATTCTGTTGGAAACCGGTGACCGGATATATATCCCCAAACGTCCGCTGACTGTTCGTGTTGCCGGAGAAGTCCTTTCCCCCGCATCCCTACAATTCCGCACAGGGAAAAAACCGCGTGCCTATATCGATGAAGCAGGAGGGTTCACCTATAACGCCGATCAAGACCGCTCTTTTGTTGTCTATCCCGATGGAAGTGCGTCTCCATTGGCTGTCTCGGCATGGAATCACTCCGCCACCTTAATCCCTCCAGGATCAACAGTGATCGTTCCGCGTGACCCCAAACCCTTGTCCTTTATGGATGGAGCAAAAGACCTATCACAAATTTTGGCAAATCTTGCAACAACCGCAATTTTTGCCGACGACATTGCCAATGACAACTAGATTTTCGGTCATCACCATCACTTATAATAATCGGGATGGATTAAAAAAAACTGCTTCAAGTGTTTTAACCCAAACCTGTCAGGACTTTGAATGGATTATGATTGACGGTGCATCCACGGACGGCACACAAAGTGATTTCACAACCTACCCGACCGCCACCATCATCAGCGAGCCTGACAACGGCATCTACGATGCCATGAATAAAGGCATCATGACTGCCAAAGGCGACTACATCATATTTATGAATGCGGGCGACCAATTCGCAAGCTCTGAAACTCTGCAATCCGTGGAACAAAAAATACAAAACAAATCAATAGATCTTATTTATGGCGACGCGCTTGAAGAATCACAAACCGGAAAATGCTATTCCAAAAAATCAAAATCCCATCATAAAATTGCATGGGGGCTCTTCACGCATCATCAGGCCATCTTTTATAATCGAAAAACTCTTGGTGATATGCGCTATGACACATCCTATAAAATTGCTGCCGACTACGCCTTAACACTCGATTTTCTACGACAGGAAAAACGCTGCTATTATATTCCCGAGCCAATTTGCATTTTTGAAGGCGGCGGGCTATCACAACAACACATAAAATTAGGGCGCATCGAACAATTCACCGCAAGGCGCAGAGCTGGCATAAACATCGCAATCAATATCTGGATCACACAAATGCAAAAGGCCGCGAATACCCTCCGCGCCCTTTCACCAAACCTGTACTGGACATTGAAAAGCCTCTATAAATATTTCTCAACCAAAGGATAGAAATCGCGCTCTTCAACAGAAATTCTATTTTTCAGTGCTGACACAATGCCTTTAGTTTCAGCAATGAATTCACTTTGAGAAGCACTAATATCTGATGCATTAGACCACTTTCCTGAATAACTTTTTAAAACATCTGCCAATCCTGACATCTCGGTTTGCAGCCGAGCAGACATCGCTTTCAATTCTGCATTATCACTTACTGCCGCTTTAGGATAAATATTTTTATCCTCCATGGCCAAATGAATACTTAACTTTCCGACCAGAGACGACAGCAATGTCCTAACAGCACTAGGATCACCAACCGACCCCGAAGAGATATGGGATTCAATTTGCCCGACAATCTCAGCAGCGCCTTTGTGCTGATCCAGAAAAGATGTAATGTTCATGTAACGCCCCTTTAAAAAAATAAAACACGACCACACAATACCTAACCCACACCTTCTAAAACTTGACCTAGATCAAACATAATAAAACAACAAAGGCCGCGAATACCCTCCACGCCCTTTCACCAACCCTGTACTGGACATTAAAAAATCTTAGTTTTTGTCAAAATTCATTCCAGACATCGCATCTTCCAATGCAGTCATATCAACAGCATTCCCCACATCCTGAGAATCCCCATTAATAGCACGAACAATGCGTGCATAAACTTTCTTGAGAACCACACGTGCAACACAACCAGCATTACTGAAGGCCTCTGTCAAAGAAGTATCGTGACCAGCTATCATTTCTCTAATCATGTTAACCCCAAATCTTTCTTGCTCAAAATTTGTCCGATAAAACTAAACAATGTTTTCCGTAATATAGTTGATATATTTATAATACTTATATTTCGATACGGCAAGTTTTAATCCATATTTTCCGTCAAGAAAACCTGATTTTAACAAAAACCCTGTCAAAAACACGAATTCGGCTCTGAATTGGGACAATCTCAAACTCCGCTTAACCAAATCCCGCCATTTTACCGGATCCACAGGCCAAGCATTCTTTTTGTTCATTCCGGCTTCCCAGCGAGCATATTTCTCATGACGAAAAGCCCAAGCCCGCTCATCGTCCATCGCATCATGCCAAAGCCAGGCCTTTAAAGTCCCGATCTTAAACCCCGCAGATTTCAAAACAGGCTGATAATGGCCCTCGATCTCGCCCATCCCCGAAAGATCCAGATCATCAACCACTGGAAACATCATCTTCGAACGATCGAACAACGCAATTTTACGATTGGGCAAGCCAAACTGCAAAACACGCCCATTCATCCGGTAACGCCCCGTGATAAAATATCCGGCACATAATAAAAGAGGATTGAAAAACAAATGCCTAATCTCTGCAATCAATTCAGGCGTAACAATTTCATCGGCATCAACAAAAAACACCCAATCATGTTTCAAGGTAAGCATATCAAGACACCATTGCCGCTTTTTGGGATAAACACCGTTCCAAATAAAAGAGATGACCTGTGCGCCACATTGCTCGGCAATAGCAACCGTTTGATCCCGACTTCCGGAATCAACAACCAAAACCTCGTCAAAATCTCGCAAAGCATCCAAACAAGATTGAATTCGCACCTGCTCGTTTTTCGTGACGACAATAACACTGACGGGAATTTTGCTTTCGCTCATATTTTGCTCTGATCCATTTTTTTCCAATCGGCACGAAGACTAAACACCACACCCCCCACAACCATTCCTGATAAAACAAGCAAAGGAAATAACAAAACAAACCGCGGCACGACAGGACGTGGACTAGCCATCGCATCTTCAATCACACTCAACGCATAGGGCGTTTCAATAGACAAAAGCATCTGGCGGCGTTCTTCGGCCATCAACAACCGAGTCAAAGACTGACGATGTTCGGGATTTAAAGTAGACTTCAATTCGCGCTTTAACCACTCGATCCGCGCATCAACATCCCTCCGAACATCCAGACGGATCAACTGGTCACTGATTTTAACCAGACTCCGCAACATTTTTGTGCCGAATTCGGAATCAGGATGGCGATAGCGCAAACGCAAACTCTCGGTTGCCCCCAAAGGCTCGAAACGGACATCATGCATCAACTGGCTGGAAACTTCAGCTGCAGTGAGAAGCTGGTCACTTTGCCCGCGAAACACTGTTTTGTGATTAAGCGACTCAAGAATTCCATCCATCTTGATAAGAACAGTAGCAACCGCAGGGCCACGCAAACTTTGCTGAAACCGAGTATATTCGCCATCACGGGAAGTCGTTTGACTAGCAACCGGAGCAAGAACAGGCGGCAAATCTTCAACCAGAAAATTCAAATTTTCTGCGCCCTGACGCGGCGGAGCAACAATCATCGAAATATCATATTGAGGCTTGAGCGTTACAACCAGAACCAAGGCCAACACCCCACCAAGGACACCGCCAATCAAAAGAAAAATACGCGTTTCCCAAAGATAGAATAAGAAATCAGCGAAAGAATAAAATCGAACCTGTTCTGACATGGAGAAAGTCTAAATAAAAAAATCAGGCAACGCGATAGCGAATCGTATCCCGCGCACTTCTAATCCACGATGAAATCGAGTGATTGGGAGCAAAATCCTTACCTGCACGGCGTGCACCCGTCATAGCAGCAAACCAGACATCACCATCCAATCGCAATTTCAACAACTCGGACGCCAGTTTTTTGGCATTTCCTTGCTCGACCACAGCCCCCGCACCATATTCCCGAATAACCCGCGCTGTTTCGGTATGATCCGGCCCGATCAAAACACAAGGGCGACCGGCAGCCAAAGCAGCATAAAGCTTTGATGGTACCAACATTCCGGCAGCTTCATGCTTCATGCTAATCAGATGAACATCGCCACTTTCCATCAACTCTTTCAACCGTGAAACAGGTTGAGCAGGAAGAAGGCGAATATTATCAAGACCGCGCCGCGCCCGCTCATTGGCAATCCGGTCATACCCGGGACCATCCCCAACAAAAACAAATTCAACTTCCGGATGATCGGGTGACAACATCGCCGCCGCATCAAGAATCGTGCTGACCGGATGCGCACGTCCGAGATTTCCTGCATATAAAATACGAAATTTCGGAGAATCATCCAAAAAGAATGGCCGTTTGTTCAAAGCCCCTCGCGCCCGCGCCGCAAAATTACCATTGGCAGCGCCATTGATACGAATGGGACTCAACGCCTGTTTTGCCGTATCAACCGTTCCACCTTGGCGAATTTGCTGAAGAGTCAAACTGGACAATTCAAGATCAGGCCAGTTCGGAATAATCGTCACCTTGGACATGTCTAATCCGGTAAAGGCCAGATGCTTGGCCATACACCGCCCGACAACAACAACACGATCACAGGATTTCATAGCCCGCCGTGACGTCGCCTTTAAAAAATTCATAACGCGCAAAGGCAACTTCAACCCCAGAACCGGCAAGATATCAGGATACAAATCATGACACCAATGGATATGGGACGACCGTTTAAATCGGGCAAGAATACGTCCGGCAACAACCAACATCGGCGGATCGGTCAACGTCACAACCATATTATGGCGGGGCATCACCAAAGCCGTAAAAAGAAGCCTCAACCAAACCCAGAAATAAGCCGCAACAGTTTTAGCCCCTTTGGATGAAAGGCGACGCACCCGAACAGACCCATCCATCACTTCACCGGAAGACAACCCCGTGGTCAAAACCGTCACATCCCATCCATCGCGTGCAAAAGCATGAGCCAAATCACGCAAAACACGCCCTGTAGCTCCACGAAAAGGCGGATATACACGATTAATGAATAAAACTGACGGTTTTTTCATACCCTACCATCACCCCGAAAAAGGGTTTTAATTGCCTGTGTGATTTTGAAGTAGGCCTTTTATGACACAAAGAGCGGTTTTTTTTCAAGCTTTTGATGAGCTGATTCGAGAAATACCAACAGGATAAGCCCAAACCCTAGGGATTTGTAGCTGGCATAAATTCCTGCAGAGATAATCAACGGGAAAATTAACGCCATAAACAGGATACGATTTTGAAAAACCAAAGGAATCGCTCGAAAAACAGCCAGCCCCAAACTACCAAGAACAACCACAGCGCCAATAATGCCGGTTTTCAGTAAAAGTGCCGACACCAAAGAATGGGTATAAAGAACCGACAACCCGCCTACAGCAGGATTTTCTATGCGCATCCCCCATCCATACCCGAACAGTACATGAATCCAGTCACGCGCCACAAAAGAAAGGACAACATGCCATTCCTGAACCCGTGAATTGAGTCCTACCACATGGGTCTTCCACAACAATCCATGCACGAGAAAAGACAAAATCGGCCATAACAATAATCCAACCCCTCCAAAAATCAACACACAAAGAATCCATCGAGAAGGATAACGCCGCACCAATCCGAAAATCAATGCGCATAAAACAAGAAAAACAGAGATTAACCCCGCTCTTTGCATCATCAAAGCCATAGACAGAAGGGGAACAGCAGACAGAGCCAAAAACGTCCCCCCGCGCCAAATTCTCCTCTCATAAAAGAAGGCAACAAATCCAGATCCCATCAACCAAAGGGCTGAAAATAAAACTTCAGGACTATTAGCCAGATATAAAAGATCGGCAGGCGCACCAAGCGAAAATGCCCCGCCTGTTAACAATCCATCCAGATAGGGAATAATCGCCCGCACAGAAAACACAAATCCCATCACACTCAACAGCCAATAAAAAGACGAGCCTAACGCGCTGACATGATCTTTATAAATCAGAACCAGAAACAAAAAGAGAAAAGGAACCAAGTCCCGAACAATATCAAGGATATCTGCTCCTGCAATCACACCGATCAAAAGCGGTACAAAAACCCCATAAGAACAAACCGAAAGAAAAAAAGAATCCTGACGCAAATGGGGCGGACGCACACTCGCCAACAGTAAAAGAGCAATCAAAATCTCGACCCAACCATATGCATCAGGTGTCGGAGAACCAAATATGGCATAAATCAAAAGAGCCAGAACAAACAACACACACCCGCAAGACATCCGCCATGGAGCATAACAAGGCATACAAGAAGTCATATCAGACTCTCACCAACGCAAGAGACCGAAAAAACAAGGAAAAAAATGTTCATAACCCGTTCATACCATAGCGTTTTATGAAGACCAGTTTTTTTTGGATTTTCCTTAAAATATTAACGTCTCATCAATCATTTGCCATCATTATAGAAAACAAGAAGACAGTAAGCCGAAAAAGAAAACGCAAAAAGGCTTAAAAGGACGGTGTGAAATGCAAGTAAATATCAAAGAATTTGTCGAACAATCCGGATTATCCGAACCATTTTATCCGGGGAAACGGATTATCAAACCATGTCCCCAGCCCGGAGAATTCCGTAGCCATTGTGTAGTCTACGATTGGCGTGACCCATCCCATATCAGGATTGAAATCAAGGCAGGCTTAAGCGGCCATGATTTAACACCGAAAGATCTCGCCAAATATCCGGTCAGCTTTCAAGCTCCAACCTATATCGAAATTGATGTTCAAACTGGTGACATGCGCACCATGACCAAAAAATCTGTGGCCAATGACGATGACCAATTCACCGACATGCCATACGATGACGAAGATGGCGAAGATGATGAAGGCTCTGATGGACGCAAAGGAAAATCCGGCGGCAGCGGAAAAAGTCCTGCGAAAAAAGACGCCAACAAAGAGTTGGAAGATTTGAGCGTATCACGCATGTCATTTTCTTCCGCCGTAGAAGGAATTCTCCCTGAAAGTGGAAAAATTGTCGAAATAGTTGTCATGGGAATGAAGATTGCCGAAGAAGCCTATAGCAACGTTCTGGATCGCTTTGCCACACAAATCAACCATGCCAAGATTGTTACGGCAGAATTGGTCGCTGCAGCGGGTAAGCTAGTAACCAAATTCACACCTCCGGCTTTCTTGAAGCCGGCAGGAGATGAAACAAAAGTTTACAAATACAATCGGGAAAAGAACGAACCGATGTTCACCGGCATGATGCCCTGACTCGTCACCCCGTTCTAGACGGTCATCCTGAACACAAATGAAGGATTGCTCTTATCTCCATCCCCGCTCAGGCGGGGATGCTGTTTTAAAATGACAAAAACAAAATCGGGTGCTTATTTCAAGTGACTCTACATTTACCTGTGATAAATTGTGCCAAGATCACAAACAAGGCACAATGAAAGACGCACATGAACAATGACCGATCAAGAGCCAGACAACATTATAAAATTTGCGCCACGCATATCGGATAAACCTCCAACATCAAAATGGAAACCAAACCATCCACCGATGTTTAACATTCCCCCTGCCACAAAATATTTGGCAGGCAGCATGGTCGCTATTTATTTTCTGATTTGGATAAGCGGATTATTTCTGTTGGACGGTATTGAAAATCTTGTCGCCTATATCGGAGGATTTACCTCCGGCAGCTGGACAGGAGCAGCCCCCTTCTTCTGGTGGACTCCCATAACCCCAATCACGTCAATCCTGTTACATGGAAGCTGGATGCATATTGGAATGAACAGTATGATGCTCATTGCCATTGGTAGCGGCGTAGAAAAATGGCTGGGTGTGAAACGCTATCTCGCTCTTTTTGTTCTCTCGTCTTTGATAGCCCTCCTCACACACATGGCTTTTTCGCCTTATTCGACCATGCCGGTCATTGGAGCCTCCGGTGGAGTCAGTGGTCTATTCGGTGCCATTTTATTGGGAATGCGTTCAAACGAAAATAATGTATCATCCCCCCTTGGCTCAAATATGCTGCCCGTTATTATTGCATGGGTCGCGATCTCGGTCTTGGTTGGAATTATAGGATCACCTGACGGATCATCCGTAGCATGGGTTGCTCATATCGGTGGTTTCATCGGGGGAATTGGTGTTGCAAGCCTGATGATGAAAAAAAAATTACGCAGGTAAAAAAACCACAGGATCTGAAGATCTGGATTCCAAATCATCACACCATTCCAACGTATTAAAGAACCCTTCGGGTTCGACCACAGCCTGCCACACCGGAAAACAACGTTTGGTTTTCGAACACACCCACTGGGCAGGTTGAGAGGCATGATAAGCACGATCGAGCCATTGGCGGATAACATCGGCACGCCCTGAAGTTTTCTCTTCCAACATAACCCACAAGAGATAAACTTCTTCATTGGGTTGCAACTTTTCCGCACGAGCTAAAATCGCCCGCGCATCACCCCACAAACCATCTTCAATCGCAGCACGTGCCATCGCAGCCAGCAAACAAAATTTATCCCCATGATAATCGGAAATTGATTCAACCCATTTGAATTTAGGAGAAACTTGACCGGATTTTTTAGATGGCATCAAATCAGCCCACACAGAAATCAATTCAGGATGGGCAACTTTTTTCCAAGCCTGTAAAACAATTTTGACTGCTTTTTTGCGTTGATCCATTATTTTATAAAGCCGCGCCAAACGAACCACCGCAGGCACGAACAAAGCATCCCCATCCACTGCCTTTTTAAACGACACCAACGCCTCGTCCTGACTCCCTGCAGCCAAAGCCATATCCCCCAACACGCAATAAATTGCAACACGATCACGAAAAGCCTTATCGCGCTCGATCACTTTGCGCTTCACGGCTTGATCGAGCGTATTAAGCGCGTCACTCCACAAACGGTTACGAATTTCAAGATCATAAACAGCTCTTAACAATTGGTAGTTCTTCGGATATTTTTGAAAGGCTTCCCGCGCCAAAATCAAAGCCTTGGAAAAATCCGCCGACATAATCGCATTTTGAATCAAACCTTGTAACCCAAGCAAAGATGTTTCGGTATTTTTGAGCAACATCTGATAAGGCTCATCCGCATGAGCAGCATCCCCCATTTCGCGCACCGCTTGGGCTTGCAACAATAATGGCAATCCAGACTCGGACTCGGGTAGTAATTTTTGCGCACGATGCGCCAGATAGCGGGCATTCTTATGATCCCCCAGCGCCGCTGCCGTCAAAGACCTCAACAAAGCTTTATGACCTTGTTCCTGACGTCTTTGCTTGCGGTAACGGGCAAAAGAGGAAGGAAAAGAAATGATCCGGTAAGCCAATCCCGATGCGTAGACCAAAACCAAAAAAAACAAAAAGGATGAAACTGCCAGAAATCCCATTTGTAAAGTAACGTTATAAATATTCCATTCCAACATGACTTCGCCAGGCAACATCGCAAGATAAGTTGCAACCCCCAAAACTAGACATATTTTAATGAGATACCATAGCGTTCTAATCATCACTGACCACCTGAATTCGGAATTTGAGGCAAAGACTTCGGAACAAAAGATTTAAAATCATTCATCATGGAATCAAGCCCACCGCCAGTAGCCATATAAGCACCACCTTTTGACCCGCGCCCCATGCCACTAATCTGGTTTTTTAATTTCAAGACCAGATTTTGTCCCAACATCTGCTGGACTTTTTGCGCCATCAACGTCGCCTGCGCCTGATCGATAAAAGGCTGCGTTGCTTGCGCCGCAGAGCCTTCAATGCCCTGAAGCAAAACAATTGCCCCCTCGACATCGCCTTGATCCAGAAGCTTTTGCGCCTCAGCAACTTTAATCTGGGTCGCTGTTCCCGAAATCTGCTGCCCGTCTTTTTCAACTTTCACCAGATTACCAAACCGCGCCAAAGCTTTATCTTCGATTGACACGTTTTCTCCCGCCAAGGACGCCGCTACAATTTCACCAGTCATAGCCCGCAACTCAGACGACAGCCCTTGTGGAGTCAAAACACCTTCTTGTGCTTTGGGCGCCAAACGATCAATCGCAGCCGACAACTCGGGGTCATCTTTGGCCAAAGTCGATTTAAGCAAAGCCAAATCCTGATCGAATGAGACCTTGTCACGCGCCAGAGAATTTCTTAACTGCGACATCCCAACCAGCATGACAGCAGCCTTCATATCTTCCGGTGCAATATCCTTGAAAGTCTCAGCAATAACAGGGTCAGACTCCTTTAAATTTGAAAAAGCCTGTTCAAAATTTACATCATTCGCACCTTCGGGCAATTGCACCGATTGAACCAGTTTCCCAACCACTTGGGACAGCTGCCCTGCACCATCAGGAGATTGTTGCAACAACTGAATGCGCGTCATCATATCTTGCAGCCCCATTGTTTTGGCTTGCGCCAACATGGACTGCATATGGCCTTCAATTTTGGCCAAACGCTGCTGCAAATTTCCTGCTTGCAAATCACTTTGAAGCGTATCAACAACAGCACGATACCCTTGTGCTGTCTCGGCCAACTCGCCGACTTTGTTTTGTAAATTGGAAAGAGTTTGTTTGTATTCTTCTGGAACAATCGATGTTTGCACAGATTTAACAGACTTCATTTGCTCGACTTGATGTTCCAACTCGACCAAACGTTGCTCTTGAGCAGTTAATTTATGAACTTTGGGTGCAATCGCAAATAAAGCTCCGATAACCGCCGCAGCAATAATCAAAACACCGGCAATCGCCAATGTCGTTTTAGGACTTTGCATTTTCAATTCGGAACTCGCATGACGATCGGTCTTAAAATCTTCAACAGCCTTCTGGCTTTTCGGACGAACCTCGAATTCTTTTTCACGCGCAACAGGTTTTTCAGCCTGCTCCACTCCAGAAGACACAGACGAAGACACAGCATCAAGCAAAGTTCCCAAATCAACTTGATGGGTTTTTGCCGCTGCAATCAAATCATCTTTACGGGCAGCCGGAATAGAATTTCGTTGCTTCCAACCTTGAACCGTTGTGACAGCCACATCCATTTTCGAAGCCATCGGACGGATACCTCCAAACCGTTCGATAATTTCAACGGCATTTCCGATATTGCTGTTTTGATCTGCTTGATCCGAACTCATTTTTTTTCCTGTAACAAAGTGGTTAACGCACATACCATAGAAAGCATATCCGGTTGGGGGGCAATAACACGGGATCTCCATTCAAATTCAGAGACGCTCTCTTGCACAACCGAAGACAATGATAAGAGATTAACCCCTCCCATCATATTTTGAAAGCCATACTGCAGCATGTGACGGGCAAAAACAACACCACTCCGCGCAGAAAATAACGCCACCGTATGAATTTCTGGAAAAATACGGATAATCTCAGGAGAAAATTCACCAACGGGATCAGCCTGATAGATGATTTTTTGATCCAGACTATATTGTGGTAACACAGCCTCAAGATCAATCCTGACATCTCGCCCGCGTAAATATAATAAACGAGAGCCAAACGGCACATCATGAGTAAGATTTTCCAAAAGTGCGGCAACATCCTGACTGAACGGACGCACATCCAGAAAACCCGCGTGACGGGCTTTATCCGACGTAACAGCGCCGACACAATAAAGGGGAAGATGGAAGACTCTGGAAAAATCAGCCCCGCAGGAAAAAACCTGCCCGCTGGTCACAATAACCGCGTCAGGAAGATGAAATGATTCAGGATCAAAAAAACGGGGAACAATCTTCAGCATCGGACAAATCAAGGCCTCAGCCCCGCAATCCATAACAGCCTTGGCAAATTCTCCAGCCTGTTCAAGCGGACGCGTGACCAGAACCAGAGACACCATCTTATAAAATTCCCTCTGGTAATCTTGGCTTTAAGCGATGTCCAACGACTTGCCCCATGGTGCGCGCATCCTCCAAAGTCACAACGGGGCCTTCAACCACATCCTCGAAAAATTCTGTCCCATCGGGTTTGGCAACCGCAACCCGCAAAGTCATCCGTCCACCCGCAAGCTCGGCATAAGCCCCGACAGGGGTATGACAAGACCCGTCAAGAACTTGCAAAGCGGCACGCTCAGCAATCGCAACCAATGTTGTATCAAAACAGGAAATCGCAGAAAACACTTGCAAAACATCGGCGTCCCCACTGCGGGTTTCAATGCCGACAATTCCCTGACCACAAGCCGGTAAAAACGCGCTAGGCTCAAGAATACAAGTCACATGGGACTCAAGATCAAGGCGTTTCAACCCCGCCAAAGCAAGGAAAGTCGCATCCACTTGGCCTTGTGCCAGTTTTTCCAAACGTGTCGGAACATTCCCGCGTATCGGCAAAACCTTCAAATGCGGAAACTTGGCCAATAAAAAAGCCTGACGGCGCAAACTCGATGTCCCGACAACAGATCCTGCGGGCATATCCTCAAGACTTTTATAATTCACCGAAATAAAAGCATCACGGGCATCTTCACGCGGCAGGAAATGTTCGATTTTCAAGCCTTCAGGCAAAAAAGACGGCATGTCTTTGAGCGAGTGAACCCCGCAATCAATATCACCAGCCAGAATACGCTGTTCGATTTCATGGGCAAACTGCCCTTTCCCCCCCTTGGCTTCCATCAAACGGGTTTCACCCTGCGCGGGTTTCCAATCACCGGACGTCAGGATTTCAACAATCTCGACATCAAGCCCAGAATGTGCCGCACGCAAAGCGTCGACAACCATGTGAGCCTGGGTTAAGGCCAATAAAGAGCCGCGCGTACCAATTCGAAGTTTTTTGAGCATAATGTTTTATGTAATTGTGTTTTTATATTTTTCGGCTTTTACCGATATATCAAAGACTTGCCTTTGGCAACTGCATCTTGCCCTCATCCACAGGACAAGCTAAGGATAAACCCATGAATATTCTTGGCATTGAGACAAGTTGTGACGAAACAGGCGTAGCGGTTATAAACGACCGCCGCGAAGTTCTGTCCCATTTGGTTTTAAGTCAGATTGACACCCATCAAGTCTTTGGCGGCGTTGTTCCGGAAATTGCCGCCCGCGCCCATCTTGACCATCTCGACCACCTGATTTTGGAAGCCATGAAACAAGCCAAGCTGGGTTTTTCCGATCTGGATGGCATCGCCGCGACCTGCGGGCCCGGTCTGATCGGCGGGGTCATGGTTGGTATGATGGCAGGAAAAGCCATTGCCCTCGCGCATAACAAACCATTCTTGGCTGTTAATCACCTCGAAGCCCACGCCCTGACCCCCCGTCTGGTCAAAGATATTCCCTTCCCTTATCTGGTTTTACTGGTCTCCGGCGGACATACCCAAATTCTCGTTGCCGAAGACATCGGCCATTATCATTTATGGGCATCCACCCGCGATGACGCCGTGGGAGAATGTTTCGACAAATCAGCAAAAATGATGGGGCTGCCTTACCCGGGAGGGTCTCATCTGGAAAAACTGGCTCAAAATTGCACTGACTTAGCTGCAGCAAAAGAAAAATACCCGTTCTCTATTCCGATGAAAGGCAGCAAAGAAATCGAATTCTCGTTTTCAGGTCTAAAAACCGCAATGCGCCAAGCTTTGGACAAAGAAGACCACACTCAACAAACGCTGGCAGACCTCGCCGCCTCGTTCCAATCTGTTCTGGCGGAGACCTTGGCCTACCGCTCGGGACAAGCCATGAAGAAATTCAAGGAACTCTATCCGCAAAAAAATGATCCGGCTTTAATTGTCTGCGGAGGCGTATCTGCCAATAAAACCATCCGTGCAACCCTTGAATCATGTGCCGCCCAAAATGATTTTACTGTCATGGCACCCCCGATGGAATATTGCACCGATAATGGCGCGATGATTGCTTGGGCAGGCATTGAGCTTTTAAAAGCAGGCCGCATATCTCCCTTATCAACCAAAGCCCGCCCACGCTGGCCTTTAGAAGAATTAAAGGACTTCGGAACATGACAAAAATCGCAATCATCGGAGCAGGAGCATGGGGCACAGCCCTTGCTCAATGTTATGCAACAGCAGGCCATGACGTCGATTTATGGACACGCCTTCAGGATCACGCCGACGAAATGATCGAACAAGGACGAAATGATCGCTATTTACCGGACATAGACCTGCACAATAATATCAATATCAGCACTGACCTAACCGAAATCACCCAAGCCGAATTGATTTTGAATGTCACGCCTGCACAATATCTCAGGGATAGCCTGCGCCAACTCGCCCCGTTTTTACGCGACAACCAGCCGATTGTCATCTGCGCCAAAGGCATTGAAATCGAAAGCCACAGCCTTCTCTCGACTGTTGCGCACGAAGAATGTCCGAAAGCAAAAATAGCGATCCTCACCGGTCCAAATTTCGCCATTGATATTGCGCGCGGCCTGCCCAGTGCCTCGACACTGGCAAGTGATCCTGAAACCGGAAAATTCCTGATGGAGAACCTCACGGCGAGAAATCTGCGCCTCTATTTCACATCGGACATGGTCAGCGCACAAATCGGCGGCGCGATTAAAAACGTCATCGCCATTGCCTGCGGCATTTGCCATGGCCTGAATTTAGGCGAAAGCGCACGTGCCGCGCTTGTTACACGCGGCCTTGCCGAAATTGCCCGCCTCTCGGAATCTCTCGGCGGAAAACGCGACACACTCATGGGACAATGCGGTGTTGGGGACATCATGCTAACCTGTTCCAGCATACAATCCCGAAATTTTTCATGCGGCGTTGCACTGGCGCAAGGCAAAACCATTGATGAAATTTTAAATGAACGAACCAGCGTCACCGAAGGTGTCCCGACAGCCAAAGCCGCCCAAGCCCTTGCCACCGCCAATAATATTGATATGCCGATCACCCAAGCCATTTACCAATGCTTGTATGAAAACCTGCCTATAACAGCCGCTCTCGATCAAATTCTCAACCGCCCCGCCCGCCACGAACGGGAATAAAGCACAAGGAAAAAACCATGGCTCATTGGCTGATGAAATCCGAACCCAATGTTTTTGGCTGGGACAACTTGAAAGAAAGCGGCATCGCCCCATGGGATGATGTCCGTAACTATCAGGCACGCAACAATATGAAGGCCATGAAGAAAGGCGAACTGGTTTTCTTTTACCATTCCAATATTGGCCGCGAAATTGTCGGCATCATGGAAGTGGTTCAAGAACATTATCCCGACCCATTGGACGAACGCTTTGTTCTGGTGGACATGGCATGCAAAAAGAAACTCAAAAAACCCGTCACCCTTGCTGAAATAAGATCAGACCCGCGCCTGAAAAATATCGCCCTCATCAAGCAATCCCGACTGTCCGTCATGCCCATCACCGATCAGGAATGGGACATTATTTGTACGCTGTCAGACACAATCCATACTTGAACACCACAGTAAAAACAGATAAAGTTCCTCTGTTTTCAAAAGGATACAGACAAAATGAGCGTATGGGATATTCTAACCAACTACTATCCTGCATTTTTGACAGGCCTAAGTGTAACCCTCAAGCTCTGTGCAATAATCTGGGGGAGCGGCCTGATTTTAGGCGGAGCTTTAGGACTGGCAGGCAATAAATTCCCGCGCGGCGTAGGGTTTCCATCCCATGGCGTTTCATTTTTTCTGGGCGGGGTTCCGCTTCTTGTTTTTCTGTTTTGGCTGCACTATCCGGTTCAAGCCATGTTCAATGTGGTGATTGACCCGTTCTATACCGCTGCATTCACACTGGCCATTGTGAATATCTTCGCGGTGGCTGACATCATTCGCGGAGCATTAAATGACTTTCCACAACAATATCTGATTGCGGCAAAAGTCACCGGACTAACCCGCAAACAAACCATTTTCAAAATACAACTTCCTTTGATTTTGCGCGAAGTCATGCCGCCGCTCTTGCTCTTACAAGTCGCGATGCTCCATATTACGTTGTTTTCCAGTTTGATCTCGGTCGAAGAAATTTTCCGCGTTGCCCAACGCATTAACGCGCAAATTTACCGCCCCGTTGAAATTTACACCGCTCTCGGAGTCTTCTTCCTTGCGGTATGCTTACCGATTAACGGCCTTGCTCTATGGCTCAAATCAAGATTCACCCGCAATCTATCGGAACAATAGAAAAAAAGAAAAGATCCATCCTTATGCTTTCAGTCCGCAATCTTCATAAATCCTACGGTGACAACGTTATCCTGAACGGAATTGACCTTGATATCGAAGCAGGGCATATCACCTGTGCCATTGGCCCATCAGGAACAGGAAAAACAACATTGCTGCGTCTAATGTGCCAACTCGAAAAACCCAATCGCGGAGAGATTTTAATTGATGAAGAAAAAAATGCTGCACCATGGCCAAAAGTAACAGCCGTCTTCCAGTCTCTTTTTCTGTGGCCGCATTTAACTTTGCGTGAAAACATTATGCTGCCTGCCCGCAACCACAACCCCGAAGCCGAGAAAGACATTGAAGGCCTGATAAAATTATTCGAAATGGAAGCCTTCATCAACAACTACCCCAACCAGTCTTCGGTCGGACAAAGACAACGTGTTGCACTGGCGCGCGCACTGATTATAAATCCGAAATATGTTCTGTTGGATGAAATCACATCGGCATTGGATGTTGAACAAACGGCAAAAATCCTGACAAAATTATCTCATTTGAAAGAACGCGGCATTGGCATCTTTCTGATTACCCACCATATCAGCTTTGCCCAAAAAGCAGCAGACAAGGTTATTTTTCTGGATGGCGGAAAAATAGTAGAACAAGGATCACCGGACATTCTGGCTGCGCCAACATCGCACAGACTTCAGGACTTCTTGTCTCTGGCCAAGTTCGCATCCTGACCCGACGCTTTTAAAACCTGCACCAAGCCTTTTCTGAATTGCTGCGCCGCATAATGATCTCTTCAGCATCCCGTGCTAAAAGAAGTCATTAAAAAGACTGTATTACTTTTTTAGGAGCTTTGAATGTCCTTTGAAGAACGCTTTGATCCACCCGCAGAGCTTGCAAAAAACGCACATATTACCGCTGAAAAATACAAAGATTTGTACGCCAAATCCATCAGAGATCCGGATGGATTTTGGGGTGAAATGGCCAAACGCCTTTCATGGGAAAAGTTTCCGACCAAAATAAAAAACACCTCCTTTGAAGGAGACATATCAATTAAATGGTACGAAGACGGCATTCTTAATGCATCATATAATTGTATTGACCGCCATTTACCGGAACGCGCCAACCAAACGGCTCTGATATTCGAAGGTGACGATCCATCCGAAGACCGATATATCAACTATGCCGAACTCAAAGACCATGTCTCGAAACTGGCCAATGCCATGAAATCTCGCGGAGTAAAAAAAGGCGACCGCATTACTATTTATATGCCGATGGTATTAGAAGCCACATACGCCATGCTGGCTTGCGCCCGCATCGGAGCCGTCCACTCGGTAGTCTTTGGCGGATTTTCTCCTGAATCTTTGCGTGACCGGATTCTCGACTGCGATTCAACATTTATTATTACAGCCGACGAAGGCTTGCGCGGCGGGAAAAAAGTTCCACTCAAAGAAAATACCGATGCCGCACTTGAAAGCTGCCCTGATGTTAAAACTGTACTGGTTTTAAAACGAACCGGCGGAACAGTGAATTGGAACGACAAACGGGATATCTGGTGGCATAACATTGTCGATACCCAATCCACCGATTGTCCTCCCGAACCCATGAATGCCGAAGACCCGCTGTTTATTCTCTACACATCAGGATCAACAGGAAAACCGAAAGGCGTTCTGCACACCACCGGCGGGTATATGGTTTACACCTCTTTGACCCATCAATGGTCATTTGATTACCATGACGGTGAAGTCTATTGGTGTACCGCCGATGTAGGCTGGGTGACGGGACACTCCTATATTGTTTACGGGCCGCTGGCCAATGGTGCAACCACGCTTGTTTTTGAAGGCGTCCCGAACTATCCGGACTGGTCACGGTTCTGGCAAGTCGTAGACAAGCACAAAGTCAATATTTTTTATACCGCACCGACTGCCATTCGCTCGATTCTCCGTCAAGGTAACGAATGGGTGCAAAAAGCATCCCGTCAATCCTTGCGTATATTGGGAACGGTCGGCGAACCAATCAACCACGAAGCATGGCTCTGGTACTATCACATCGTTGGCGAAGGCCGTTGCCCGATTGTCGACACATGGTGGCAAACCGAAACAGGCGGACATCTGATTACACCGCTTCCAGGTGCAACCACCACCAAGCCAGGCTCGGCGACTTTGCCCTTCTTTGGCATTCAACCGGCTCTGGTTGACAATGAAGGCCGCAAACTTGACGGCGCAACCGAAGGCAATCTGGTTATTCTGGACAGCTGGCCGGGTCAAATGCGCACTGTTTATAAAGATCACGAACGCTTCAAACAGACCTATTTCTCAACCTTTAAAGGCATGTATTTTACAGGCGACGGCGCAAGACGTGACGAAGACGGATATTTCTGGATCACAGGCCGCGTAGACGATGTGATTAACGTCTCCGGTCACCGCTTGGGAACTGCAGAAATTGAAAGCGCCATCAACGAACATGCCGCTGTATCCGAATCAGCCGTAGTCGGCTTTCCGCATGATATTAAGGGACAAGGCATCTACGCCTATGTCACCTTACATGACGGAACACCGATGACCGATGACATCAAAAAGGAAATTGTTCAAACGGTACGAAAAATTATCGGGCCGATAGCCTCTCCCGATGTGATTCAATGGGCACAAAACTTACCCAAAACACGTTCGGGCAAGATCATGCGGCGGATTTTAAGGAAAATTTCAGCGAATGAACTGGATAGTCTAGGGGATATTTCAACCTTGTCCGATCCATCAGTGGTAGACGACCTGATTAAAAGAAAACCTACCATATAGTCCTTTACCGACCTTGTAAAAGGTCGGTAACATTTATAAAGATGATGGCATCAACATTGCTTGCAACATAGCTCTATGCTGTTGAGGAAGACTGTTGTGAAATTCCCTATCTTCAGGACTTAAAGCATCGACTCCATCTCTAGAAATTTTTCTAGCAAGCACCCGAATTTCGGAGGTATTAACAACAGACCCAAATTGCATTTGCAAAGACATTTTTTTACCTTTTGTAATATTATTACTTTTTGCTGCGCCCTTATATGGATATGAAAAGAAATATGCAAGTTCTTTTTGAGTTTTTTCAATAAAAAGGCTAAAACTATGAACGATTTGAAGAAAGAAGAGAAAAATGACTGACCAAAACACAAAAATTGCTGCAAAAATCCTGCTCGACACAAAATCTGTCTTATTTAATGCCCGCGAACCCTTTGTGTTCACCTCGGGGCGCATTTCCCCCGTTTACGTGGACATTCGCCGTTTAATCTCCTTTCCGGCAGAAAGAACCGCTCTCATGGATATGGGCGCAGAACTGTTAAAAGAAAAAGTCGGCATCAACAACATTGATTACGTCGCAGGCGGTGAAACAGCAGGCATTCCATACGCGGCGTTTCTGTCCGACCGTCTGAATAAACCGATGCTCTATGTCCGCAAAAAACCAAAAGGCTTTGGCCGCATGGCACAAATCGAAGGCTGCATGGACAAAGAAAACGCCAATGTGATTCTAATCGAAGACCTGCAAACCGACGGCGGCAGCAAAAAAGTCTTTATTGATGCTATCCGTGCAGCAGGTGCAAAAATAGCCCATTCTTTTGTTGTCTTCCATTACGGCATTTTTCCTCAATCGCTGGAAAACATGAAAACCGCAGGTGTCGAACTGTATAACCTGACAGACTGGTGGTCTGTACTGGCCGTTGCCCGAGAAAACAAATATTTCGACGAAGAAACATTGGCCAGCGTAGAATCATTTCTCAATGAACCCGATCAATGGGCGCAAAATAACGCCCATCTCGTCAAAAAACAGGAACAGGCCTAACCCTCGTGAACATCCATTTCTTCGCCAACCAATCAATCGAGGCACAATCTGCAAAAAAAACTCTGGCGGAGAAATATGGTCATGCCAAACTGGACAATGCCGACATCGTTGTTGCCTTGGGTGGAGACGGAACCTTGCTTTCAGCCCTACGAGCAACGTCTTCCACCGACCTCCCTGTTTACGGCATGAATCGAGGCTCTCTGGGTTTCCTGATGAACACATTTGCCCCCGACAACCTGTTCGACTCGCTCCAATCCGCAGAAAAAGTGACGATTTATCCTCTGAGTATGAACGCCACCGACATCAATGGGGAAATTCAAACTGCCATTGCCTTCAACGAAGTTTCTCTGCTGCGTCAAGTTCGCCAAGCGGCAAAACTTGCCATCAGTATTGACGGGATCTTACGCATGGAAGAACTGATCTGTGATGGAATTCTGGTCGCCACACCAGCAGGAAGCACCGCTTATAACCTTTCAGCACATGGGCCGATTATTCCGCTTTCGACACAACTTTTGGCACTCACCCCCATCAGTGCGTTTCGTCCACGCAGATGGAAAGGAGCTTTGTTACCCGCCAAAGCAAAAATCAGATTTGATATTCTGGATGCCGATAGCCGTCCGGTCAGTGCCACAGCAGATGATTTTGAAGTCCGTAACATTACATCAGTCAACATCCAGCAATCAACAGATCTTAGCCGGACATTAATGTTCAGCTCCGGTCAATCGCTCGAAGAACGCATCCTCAAGGAACAATTTGCGTGGTAGAAGAAAGCCACCGCCAGATAATTCTGGTTAGGCTCACACCCAACGCATCAAGAAATGAAATCGGATCATGGGACTATAACGAACAGAACCAGCCTGTTTTAAAAGTCTCCGTCACCGCCATTCCCGAAAAAGGAAAAGCCAACCAAGCCCTCATCAAACTGCTCTCGAAACAATGGAAAATTCCAAAATCATCTATTCAGATCGAAAAAGGCGGAACGGACAGAAATAAAATCCTGTCCGTTCCTAAAAACACCATCGATAGTCCTGATAAAAATCAGATCACACCGAGATAATTCATCAAAATATTGACCATGGCCAAAACGTAATATCCTGCCAACTGATAAGAGGCATCAATCGCGACAGCGGCAAAAGGATAGCCCGTGTAAAGCGACCCCATCACGATAGGCGGCATCGCAAACGCAACCCACAACAAACAAGACATCAAAAAGATTTCAGAGCCAGTGTGAATATTCATGTAAATCAACATGAACGTAAAAAACAAGGAGGTTAAAAACCACAAAGGAAAAGAAAGAATAAAAGGATGAGCACCCCGCTTGATCTCATCTGCCGTCATCTCACGCGCTTCAAGCCAACGACTACCTAGAATACGGGGATGATACCAGATCAATCCCAGCAAAAACGCAAAAACTGCGCTCAAAAAAGAAGGCATCAACCATGACGTAATCATATTTTGAAGAATGAGAGGATCCATTGGTTTTTTCCTTTACAAAAAAAATTGAAGTTAAATTAGCTCCGTGCAACCATAAGCTTTTTAATATCAGCGATTGCCCTGGCAGGGTTAAGTCCTTTCGGACAGGTTTTGGTACAATTCATAATGGTATGACACCGATACAAACGGAACGGGTCTTCCAATTGATCCAAACGCTCTCCCGTTGCTTCATCCCGTGTATCGGCAATCCAACGATAGGCTTGAAGCAAAATAGAAGGGCCTAGAAAACGATCACCATTCCACCAGTAACTCGGGCAAGATGTCGAACAACAAAAACATAAAATACAAGCCGCAGGGCCTTTCCCGTCCGAACCATTGAGCAGCTCCGCATCTTCAGGGCTTTGCAAACGTTCGCGAGTGGGCAGCGGCGACTCGGTTTTCATCCAAGGCTCAATCGATGCATATTGAGCTGCCAAATGAGTAACATCAGGAACCAGATCCTTGATAACAGGCAAATGAGGCAAAGGTGTAATTTGAACATGTCCTTTGACATCTTCAATCGGCTTAAGACAAGCCAGCGTATTTGATCCGTCAATATTCATCGCGCAAGATCCGCAAATTCCTTCACGACAAGAACGACGCAAGGTCACACCAGCATCAATTTTATTCTTGATATAAAGGATGGCATCCAGAACCATCGGCCCACACTGATCCAAATCAATCGTATAGGAATCAAAACGGGGATTTTCTCCACTATCAGGATCATAACGATACAGCTTGAACGTCTTGGCATTTTTTGCGCCATTTGAAACATCAACCGACTGACCGACTTTAATTTCGGAATTTTTGGGGAGCTTGAATTCAGCCATGAAAAGAAATCCTGAAATATTTTGAACGAAACGAAATAGCCACAAAGGCCGAACTCAAGGATACCGCGAATTCGTCCCCTTGTGAAGCTTAACTTACCCTATGTTGACAACATTATAGAAAGAGGAGCAGGATAGAGACTCATTGAGTCGAAAAATATAGATTGATCAAAAACCGCTTTCACCTGACGATCACAAGCTGACAATCATCAATACAGCAGGAGAAGAATATGCAAACAACACTTGATATAAAAAATACGTCAATTCCCCGCATTGGCTTGGGAACATGGCAACTCAACGGTATTGACTGCACCAACTCTGTATCCACAGCCTTGGAACTGGGGTATCGCCACATTGACACAGCACAAATTTATGACAACGAGGCCGAAATCGGTCAAGCTATCGCAGAATCAGGGATTCCAAGATCAGAAATTTTTCTGACCACAAAAATCTGGGTCGACAACGTTGCATCAGGTGCTGCCCAAAAAAGCGTGGAAGAAAGCCTGAAAAAACTCAAAACAGACCATGTTAATCTGTTATTGCTTCACTGGCCGGTCAAAACCATTCCTCTGCACCGCCAGATCAGAGCCCTGCAAACCATTCAGGATTGGGGCATGACCAAATTGATTGGTGTCTCCAACTATCCGGTTGCCTTGATGCAACAAATTCTGGACGAAACCGACGCAGAAATTGTAACCAATCAAGTTGAATATCATCCGTATTTATCCCAACAGCCTGTCCTCGACTTTGTAGAAAAACACCACATGTTTTTAACGGCTTACTGCCCGCTGTCGCGTGGCTTGGTCAGAACCGACCCGACCATTTTAAAGATTGCTGGAAAATACGGGAAATCTGCGGGGCAAGTCACTTTGCGCTGGCTGATTCAACAAGGCAACGTCTTGGCCATTCCAAAAGCCGCGAACCCACTTCATATTGAGGATAATATCCAAATTTTTGATTTTGAATTAACAACCGAAGAAATGCAGCAAATCAAAGCTCTTGCCAATCCCGAAGGCCGTATTGTCAATCCCGAATGGTCACCCCAATGGGATGCCCCCGACCAAGACTCACAAGCGGCATAGATCAAGCAACGGACACCGATAGACGGCTTAATAAACCCGTTTTTTCGGCGGAACAACCTCCACTTCGTCGGTCAATGTCTTCATAATCACCGGACGATAACCGATTTTGGTTTTACCAGCCTCATCAACCCAAACGGCAGTATGCTTCATCCAGCGTTCGTCATCACGATCAGGAAAATCTTCACGGGCATGAGCCCCGCGACTCTCTTGACGGTTAACCGCAGAATACATCGTTACCACAGCCTGACATAATAAATTATCCAGCTCCAGAGTCTCCACCAGATCGGTATTAAACACCAAGGAACGATCAGAAACTTTAACGTCTTTAAGACTATCAAAGACTTTGGAAATTTTTTCACAACCCTCTTGCAACACATCACCAGTCCGGAAAACGGCTGCATGATTTTGCATCGTGCGTTGCATAGTCATCCGAATCTCTGATGTCGGAATTGCACCATCGGCATTACGGAACTTATCAAATCGTGCCAAAGCCTTCTCAACGCCACCGCCTGTAATCTTGCGGTGTTTAGTGCCGGCCACGACAGTTTCAGCAGCCCGAAGTGCCGCAGCGCGACCAAAAACAACCAGATCAAGCAAAGAATTAGACCCCAAACGATTAGCACCATGAACCGACACACAGGCCGCTTCACCAATCGCCATCAGACCTGAAACAACATGGTTTGGATCATCTGCAGTCGGCGCAACCACTTCTGTACGCCAGTTGGTCGGAATTCCACCCATGTTATAGTGAACAGTCGGCAAAACCGGAATAGGTTCCTTGGTGACATCAACCCCAGCAAAAATTTTGGCCGTCTCAGCAATCCCCGGTAAACGGGAATGAATAATTTCAGGATCAAGATGCTCCAAATGCAAATGAATATGATCTTTTTGTGGCCCCACACCGCGCCCTTCACGAATTTCAATCGTCATCGAACGGGAAACAACATCACGCGATGCCAAATCCTTCGCTGACGGAGCATACCGCGACATAAAGCGCTCCCCTTCAGAGTTGGTCAGATACCCGCCTTCACCACGCACCCCTTCGGTAATCAAACAGCCTGCACCATAAATTCCGGTCGGATGAAACTGGATAAACTCCATATCCTGCAAAGGAAGACCGGCACGCAACACCATGGCATTACCATCACCGGTACAAGTATGCGCCGACGTACAAGAGAAAAACGCCCGACCATACCCGCCTGTCGCCAAAACAGTCTGATGACCACGGAACACATGGATCGTACCATCATTCAAATTCCACGCCACAACACCGACACAAGACCCGTCCGGCTCCATAATCAAATCAAGCGCGATAAATTCGATAAAAAATTCGGCCTTGTGTTTCAAAGCTTGCGTATAAAGCGTGTGTAAAATCGCATGCCCCGTCCGGTCAGCCGCGGCACAAGTCCGCTGCGCAGTGCCTTCCCCATAATGGGTTGTCATTCCGCCAAACGCCCGTTGATAAATTTTTCCTTCCGCCGTACGCGAAAACGGCACACCGAAATGCTCCAACTCGATAATCGCGGGAATAGCTTCACGGCACATATATTCGATTGCATCTTGGTCGCCGAGCCAATCCGACCCTTTCACCGTATCATACATGTGAAAACGCCAATCATCTTCGCCCATATTTCCAAGAGCCGCAGAAATACCCCCCTGCGCCGCGACTGTATGCGACCGTGTTGGAAACACCTTGGACAAACAAGCAACTTTCAGACCTTTTTCAGCCATCCCCGTAACAGCACGAAGACCAGCCCCACCACCGCCAACAACAACAACATCATATTCATGGGTAATTACGTCATAGGCCATTTTTCTTTTTCCTTTTTCCTTTAAAACCACGGATGAACACAGATATTCATCTTCAGAATATAACTCTCTGCCATTCCAATTTTGAATGTTTGAAATTCAGAATCACGCCAAGCTTTAATCCGCTGGCGCGAAGATAATTCATAACCTGACCTTTTTCAGAATTTCCAACCTGATCTATCGTTTTTAACTCTACAATAATAGAATCCTCTACCACGAAATCAGGAATAAAAACGCCGATAGATTCTTCCCTATAAAAAAGAGGGTATTGTTTTTGACAAGAAAATATCAAACCTGATTTTCTGAATGCAATTGCCATAGCATTTTCATATATTTTCTCATGAAATCCATGCCCCACAGAATTCAACACATCCATTGCACAGCCATTAATCTGAAATGTCATTTCATTTAATCTGTGTTCATCCGTGTTCATCTGTGATTTTAAACTCATTCTTAAAAATCCTTACGCGGCACAGAATAGCTCTCGGAATATTTTTGAGCCAGCTTTTCCAATCGCCCATCATTTTTCATCGTCCGCAACGCCAGATTAATCATATCGCGCAACTGATATTCTCCAGCTACAACGCCATAATATGACCCGAATGTAAACGCATGTGGAACATTTTCGACCTTACGGATTTTGCCTTTATTATTTTGATCCAATCCGGCAATCATGGCTTGATCTATAAAAATCACATCGGATTTTTTAGTTAGAATTGATAAAAACATATCTGACAACGTCGCGGTCTGCGGCAAATATTCAAGAGTCGCTTTTGAAAAACCGTTTTGCGACAGCGTAGCAGATACGTCTCCTTCAATCGCTGGGATCTTGACCGACGGATCATTGATCTTGTCCAGATGACCATCAAATCGCATATCATCAGAACGAACATACGCATCCAGAAAAGAAAAAAGGACTGGATCAGTCAACGATAAAAACTTGGAGCGTGCAGGATCAGGCCATAATTCGGAACAAAACGCATCATAACGCCCCGTTCTAAGACCTTCTATAAAGTTCCCCCATCCAGCCTCTTCGGCCCATTCAATTTTCAGACCAAGCTCTTTACCAATCTCGTTCCAAATCTCGACATCCAGACCAGACATCACTCCGCTATTCGGGTCTTTAACCATCACTGGTGGCGATATTCCATACCCGCACCGGATGACACCGCTTTTAACCACACGGTCATAAACAGATTCATTTTCCGCCGCAAAAGCACAAGGAGCAAAAACAACCACCAACAAAAGAGCAAATAATAACGATTTCATTTTTTACCCTCTGGCATGGAAACATAATGAGGCCTCACACGTAAAAGAGTAGCGTTATAGTCAGGATGTTTAGCGAGAACCCTATCAAAATAACCTGTTTCTAACATTGTCTGTGTCGTGATATTCAACATCGCCTTCAATTTTTCTTCACCGATAGGGAAAGAATAAGTCAAAGGCATCACACGCACCGGATTGCCTAAAACCTGATGAATTTTCCCGGGATTGGCTCGCATAAAGCCAAGAGCCCCAACAGGCTCAAAAGTAGTCACATCCGCTTTTCCGGTTGCCACCATCATCAGAACATCGGTACTTGCAGAATTTTGACCAACACTGATTTTTTGAGCCAAAGGAAATTCTTCTTTTCCAAGAATCTCGTTCATATCACCATCCAGCGACGCATAACGAAGAGTGGCATCATTGGCTTTTTGAAGGTTATTGTCAAAACGGGCATCACCTTCTCTGGCATACATATAATAGGCCCCATATAAATACGGGTTTGTAAAATCGCTGGCACGCGCCCGTGCTGGGGTAGCAGAAATAGGGGCACAAACCATATCGTACCGCCCTGTTTGATACCCCTCGAACATCGAGTCGAAACTAACCTCGGAAACCCACTCTATATCAAGCGATAATTGCTGCCCAATATGCTCCATCATATCATAACCAATGCCGCTTAATTCTCCGGAATTGGCATCTTTTTCAATAAAAGGAGGCCAGATATAATACCCGCAACGAATTTTATTATCTTTCATAATCCGGTTATAAACCGCATCATCATCCTTGGCGAAAGCAGGGAAACCCATCGCAAGAGTCAGGGTTAAAACTCCCAAACCAACCAACAAAAGCCAAAACCGACCTTGCATCCTTGTTCTCCTTATATCGACAATTTTAAAACCGAAAAAGCTGCCGCCACAAACAAAACCAACGACAATAATTTCACACCAATCAACATCAGCGGCTTGGCCTTTTCACAATGAACATAGTCTTCAATCACGACCTGAAGACCCAACGCCATATGATAAAAAACCGATCCCAAAAACAACACCATCAAAATCGCATTGACCGGCTGGGCAAAGAAACCCCGTATCGTATAAAGATCAGCCCCCGTAGCCGCCAAAGTCATCGCCGACCACACGCCCCATAAAACCAGAGGAATATTAGCTAAAGCCGTAATTTTCTGGTGCATCCAATGGTGCAAACCGGAATGAACCGATCCCAATCCACGCGCACGCGCCATCGGTGCTTTAAATGCTGTATCTTCCCATTTCTGAGCCATATCTCTAATCTCCTAATAGAAAAACTTGACGCAGCCCCAAACCCCTAAAGTCAGGGATGCCGCAACCACAAATATAATAACTCCAGCTTTTTCGGCTTGAGGAATAGTCAACAACCGCCCAGTATCCATCAAAAGATGGCGAGTGCCGGAACACAAATGAAAGAACAAAGCTCCCGTCCAGCCAAACAAGCAAATCTGCCCAAAAATCGATGTCGCAAAATCACGGAAACATGCATAGGATTCAGAACCATTCGCCGCCGCAACCAGCATCCACACCAACATCAAAGATCCGACAGACAAAGCAACACCACTCGCACGGTGAAAAATGGATAAGGCCATATTCATGGACCACTTCCATATCTGGAGATGCGGAGACAAAGGACGGGAAGACAGTGACATGACAATATCCTTAAAAATATATAAATTTGTCAGGATCATAACCGCAAAGCATTCCTTTGCCAACACTCCCTCCACGCTCTCTCCACAATTCTTCCGACCCCATCACAAAAATTATAGAAATATGACGAAATAAAAGGGGGAAATAGTGATCTTTGACCGTTATACTCACATCATAGGAATTCTGTTAAAACAAAAAAGAGGCACAAAATGACCAATAAAGACAAATTACTCGCTTTCTCAGCACTAGCCATCCTTTTGACCGCTGGTTTTCCGGCCTTGGCTCAAGATGGGGACGATGCGCCACCACCAAGCACACAAGACGAACGTCCTGATCGTCCTGATCGCCAAATGTCAGGCAAGAAAGGCGACCAGCGTCAGGATATGGAAAAACATGGAGCGGAGATGTTTGCCAAAGCCGATACGGATAAAGACGGCTTCTTGACCAAAGAAGAAATGCTCAACGCCCATAAAGAGCGTCTGGACGAAATGTTTGCCAAAACAGATGCCGATAAAGACGGAAAATTATCGCCGGAAGAAATGAAAAAAGGCCGTGAGATAATGCGCGCTAAATTCAAGGAAAAAATGAAAGACCGGATGCAGGAAAAACGCGAAAAACTTCAGGACATGAAACAAGACATGAAAACAGACAAGCCGGAAACCCCGGACTCAGAATAATTTCTTCAGACCCTGTTGAAAGGATAAATGGATGGATAACCATCTGATGACGGAATACATGAGACAGACAGCGGAAGGCGACCAGCGCGCCTTTCGTGCACTATCCGAAGCCTTGGGTCAAAAGATTTTTGCCCTTGCCTTTCGCCTGCTATCAGGGGACAGATCAACCGCCGAAGATGTCTCACAAGACGTCCTTATCAAGCTTTGGCAGTTTGCACCCAAATGGCAGGCCGGAGGATCTGTGCAAGCATGGGTTTCTCGGCTGACCTACAATGCCTGCATGGATGTCCACCGCGCACGCAAGAATAAAAACGATGAAATACCCGATCATCTCAGCGTCCCTGAAACGGCTAATGCAACATTGCTCACCAGTGAATACCGCTCGCTTTTACTCCAAGCCATAGACCGTCTGCCGGATCGCCAGAAAGAAGCTATGCTCTTGACCTACTTCCATGAAAACAGCCGCCGCGAAGTTGCCGCCAACATGGAAACAACAGAAAAAGCAGTAGAACATTTGATCGCCCGTGGGCTCAAAGCCTTAGGAACTTTAATCCCCGCCAACATCAACGGAGAAAGACATGACATTGCCACACACTCTTATTAAAGATCCTTTTGATCTGCTGGAAACAGACAACAACGTTGTTCCGGTTCTGCCGAAAAACAAATTGGCAACCATGATCGACCAAGCCCTGACCCATGAACAAATGATGCGTCCCCAACAAAAAAAAACAACGGTCACTTTTTCAAAAACAGGCTGGTGGTCAGGGGGCTTGGCAACGGCAGCTTGTCTGATTTTATTACTGACATTGTTTCCGCAAAACACCATCAATCAGTTTGAAAAAACGGCCACATCACCGACAATATCAAAACAACTGCCACAACTCGATATAGCTTCGGAAGAGGTACAATTTGAACTCAGCGAAATGATGTTTTACGACACACTCGAAGGATTTTAAAACCCTTCTTTTAAGACCCTTTGCGTGCCTTACGATCAATAAAACGCTGTGCCGATAAAAATTTTAAAACATTGCGTGGAACAGGTGGACTTTCTCCCGCCATCTGAGCCACAATAATTTCAGCCCCCAGCGTCGCGGTTGATAACCCATGAGATCCATGAGCCACTGACAAATAAAGCCCATCCCAGTCTGGAACACACCCTATCACCGGAACACGGTCATTTGCAGCACACCGGAACGCAGCCCGCCCCCCTTTGACAAGAGACACACCGTCATATCCATCCACCACCACAGCCAGCTTTTGCAGCACCTCGACATGATCTTCTTCGGTCACATCAAGATGATCCAACCAAGGTTTGAATGTTGATCCAACCACCATTGTCCCGTCAAACGGATGCGAGGCATAACCTCCGTGACAAAGATTGGTTTTTAACCCCGAAAAAATTTCCGGCGGATCCATTAAACTCACCTGACCACGCACAGTATGAATGGGCAACCATGACACATGGGGAAATTTCAAAACATCATGCGCACCGGCAAGCACAACAGCGTCATATTCACGATTGTTAACAATCCACACATGGCCTTGTTTGGATAGGCTGCCAACTTCTTCCATGATGATATTAGCCGATTGAGCCAAGGCTTCCACAACCAGCTTCGGAGAGATCATTCCGGCATCAGGAAGAAACAAAGCACCATAAGACAAAGGAACACCGCTGATCTCGCGAGCCTCATCCCGATCCACAATACGGGCATGATCCTTGTGCCATCCCCAGTTTTGTATAAACCCTTCGCTCCGCTTGAGTTTATCCTCATCCAGAATAATATGAAGACTGCCACACGGTAAAAGACCAACATCATGACGGGTCTGCAAATCCGAAAACTCACACAAGCCATGCCGGAACGCAGAAGAATAAAAATCGGCCTCATCACCCAACCGCGCTGTAAACCTCGGATTAAACAATCCACGTAAATTACCAGATCCTCCACTGGCCAATTCATGCTTTTCGTATAAATCAACCAAAACACCGCGCCGCGCCAATGCAGAACACAAAGACGCTCCGGCAATTCCACCCCCGATCACGGCAACCCGCCCGGGATATTGAATGGCAACGGGCAAAACACCTTGTCCGCAAAATTCGCCGACAGTCATATCGCATTTTCGCCCATACCCCCGAACTTTAGAGACCTGAAACCCCGCATTTTTCAATCCTCTGCGCACAAACCCAGCGGCAGTAAAAGTTGAAACCCGCGCCCCTGCAGCAGACAATCGCCCCATCTGGGAAAAAATAATATCCGACCACATATCAGGATTTTTAGCCGGAGCATGCCCATCCAGAAACCAGCAATCAACCGCCCCGTCCAATTGCGGCAACGCACGGTTCACATCATCAAAGATCAGGGTCAACGTCACTTGTGCGGAAACACGGATACGGTGCCATCCTCCGATTCTCAATGGATAAAGCTCAACCAATCGCTCCAACCGCCCATCGAACTCGCTGCCCCAATGCGCCAGATATTTCAATATATCAGCAGACGACAACGGGTATTTTTCAAATGAAATATAATCAAGCTGCTGATTGGGGCGCGTGCTTTGCTCGAACAACGTCCATGCACATAAAAAATTGAGCCCCGTTCCAAATCCTGCCTCGCAAATAGTAAAGCGGCTTTTGCCCTGAAACCGGTTGGGTAAGTCATTTTGCTGTAAAAAGACATGCCTGCTCTCGGCCAAACCATCCTCGACCGAAAAATAGATGTCATCAAACTGTTCAGAACGAGGAGAAAAAATCATTATACATTTCACTTTTGCAACTCATTCTAACAAAACCACAGGATAAAAACTATCGCCATAAGCAAGGTTTATTTCACACGGATCGTCATACCGTTGCACAACGGCATCCATTCTTTCTGACCATTAAAACACTAGACTTTCCGTCATTGCGAGAAACCTTCAGGCAACGCTGCAATCCAGAAAAACCCTCCCATTGCCATCCCACCTTGAATGTTGTTCCCTATTATGCTATGCATAAGGAGGAAACACAGGGGTATTGATGATGGGATTTTCAATTTCTAGGATAATTTCTCGGGCTTGGGGGCATACGGCTCTTTCTGTGCTGATAGGGATCGGCCTTGTCTCTTTGATCGCTCCTTCTTTCG
>DIMG01000013.1 GCA_002425415.1 Micavibrio sp. UBA5572
TCTAATATGGGGGTTGACTCATGCTGTGATATGTCCAAGATTTTCGATGGTTCCAGTGCCAAAATCACTAAGTGTCAATATCGTTGCTCCAGACATAACGGATGCATTTGTTACATCCCCTGTCGAGGCCACGATCCCAACGACATCCACTACAGAATTAGCACCAAATAAAACACCATTTCTGTCCAACACCATAACTCGTCCATTGGCCTTCAATTCGCCTAGAATTCTAGTCGGGTTAATTCCAGCGCTTATGACTCGGTTGACGGCCAATGAATTGGATCCCGGCTGGAAGAACTGAACGCTGGCATCTTCTCCAATATTAAAGCTATCCCAGTCAATGACAGCACGACCCGTCGATTGAGTAATGTTCATCACACCGGCAGATGGGGTTGCAACACTTGATACACCACCCACAACATTGGGATTTGTTGGAAGCTCTAGATCTACTGCGAAAGAAGGTGTCGACAACCATGCCGCCCCAACCGCAATGATTGCCGTTGATACCATCAATCTGGATAAAGAAACTTTTGCTTTCATTGTGATATAGGCTCCTACTGCCATTAAACTCGTTCTCGAATACACTCTCTATTACTGTTTAAAGCGCATTTTGTTGTTTATTTATATGATTTAGTTATAATTATCCATGTTTTAAGTGGATCATCTGCTACTAATATACAGTTATCTAGATTATGTAAAGAAAATTGAGAATTACTAGTGGGGTGGGTAATCCCCCCTAAATTAATAGGGGTTGGAAGTAGAAAATTCTCGTAAAGAAGGAAGATGAGGATTTACAGTCTGATCTTGGTATAAGGAGAAGATTACTAGGTGTTTAGTCCTACCCGAAAAGTTTTCTCCATAACCCTTTTTTCTTACTTGATTCCTCTATCATCCTAGTTTGCTTTTCAATCAAAGTTTTGACGGTTATCTCAAGTTCAGTTAATTTTTGATTATGAACTGCATCTTTGGCAGCTAATCTATCAGAATCAGATCTTTGGTCTGTAAGCATAAGAGTGAGCTTATTTTTTTGGTCTTCAGATTTGATGCGCTGCTCTTCGGCTCTTGCGAGTTGAGATTTTAACGCTTCAATTTGCTCCGTTAACTGGTTGCGCTCTCTGTCTCTTTCCTCATTGTAGTCTTTAAGGCGCTCTTTGAGCATATCTACTTGAATTTTTAAACCTAGAGAACTGTCTCGTTCTGTCTCAGACTCATCCAGCTGATCTGTCTCTTCTTTCTCAATTTCTTCTAGAGACTTAAGTTTGTTTCCATATATTCTGACGAGTTCGGAAACATCTATAACTGTATTTCCCTTATCATCTTGGGTCGTAGAGATCTTCTTTTCCGTGATATGGCGGTAAAAAGTGGCACGGGATACCCCTGCCATTTTTGAAGCTTCTACAACTGATACTTTTGATTTGCTCATTTTGTCTCTTTATGTCTCGTAAGAATATATATCACAGTCTCGGCGATTCTCGAATCAACGTTTGGACATCGTACCGATTCGGAGCAAAGCATTAAACTGTCTCATGAGTCAAAAACATTTGTCTTACCCAGTCTTAGATATTCACATGAGACATTTTTAGTTGTGTCTTGAGAAATTCTCATTGAGAGATTTATTCAAAAAATTGGCAGAAAATATAGTGTCTCATAATTCAAGTCTGTTTTATCAGGCTGTCTAATGAGAAGGTCAGCTTGTGGATAATGAGACAATATGATAGCTTTTTTTGATGGAAACAGAATCGGAAGGTTTTGTGACTGTAAATTTCGTGAGGATCCACTCTGGCCTCACAGATAACCCACCTATTGCCCGTGTCCGGGTAAAAGATCGAGTGAACTATTTCTATTAACTTTAACCTTTGAAGGAGGAGCCAAAAAATCTAAGCCCTGAAAAAGCAAAAACCGCGGCGTCAACCACGGTCTAGCTTAAAAGGCGATACCTTTTGTAATCTCTTAAAATCAAAAGTATCGCAAAACGAATCAGTCTGCAAGCGAAAAATCAATTTTTCGTAAGCCTTTTTTGCATCCTGATTTAGGGGTTTGATACGGCTAATTACATGAACAACATCGAAACTTATAATCCGCCACTCAGTGGCGGCAGGGTAAGCTCACCCAAATTTAGGGGAGCAGATCAGTTTTCTGATAAGTTTGAAGGGCTGGCAGAAGACGCAAGTCGCTTTGAATTACTCAAACTCGTCAAACGCGTTGGCGCCTATGCGGGCTTCACCTCTAAAATGGTTCAACTCCTTGAATATTACCTCGTGTTCACCAAGGATTGCGACTGGAAGGTTGGAAATCGTCCAATAGTTTATCAGGCGCTTTCTAAAACCGCCCTCGATTTTGGTGTTTCCGAGCGCCAGATTCAAAAACTGGAGAAAGCTCTCTTTGAAGTGGGGGCTCTGGCATGGAACGATAGCGGCAATCATCGTCGCTATGGAAGCCGTGACGCCGAGACAGGAGCGATTGTCTATGCGTATGGTGTTGATCTCTCTCCCCTCGCCGCCTTACGGACTTTCTTGATTGCCAAAGACAGCGAGAAAAGACTGGCGGACGAAGCCTGGATGGAAACCAAACGCCAGATTTCTTGGTACAGAAGCCAGATCCGCAGCATGGTTGCAGAAGCGCGGGAAGTGAGAACGCTTGAGCATTTCTCTATTCAAGCTGAAAGTAACTACGAAGGGATCGCTATCTCTATCCGAACCTATATGGACATCAAAGATCTTCGCACCCTTCTGGAAGCCCATAAGGATTTGTATGATGTGTTGATGAATACCCTTGAAGGGACTTCCCCTGCCCTTAAAGAAGCTCAAATGTCTCATAATTATACATCCAAGGACGAACAACAGTTCGCCCACATAGACAATACAAACAAAACTAAATATGATAAATCATATAACAGTAGCTCTATGAGCATTAAAGCTTCCAAGGGAAGCGTAGCCGATTCTAGAAGCTCTAAACTGCGCGAGCAAGCTCCTGTTACCCTCTCCAAGGAAGACGTTTCAGACTCCAAAGAACAATGGAGGGCTGCAATCAGTGAAGAATTAGGGCGCATTAGTTGGAAACAGGTGCTTAACGCCTGTTCTGACCGGTTCAAACAGCAATTCCCGATCCATGACCGCCCTCTTGCGTGGTCGGATATTGTGGATGCCGCCGCCGGAATGCTGCCAACCCTCGGCATTAGTAAATCTGCGTGGTGGGAAGCCTGCGGGACACTTGGTCGACATGGCGCCGCAATCTGTATCATGGTGATTGACCAGAAAGCTCAAGCCACAGATTTGGCTGACCGTGTTCGAAATCCTGGGGGATACCTCCGCGAGATGACCGCGCGCGCCAAAAAAGGTGAGTTGAACTTACATGGCTCGGTCTTTGGTCTGTTGAAACGGGGTGAAGGTGAGCATGATGCGTAGATTTTTAGTATTGCCGAGGGGCAACCCCTTTTCGGGTGACCATGTGGGGATAAACCGTCCCCTCCTCTTTCTCGCTTTTACCCAGAAATTCGACGTGAAAAATATGTTCATCCCCATAATCAAAGAGGAACAGCATTTTATCTCCAGGGATTTTGAACGCTGTTGGAATTCTGGTTTTCTTGACACCGTGTGGAATAACACCGTTTTTCCTTATTTCTGGATCTCCCATATCAGAGAAAAGCTCAAACATTTCTGTGCTGTCAAAGTAGCTTTCAAGGTTGTTATAAAAACCAAAGGCATGGTCAAAATCCCAGCCAATCGAATCGATAATGGTCTCGGCAAGACGGTAAAGGGAGATCGTTGCAGGAATCTGGAATTCCCGAACGACGCTTTTCTTCTCTTCCATCGTGACACGAAAAGTTGCAATCATTCCCGTCATTCTAAGCTCCCTTTTCTTCAACCTGTTTCATGATGGATGAAAGAGACACAGCAGAAATCCCGTTTTCCAGAGGGAAGTCATCTGCACCAGAATAGACAACAAATTTTTTATTTGGTTTTATATCTTCGCAGGCTTCAAAGAACCCCCTTTGAATTGAAAGAGAGGGGCCACGTTTTATTTCAATGGCCCATTTTTCTCTGACCGAAAACTCGATAATCAAATCAATTTCTGCTCCTCCTGACGTCCTGTAGTAAAACAGGTTGGCACTTTGGGGTAAAACTGAGGTTATGTTCTCAATCACAAAGCCTTCCCAGCTTTTCCCTAAAACTGGATGTCCCAGAAGGTCGTTAAGTCCCTTTATGTCAAGAAGGGCATGGGTTAGGCCGCTGTCTCGAACATAGATGATGGGTGATTTAACCAGCCTCTTTTTTACATTAGAGGAATAAGGTGGGATCTTTCGAACCAGAAGCAGGTCTGCCAGAAGGTCAATATATCTGGATATGGTTGTATGTGAAACTTCAAGATTGGAGGCAAGTTTTGAAGCATTGATAGTTGTCCCCTGTCCATGAGCCAACATCATCCAGAATCGCTCAAGTGTTGTTGCAGGAACTCTTGGTCCGAGCTGTGGAATGTCCCGCTCAAGATATGTTTTGATGAAATCATGCCGCCAGGCGAGGCTTGCCCCATCATCTGCGCTTAAGAGACTATCTGGGAAACCTCCTCTTACCCAAAGGGTATTGTGGTCCTTTGTATCGTGATATTCGAGTGCGTTAATTGGGTGAAGTTCAATGTAAGAGATTCGTCCGGCGAGGCTTTCACTGGACTGTTTAAGAAGCTCTATTGATGCAGATCCCAGAAACAGAAAATTTCCTGCTTTGTTTCCTGCTCTTCGCTCTTTGTCGATGATCCCACGAATGGGTGCAAAAATTTCTGGAACTCTTTGAACTTCATCAAGAATAATCAGCTTGTCTCTGTTGGCCGCATGAAAATCTTCGATATTCCTGATTTTTTGGAGATCCAGCCTGTTTTCGAGGTCAAGATAGATTGATGGTCTTTTCTCGGCAATTTCGAGTGCAAGTGTTGTTTTTCCAACCTGACGAGGCCCCATCAGTGCTACTGCAGGAACTTCCGACAACCGCTTTTCTACTTTTTCTTTAATTTTTCGCTTAATCATGTATGCAAATTTAACATTTAATATTCAATTTGCAAGGAAATATTTGAGGAATGTATTATCCCTATCAAGACTTAAGATCTTCAACCTCATCAAGTGCAGTCATTCTTCCTAAGGCGAATGCTTCCGCTAAACTGGTGATGTCTTTACCAACGACATACAATAAATAAGCCATGCCTGCTGTTGATAAACTCTGAATGCCTTGTTCATCTATATAAATAAAGCCAAGGCGTTTGCACTCATCAATGCCGCACAGTAAGGATTTTAATTTTTCAATTTGAGGGAGGCTATCAAAAGAAAATACGTTTTCGTGTGTCATGTTTTGAAGCCTATCATTTATTTATATCAGATCTGAAAAAAGAATAAGCCCCCTTCGGCCCTTTTTCAAGACCCCCTTTCAGGTCGCGGAGCGCGGATTTCCGGTTTCCCCAAAATTTTTCCTCCACTTCGTTCCAAAAAAATCCCGGGAGATACCCCTCCGGAAAGTCCGGGTCATTGAAAAATTCCCCCCGCTTTTGGGCCGCAAGCGGCTCGTAGGAAAAGATGTGCAACACGCACTGAAATCTTACAAACCAAAAGGAGAACTAAAAATGACCATTCAAACCGTAACCCTCGCTCAACTTGAAGCATCCGCAGGAAATCCTCGGAAAGCCTTTGATGAAACCAGTATTATTGGACTGGCACAGAGCATTAAAACTGATGGATTATTACAAAATCTTGTCGTTGCCAAACCAAAAGGCAGGACTAAGAAATTTATGATTATCAGTGGCGAACGCCGTTTCCGCGCTATGCAACATCTTCTCTCTCAAGGTGAGATTTCCCAAGATTTTACCGTTCCTGTGGAGGTTAAAGAAAACCTGACCGAAGAAGAAATCTTGCGGATTGCGACCATCGAAAACGTCCAGCGTGAAAACCTCTCCCCTCTTGAAGAAGCTAATGCTATTGCGGCTCTCGTACAGGACGGAGAAAAGCTGGAGGAGATTGTCTCAAAAACTGGGTTAAGTGTGACCACTATCAAACGCCGTTTGTCTTTGCTCAACTTGGTGGATGTTGCCAAAGACGCTCTTCTCAATAAAGAAATAGACCTTTCTCTGGCAGAAGCCTTGAGCATCGGAACATCCGAACAACAAAATGAGCTTCTGGGAGATGTTCTGAATGGCTGGATTGATACAGTTTCCGACCTTAAGGAAAAACTGGTTGGAAATCTTCCTTCTGTAGCAGACGCTATCTTCCCGAAAGAACTTTATACAGGAACATACACCACCGACCTTTTTTCCGAAGATAAAACAACATTCTTTAATGATGTTGACGAGTTCATGGCTTTGCAACTCGCACAGGCTGAAAAATGGGCAGAAGATTACAGAAAAACCCGTGAATGGGTTGAGGTGATTGAAGGCCGCTTTTCCCCTTGGCAGTATGAAGAAGCCGAGGAAGGGCAACCATGCGGCACAGTGATTTCTATATCCAACTACGGTTCGGTAGAAGTTCACGATAATCTCCTCAAAATTAGCAAAGTTGACGAGGACACAACCAAGGTTTTAGGCGAAAAACCAGTTGTGACCTACCCTGCCCCGCTCTGCCGTTATATGTCGATGCATAAATCAGTGGCTGTTCAGGCGGCTTTGATTGCCAATCCTCGCAAAGCAATGGAACTCGCCGTTATCCAAAAATTGAGTAAATATAAGGCGCATGGGTTGCACCAGTATTTTGCAAAGGATGAAACCGAGTCACCTGCACTGCTCTATGTTGAAGAACAGGCTTCAATTGTTCTTGAGACACTCGAATCCTGTGGCTTCAAAAAGGGTGAGCAAGGTGTGTTGTCTTTCTTCAATAGCGAAGAAAAGCTCTATGATGTTGTAACTGGTCTGTCAGATGCACAACTCACGACCACCCTTCTCACCCTAAGTGCCATGGAATTCGGGCAGTTTTCTTCTGATGTTCTGGACACAAAGTCATCATCCCTGATGAACCGCTTCGCAGTCGATATGGGGATAAATATGCAACATTCTTGGTGGGCAGATGAAGACTTCCTGCGCCGCCGAAATAAAATCCAGTTGCAAAAAATTATCAATGAAGCTGGATTTGCGTCACAGTTTGCCAATGTTGCGGACTACAAAAAGGGTGAACTCGTCAAAAAACTGGCAAAGCTCTTTGCAAAGTCTTTTTCAGAGAATGGTCATTCCCAATGGGTTCCCGAAGCCATGCAGTTTCCAGCCATCAATCCCGATAAATCCCAGACTGAAACGGATTTGGAGGAAGATACGGACGATGGATCTGGTGATGATTTTGAAGATGATGAATCCTTGGAAGACGATGAGTAACCGTTAATCCAGAGCCACCCGCCGCGTGGTGGGTGGCTCCCCTTTTTCCCCTCCCCTCATTTTAAGGATAACTATCATGTCACATCAAAATTTTGTGAAAGAATTGTCACGTCTGGATTCCTCTAAAACCGTTACAGAAAAATTCAGAGATTTTTGCGAACTGGCTTATTGCGCCTATGCCAAACTCACCGCCATCAATGAAGAACAGGCAAATGCCCTTGAAAATCGCTATAGGCCACCTCTAAAAACCCTGCATTTTTTTAGCTGATGGCGTGAGTGCATGAATTTGTTGTGGATTATGGCGGACATTGCCGCCGTTTTTCTAGTTTTTACCTGCCGGTGTCCGGTGTTTTCATCTTCCGGCGTTACGCGGACGCCGGTTTTGTCAGGAAGATGAATCGTTGCAGGTTGTAGACGATGTTTTTCAGCCCAATGTTTGCTTCAGCGCGAACGATACCGATGGAGCGGACGAACTTACCGCCCATCTGCGCCTGCCGTCCGAAGACGTGCTCAACGCGCGCGCGGATTTTTGACCGGCGTGTGTTGATCGCTTGTTTTGCTTCGGATAGAGGATGTCCGCGCGCTCCTTTATAATGAATGTGCGAGCGATAACCGCGCTCTTTTAATGCCGCCTCGCGTTCTTTTGTGCGGTAAGCGGCATCGGCCCAGGCATCCTTCGATGTGTTTTTTTCGTCGAAAACTTCATCGAAGGCATTGCTGTCGTGAAGGCTGGCCTCGCTCACATGATAGCGCCGGATCAGCTTGTGCGTCTTGTCCGTGTTGATGTGGTTCTTGTAGCCGTAAAAATTCTGCTCATTCTTCACAGTCCACCGCGCATCAATGATCTGACCGCCACTCGCCATCAGGCCGTGTTCTTCCAGATGGCGGTCAAACCGTGCAAACAGCTTTTCCACCGCGCCCGCCTGCGCCAGACGCTCGCGGAACAGCCAGATCGTCTTTGCGTCCGGCACACGCCCGTCCATCTCCAACCCGAGGAACCGCATGAACGACAGCCGGTCGCGTATCTGGTACTCCGACTGATCGTCCGACAGATTGTACAGCGCTTGCAACACCAAAACCTTGAACATTAGAACATCGTCGAACGGAGGCCGCCCACCGAGGCCGTTATCTTTACGCTGTAACGTCTTCTTCAGGGGCTTGCGAAAACTTTCCCACGGAATCATCGTCCGCAGACCTTCCAGCGGATCGCCAGCACGGCTCAATGCTTCGTATCTGTCCTGAATATCAAAAAAACCCGGCTGCCCTGACATCCCTGACTCCTCGTTGTTTACTGAACCAGTGAATCAGAAATCTATGCCGGAATACAGGGGGTTTTTAGAGGTGGCCTATATGCAGATAGTTTCGACCTACCCCGATAAGGATACAATTCTCGCCTACCCTGCTCTTATCGGGCAAGCCTATATTGCAGTTAATCAGGGAGAGGACTTTTTAGGCCATGTCGCCGCAGAAATCGGGGCGTTGGATGTGCGGGCAGGTCAGTTTTTTACACCGCTTCATGTCTGTCAACTTATGGCAGAAATTGGCTTGGTCGGAGCTGGGTCTTTTATTCGAGACCAAGGATTTATAACCCTGAATGAGCCAACAGCTGGAGCAGGAGCAATGGTAGTTGCTGCCGCTGATGTTCTTGAGCGTCAGGGGTTTGATCCTGCCTTTCACATGATTGTGAAAGCGCAGGATATAAGCCAGCTTTGCTTTCATAACAACTCACTTTTAAGGGCATCCCTGCCTTGGTTGAGCGTGCAAACACGCTCTCTATGGAAGTTTTCGAGCAGGCATGGACGCCTACATTGTGGGCTTTTTTCAAGAAGCATCAAAACACATCGCCACAGATGGTTTTTTATTAAGGTCAGATTTTTAGGCCGTGATGCAGACTCGCTTTGCGAGACGTTGTTCTTTTCCTCTCTTGGCGCGTTCCGTCAAGACCTTCGCTTCGCTCACGCAGAGCGCGAACAAGGCCGTATCCCCAATATTTTTTCTCTAATTCTTTTCGAAAAAATCACGGGAGATACCCCTCTACCTTGTTCGGATCTTGACAGAACGCGCCGCCTTTTAAGCCGTTTCACGGCGCATAGGGAAATATGCGCAACCATGATTTTAAGGAGAAAAGGAAATGAGCAGAACCGATGTATATGAAACCGTAACCAATGCAATCGCCTCAGCTATCGAGAAAGGTTTTTCAGGGGAGACGTTCGAAATGCCTTGGCATGGAATGTCACACATCCCGCAAAATGCCAGCACACAAAAAGCGTATAGAGGGATTAATGTCCCCCTGCTTTGGATAACCCAGCTTGACCGTGGTTTTAAGTCAGGGCTTTGGGGAACATATAAACAATGGGCAGAGCTAGGCGCACAGGTCAGAAAGGGCGAAAAATCCACCCAGATTATTTTCTGGAAGCAGATGACAACAGAAGAGACGGAAGAAAGCGAAGATGACAACAAAATCCGTATGTTTGCGCGATATTCTGCTGTGTTTAATGCCGACCAAGTGGACGGTTTTGAAATTCCAGAAAATCCTAAACCCGCAGAGATTTTGCAGATTGAATCTTGCACAAAATTTGTGGAGCAAACAGGCGCAATCATTGAGCATGGACATGACGGGGCTTGTTATCAAATCAGCACAGACAAAATCAAAATGCCAGAAATAGGACTTTTCCGCGCCACCAAACACAGCACCCCAACAGAGAATTATTATTCGACTTTGTTGCACGAATTGACGCACTGGAGCGGAGCATCTCACCGCCTTGACCGTTTTACCCAAGGGAAATTTATAGAAAAAAAGGACTACGCTTTTGAAGAGTTGGTTGCAGAACTTGGTGCTGCAATACTTTGCGCATCCTTGGGAGTAACCCTCTCCCCTCGTCCCGACCATGCACATTATTGCAGCAATTGGCTAAAGGCTTTGGGCAATGATAAGCGGTTCATATTTTCGGCAGCCACCGCAGCACAAAAGGCCGTTGATTATCTCTATGACCTTCAACCCTTAACAGCCCCAGAAATGGCGGTGGCGGCATAAAGCCGCCACCCTCCCCCCACCACAGAGAAAGAGACCAGAATAATGACTTATATCGCCTATGTTAAAACCCAGAATGGACAAAGGAAGCATTCCGCATGGAATAACCAGAATGATTGTCTCAAACAAGTGCGAACCCTCAAAGGGCATGGTTATCGTGCCTTATGGGATAGCATTCCTGCCACGCTTGATGTCCCAAATGGCTATTATTTTTAACCCTTACATAGCAAAGTGGCAATATTGCTATGTAGGTATGTTGCTACTTTGCTTTGTGTTCAAATAAGCAAATAGATTTTACGGAGAATGTTATGCAAGATACCTCAATCCTCACAATCCCGACTGAAAAAATTAATCTGATGTGGGATGAATCCACCTATTTTGATGAAACTGATGACGAAGATAATTTGGCCGATTTAATCCAAATTGCATTCAAGAATTTCTTGGGTGAGTTTGGTTATATATTGCAGCAAATTTCACCAGCAGGATTTTTCTTTGTTGAAGGCCGTAATATGGGTTGGAGACATTTATCTGGACACCTGAATGTTACTGCTGGAGATGCTTGCGAGTTTATCAGAAAAGCCTTCCCCTCTACATCCGAATGGACGCTGCGCGGCTCATTCGATGTGAAAAGAAAAATCCTAGAGTTTTCTCTCTACCATCATGACTCTCCTACAGGTGAGTTTTATTTGGTTGTTGACGGAAGTAAAACCCAATAAGGAGGCAACATAGCTAAGTTGCTATGTTGTCGCTTTGCTTGGATGTTAAATTGGACTGCACCAACATAGGCAAGTGGCTATGTAAGTATGTTGTCATTTTCTAGATTGAAATTCATTGAAAACATTGAGTTTTTTTAATACTTACATAAGTTGCTAAGTGAGCGTGTTGTTAGTTTCTAATGTTTTTGGCCAATCAGGACTCATCAAAGCCGGTGCCACAAATCAGAAGATTTTATCAACTTGTCTACGTTGTTAAGTTGTTAGGTGTTTAAATAGGCACTTCACTACAAGGCAATGTAGTGATATATTTACTTGAACGGGTTGCTTTTCTTTTTGTCCTTCTGACGAATGAGCAACTTACCTACCTACCAACGTTGCTATCCAGCAAGGAGAATAAGATGGTCAAAATTGTTACAGTTTCCTCCAGTAAAGGCGGAGCAGGAAAAACTACTACTACGATTTGTCTCGCTGATTATTGGGCGAGAATGGGAAATCGTGTTGGGCTTATAGATACCGATCCAAATAAAAGTTTGTCGAGATGGTTTCAAAAAGGTCGTGAAAATGGCTTCTTTGAGGGAATTGAATTTCGTCAGGAGCTTCAGGATAAGCAAATCATTGAAACCGCAAAACAGCTTTCTAAAACCTGCGACATTTTGCTTATTGATGTCGCTGGTATTGCGTCGATTTCACTTCTAAAGGCTGCCGGCATTGCTGATCTTGTTATTATCCCAGCTCAGCCTAATGAGGACGACTTTCTTGAGGCCGCTAATACGGCAGCTATTGTTAAAGAGGCCATGGAACTCACTGGGCGCTCAATTCCTTACAGGACCGTTATAACAAGGGGCAAGCAGAATACTTCAGTCCTTCGCCATATGGTCAATCAGCTCAAGCGGATGAACTATCCTGTGTTCGATACGATCATTCATGATCGAACCATCTACCCACAGGCGCGTTTCAACGGGAATACACCTGTCAGCTTGGAACCTAGTGGCTCTGCCGCGCTTGAAATTGAAAATCTGGCCGAAGAGATAGTGGCACAACTTGTTGCCGACCATGAAAAGAAACAGTCTCAGGCAGCTTAAAAGTTACATTGTTACTACGCCACTTTGCTACCTAGCAACTTGAACATGATGAAAACAAAGGAATTTACAATGGCTAAAACATTAAGAGATGTTGAAATCTCACACATCAAAAATGATAATGATGACGACAGATTTGGCAGCGTGGAGAGCAAGCTGAGCAAGCCGAGTAGTATGTCGCTGCCCAATATATCTCCGACGGTCGTTCCAGACCCTCAGAAGGAGCGTCGCAATAGCTCTTTGTCCATGCCTGTCTACGTTTGGGATTTATTGGCAGATGCCGCTCATAATTCGCGTGAGCCTCAGAATATCTTTGTAATGAAGGCGCTTAAGATGGCAGGCTTGCCTATTGATGAAACTGACTTGGTAGACCCTCGGAAAACCAGATATTCCAAATAGGGGAGAGTAGACCTAGGTCTTGGGCGTCCCCGCCCTTCGGTCGGTCAGACTCTATTCGCTAAGGCCGCGCTTTGCGCAGCCTAACCTCACCGAACCCCCTGCGGGGTTTCGTCCCATTCGGGTGACGATCCTTGACGCAAGAAGGGAAGGGGGTCTGATTTGGGTAAACCATTTCTGGATTCACGTCAATAGACAAAAAGAACCATAACCCATTGAATTAACAGGAAAATATGTTTCACGTGAAACATTATGTAACTATCTGCGTAAACGTGTATGTCGTCAGAACCTATTGGACAGATGAGGTTATAAATTAAGGTGGTATTTTGTCTCCCGTAGGGTTTATTTGTTGATGTTAAGCTGCAGCAGATTGTCTGTGCAACAGTTTTCTTAAATTAAGAGTGTTTTCCTTTATTTTCTGCCTGTATGCGAGGACGGTATGACCGCGCCCGAGCCAGACATCTTCAGATAAGTAAAATCTGTTTGCCAGAGCTGGTTAATCGCCGTAGTCGGTTGATGGAACTTATCTGCAGCTTTCATCACAATCCATGCCGGAGAGGTAATCAGGTCATGGTCTTTGAGAATACGATAGACTGTGGCTTCCGAGAGGAAGTATTGCTTCTCCTCTGTAAACCGGATTGCCAGCTCCCGTGGCGAGAGGTCAGAGGAGTCCAGAGCCATATCAACCAGCTCCTTGCGCTTCTCATCGGGAACCTTATGCCGTATCAAGTTCAGTATTGAATACGATTTTTACCCTTGTTGATTTAAAAAATGGTCGCGAGATATGGAGAGGAGAGGGGAGTTCGTCAGGTGATGAAATTTCCTCTATCAATTTGCTCTTAAGTGCCGGAGAAGCGGCCATTGATGACCTGAGCGCAAAGGCTATTATCCCGAACGCCAAATAGTTCTAAAGATCGGCAAAAAGATCGGCAAAATTGATTGTGTTGCATATGTATATCTAGTTGATATACAATGGGTATTATGCGGCAAAAAGATCGGCAAAATGACCTCGAACCTATTGGCCTGATGGAGCCTATGCTTCCAGCAGAGGGAAGCTCGCGTGTCCTCAATGATCTTGTGGTGGATCTGGTTGCAAAATCCAATGCGCTGGCAGGACAAATGCACCCGATAGTCAGAGGAAGTATAGGGCATCTGGTTCGTTCCATGAACTGTTATTACTCCAACCTGATTGAAGGGCATAATACACATCCTCGCGATATTGATCGCGCCCTCGCCAAAGATTACTCAGAAGAGCCCAAAAAAAGAAACCTTCAAAAAGAGGCGGTTGCCCATATCGAAGTTCAGTCCATGATCGATGCAGGGACTACTCCGGATTGTTATCCCGCGTCCTCGGAATTTGTTTTATGGCTCCATAAAGAATTTTGCTCACGGCTCCCCGATGAGCTGTTGCAAAACGAAAATCCCGATACCAAAGAAATCGTGAGCGTCATCCCCGGTGAATTAAGACACCATGATGTCTCGGTTGGTCGTCACATACCTCCACGGCCAGATAGTCTCCCATCCTTTATGACGCGGTTTGATGAAGCCTATGATGTGACCCGACTGGGTAAATCACAACAAATCATCTCGGCCGCAGCAGCACATCACCGTCTTTTGTGGATACACCCGTTTCTTGATGGGAATGGTCGTGTGACCCGTTTAATGTCACATGCGATGCTCCTTCGTTTTGGAGTGGGCTCAAGTCTTTGGTCTGTGGCGCGTGGACTTGCCAGAAATGTTCAGAACTATAAGGCCTTGCTGCAAGCCGCGGACGAGCCGCGTCGTGGTGATCTGGACGGCAGAGGGACACTCTCTGAACAAGCTCTTACAGAGTTTTGTGAATTTTTCCTCAAAGCGTGTATTGACCAAGTAGACTATATGGCAGGTCTTATTCAACCAACCGAGCTCACACGTCGTATCAAGCTCTATGTCGATGATGAAGTGTCTGCTGGTCGTTTGCCACAAGGCAGTTTTGTTTTGCTGCGTGAAGCTCTCTTGTTTGGAGAGTTCGAGCGGGGTAGGGCACCTGAACTCACAGGATACAAAGACCGTATGGCACGCACTATTCTTTCCGAGCTTCTCAAAAAAGGATTGCTTGTATCAGATACCCCCAAAAGTTCTGTGCGGCTCGCTTTCCCATTTGAAGTAGTAGAGCGTTGGTTCCCAGCACTCTATCCAGATACTCATTAGCAGGGTTGGATAAGTAGATAAATAGTGAAGTAGTGATGTAGCAGCCTTTTCAAGGCTGCTTTTTTTATGTGTTTTTTCTAATGGCTTTCAGCCCTCGCGCGGTCAAGGGTAAAGGCGCTCCGCTTCCAGTTGTTTTGAAAATTTTCCCCTGGGGCTGAAGCCCCATTCCTCGCGATCGCTTGCGCTCCAAAATTTTGCAAAAAACTGCCCTTAAGACCTTGCTACCCCAGACCCTCGGCGGGAGCCAAGGGTTGCATACGCAACCCGTACAACAAGGAAAGGGAAGTAGAAATGAACACCGAGCAAAATACTGATATTCAGCGACTTGCAAACGCATTGAGGCAAAAAAGAGAAGCCAAAGGGTTTGAAGTCCGTTTTCAGGAAATCAGAACCTATCGGGTTTTTGTGGAAGCAAGCAATGCCGATGAAGCCGATTTTATGGCCATTCGTGAACTGCAAGCCAACCCAGAATTATCACCCATCCGCACCGAGCATGATTTTTTCACAATCTGCCCCCTCAAAACAGCCCATTAAGGAGAATCCACCATGAACGCTCAAGAACTTAAATCCGCCCTCCGTCAATTTACAGGCACAGAAGAATGGTATTTTCACCCACTATTTAGAAAATACCGCTACACCGAAGGCGTTAAATTTCTGGCAGGGGAAGCAGGGGCTTATTGGCTACTGGAGAAAATCCTGAGCAACCAGATTCTAGCAGAAATCAAAGGCGAAGGATTCCAGCTCTGGAAAATGACCGTTGATGAGAACAAAAAAGCGACACTGACCTGTGACGATGGAAATGGAGTGGTTATCTATACGGAGACAATCGACTACACAGATTTTCCGCTCGATAAAATCAGCTTCTATTTTACCGACAGCGTTTTGCTGCTCCCTTCAGAATATTAGGGGGCAGTGGTCATGTATCAGAAACACGATTTCAGCCGCTACAAGTCAGATATTAACCTAAGCCATTATGCGGCCTCTCTGGGGTATGAACTCGACCCCAGAAAGACGACCAAAAGCTCTTTGGTGATGAAGCACCCGAACGGAGATAAAGTGATTATCTCGAAGCGGGGGAGTAATTATGTTTATTTCTCCGTGTCGGATGATAAGGACAACGGAACAATCGTGGACTTTATCAGGAAGCGCACCGATAAGACTTTCCCCGAAATAGGCCAAGAACTCCAAAAATGGGTCAGGGGAGGAGGCTGTATCAGCCAAAACATCCCCTTTGCGTCCGACATTCAGGAACAAGAATACAATCCAGAACGCATTAAAGCCCTGTTTTCGCGTGTGAAACAGATAAAGGGTGATGATTACCTCCAAAATGTCCGCAAAATTCCGCTTTCTACACTCCAAAACCAACTTTTTGCCGGACGTGTCTATCGGGACTTCTACGGAAATGTAGTGTTTCCCCATTATGACCATGTGGGGGTATGTGGGCTTGAACTCAAGAACGCCGATAAAGGGGTTTTTGTCAGAGGAAGTGCCAAGGGGTTATGGACAAGCACCATCAATCTGAAAGCGGAGACTTTGGTTATCACGGAAAGCCCGATTGACGGGTTGAGTTATTTCACTTTGTTTCCTGACACTCAAAAATCGGGTGTTGTTTTTGCATCCGTCAGCGGAGGATTAAGACCCCATCAGGTACAACTTATAAACGACCTGATTAAAAAGTTTCCCCAACTTCAAAAAATCATTCTTGCCGTTGACCATGATGCAGGGGGAGAAAAAATCGAAAAAACCATTCGAGAGGGTGTAAAAAATGCGGGGGTGTTTGATGGTGATATGTTAACCCATGTTCCTGAAAAAACGGGTGATGATTGGAATGAAATTTTGAAAAATAGGGAACAAAAATAAGCTCCCAAAAGCGGATTCCGAAAGTCAAAAAATGACCCTGATTTTACCCCTCAAAATTTTAGGCGAGGGGAGGAGAATTTAAAATACAGATTAGACTTCTGGAAAATATATATAATGTGAAATCTGTTTTGCGGGTGGTGAAGGGGGAAAGAAAAATCACCCCAATTTAAGATGTGGTGAAAATGGACGGGGCAAATCAGATGATGCCTCATGGCTAAAATTCGAGGAGTGAAAATAAAAAATGGTCGGAAAAATTCCGGCCTTTTTTGTGTCTGCCCTTTCTCGTATAAAACACTATGAAAATAAACGGCCGTACTCAAAATCAGGGTGGTGAGGTGTGTCTTGTCATGGAGGAGGGAGCCAAATTTCACCCCAAGACAAGAGAGGAGGCATCACTGAAATCCAAACTTAACCCCAGAACGACATCCCAAAAAAATGAAGAGCAATTCTTTAATGACGGAAGGCGATTGACAGGGTGGAGTGTCTTACTGGGGTGATAGGCAGGGGGAGCGATAAGGCGGAGGCGGAGTGAAAAGGGAGGATGTAGAGAATTTTAGAAAGGTAATACAAGATAAAAAATATAAATTGTTGTATTATTTATGTTGCTGTTATTGCTATATTTATTACACGTTGTTATTTGTAGAAATAAGTTGAATTAATTTAGAGGTTGTGATAGGGTTTTAGGACTGAATTTTCGTTTTTGTGGCGGAGATTAGGGAGCGAAATTGCGCTTTTTGGGTCGAGATTAGGGTTTGGATTGCGGGCCCGGTTCGATGTTAGGGGTTGTGCTTTTGGTCTTTGATTTCGAGAATAGTGTGTGAAAGCACGAAAGAATTTGGGGCGGGTTTTGCCCTTGACGGAGAGACGTTAGATGTTACTGGATGGTGTCAGTTTTGGAATGTGGGAAGAGGATGGCGCCGTTTTGGCATCTCCTGATTTGTCCCGTCCACTGATTGTCACTATTGAGAGCCCCCGTAAATCTGTCTTCAAAAAACTACGTCGTCATGCCGGAGCCGAGGTGAAAAATAAGGGGGCGGGAACCCGCCTTAAAATGCGTGATGGGGTGGTTCGGGGGAATTCTTTTTCGGGGAGTTTTTCTGGCCAGAGAGTTGTTGTGAAAATTAATCCCGTCCAGAATCGGACGAAGGGTATCGGGGTTGGTGCTGGGAGTGGAGCTAAAAATCTCTACCAGCATGTGCGGTATATTTCTCGTTCGGGGGCGGGTAAAGAAGAAACTCAAGCGGTGCTTTTTGACCGTGAAAA
>DIMG01000031.1 GCA_002425415.1 Micavibrio sp. UBA5572
CAGTTTTTAAATCAGGTGATTTTTTCTGAGTTGACAAATGGCTCTAATAAAAATAAAAAAGCCACCTGAATAGTTTTAGCTGATTCCTCGATAGCTCAGCGGTAGAGCAATCGACTGTTAATCGATTGGTCGCAGGTTCGAATCCTGCTCGAGGAGCCATTCTTCCCCAAACCCTGCTTAAAGCGCACGCCCGTTCGGGGGAATTTCCTGACGTCAAAAATCCATGCATTTAAGTTTTGGCAACTTACCAAGTAACATGCATTACCTCATCTTCTTAAAACATCAAATTCAAATAAATGAAGTTTACAAAACGTTCATGATTCAAGTTAATAATGTGGCGACATTGTGTCGCGCCCAATAACCAAAAGCGAAACTATTTATAAAAACTCAAGTAATAGTAATTAAATGATTTTTTAATATTACTAATTATTAAGTTTCTAGTAGTAATTACAGAACATTTTACTATAAATACTTAGTTAGTATTAAGAATTATGATTTGGTTATATTGTTAAAAATGACTTAATATTTTTGATAGTTTCGTTTTTGGAAAAATTTTTTTCTATTTTTTGCATTTTTCTATTGCATCCGCGATTTGGCTCTAGTATAAAGATTTTACACACCCTCTATTACCGCCGTTTGTCCGGAGCACCCAAAAGGTCTCCGGACCTTTTTTTGATAACGGCAGCAGGCTAAAATAAAGCCAACCAAAACCAACCAATGAGGGTGGATATGTTCCGAAAGTTTATCGAGGTTCTTCTGGTGAAAATGGGTGAACGAACTGAGTTCACACAGCCCACCGTCTATGAGAAGGTTATCCTCCACAGCTTCTACCTAGCCCCTTTACTTTGGGTAGGATTATTGATGATCACGATATCCACGTCCCATGGGCTGCCCAATGAACATTCACGCGCCATTGGTGTTGGAACGATTCTGGAGGTCACCGGAGGGCTTGCCGCGCTGACTGTCCTATTCTTGATTTGGGCGGCGCAATACAGGAAAAAGCCCATGGAGATGTGGGCAGCGTCACATTTGGTCTGGATTTCGCGCAGTTACCTGTCTCTTGCCTTATTTTCAGGGTTTGCTGTGTTGGTATTTCTTGTGTTGTTGTTATTTGCTGCCATTTCAACAACGATTGCTGGTGCGCTGATTTACGGCATTCCCGTTTTGGCTTTTTTGACATTAGGGATGTTCGTCATTCGACTGATAAAAGGTTATATCAACCTGATCCGTGGCAAAGAAATGATACTGGTAAAAAAGTGGCGATCCCGGCAGGAATCGAACCTGCAACCCCCTGCTTAGAAGGCAGGTGCTCTATCCAGTTGAGCTACGGGACCTATAGAAATCAGGCAGAAGCCTCTTCCAATGGAATATATTTAAAGTTATCGACGTAGTTTTTTGGAACAATCTTTCTTTCCTGATATTCAATGACTGTAAATGTCCAGCCTTTCGCTTCAGCAAAACCTTTAGCCTGTTCCAGAGTCGGAAATTTCAGCTTTACCTGATTCAAAGTATCTCCAGAGCTCGTCCAGCCCATCAGGCTTTCCGGTGATCTGGGGCTTTTCAATTCATACTCCACAACCCAGTCCTGCCCTTTGGCGCGACCTGATTGCATTGCAGATTTGCTCGGACGGTAAATTCTGACTTCCATTGTCATACCTCTTAAAAATCGAGCTTACCCTATAGGAATTGCCAAAAAATTAAAAGAGCAAAAAACTTTTCCCTCTACCAGCGAAAAAGTTTTTTGGCGGCAAAACCCGCGATGATCCCTATGATGACATAGGGTAAAAAATTAAGAAAATATGCCTCGCCCACATTATCATGGGGACAAACCAGACGCATGCCAATCCAACCGAATTCACTAACTGCCAGAACAGCATAGCTAGCCAAAGCACATGGCATTACTGTTGCGCCTTTACGCACCAGAATAAGAACGGCAATTGCAGGAAGAGTTGTGTGAAGTGCTGTATTTATCCAACAATGGGATAACCAGTTTTCACGAATACTACCCATTCCTTCGAAATAGAGGCGATCAAGCATCCAGATGATCTGAACAGCAAGCAAGGTCAACGGGACTGCCAGAAACCTCTTATAGCGGTCGCAATCGGGGATAGAGAGCCAGAACGTCATAAGCGATGCGGAAATTCCGGTTGAAAAGGCCAGGATCAACTCAAAAATATAATCTTCCCTGTTCATGGCCTCGGCTATATTTTCACGCAGACCAATGGTCATGGCCACTGCAGAGGTGTAACACACCACCATCAAAATCCACAAAAGAGCCCTCCACAGTGGATTTACGCAACAAACGGGTTTGAGTTCACCGCATAGATCTTGAATGGTTTTGTCTATTTTATCGTTATTCATGCGAGTTTCTCTTTTAATTTTTGTAAAGCGCGGTGCATCGTCACTTTGACGGCGGTTTCTGACAACCCCGTCTGTTCGGATACTTCTTTGGTGCTAAATCCTTTAATTTTCAGCAGTTCGACAACTTTCCTCTGTTTTTTGGGAAGCTCGTTTATGGCATTTTCTATATCGTGACAGTTCATTGAAGAATCACTGCTATTGAGATAATCCGGTATGTCTACCGATTCAAGTGAGACCTGCTTGTTTCCACGTGCGGCATAATGTTGCCGCAAAAAATCTGTTTTGCGAAAAGATACAATAGCCATGAGCCACGGTGTAAACGGCCTGTTCGAATCATAAGTATGGAGAGCTTTATGTACAGAAAGCAGAACTTCTTGAACCACATCATCGGCAGAATCCGGAGATGGTAAAGATTTAACAACTGCGCGACGAATAACGGGAACAAGAGCGGATAACAATTCGCGATAGGCTGCGCTGTCCCCGCTTTGTGCTTTGACGATCAATGCGCGCCATTGCTTATCCTGCTCTTCATTTTCATAGACCATGGGACGACAATATAGAGATTTTGAAGAAATTAAAAGAGAAGCTTCCATGACTGAAAAACGGTTGAAACTTCTAAAACTACCCGCTCCGTTTTTAGGGGAAATTCTGAATGGTCGGGGCGAGAGGATTTGAACCCCCGACCCACTGCTCCCAAAGCAGTTGCGCTACCAAGCTGCGCTACGCCCCGACACTCTCAGATACGTAAACTATATTATATACGTAAGGGCTTTCTTTTACACGAAAGATTGCCTGTTCTTCAAGTCATTTTCGCAAAGAATCTGCATAAATTTGATTTTCTATTGAAATTCCCAATTTATCCGCCATTCCACCGTTAATTTCCAACACAGCATGGACGGGTTCATCCGGCATGATTAAGGTCAAATCTTTTGGTTTTGCCATTCTATGAATGTCCGAAATCTTTCCTTCTTCATCAATAAAAATCATATCCAACGGAATAAGAGTATTTTTCATCCAAAATCCCGGGCGACGCACATCTGGAAAAATAAACAGCATCCCCGCGTCTTCTTCCAAGTGCGTCCGGTTCATTAACCCTACGGCTCGTTCATTTTCCGTCCGTGCTATTTCTGCATTGATTGTTACAAATTTATTATTACCAATCTCAACTCGCAGTTCTTCCGCTCTGGCCGATGAAAAACAGCACACGGTAAGACACAGAGCAAAACCAAATCCGAATAGAATTGCAAAAACATTATTTTTCATGGCTTAAGCTTTCTATAAAATTTTGAGTATCTTTCGATGCGCCAAACATACTCAAACCATTGTGGGTCGCATTCTTATATTCGATTATTTGTTTTGGTTGCCTTGCAATTTCAAATAATTTTTTTCCACTATCGAACCCAACAACCTCATCTTTTTCTGCAAGAAGAAAGAGCTTGGGCGGCATAATATCCATTATTTTTTTGTCCGATTCATATTTGTCCTCTAACAAAAACCGAACACCAAAGACGATTGGAAAGTTCTTTTCCACAACACTGGTCAAATTATCAAAGGGAACTTCCAAAATCAAAGCAGATATTTCCTCATTGTGCCTTTGCGCCAAATCAACGGCCGCAGCCGACCCAAGAGATTGCCCGTAAATAACAAGTGGATTTGTTGTTCGTATTTTTTTCAACTCTTTGCTTTGAAAAAAAGCCTCTGCATCAAGATATATCCCTTCTTCTGTCGGGTGACCTTGATTTCCACCATAACCCCGATATTCGGCCAGCAAAACTCCATAACCTGTCTCGACCATATCATTAAAATCATGTGCCATCCACAATGGGTGGCTTGCATTACCATGAAAGGCAAGAATAACGGGTTTCGATTGATCTGCCGGAGCATGAAAAAAACCTCTCAATTTCAAGCCATCCGATGTTGTGGCATATATTGATTGATATTTTTTCAGTGCGCCTGTTGCAATTTGTTCCTCGGAAACTTTGGGAGGACTGTAAAGCATTGACCTTTGATTACTATAAAGCATTCCTAAAATGATGACGTAAACAGCAATCCATATCGGCACAGTATAAAGAGCAACTTTTACGAATTTCATGGATGGATAGACTTTCCTAACTTTCATCAAAGCCTGTCGAATTGTACATACGGGCGTAAATTCCGTTTTTGATTAATAATTCGCTATGGGTTCCTTGTTCTGCAATCCGCCCTTTATCCATGACAATGATTTTATCGGCACTCTGAATTGTTGACAAACGGTGGGCAATAACCAGTGTTGTGCGATCTTTTTCAAGGGTCTCCAAGGTTTTTTGAATCAGGCGCTCTGATTCATTATCAAGTGCCGATGTTGCCTCATCAAGTAAAAGAATGGGGGCATCACGTAAAATAGCACGTGCCAGCGAAATCCGCTGGCGTTGCCCACCAGATAACAAAACTCCGTTTTCGCCGACTTGAGTTTGATACCCGTGTGGTAAGGCGAGAATGAATTCATCGGCAGCTGCGTCCTTTGCGGCTTTTGTAATTTGTTCTTCAGTTGCAAAAGGAAGTCCGTAAGAAATGTTTCCAGCAATTGTATCATCAAAGATGGTGACATCCTGAGAAACCAATGCCATATTTTTCCGCAAAGAAGAAACCGTTACATCGCGCGTGTCTTGTCCGTCTATTCGAATTTCTCCTGAACGTGGATCATAAAACCTCAGAACCAAAGACAGGATTGTGGTTTTTCCTCCGCCGGAAGGTCCTACTAAAGCGGTGACTTTTCCAGCCTCGATCGTCATGGATACATCATGAAGAGCTTGTTTGTTTTCTTCCATGTTCTCATAAGAGAAATTGACATCCTTAAACGTGATAGATGGTTTTTGTGTGGTCAATTCATGGGCGTTCGGTTTTTCTATGATTGACGTTGTTTCCTTCATCATTTCATCAACGCGTTCGGCTGCACCTAATCCCAATTGAAGCGCATTATTCAATTTTGCCAATTTTTTCATTGGTTCATACGCCAAAGAAAAAGCTGCAATAAAGGACATCAACCCGCCCGGTGTCAGTTCACCATCCGCAATTCTGTATCCCCCATAAACAATAATTCCAAAAACGACCCCACCCACTAAAATTTCATTGATAGGAGTTGAAAGATTGCTAATCCTTGCGGCCTTGATGTTCAGGTTACGAACAGACATGACGGCTGCCCCTGCCCGTTTGCGTTCACGGTTTTCCATTCCGTATGCCTGAACTTGTCTTATCCCTTGAAATATTTGAGTCAGAACCCCCATCAGATTTGCGGTTTCGCCCTGAATAGATTTCGAAACTTTGCGCAAGCGTCGTCCCAAATACGCAACCAAACCGGACGCAAAGGGAAAAATGGTGAATGTAACCAACGACAATCGCCAGTCCTGCATAACCATTACCGCAATCAAAAACATCAGAGTCAAAAAATTGCTACCCAAGCCTGTCAAAGAATCCGACACAGCGGTTCTCATCACGTTGACATCATTGGTGACGCGAGAGACCAATTGACCGCTGGGGTATTTGTGAAAAAATTTTAAATCCAAAGTCATAAAATGTGAAAACACATCCCGTTGAATATCTGCCACGATGGATTGAGAAATTTTATTCATTTTTATAGTGTGGATATAAGTCGCCAGACCACGCACAACGAAAGACGCAAAAATCATAGCTCCAAGCGGTATAATAACCGCAATTGTATCGGGATTTTTTTGAACGCCAATCATGGCCTGATCCAAAACGGGTTGCAAAAGCTTTGCAAAGCCTGCCGTGGCTGCGGCAGCAATCATCATAAAGAAAACGGCTATTGCCAGTTGCCCAGAATACGGAGACAAGTATTTTTTGACCAAAGGACCCAGCAATGAAACAGTCGATTGATTTGTCTGTGTTTTATCCATTGGGGCAAAATAAGTGGTATTTGCCTTTGATACAAGAGTTTGCTTTGAAATGCCAAAGGGTTAATTCGGGCGTTTACGGTGTTTTCTGTCCGGCAGAGCCTTGCCCCATTTTAAGCGGTCAACAAGATAGCTTGGACGGATGTTATTATATTGGGATACCAGCATCCCCAAAATCTTGTTAACATCTGCCGGTGTGGCTGCATTCTTGAAAACCGGAGAATGCATGCCGCTACGCACCAGACAAGTGTCCATATTCACCAAAGTTGCTCCCGTTATATCATGCGCCATGGTGTCACCAATCATCACAGTTTGCCCTGGATAAATGTCATTATTATGCAAAATATGGATGGCATGGTGAAAAATGGGTTTATATGGCTTGCCTATCATCTGGACAACACCCCCCAATTCCTGAACTCTGCGGCTGATCTGGATGGTTCCTGTTTTGTAATTCGTCCCCAGTAAAGCGCGACTATCTGGATTGATGCACAAAATTTTCATGCGCCTACGAATGGTTTCGCGTAAAATCTCTTCGTATTTTGCAACATTTCCGTCAAGATTATCCCAGCCGGAAACCAGGAGAAAACTGGCATCTTCAAGTTTTTCAACAATTTTGATTTGATCCAGAGCAGAAAGGAATTTACGCGCTCTTTCTCCGCCGATCAGGTAACAAGCCTGCCCCAGCCCTTCGAAAACAGGATCTTTCTGGTGGGTTATACCGTTATAAAGCAATTCACCCGAGGTCAAAATTTGACTGTAAAGACCATCCGGCAAACCCATTTTTTTAAGGTTTTCCGCCATTTCTACGGATCTTAATTCTGAATTAGACATAAGAAGAACGAATTTTTTTCGTGCCTTCAATTCCTTTAAGCACTCGACCGCAGAGTCAAAGACCTTTTCTGAATCGTGCAATACGCCCCAAGTGTCAATGATGAACCCTGTGTAACTATCTGAAATATCAGATATTCCCTGACAAAACTTTGTATTTGGCATGCGCCCCGCCCTTTGAATGATCTCAAACTTATTTCCAGTTTAGTCGGCAATCCTAAACGGAAGGTTAGCAAAAGAAACAATTCATCCCTTCCAGACAGGATTAATGGCTTTTTGATCTTCTTCCGGCTATTTCACACAAGATTTTGTAGAGTTTCCCAACATCCGACGTATTGAACAACGAAGAGAGCAACTCTCCATAATCATTATTCTGGGCTTGGGCGACAACTTCCTCATACTGGCGGATAAAGCGCAGGGTGTAGGTACGGAATTCACTATCTTCGATGAATTTATTTTGGCTCTTGTCCAGTGGGATTTTGTGAGCGACTTCAACCAGATGGCGAGTGAACGCTGCCACGTCACCGCGTTGATACGCGCGGAGAACACGGGCATCAATGTCGTCTTCCATGTGCCTTGAAACATCGACCGCCAACGAATACAGGCTTTCAATGACAAATTTAGAAGCCGACAAAAAGGCTTCACGTTCAGAACGCAATTGAGTTTCTTTCAGTTTTTTTGCCTGTTCGGCAATTTCCTGAACCGAGCGATAAAGATTAGCAGAGTTGCGGCTAAAGACTGCAGCGGCTTCATCTGCAGCTTCGATTGCCTTGCGCGTAACGGCTGTCATCCGCGAAGACTCATCCACCAGTTTTTGACGGGAAACTTCGATGTTGTCAGAGACATAACTTCCCGCTTGGCGCACTTCATCAACCCGTGAGGTCAAGCGCGCCGTTGCATCGGTGATCTGATCCACAACATCCATAGAAGAATTCGCAATCTCGGAAGCCTGATGACGCAAACCATCGCTGTAGCTTTCTGCCTGTTGGAGAGACGATTGCATATAGGTTTCGATTTCTTTCGAACGGATTGAAAGAGTTTCACCCGATTTTTGAAGTTCTATCAGTGACTTCTGAACAGTATCGACCAGATGATCTGTTTCTTCACGAACAACAGAAACAATACGAGCAGATTTATGGGTTGTTTGTTCCGCCAGCATTGACATGCGCTGACCTTCTTCAAGGTAAAGTTTCGCACCATCTGCAATTTTACGCGTTACGTTTTCTACCTTTGCATCCAATATATCAGTTGATTGGCCAAATAGGTTTGTAGCATCTTGTAAATCATTTGTAGCGCGATCAACCACAACAGCAATATCTTGAATATAAACATCCAGATTTTTCTGAAGCATTTCAACTTTGGAACGCACTTGATCTGTAACCAGTTGCAAGTCATCAATACGACCTGTTACACCATTTTGAACGCGTGCCAAGCTATCTTGTGCATCTTCTGCAGATTGGCGAATATCAGTCAGAGTGTTGCCCAGATTTTCAGACATACCCAGTATAGATTGCGACCCTTCTACAACGCCAACACGTAATTTTTCCAAACGATCATCCAATCGCTGACCAATATCCGTCAGACATCCTGTCGCTGTTTCCGTGGATTCCAGATAGCTTTCGCGCAATTTGGCGTACTTTGCTTCAAGAGCTTCTGCTGCTTCGATCATCCGTTCACAATCAGGTGTTGTCCTATCTGCCAACAAAGAAATTTTTTCTACATTTTCATGGATAGAATTCCCTGTCTCAAAGGCTTTGCGCTCAATACTTTCAAGAGCAATTGTAATCCGACCTTCCATTTGAGAAACTTCTTGTGACACATCAGCAACGCGATCAAGCATACTATCGCTGCGTTCAAACAAGGCTTGCCCAAGAAGCCCTATTTGGCTTTCGGAAATGTTCAAGGTATCTGTCAAATTCTGGCTCTGGTTTTGCAGCAAAGATGCAATTTCAATTGTTCTGCGTTCCAACTCATCAACCAAATCAATCAGACCTGACTTTTGCGTGCCAATTTGTTCATTGATTTGTTTGGAATGTGCAACAATTTGTCCTGTCACGTTTGCAGTGTCTTGCAAGCTATTTTTCATCATCAAGCTGACGTCTTCAACTGTGCCACGCATTTTATTATTGCTTTGTTCCAGCTCAACAATACGTACCGACAAGCGATCATCCAGCTCGTTCGTTTGTTCAGATAAACGATCAATCGAACGCGAGATCAAACTAACTGGTTCTTGGGAACGCTTTGCCATCAACTCGGCTGATTTTTCCAGTGCGTCTGTCACAAGACCAATAGTTTCAACAGTTTTACTGCGTTGTGTGTCCAATTTTTCTGTAACAGCTTTCAGACCTTTGTTTCTGTCATCGATAACATTCAATATCTCGGCGATGCCATCACGATTAACACGCGCATTCTGGATAATTTGATCCATGCGTTGCTCTGCCAAGCGACTTGATCCTTCTATTTGTCCTGAAGCTTCGGAAACGGCTTTGTCCATCAGCTCTTTGGAACGGCGGACTGCTGCAGTGATATTATCTGCGCCAGACATCGCCATAGACAAAGCTTCACTCAGCTTGTGGGTGGCCAGATCCCCGATTTTTTCAAGTTCGGACGTACTGTCAAGAAGCTTATCAGCAGAGAGTTTCAGGTTATCTGCCCGTTCAGCCAATTTTTGTTCGATATGCTCGGTGCGGTCAAATAATTCGCGAGAGGTGTTTTCAACTTTTTCCAAGCTGCCGGACATGACATCCATGACAGTTTCAACTGCTGTTGAAATTTTTTCTGCACCTTGCAGGCTTATTTCCAGACGATCTGCTCCACTAATGATCGTATCCGCCATTTGTTCCAAACGGGATGTATCCTGTTCAATTTTACCTTGCGTTTGTTCGATCCGTATTGCCACATCGCCAATACGGACGGAGAACTGTTCTGCGGCTGATGCCAATCCTTCTTCTATCGTTGTTACTTTTTGACCCGCTTCTTCGCTAGCCGTCGTAATTTTTTGTGTTCCTGCACTGAATAATTCTTCAATTTCTTGTCCCAGCTCAGAGATTTCCGATGAAACATTTTCCCATGATTGAAGCCCACGCGCTGATTTTTGTGCAATCAAATCTGTTTGCACTTCAATTGTTTCCGTCATGCTCAGCAATTCTTCGGAGCGTTTGCTCAGAGAATCTGCCAGTCGGTCAATGTGAAATTCCGCTTTTTGTGATACGCCGGAAAAATCGCGGATTTCTGTCCGCAAACCCGCCCTTGCCCGTTGAATGGCTTTTACAGCGGCCCTAGAGGACGCCGACATTTCTGAGGCCTGTTGCATTAACAAATGAATATCATCACTGATAAGTCGTGATTGCTCTTCACTTGGGAATAGCATATCGCGCAATTCTTGCTTTAAAGCTTGCGCGTAAATATGCGCATCGCTGCGCCTTTGCCATGCAGAAATACACAGCCACAACATTGCAACCGGAGTCATAATGCACGCCAAAACCAGCCCCAAAGCCAATGGGGATGTTGCGATTGATTTAACGCTGCCTGGAAGTGAAAGAATGTAAAGTCCGGTATATGTGACCCACGCCACTGTTAAAAAGACAGCAATCGCTTGTCCAATCTGAAGCCAGTATGGCGCAGACGGGCCGGAAGATTTGATCCGGCGATCGGTGTAACCACGCGGTGCAATTAATTCCGATACATTTTCGGTTTCGGTCTCTGGTTCACCGGCTGGTGTATTGTCCAGCATCTCAATATTTTTCTCACGATCATCCGATCTTGAAATTTCTTCTTGAGCAGATGAGACTTTCCAGTTTTTTAACACCGGCCCTACGCCAGCATAAACCTTGCTTTCAACCACACAGTCAGATGGTTGAGTCGAACTTTTTTGAACAGAATCTTCCTGTTCTTTTAATGCAAAAAGAGTCATGAGCGGCTTGCCCCGTGTTCTATCAATATGTTTTATTTGGATTGAATCGAGCGTTACACGCTTTGTGAATAAACTCAAGACGGTGTGAAGACTTATTCACGTTTATTCAGAAGTTTTTTGGTCTTTCTTTAATCCCATCAAAACAAGATATTCCGTAAGATCTTTTTTGATTTCAGGTGCTAACATGTAAAGACCAAGCAAATTCGGAACAGCCATGGATAAGAACATCGCATCAGCAAAGTCGATGACTGTATCCAATGATGCGGCAGATCCAATTACGACAAATCCAAGGTAAGTCAACCGGAATGTCATCGCAATTGATTTCCGATCACCCAACAAATACCCCAATGCTTTTTCTCCGTAATATGAATAAACAATGATGGTTGAAAATGCGAACATAGCAACACAAACCATAAGTGCGTAATCAAACCATGGGATCACTGTTTCAAATGCGCGGGATGTTAAATCAATTCCTGTGATATTCTGACCTGCTTCGTAAACACCAGAAACAACAATCACCAATGCTGTGACCATGCACACAATAACCGTATCAAAAAACGGCCCTAATCCACCGACAAAGCCTTGACGCACAGGAAAATTGGTTCTGGCTGATGCTTGGATAATCGCAGCCGTTCCGAGCCCTGCTTCATTGGAAAATGCGGCTCGTTTAACACCAGCAATAATCGCGCCGACCAAGCCACCCAACCCTGCTTCAAAATTGAAAGAAGAGGTGAATATGGTCACCACACCAGACGGGATATGTTCATAATTCACCACCAATACGACTAATCCACAAGCGGTATAAAATATCGCCATTATCGGTGTTAATCTTGCGGCCACGCCCGCAATTGAATTCAGCCCGCCAAGTGTTACAAGCCCCGTGAGTCCTGCCAAAACAAGACCAAACATCCAACCATTTCCAGCCCAAAAGCTTTCTTCACCGCCTGTGGCATGAACGACTTGTTGAAACACCTGATTGGACTGGAACATATTGCCGCCGCCAAAAGCCCCACCAATGCAGGTCACCGCAAACAATCCGGCAACAATGCGGCCAATTTTTGGCATATTGTAACGGGTGAAAGCTTCCTTGAGATAATACATGGGGCCTCCAGAAACTTCCTCCGGGCGTTCAGGATCTGGAAACTGACGATATTTATGCCCCATCATAACTTCGGCAAATTTTGACCCCATACCAAACACGCCAAGAAACATCATCCACAGAGCCGCTCCTGGTCCGCCGAGAGTAATTGCAACGGCAACACCTGCGATATTCCCAAGACCAATCGTTGCGGACAAACACGCCGAAAGAGATTCAAAGTTGCTGGTTTGTCCTTTTGCATCAGGCTCTTCATATTTATTGCCCAAGCATTTTAGAGCATGACCAAAGTAACGGATGTTCGGGAAGCCCAGATAAACGGTAAAAAACAATGCGCCCAAAGCCAACCACATCACAACAAGAGGAAAAGTCATTCCCGCAATTTCAGGCCCCCAAAGGATGACTTTCTGGACGCTGGTTGATACAAGCTCAAAAGCTTCGTTGATGCCTTGATCGATGGACATGGCGCTTCTCCGTTATGTTCCCCGTTGCAACACCAAGAACTATAGGAAAAACAGTCCCAACAAAAGAGCCAGCTTAGTTTTTTGCACAGATTGCATGTGAGACAGGATGGGACGGAAAGATCGTAGATGCCCATTTCCTGATCTTTGCTGTATTCATTTGCCCGGCTTTTAAAATACGTGGAGAGTACGCTGCGCAAAATGCGTCAGGACGCATAACGGCGGAATCTTTCGATATTTTGTTTGCAAAGTCTGTTCTGACCTCATGCAAATGTCTTTCTGGGTTGTTGATGCCTTCGCTGCGGTAGAAGCTCAAAAGTGTATTTTCATACCCTGAAAACAAATGGGAATTCTTGGCTGTAAATTCTTTATACTGCGTGTAGAGGTTTTTTTCGCCTTTTGGAGTCAAATGCTGACAATTCAAACTGATAACCATTAATTCGCTGTGAATGCGAATTCCCTGCTCTGCCTCAGCTTCTTTCATCGAATAGCATTTTGAGAAAGCAGGTGAAGAACTCATCAGAACCAAAAGAAATATAATAAATTTTTTCAATTATGCCTCATGCCGTAAACGGGGTTAGTAGTGGCTGGCCTGTAAAATGCGCATTAATATTCGCTATAGCCAATTTCCCCATCGCCGTTTTTGTTTCGATGGTATGACCGCCTATATGGGGCAGCAGAACCACATTGTCCATAGAAATTAGTGAATCAGGCACAAATGGTTCATTTTCATAAACATCAAGTCCCGCTCCCGCTATGTCTTTGTTGGACAACGCTATCAACAAGCTTTCCGTGTCTACAACGCTTCCTCGTGCCACATTAATCAGAACACCTTTTGAACCCAATGCTTGAAGAACAGGTGTATTGACAATATGGTGAGTTTGTTCCCCCCCAATGCAGGAACAGACTAAAATATCAACATTTTCTGCCATGTTTTCTAAATCGTCATAGTAAAAATATGGTAAATTGCTCTTTTTTCTAGGGCCGAAATAGGACACATCCATCTCGAAAGCTATACAGCGTCGCGCAATTGCCTGCCCTATTCTTCCCATACCGATAATCCCAACCTTTTTTTCGGTCAGGGCGGTTGCCAACGGAAACGCTCCACTTGACCATTTACCAATCCGGACAAACATATCTGCTTCGACGATGCGGCGGAGCGTAGCCAACATCAGAGCCAAAGCCGTGTCTGCGGTATCGTTCATGGGGGTGTCAGGTGTGCTGGTGACGGCGATCGAGCGTTCTTTGGCCGCCTCGACATCAATATTATTAACGCCAGCTCCATATTGGGCAATCAGCTCAAGATTTGGCAGAGATTCAATGATTTTTCGTGTCACCAGCATGCCATTAAAAGCCGAAAGAATAGTGACAACGTCCAGTTTTACCTTTTGCAATGTGGCTTCGGGATCAGCTTCTTTCCAAAGACGGATCAGATCGAATTCCCGTTCCAAAGCCTCCATTTCAGGGGGTAACATGGTTCCAAGAGCCAGAATTGTCTTTTTCATCACTTTGTCCATTGTCTTTTTTCATTGATTTTGGGACTGTAGCCATGGTTTAACGAGCCGTCAATCATCATGGAAGACCAATGAAGAAAAAGCTTTTTATCAAAACTTACGGCTGTCAAATGAACAGCTATGACACCAAGCGCATGGAAGATATTCTGCGCCCGCTGGGGTATGAGTCATCCGAAACTTACGAAGATGCCGATATGGTGATTTTGAACACCTGCCATATTCGCGAGAAAGCCACAGACAAAGTCTTTTCCGATTTGGGTCGCATTCGCCCACACAAAATAAAAAAAGAAAAAGCCGGAGGCCAGATGTTATTGGCTGTAGCGGGATGCGTTGCCCAAGCGGAGGGTGACGTTATTCTTTCTCGGGCGCGTTATGTCGATATGGTGTTTGGCCCGCAAACCTATCATCAACTTCCCGAAATGGTTGCCAAAATCACGGGAGCTTATGGCGCGGAACGGATTATCAATACTGATTTTCCGGTGGAAGAAAAATTCGATCACCTACCGGAAGAAAATGCTCTTGAGGGGCCGAGTGCTTTTTTATCTATTCAAGAAGGATGCGATAAATTTTGTACGTTCTGCGTTGTCCCTTATACACGCGGTTCCGAATATTCCCGTCCTGTCGAAGGTGTTTTGGCAGAGGCTCGGCGGTTGATTGCAGCCGGAGCAAAGGACATTACTTTGCTGGGGCAAAATGTGAATGCTTTTCATGGCGAAGGCTCTGATGGAAAAACATGGGGTCTTGGGCGATTGCTTCAAGAACTTAATGGTTGGGATGGTGTCGAGCGGTTGCGTTACACCACGTCCCATCCTTGTGATGTTCAAGATGACTTGATTACCGCTCATCGTGATCTTGAAAAAGTTATGCCCTATTTGCACCTTCCTGTCCAAAGTGGATCGGACAAAATTCTAAAAGCGATGAACCGCAAGCACACAGCCCAATCCTATTTGGATGTTTTGTCCAAGTTTCGTGATGCACGTCCTGATATTGCCTTTTCATCGGATTTCATTATCGGATTTCCGGGTGAAACCGATGAAGATTTTGAAGCCACCATGGAATTGGTTGAAAAAGTCGGGTATGGATCCGCCTATTCTTTCAAATATTCTGCGCGTCCCGGGACTCCTGCGGCCAACATGCAAAATCTTGTCCGCGAAGATATTAAAGATTCGCGTTTACAACAACTACAAGCCCTGTTGACCCAGCAAGCGTTGACAATCAATCAAAGTTTTATCGGCAAAACCGTCTCTGTTTTGTTTGACCGTCCTCATTCTCTGGAATCAAATAAACTTCACGGGCGCACCCAATACAATCAGGCCGTTCATGTTGAGCTTCCCAGTGCGGCTCCTCCTCGTTCTCTGGAAGGACAAGTTCTGGATGTCACCGTAACTCGTGCGGGGCAAATGGCATTGCACGGAAATATTCAAACAGCCCAAGAGAATGCGGCATAAATCAGAAGGATCGGTTCATTATGAGTTTTATTGCCAAACATATTTCAAACCATGATGAACGTATTGTTTATATTGCCCGCCTTCATTGGATATATTTTATCAAAGGAATATTCTGGTTCTGTTTTCTGACTCTTGCAGGAGCCTTGCTGAATTTTTCCTTCTGGTATGGATTGGCTCTGTTTTCAAAGCATACCGGATATCCTGTTTTGTTCCCTGACAGTTTTGCCTATAAGGACTACGCGCTTTTCTTTTTAATGACCGCCACAGGAATCATGACATTCTGGATACATGTGCTTAAAATGATCGGATCGGAAATTGCCCTGACCAATAGCCGTATCATTTATAAAACGGGCGTGTTCTTTGTTACGGTTGAAGAGCTTGAGCTTTCAGAAATAAAGGAAGAACGTGTCCATCACGGGGTTTTGGGAGCCCTTCTCGGCTATGGAGAAATTCATTTAGACTCTCGTTTTGTCGGGGATATTTCTCTGCCCGCCGTTACAAACCCATACAAGCTCTTGAAGTATCTCCATAAAGTCAAACCCACCGCAGTGCATTAATTTTGTTTACTTCTTGATTCATAATTTTCGTGTTATACTGATATAAGTTTTTAGCAAAGGAGTTGTGCCATATCTTCTCTTGAATTCGATGACTTAACTCTTCTTCCCCTTTTGTATGGGGAGCATAACTCGAATATTTCCTATATAGAAAAAACGCTGAATGTTCAAATTGCCGATCGGGGCAATACCCTGTCTGTTGGAGGGAATGCCGATGACGTTGCGTTGGCCGAGCATATTTTACGTTCGCTTTGGGAACGCGTTTCCAGCAAAAAAAGACTTGAAATGGTTTCTCCCGCCGATATTGATGCCATTATTCATTTTTCAAAACCGTCTTCACAACCCAAAGAAAGCAAAAAACACATGCCTTCAGATAGTCCTGTTGCTGCAATTCTTCCTTCACCTGCCCTTGATGATAAAAATGCCATCCATACCAAACGGAAATCTTTAGTTCCCAGAACACAAAATCAGGCGGCTTATGTTGACGCTTTGCGTAAAAAGGAAATGGTTTACGGCGTTGGCCCTGCGGGAACTGGAAAAACCTATCTTGCTGTGGCCGTTGGTGTCGAGATGTACGAGAAAGGATTGATCGAGCGTTTGATTTTTTGTCGCCCTGCGGTTGAAGCCGGAGAAAAACTCGGCTTCCTTCCTGGCGATATGCGCGAAAAAATTGATCCTTACCTGCGACCAATTTACGATTCCCTGAATGATTTTCTCGGAGGGGAACGTGTTGAAAAAATGCTGGAACGTGGCGAAATTGAAATTGCCCCCCTGGCCTTTATGCGTGGACGCACTCTCAGTCATGCCTATGTCGTTCTTGATGAGGCACAAAACACAACATCAACCCAAATGAAAATGTTTTTGAGCCGAATGGGTGAAAATTCACGCATGGTTGTCACCGGAGACCCAAGCCAAACCGATTTGACCGATGCCCAAGTTTCGGGATTAAAAGAATCAATGGATATTCTGAGTAATATCAATGAAATCGCGTTCATAAGATTCGAAAATGCCGATGTCGTCCGGCATAAACTTGTTGGAAAAATTCTTAATGCCTATGATGCCAAATCAACGTCCAAGTTCCCCCATAAAAATGCCAAACGTTGATTTGATTTTTGACTCTCCATTATGGGGAAAATCAAAATTGGGGTGCAGAACACTGGTTCCCTCCCTGATTGATCTGGCGTGGAACAATGTACCCAAACGCCCCAAAGACATTGAACCTGAAATCTGCGTTACCTTATCGGATGATCCGTCTCTTCGCATTCTTAACCGCAATCACCGTCAAAAAAACAAACCGACCAATGTTCTTTCTTTTCCCGATTGGGAGTCGATGGACGATATGCCTTCCGGTATCGGGGATATTCCCATTGGAGACATTGTCGTGGCATTTGAAACCGTCAAACGGGAAGCTTTAGAGCAAAACAAGCCTTTTAAAGACCACTTTTCCCATATTATCATTCATGGTTTTCTTCATTTATTGGGGTATGACCATATTTTTGATGCCCAAGCCGAGGAAATGGAGGCTCTTGAGGTCAAAATCCTTAAAAAACTGGACATCCCCAACCCTTATATTTAATAAAGTGATTGTAATAGAAAGTGTTTGAAGACATGCCTGATACTGATAAAGAACCGTCATCCTCGATAATCCAGACTTCGCAGGGGAAACCTGCGGAGTCGCCTAACCATCATGGCGGGGTTGTTGTCTGGCTTAAAAACCTGATTAAAGCAAAACCGGAAAGCGATGAGTCCTTACGCGAAGTTTTGGAAGACTACATCGAAGAAATGTCTTCCCATTCCGATAATCAAGAAAGTTCTGTTTCCCATGAACTAAAACTTCTCAGCAATATTCTGGAACTGCGCGATATGACGGCGGAAGACGTTATGATTCCAAGAGTTGATATTGTTGCTGTTGATATTTCCATCCCGCCTGACGAATTTCTGGATATTCTTTCAAAGAAACAACATAACCGTATTCCTGTTTATCGGGATACTCTGGATGATATTATTGGAGTCGTGTATATCAAGGACGTTTTTGAGTCCCTGATTGCAAAGAAAGATATTGAAATCAAATCTTTGGTTCGGGAGGCTCCAGTTATCTCTCCTGCTATGCCGGTTTTTGATCTTTTGATGATGATGCGCCAAACCAGACAGCAAATGGTTTTTGTTGTTGACGAGTATGGCGGAATTGACGGGTTAATTACTATTGGCGATGTTGTCGGCAGCATCATCGGTGAAGTTCAGGATGAATTCGACAAAACCATTATTCCCGAAATTGTTGCGGCAAAAGATGGCAGTTTTATAGTTGATGCCCGTATCGAAATTTCTGATTTTGAAGAAAAATTCGGTCAAATCCTTTCTGCAGAAGAACGTGATATGGCGGATACGCTCGGCGGATTTATTTTTACTTTGTCGGGGCGTGTGCCTGCTCGGGGAGAAGTAATCGCACATGAAGAAACAGGATTTGTTTTTGAAATTATGGAGGCTGATCCCCGTCGTGTAACCCGCATCCGTGTTCGCCGACCTGCTCCGGCGGATCAAGAAACCAAGCAAGAATAATGTTTTCGTTCAAGCATAAGTTTTTACCGACATCGACCTTTGGTCGATTTTCGTTCTGCTTCTTGTTGGGATGCATTGGCGGAGGCGCGATGGGTCCCCTTTATTTGTGGTATAATCTTCTCATTGGCTTGTCTTTTTTCTGGATTCTTCTGACAGAATTTTCCAAACAATCAAAATGGAAATCGGCGTTTGCCGGATGGCTGTTCGGGTTCGGCTATTTTATTTATAGCCTCTATTGGATTGGCAATGCGCTCTTGGTGGATGGCAACCCCTATCTATGGGCGTATCCTTTGGCTGTATGCGGTCTTCCTGCTTTACTTGCGCTCTTTCCTGCTGTGGCAGCGGGGCTGGCTCGGATTATTCGTCCAGGGCGCGATTTTTGGGCTTATATCGTATTTCTGGCCTGCTTTATGGTCATCGAATATGTACGCGGCTATATTTTTAGCGGCTTTCCATGGAATCTTTATGGTATGGCATGGACGGGGCATTTGCCTATGCTCCAGATTCTTTCGGTCGGCGGAATTTATTTTCTGTCCTTTTTGACGATCTTTATGTTTTCTGCTCCTGCTTTTGCCTTTAAAGGAACAGCCCCTCGATTTGCCCGTATCGGTGTTTTGTGTTTGGCAATCGGCATTGGAATTTCCCTTTATGCTTTTGGTATTCAACGATTAGCCAAGCATCAAACAGAATACCGCGACGATGTGGTTATCCAGATTGTCCAACCCAATATTCCGCAAGAGAAAAAATGGGACGGGTCGTTAATGTGGGATAATTTTCGTTCCCTGATTAACATGATTCATCGGGACGGGTCGTTAAAAGGCAAAGGCGAACATCCGGCGCGTGTTCTTGTTCTTCCTGAATCGGCCATGACTTATCACCATCTGAATGAGAAAGCCGCCCTTGATGCTTTACGGGGGGCTTCGGGGCATTTCTCCGAAACAACCTACATTCTGACAGGGGCTCTGTTAAAAGATCAGGCGGGGTATCATAACAGCCTGATAGCCCTTAACCAGCAAGCCGAGCGCGTCTATAGTTTTGATAAATTCCATCTGGTTCCGTTTGGCGAATATATTCCGTTCCAGAAATACATTCCGTTTGGCCCTGTGGTCAATTTTTCCGGATTTGTTCAAGGGGCGGGCCCTCAAACAGCGCAGCTTGATGGCGTGCCTCCTTTTAGTCCTCTGGTCTGCTATGAAGTTATCTTCCCCGGGGAGGTCACATCGGATAACCCCGTTCGTCCCGAATGGATTGTGAATGTAACCAATGATGCATGGTATGGTCTTTCACCCGGGCCATTCCAGCATATGGCTCATGCGATCTATCGCTCCATCGAGGAAGGCCTTCCGGTTGTCCGGTCAGCCAATACCGGAATATCCACGATCATTGACCCCTATGGCCGCGTATTGACCGTTATTCCATTGAACAGCACCTATACGGATGAGCTTTATCTGCCCAAACCTGCCATGAGCCGCCCGATCTATTCAAAGTTCAAGAATTTCTAGGGAATTTAAAATGGTGCGCGCTGAGAGGATTGAACTCCCGACCCACTCGGTGTAAACGAGTTGCTCTACCGCTGAGCTAAGCGCGCTCCAGAGACGAGTTTTTTACCTATCTTTCGCAGGAATAGCAAGAGGAAAAATATAAAAAAACAGCCCGAGATCATTTCTATCGGGCTGTTTGTATTCTTGATTGTCAAGACGATTAACGGTTGTTAACGGTGTCTTTAAGCTCTTTACCAGCTTTGAATTTAGGCTGTTTGGAAGCAGGAATTTTGATCGCTTCGCCGGTACGTGGGTTGCGACCTGTAGATGCAGCGCGTTTTGCTACTGAGAATGTACCAAAACCTACCAAACGAACTTCGTCTCCTTTTTTCAGTGCTTTAGAAATGCACTCGATGATGGCTTCGATCGCTTCTTGAGAAGCAGCTTTGGTCATTTCGGTTTTTTTAGCTACGGCTTCAACCAATTCAGATTTGTTCATAGTAACCCCTCGGGTTCGAAAGTTGAGTTTAAAAAAGAGTCTACTTACCACCTAAGTCCCTTGATTCTCAAGGAGTGTCTGCGATTCGTAGAATCAATTTTTATGCCTTTTTAGAAAAAATCTCAATGACGAATTACCTCTTCACCCTGATTTTCTGCGGTTTTTGGGGATATTTTTTCAATTTTCCCACTTTTTTGGTCATTTTCGTCAGAAATAATGGGTTCCGGCATGGTCATCAGAGCGTGAGACAACACTTCTTCAATAGTTCCAACGGGCACTATTTCCAATCCTTTTTTGACATTTTGCGGAATTTCCTCAAGGTCTTTGGCATTATCTTTGGGGATCAGAACCTTGGTAATTCCTCCGCGCAACGCCGCCAATAACTTTTCTTTGAGGCCGCCAATTTCGGTGACATAGCCACGCAAATTCACTTCCCCTGTCATCGCAATGTCACGGCGGACTTCGATTCCTGTCAAAGCCGATACGATAGCAGTCACCATCGCGGCACCAGCAGAAGGCCCGTCTTTCGGCGTTGCCCCTTCAGGAACGTGAACGTGAATATTCATTTCTTTCAGGCGGTCGTAACAAATGCCCAATTGAGCCGAGCGGGATTTAATCAGCATTTCGGCAACGATGATTGATTCCTTCATTACTTCTTTCAGGTTACCGGTCGTGGATAGTTTTCCATCTTTACCCGGTGTTGTGACGGCTTCGATTGAGAGCAAGTCTCCGCCGACTTCGGTATAAGCCAATCCATTCACAACGCCAATCCGATTGCTCACTTCAACTTCACCAAAGCTATAACGGCGAATCCCTGCAAATTTTCCAAGATTTTTTGGAGTAATCGACAAAGCCGTCCGTTTCTTTTGCAAAATTTCTTTTGTGGCTTTGCGACATAAATTTGCAAGCTCACGTTCCAGATTCCGAACACCCGCTTCCCGCGTGTAATAACGGATCAAGTCACGCAAGGCGGCATCACTGATCGCAAATTCACCACGTTTTAATCCGGCATTCTTCAATTGCTTTTTCAGCAAATGTTGTTTGATGATTTGAAGCTTCTCATCTTCGGTGTAACCCGAAATACGAATGATCTCCATTCTGTCCAATAATGGGCGCGGCATATTCAATGAGTTTGCCGTACAAATAAACATAACATCCGACAAATCATAATCTGTTTCAAGATAATGGTCGTTAAATGTCCCATTTTGTTCGGGATCAAGCACTTCAAGCAAGGCTGAACTCGGGTCGCCACGCCAATCAGAAGCCAATTTGTCAATTTCGTCCAACAAGAAAAGCGGGTTGGATGTTTTGGCTTTCTTCATGCCTTGGATAATTTTCCCCGGCATTGCTCCGATATAAGTGCGGCGGTGTCCACGAATTTCGCTTTCATCACGCACGCCCCCCAAAGAGATGCGTACAAAATTACGGTTGGTTGCTTTGGCAATCGATTGTCCCAATGACGTTTTACCAACACCAGGAGGACCTACCAAGCACAAGATCGGGCCTTTGAGTTTATTGGCACGTTGTTGAACGGCCAGATATTCCAAGATACGATCTTTAACTTTTTCCAAAGAGTAATGATCTGTATTCAAAACTTTTTCAGCGATATTGATATCTTTTTTGACCTTGGTTGTTTTTTTCCACGGCACAGCCAGCAACCAATCCAGATAGTTGCGCACAACGGTTGCTTCAGCCGACATCGGCGACATCATTTTTAATTTTTTTAATTCACCCAAAGCTTTTTCTTTGGCTTCTTTCGAGAATTTGGTTTGGTTAATACGCTTTTCCAGCTCTTCCAATTCGCCGGAACCACCCTCGCCGTCTCCAAGCTCTTTCTGGATCGCTTTCATTTGTTCGTTCAAATAATATTCGCGCTGTGTTTTTTCCATCTGACGTTTGACGCGACCACGAATGCGCTTTTCAACCTGCAACACGCCGATCTCGCCTTCCATCAGTGAGAAAATTTGTTCCAATTGTCCTGATACTTTTTTAACCTCGAGAAGTTTTTGTTTCTCTTCAATTTTAAGAGTCAAGTGAGAGGCAATGGTATCTGCCAATTTTGAAGGCTCTTCAATCTGCCCGATAGAAACGATAACTTCCGGTGGGATCTTTTTGTTCAGCTTGACGTATTCTTCAAACTGGGTCACAACCGCACGCGCCAAAGATTCAAGTTCTGTCGAAGCGATTGCTTCTTCTTCAAATGGAACGGCTTCGACTTCCAAAAACGGATCTGTTTCCGTGAATTTTGAAACACGGGCGCGATGCTCCCCTTCCACCAGAACTTTGACTGTTCCATCTGGTAGTTTCAACAGCTGTAAAATCGTTCCAATGGTTCCGATTTCATACAAATCATCCGGCGATGGATCATCGACCGAAGGTGATTTTTGGGTCAAAAGTAAAATCTGCTTTCCGGCATCCATCACTTTTTCAAGAGCAGCCACAGATTTTTCCCGACCAACGAAAAGCGGAACGATCATGTGCGGAAACACAACGATGTCACGAAGGGGCAAAACCGGACAATTTTGGGGTGTGTCTGTAAGTTTAAAACCGAGCATAAGAAACCTCTAAAAGTTTATATTCCTTGAGCATAATGTCTGCTTCTAACCAATTGGTTAAGAACGGATCAAAAACAAGGGTAAAAATGGCCAGATCGAACACAATCCAGCCATTTATGTCTTTTTTTGGAGCAAAAAGATAGGGTTTTTGCCTGAAAAACTATACTTTTGTTTCTGCAGGACGAACATCGTCGCGGGATGTCACCACATGGTCAACCAAGCCCAAGTCTTTGGCTTCGTTAGCAGACAGCCATTTATCACGATCCATGAGCTCTTCCAGAACTTTGTATTTCTGGCCTGTATGAGTGACATAGGCTTCGGTTAAGATTTTCTTCAAGCGAATGATCTCTTGAGCCTGAATTTCAATATCCGATGCCATCCCTTGAGCTCCACCAGAAGGTTGGTGGATCATGATACGGGAATTTGGTAAGCAGAACCTTTTTTCCTTGGCCCCTGCCATCAACAAGAATGATCCCATTGAGCAAGCCTGACCAATACAGACAGTCGCGACATCAGGCTTGATATATTGCATGGTGTCATACATTGCGAGTCCTGAGCTGACAACACCTCCCGGTGAGTTGATGTAGAAATAAATATCCTTTTTAGGATTTTCCGATTCAAGAAACAGCAGCTGCGCACAAATCAATGACGATACGTTATCGTTTACGCCACCGACCAGAAAGATAATACGCTCTTTCAAAAGGCGGGAGTAAATATCAAACGCGCGTTCACCGCGGCTAGTCTGCTCGATCACAGTCGGAACGAGGTAATTGTTATAAACGTCAATCGGGTCGCGGTCTTTAATCATAATAGCCTTTTGGAATTGCGAATCATTGGGTGGGTTTAATAGAACTTGGAAACATTAGCCCGTGAACGGCGATGTTTCAAGGCCTGACTTTTGAAAACTTCATTAACATAAACCCCCAATTTGCATCGGGGGTTCAATTGTTCTTGTTTATCCACCTTAGCGGCTATTTCTTTTTGGCAGCGGCCTTCTTTTTAGCTGGTTTCGCTGACATGCCTTCTTCTTCATCGGCAGTCAGCTCTTCCAAAGAAACTTCTTTTTCGGCAACTGTTGCTTTGGTGAGAATATGATCCACGACTTTATCTTCATAAATTGGAGCGCGGAAAGATTCAATAACCTGCGGGTTTTTCGAATAGAACTCGAGAACCTGTTGTTCTTGACCCGGAAACTTGCGGGCTTCGGCGTAAATCGCTTTGTAGAGCTCTTCTTGAGAGACCTCAACCGCATTGGCACGACCAATTTCAGCCAGAACCAATCCCAAGCGAACACGTCGTGCCGCAATTGGTTTTAATTCTTCCTTATCAGCGTCCGTAACTTCCTGACCTTCTTGTTTCTTTTCCTGTTCCATTTGGCGAACAATGGACTCAAATTCCATGGTAACCATTGTTTCAGGTAAATCGAAGCTGTGATTTTCATCCAGAGCGTCAAGAAGAGCGCGTTTCAGGCGCAAGCGTGACAATTGATCGTAATCCTTACCAACTTCTTTTTTAACAGCGTCTTTAAGTGTATCGAGATTTTCAAAATTGAGTTTTTTTGCCAATTCGTCATCGATTTTAATTTCGCCCGCTGTGCGTAATTCCTTGATGTCGACGTGGAAGATTGTCGGTTTTCCCGCCAATTCTTTTACGCCGTAATCTTCAGGAAATGTCACGTCAACTTCCACATGGTCGCCGGCTTTTTTGCCAACCAATTGCTCTTCAAAACCAGGGATTAGTTGTCCGCTTCCGAGTTCAACACTCATATCATTTCCAGACATGCCAGGCAGTTCAACGCCATCCTTGGTTTTTCCCTGAAAATCCACAACACAAATATCACCCATTGCGGCCGGGCGAACTTCTTCTACTTTTTCAAAAGAACGGTTGTTGCCCGCAATACGCTCCAATGTTTCCTGAATGACTTTGTCTTCAACTTTTGCCACAGGTTTTTCAATCGAAATTTTGGATAAGTCCATAACATCAAATGTTGGAAGAACTTCGATTTTCATTGTGTAAACGAGGTCTTTACCTTCATCAAAGGTTTCCCCGTCTTTCATTTCGATTTTCGGCTGCATTGCAGGGCGAATCTCTTTTTCTTTCATCGCATTTGCAGCAGATTCCTGAATGGTTTTATCAATAACTTCGCCCAAGACCATTTTGCCGTAATTTTTTTTCATGATCGGCATAGGGATTTTACCCTTACGGAAACCATCAACCCTGACGCGCTGACCGTATGCAACCAGCTCCATTTCCATCCTTTCCTGAATCAATGATGCCGGAATAGTAACCTCCAACTCACGGGTCAAACCTTCTTCTTTTAAAACAGCTACTTGCATTCTTTTCTTCACTTTCAAGTTTCAACAAATAAATGGTGCGGGTGAAGGGACTTGAACCCCCACGTCCGAAGACACCAGAACCTAAATCTGGCGCGTCTGCCAATTTCGCCACACCCGCAGTGCGTCATGCCTGAACCGTGAATAAAACACAGATTCTGGCGGCGACAAGGGTTTTAACGTAGAAAACCTCTGCCGCCAAGGGAAAACTGAACAATCGGGGAATTATTCGACGTCTTCTATTTCCGGAGGGTCGATAATAAGGGAGAAGACAGATGGGATTTGGCCTGATAAATCTTCAGAGATCATACCCTCACCTGCCAATTCTGCAGCCTTACCATGTATCCACACCGCAGCACAGGTCGCATCAAACAAGCCCAGAACCCTGCGTGCAACCAAACCGGCAATCATCCCCGCCAAAACGTCTCCGGTTCCTGCTGTTGCCAACCAACCAGATCCAGTTGAATTGATAACGGCACGACCATCCGGTGCTGCAATGACTGTATCTGCACCTTTCAGAACAATGATCGCGCCCGTTTTGGCTGATGCTGCCCGCGCCCGTTCTACCTTACTTCCATGGTAATCAGGGAAAATTCGCTCGAACTCCCCCTCATGCGGGGTCAAAATGCAATGAGAACCAAGGGTTTTATAAAAGTTTTTGGTATCGTCTTCAAATACAGACAAGGCATCAGCGTCCAGAATACAATATCTTTGAGGGTCAATTGACGTTGCATCAAATACAATTTTTTTAAGTGCGGCGACATGATCCAATCCTGCTCCAGGGCCAATCAATGCAACATTCCTACGGTCATCTTTTAAATGGTCTTTGAATCGTGCCATTTCCAAAAGATGTTCGACCATGAGGGATGGACTGGCCATTCTATAAACATTTGCAACGTCCGGATGGGCTGCAACCGTCACCATCCCTGCCCCAACCTTCAGTGCAGCCAATGATGCCAACGAGCTTGCTCCGGTCATTGAGCGCCCACCCAGTACAACAACATGTCCATGGTGGTATTTATGCGTCCAAAAAGCCTTGGTTGCGGCATCCTCTCCCCAGCCAAGCTCAGGGCAGTTTTCACGAACAACAGAGCCAATAATTGATTTGATGACCGAGTCGTTGATGCCAATGTCAACCACTTCGATTTCACCGCAGGCGATTTTTCCGGGCATCAATATATGCCCCATTTTTTTACGAAAAAAAGTAACTGTGAGATCTGCCTGAGGTGTGCAAGGCTGGCAATCGCCTGAATCGGCATACAGTCCAGACGGCACGTCAATCGCGATAATCGGACAAGCTGTGCGTTGAAGACGGGACAAAATTTCCTGTGCATCTCCTGTGATCTCACGCGTTAATCCCGTTCCGAAGACGGCATCAATAATCAATCCATCTTGAGGAATGTCCAATTCATCAAAAAGTATTATATCGTCATTCCATTCCTGAGCGGCGGAGGAGACATCCCCCTCAAGAGTTTCTATTTTGTTTAAGCACGCTACGGTTACGTTCCACTTTTTGCGCTTGAGTTCACAAGCCGCAATAAAACCATCCCCGCCGTTACTTCCCGTTCCACAAAGAACCAGAACCGGCTGTTTTTCGTACCGTTCGCGGACAATATCTGCCACGGCACGCCCTGCCCGTTGCATCAAAGGATAAAAAGAAGCCTTACCGCCCATTGCCAGCGATTCTGCTTGTCCCATCTGCTCTACTGAAAGAATCTCGGTGTTCATGCCCGAAACTATGACCCAGAATTATTCTTTTGTATAGGGGGACTTCACACAGGAATAATCATAGTAACGGCCGCCGAACAGTATTCTTTTATATTTTTTCATGGAGGAAATTATATACAAAATGCCACTGCTTTTGAGGATTTTTAAAATGGGGCGACCGATGGGGTTCGAACCCACGACCACTCGGACCACAACCGAGGGCTCTACCGCTGAGCTACGGTCGCCACCAGAAAACAACCTATAAATTAGGCTGGATGCAGCTTTATGCTAAAATTTATTTATTTTGTCCATAGAAAAATTTTTTTTCATGTAGACGCAAGATTTCCATCGTGCTAATCCAAACACTATCAACATATCAGTCGTGCAATTTTTGCATATTAACTTTTACCAGTGAGCCAGTGAGTTAGAGAATGACATCAGCATCAGCCCTCAAATTTAAAAATGCCAGTGACTTCGTTAAATATCTAAAAGAGGAAGGAAAACAGTATGTTGACTTTCTATTCGCAGATATGCGCGGCAAACAACAGCACACTACACAGCATGTATCTACTATTGATGAAAATCTTTTGACCGAGGGCATTTATTTCGATGGGTCTTCTATCTCAGGATGGAAAGCCATTAATGAATCGGACATGATTTTATTGCCTGACTTGTCCCGCGTTTGCGTTGATCCTTTTTCCGCACAACCAACCATCAAAATTTTCTGTTTTGTATTAGATCCGAATACTCGCAAACCTTACGAGCGCTGCCCTCGCTCGGTTGCAAAAGCCGCGCAAGACTATTTAAAAGGGAGCGGGATCGGCGATACAGCATTTTTTGGCCCTGAAGCTGAATTCTTTGTCTTTGATGATGTTAAATACAAAGTCAGCATGAACAAGGTTTCCTACGAAATTGACAGTGAAGAAAGCCCCTGCAATACGGATTCCCATTATGATGAGGGCAATCTGGGACATCGTCCGCGCGTCAAAGGTGGTTACTTTCCTGATTCTCCGATTGATACTGGGACAAACCTGCGTGCAGAAATGCTGTCCGTCATTGCATCCATGGGTGTTGAAGTTGAAAAACATCACCATGAAGTGGCGCCAAGCCAACATGAGCTGGGCATCAAATTTGATACATTGCTTAATTGTGGCGATAACATGCAAATTTACAAACATGTCGTTCATAATGTGGCTGCGGCTTATGGTCAGTCCGCAACCTTTATGCCAAAACCGATCTTTGGTGATAATGGTTCGGGGATGCATGTTCACCAATCCCTCTGGAAAGGATCGACCCCTTTATTTGCCGGAGACGGGTATGCAGGACTATCTGAGACCGCTCTCTTTTATATTGGTGGAATCATCAAACATGCCAAGGCATTGAATGCCTTTACCAACCCGACAACAAATAGCTACAAACGCCTTGTTCCGGGTTTTGAAGCCCCTGTTCTATTGGCTTATTCATCACGCAACCGTTCTGCATCTTGCCGGATTCCCCATTCTGGTTCCCCGAAAGGCAAGCGTGTGGAAGTTCGTTTTCCTGATCCAACTGCCAATCCATACCTTGCCTACTCTGCAATGCTGATGGCGGGTTTGGACGGGATCAAAAACAAAATCCATCCAGGCGAAGCTCATGACAAAGACCTTTATCATTTACCACCTGAAGAATTGGCAAAAGTTCCAACCGTTTGTGGATCCCTCCGTCAAGCTTTGGACTCTCTGAAGGCCGATCATGAGTTTTTGACTGCCGGTGATGTGTTCTCGAAAGACCTGATTGAAGCCTATATTGATCTCAAAATGGAAGAAGTATTGGCATACGAAACCATGCCACATCCGATTGAATACGATATGTATTATTCATCATAATCAAATATCAGTTTCTGCGTAACTTAAACCCCACCTTTACAAGTGGGGTTTATTTTCTTGTATTATTCAAGTTATTCAATCGCAAAAAAGGGCTGAAAAATCCAGCCCTTTTGAATCTGTACTGAGAAGCTCAAATTAACGCTTAACCCATTGCTTCGCACGACGAGCCTTGTGAAGACCGATTTTCTTACGTTCAACAGAACGAGAGTCACGGGTCAACATACCCGCATCTTTCAATGCGCCGCGAAGGTCAGGTTCGAAATATTGTAAAGCACGGGAAATACCATGACGAACAGCACCCGCCTGGCCAGACAAACCACCACCAACAACTGTACACACAACATCAAACTGGTTGACGCGATTGACAATGAAGAATGGTTGGTTCAAAACCAACAAGTGTGTTTTCCGACCAAAATATGTTTCCTGATCGCGACCGTTGACGCTCACTTTACCTGAGCCTGGTTTAATCCAGACACGGGCGGTTGCTTCTTTACGACGACCTGTCGCATAAGAACGACCTTGAGCATCGATTTTTGGTTCGCGTTTTACAACTTCTTCAGTTTGAACTGTTGCCAGATTTTCTAAACTTTCCATCGATCTAACCTCTTGCATTTTTGCGGTTCAAGGCAGCAACATCCAGAATTTCCGGATTTTGTGCTGCGTGTGGGTGCTCAGATCCTGCATAAACACGCATGTTACCCAAAACTTTACGTCCCAAAGGACCTTCTGGAAGCATACGTTCAACAGCTTTCATGATAACGCGTTCAGGATATTTGCCATCCAGCAATTGCGCGCGGGTGCGTTCCTTGATACCACCAGGATACCCTGTGTGCCAAAAAAAGCTGGTGCCTTCGCGTTTATTTCCGGTCAAAACAACTTTTTCAGCGTTAATGACAACAATGTAATCACCCGTATCCATGTGAGGGGTGAAAGATGGTTTGTGTTTGCCGCGCAGACGCATCGCCAGAATGGATGCTAAACGCCCCAATACCAGCCCTTCAGCATCAACGACGATCCATTTCTTCTCTATTTCAGAAGGCTTGGCGGAAAAGGTTTTCATGACCCGAGATCCTTTAAGTCTTGATTGTTTCGTTCTTGTTCGGATGTGTTGTATCCAAGCCTGAGGGCGGCGTCAAGAAAAATAAACATATTACTCTTTTATATTTTTATTTATTTTCAATCACTTATCTATATATGGTATTATAATACCCGATTATTTTGTTTCAGCATTGATAAATAAGAGGTCATCGAAAAATCTGACATTAACCTATTTCTTTCCCCCTTATTTAATATAGATTACTCAATATGCATTCAGTCCGATTAATATCACAGATTCTAACGGTGGTTTTATACATGACCTCTCCTTTTGACGATTCTTCCGTCGAAGGACACGTTCATTAATGGATTCAATAACTCAAATTGCATTGGGTGCTGTGATCGGTCAGGCTATCGGGCATAAAAAACTCGGGCATAAAGCCTTGATCTTTGGCGCTTTGGGAGGCTTCCTTCCTGATCTTGATGTTCTAATCACTCCCATCGCAAATATGATGGGGCATCATGATGAGTTTATGGGGTGGAAATATCATCGACACTTTTCTCATTCGCTTTGGTTTGGCCCGCTGCTTGGCTCATTAATGGGATGGGGATTGTGGACGTGGTACGGAAAACAGGCCGAACATTTATTGTCGTGGATCGCCATAATGGTTTTATCCATTTTCACCCACTCTCTTTTGGATACATGCACAATATACGGAACCCAGCTTTTAGCACCGTTCAGCAATCATCGTTTTTATATTCCATCCGTGAGTATTATCGATCCCATTTATACAATCCCGTTATTTATGGCTCTGTCCTTTTACTGGATTAGAAGGTTACGCTCGAATGCCGGACGTGCGGCTCTTATCTCTTTGATTTTCACAACATTATATTTGGGATTTGGCTGGGGGATCAACTTCAGAGCAGAGCATATTGCCCGCGAGCAATTGGCAGAGAAGCATATTGAATATAAAAAACTCAATGCCTATACTACTATATTTCAGCCTTGGTTAAGGCGCATTGTCGTGTATGAGACGGATAATCTTCTCCGTGTCGGATTTGTGTCGACCCTTTCCCCCCAGCCTATTTTCTGGACGTGTAAACGGCAATCCCCCCAAAGCATCAAGGACTCCGTTATGCAAACACAAGCGGGGCAATTGCTGAATTGGTTTTCGATCGAAAACCTTAGCATATCGGAACAGAATGGAAGAATCTCTGCGACCGATGCAAGATACGGCATTCCCGGCTCCTCAATTTTTGGATGGTGGGGGGTGGATTTTGATACTCTTGAAAACGGGAGCTTGTCTTATGTTGGACGATCACGTTTTGAGAGAGAGGCCAGTTGGCACTCTGTTCGGGAATTATTCAAAGCCAGTTACGGTCTTGAAAATTCATTTCTTCCAGACAAAGAAAGTGGCTGTTCCTAATAAATTCTTTGCTTTATATATAACCCATTGGAGAATTTCATCATGAAATATTTATTGAACTTAAGCGTTGTTACAATTTCATTACTCACTCTTACCGCTTGCGTCAGTTCCAGTGATTTGGAAATAGAGCAAATCAAAATCATACCGGCAGAATTTGCGGCTCGTTGTATTGAAAAAGGAAATGTTTACAGTGAGGCGCCGTATTACGGAGTCTTTACCGATACAACAACTGAAAAGCTCGAAAACCTTGCAAAAGAATCTGCGTTCCGCCTTGGGGCATCTTATGTTGTTCTGGATAAACCTGTAGAAAAAGGCCGGACGATCACCATGCAAGGAAAAGCCTATACTTGTCCTTAGAAGAATTGACCTTCTGTCGCAAGTTCAAATTATTTCTTTTAGTGGATAAATAAATGGTCGGAGTGACAAGATTTGAACTTGCGACCCCTTGCACCCCATGCAAGTGCGCTACCGAGCTGCGCCACACTCCGACTTGAGAAGGGTTTTAACGGAAAGCGCCCTTTCCGTCCAGCAGTTTATGCGGCTTGTACGTCATCAGATAAAATCTGGCGCACCTGTTCACGCATCTCCAACAATTCATCCAATACAGATTGAAGAATTTCGACTTGTTGCAATTTTTCTTCTGCCAGTAATTCATCCGAAGTTTGGACGGATTTTTGTTCCGGTGTCTGAAATTGCGGCAAATTATTGCCATGTGCATGCGTTTTTTGTGGTGGCAAAACTTTCTTTTGTTCTGCAAGAATCTGGGATTTCGAAGCCCCTTTCAAGAGCTTCTGAACTCCCTTGATTGTATAACCTTCGACATAGAGCAACGAATGGATTTTTTTGACCATCGCGACATCTTCAGGACGATAGTAACGGCGCCCCCCGCCACGCTTCATGGGTTTTATCTGGGTAAATTTAGTTTCCCAAAAACGAAGAACGTGTTGTTGTACGCCCAGCTCTTCTGCCACTTCGCTAATCGTTCGAAAAGCTGTTTCCGATTTATTATCACTCATCTTCATTCTCGTTATCTGTTTCTATGCCGTTCATGCGGTCTTTCAAGACATGAGATGCCTTAAACACAAGTACCCGACGTGGGGTAATTGGAACTTCGATGCCCGTTTTCGGGTTTCGACCAATCCGTTCACCTTTTTGGCGCAAACTGAAGCTACCGAAAGATGAAATTTTTACTGTTTCGTCACGTATCAAGGCGTCGGTAATTTCCGAAAGAACTTGTTCTACCAGAGAGCTTGACTCATTTCTCGAGAGGCCAAGCTCCCGATAAATTTCTTCCGCTAGATCCGCGCGAGTAATAGTTCGATTACCCATCCCAATCCCATATTTTTAGTTGTCAGAGAATGCTCAGATTAGACATTTTTACAGCCAACGTCAATCTCTACCGAAATAGGCCATCCACAAAAAAAGCGATTCATTTCAATAGGCTATATGATTTTATTAAATTTTTGTCACTTTATGTAAACAAATGAGCTCTTTGCTTCCGTTATTCTATCAGAAGCGAATCAGAGCAGCACCCCATGTTAGGCCGCCGCCCAATGCTTCGAGCAAAAGCAACTGCCCACGTTGCACCTTCCCTGACCGAACGGCATCATCCAGAGCCAAAGGGATAGACGCAGCAGATGTGTTCCCGTGCTTATTAACCGTTACAACTACGCGATCCATGCTCATTCCAAGTTTTTCGGCTGTGCCAGTAATAATCCGGAGGTTTGCCTGATGCGGAATCAGCCAATCGATATTTTCCGGAGACACATTATTTTTGGTTAGAACTTCTTCAACAATGTCCGCCATGAGTGTCACAGCATTTTTAAAAACTTCTTTGCCGTGCATAATGATATGCCCTGCTGTTCCGGATGTGGATACGCCACCATCAGTATATAGAAGATCATTCAATCGTCCGTTCGCATATAAATGGGTGGACAGAATTCCCTGTGCTTCCTGTTCTGATTTTTCCAAAATCACCGCGCCTGCACCGTCACCGAAAAGAACGCATGTTGATCGATCTGTCCAATCTAGCAAAGACGACATTTTTTCTGCACCAACCACCATGACTCTATTCATAGAACCGGAACGAATCATAGAATCGGCCACAGAAAGAGCATAAATAAATCCAGAGCATACGGCCTGAACATCAAATGCGGGACCCGGCTTAAGGTCAAGGGCAGCTTGCACTTTAACGGCAACTGATGGAAACGATTGATCCGGTGTTGTGGTGGCCACAATAACGCCGTCAATGTCTTCAGGACGCAATCCAGAGGACTCCAATGCATTTTTTGCGGCATTGATTGCCAAAAAAGATGTTGGTTCGTCTTTGGCCGCGATATGCCGTTCTTCGATACCCGTTCGCTGAACAATCCATTCATCCGTTGTGTCAACAATCGTCTCGAGTTCTTTATTTGTAAGAATGCGTGCAGGCAAAAATGATCCTGTTGATCGAATTACGGAAGTTAACGTCATCAGGACACTTTCTCTTTCAATGGCTCTTGTTCCGCATTTAGAATGTTCAGTTCTTTTTCCTGAATCATGACTTCTGCAATTTCGGCAGCGACTCTGACATTAAAATTACGAGCAGCCAATTCAGAGGCATACTGAATTGCATTTGCAAAACCGACATGATCCATTCCGCCATGGCTTTTGACGCAAACACCATCAACCCCCAAAAACATGCCGCCATTATATTCGCGCGGATCCATTTCGTTTTTCAGACTTTTCAGTGCCTTTTGTGCCAGTATTGCACCCAAAAATGCCAGCGGAGATGCCTTCAAAGATTTTTTCAACATGTGGGCAATCAGTTTACTGACCCCTTCTGCAGTCTTTAATGCAACGTTACCTGTGAAGCCATCTGTTACGACTACGTCAACCTTACCCATTGGAATATCATTGCCCTCTACAAAGCCGATATATTTGCCCGGGAATTTAATTTGCTGCAAAATAGCGGCCGCTTCCTTGATTTCGTCATGCCCCTTCATATCTTCTGAACCGATGTTCAGTAGCCCAACTGTGGGTTGGTCATGTCCGCGCACCACCCGCGAGTAAACAGAGCCCAATATTGCGAATTGAACCAACATAGCAGCATCGCATTCCAAATTTGCGCCAAGATCAAGCATAACTGTTTCTTTACCCATAGTCGGCAGTAGGCTGGCAATTGCCGGACGGTCAATTCCGGGCAAGCATTTTAAAACCATCTTGGCCATAACCATCAATGCGCCGGTATTTCCACCCGACACAATACAATCCGCCTGTTTATCAGCCACAGCATTGATCGCCAATCTCATGCTTGATTTGCGTCCGTTGCGCAAAGCCACACCGGGTTTTTCTTCGGAGGACACAAATTGGTCGGTATGAATTATTTGGGAGGCAGAGGAAAGTTTGGGAAATTTTTCTAAAATAGGAGTGATCTTTAATTCATCGCCAAAAATCATAAAACGCAAGTCCGAATTACGGGATAGTGCCAATGCAGCTCCGGGGATCACGGCCTCAGGGCCTAAATCTCCTCCCATTGCATCCAATGCTATCGTCAGATGTCCCGACATTTGCGTCCTTTTAAGTAAAATTAAACAGAATACGGAGTGTGCTGAAGAAAAGAGGAAACAGCGCAGGCCCTATTATCTCAATAGGGCCTGATAATGCGAGTATAACGTCTTATTTACCAGCGTCAATAACTTGGCGACCACGGTACATACCGGTCTTCAAGTCAACGTGGTGGCGGCGGACTGGCTCCCCTGTCGACTGATCTTCAACCCAATTGGTTGCATCAATAGCATGGTGAGCACGACGCATGTCACGCGCGGATTTCGAGGTTTTCTTCTTTGGAACTGCCATAATTTTTACTTCCGGTTAGCTTTGTTCAACATATCAAATTGCACTTCGGGTCAAGGTCGGTCTTTTAGCTAAATTACGACCGATATGCAAGGAAAAAGAAATATATAGACTTTTTTCCAATGCTTTTTCATATCATCAACCTACTCTTTCAACTATCTTACTGATATTTCAGAGTAAAGCGATCTTAATCCTTTGGTCTCCAGTTTTTTAATGCCGCGAATGGATTGGGGCGTATCGTCCCGTGTACGGTCTGTTTTGGGGGAGAATCGGTTTCCGCCTCCACGCCGTCCACCCGAACATAGGGATTTATCGCCAATACAAGATATTGAGCAACCAAATCGGCAACATCAATACAACCATCAATCATTGGTTCTGGGTCATCTTGTTCTTCCATCATCGGCTGCTCTTCTGCGGTCAATCTGGACTGCATTTCATGCTGTGCCCGTGTAAAAGAGGCTGCCTGATGGTAATTAGCATACCAAGCCGAAAATTCTTCTTCTATATGGGATTCAATCTGCTCTAAAGTAATGGCGCATTCCTGGATAACATCGGCGCAAAAGCTTCCCCGAACCTCGATGACATGTCCGCTATTTTTGGGAAGAAGGTGGATTTTCGCTTCAAGAGATTTTATGCCTTTTATATCGGCACGATCGGCCATCGCTTTACATTCACTCTCATTTGCGACCAATTTGATCCATTGACCGGCGCTGGGAACGCTTTCCGCACGCACAAAATTCTGCCAATTATGCTGATTACGCTGCTTTTTTAATCCCATGACCAATCTGTCCTTCTATTTCTTTTATATCCAGTGTCTCCGGCAAATCTGGAAAATGAACTTTTCCCTGCCACAACTCCGACAAACCTTGCTGGGCAAGTGTCCGCGCGCACTCTTGCATATAGGCCACCATCATTTCAAGTTCTTCTGTATATGGGGCAGGAACTTTACCATATATATTACGGATAAGGGCGTGTTTAACTTCCCCTTCACCAGATTTCATGGCTTCGTCGTAAGCAAATGTCCGACCTTTAAACGATGACATTAACTTTTTGATCCGGCGAGGGATTGCCAGATCACCAACTCCCATTTCCCGCAAGGACAAATCAAGATCACGGAACATGACATCAAAAAAAGTTTGTGCTAAACGCTGCCCTTGCGCGCCCATATCGGGCTGGCACAAACGATTGACCAACAGCCCGCCATGAAGAGCCAGAATCTCAAATCTGCTTTCTAGCGTATCGGGAATTTTGTAATTTATATAGAAATCCGGCTGTCGTGACTGGGTCATAACCGTTCGATGCAGGCGTTTTGCTGCTTCTAATCTTTTGCGTTGATGTTTTGTAAAAAATGCAAACATGCCACTCTCCATTGGAAATACGAGGCACTACCCCCATGAACAAAAAAACTCAAACTGCTTAGAATGCAGGAAATATACCAATTTCCATGAAAAGTGGAAAGTAATTTCTTTCTTGTAAGCTTGTCTTGTAAGCTTGCTAGGGTTTCTTCCCTTTTCTTATAGTTCTACTTGCCATTTTGGCTATTTCGATCTAGGAATCTTTTTATGAAGACGCACATCCTATTTCTCTTTTCTTTGGTTTTGTCCCTTTCCCTGTTTGCAGGCTGCTCCCCACAGCTCGCAACGCGAGGTAATCTTTTGGAAGATTACCAAATGAAAGAGGTTTTGCCTGGTATTGACCAAAAGGATGATGTTATTCGTAAAATAGGCTCTCCAACCACGATCTCTCCATTTGACGAAAATACATGGTATTATATGGGGCAGCGAACCGAGAAAAAAGGTATCCTTGACCCAAAAGTGACGGAAGAACGCATTGTTGTTGTTTTGTTTGATCCGACAGACGGTCTGGTTGACAAAATTGTCGAGCGTCAAGATGGCCGCGAAGATGTCCCAATCGTCCAACGCAAAACCCCGACATCAGGAAATGAATTCACCTTTATCCAACAAATGTTGGGGAATGTCGGTAAATTTAACAAGCAGCCAGAGTCAGCGGCTAGGACTGCCGGTGGCGGAATGTAGGATATAACCTTTCCGGTTATATCTTTTCAAATACACCAACAAGTTCCACATGGGTTGACCATGAAAATTGGTCAACGATTTGCAAGGACTTGAACTGGTATCCGCCAGAAGTCAGAATTTTTGAGTCTCGTGCAAATGTCGCCGGATTGCAAGACACGCCGATAATAACCGGAATATCCGATTTAGCCAGAGTTTGACATTGTTCTTTTGCCCCTGCTCTTGGAGGATCAAAAACGACGGCTTTGTAGTTTCTCAGTTCACGGTTCACAAACGGTTCTTTATACAAATCACGAATTTCGGCAGAAAATCTTGCATGACCTTTTGCTGCTTCTATCAAGCAGGAGGCCATTGGCCAATCGCCTTCAACGGCATGAACCGAGCATCTGGACAACAACTCGCCAGCAAATGTTCCACATCCTGAAAACAGATCAATGACTTTATCTCTTTTCCCCAATTTGATGTGGGACAGGCCATCCATGACCGCTTTAACAAGGGCTATTTCACCCAATGCGGATGGTTGCAGGAAGGCTCCGGCGGGAAGAAGGACACAAAGAGCCCCATTCGTTTTTTTCGGTGTGTGAATGGCGATTTGTGTAACCGATTCCGAAAAGGTATCTTTTCTAAAAGATACGCGGCAAAACCCACATTTTTCAGCCAGACTTGCAATTTCACCTGTTTGTCTTGCTCCACTTTCATCCAGACCCGTTATCAGACAATCAAACATGCCTTCATCCGCTTCTTGAATCATAACCTCGATTAAATGACCTTTCGGCGCAATTTTGAGCATTGCAGCGGGCAGGATTTTAATGATTTTTGATAATTGCGGGGTTAAGAGCAAACAATCTTCAATCAGCGCCAAGTCATGTGAATGGAATTTATTATATCCGAGAATAACATTTTTATCTTCGCGTAAAATATTGAGGCTTACTCGGCGGCGTGAGCCTGCACCCACAAAAACCGAAGGTTTCCACTCTTCGGGTTCAAGGTTGTTCTCGGCCAATAAAGCTTTCACCCGCTGTTCTTTCCATGCCTCATAACTCTCCTGTTTGACGTGTTGGAGCTGGCATGATCCGCATTCTTTAAAATGCGGGCAAGGTGGCTTTTGGAGTTGCTCGGGGGGAAATTCAAATTCAGTATACTGTGTCATGTCTTATCCATATAGAAATCCCCGCAGCTTTACCAGCGCGGGGCTTCCTAATGCGAATTATTTTTTTAAATAACTTATTTTGCAATCAACTGCGCCACAACCGCTACCAGAATAATTGCCACAATATTGGCAATTTTAATCAGCGGGTTCACAGCAGGGCCAGCAGTGTCCTTATAAGGATCACCAACAGTATCCCCTGTCACAGCGGCTTTATGGGCTTCTGACCCTTTACCGCCATGATGGCCTTCCTCGATATATTTCTTGGCATTATCCCATGCGCCACCACCGGAGGTCATAGAAATAGCCACGAACAGACCCGTCACAATTGTTCCCATCAGCAAGGCTCCCAATGACTGGAATGCTGCTGCGAGGCCTGCAAGTTTATAGACCACGAGGAATAATACTATCGGAGCTCCCACAGGCAATAACGACGGAAGTACCATTTCGCGAATAGCCGCTTTGGTCAACAAATCAACCGCACGGCCATATTCTGGTTTGCCTGTTCCTTCCATGATCCCTGGAATTTCACGGAATTGGCGACGAACTTCCATAACCACCGCACCGGCTGCGCGTCCGACGGCTGTCATGGACATTGCACCGAACAGATATGGCAGAAGACCGCCCACGAACAAGCCAATCACAACAAACGGGTCTTGCAGAGAGAATGTCAAATTCTGCAAATCCGGCATGTAGTGTTTGATTTCTTCCGTGTAGGCCGCAAAAAGAACCAAAGAGGCCAATCCAGCAGAACCAATAGCATAGCCTTTGGTTACAGCTTTGGTGGTGTTCCCCACGGCATCCAGTTCGTCGGTTGTCTTACGGACATTGTCAGGCAAGTTTGCCATTTCGGCAATCCCACCCGCATTATCCGTGACAGGGCCAAATGCATCCAGAGCAACAACCATTCCTGCCATTGACAGCATGGTTGTTGCTGCAATCGCAATGCCATACAGACCAGCGAACGCGAAGGCAATATAGATCCCGATACAGATCACCAGAACCGGCAAAGCTGTTGCTTCCATCGATACCGCCAGACCCTGGATAATATTTGTTCCATGGCCTGTTTCAGATGATTTTGCAATTTCACGAACCGGACGAAAATCTGTTGATGTGTAGTATTCGGTGATCCAGACGAGTAAGCCCGTTACACCCAATCCTGCACCACCGCAGATAATCAAATCAAGTCCTGTCACTATTCCGCCGCTTTTCAGCTCAAAACCCTGATCGATCCCAACTTGCTTGGTAACAAACACCAACAACAAAAGTGCCGAAAAAATTCCCGAAGCGATAAAACCACGATAAAGAGCACCCATGACTGTTGTGGTTGTTTTGGTGAAACGAACAAAGAATGTTCCTGCAACCGAACCCACAATACACAAAGCACCAATCATCAACGGCAACATCATGGCAAATAAGGTTGATCCAGCATCAACGAACACACTTGAAGCAATCAACATCGCAGCGACAATCGTCACAGCGTATGTTTCAAACAAGTCTGCCGCCATACCAGCGCAATCGCCCACGTTATCACCGACGTTATCGGCAATCACAGCAGGATTACGAGGATCGTCTTCAGGAATACCGGCTTCAACTTTACCGACAAGGTCAGCGCCAACATCTGCACCTTTGGTGAAAATACCACCTCCAAGACGGGCAAAAATAGAAATCAAGGAAGCTCCAAACCCAAGCCCAACAAGGCCTTCGAGAACTTCGCGTTGAGGCATGGCTTTCAATTCCATCAAATAAAATGTATAGCCAGCAACCCCCATCAACCCAAGGCCTACAACCAACATGCCAGTAATTGCCCCTGCTTTAAAGGACACATCAAGAGCTTGTTCGCGACCTTCGGTCGCGGCTTGCGCCACGCGCACGTTAGCACGTACCGATACATTCATACCGATAAATCCAGCCAAGCCGGACAGAACTGCACCAATCAAAAAGCCTATCGCGACATGCGTCCCCAACAGCATCCACAAGATCAATGCCACGAATATCCCGACCATGCCGATGGTTCGGTATTGGCGCGCCAAATAAGCAGACGCTCCTTCTTGAATAGCGCTAGAGATTTCTTGCATTCGTTCGTTTCCTGCCGATTTCGACATGACACGGCGGTAACATACCTGCCCATATATCAATGCCAAAACCACACAGGAAGCAATCATCAGATAGACTTGAGTCATAATCGCGGTTCCCCATATTCTTATTGGTTTAAAATTTAATCCGACTTCCCGTGTTTTTGCATTGCAAAAAAAATCTTAGGAAATCAACGGGGTACACTACGCTTGCGCTGCTTCTCATGCAAGGGGGAAGCTCAAGAAAAACCCGCTAAATAGCGGGTTAAGTTAGGGCTCACACTTTAAAACCTTTAATTCTTTGGCTTCCAGACCCTAAACAGGGCGTTGCTGAACTGCCTGCAACAAAACATCGCGGACTTTTTCAGCTCCCATGACTTTTGTTGTAATTTTGTTTAAACGCTCTTTAACTTTATTAACCTGCACGATTCCTTCGGCATTTACGGCGCCTTTACGACCCAAAACACCGTACATGTCTTGAATATAGGCATCTTTCAGGCGCGGGGCGAATTTTTCGATCTCTTTTGCAGCTTCCGCATCAGCCGCTTCAAGTGTAATGGAAATATTGATAATTTGGACAACGCCCTTTTCATTGACAACAGGTAGCGTTAAAGGATCCATCTTCACAAAAGCCACCTTTGAATCGGCTTCCGCTTTTTCTTTGTCATTCAATTCTTTTTTGGCTTGGTCATTGAGATCGCCAGGAGAAACAGAAGCTTCTGCGGATTTGCCAAAGAACATATAAGCGCCACCGCCTATCCCCCCAAGCAAAAGCAAAGCTACCAGTATGAGTATACCTTTTTTCATTGAAACCCTATCCCCTTTTATTATTCTTATATTACTAGGATAGCACCCTAATTATTAACGTCAGGTAACAATTAGGTAAAATTCGAACATAATAATTTTTATGTTCTATTTCAATGGGATAATAGCCCTATCGGGGCTAAAAATTTCTGAGTTCTTTCGCAACTGCATCAAGGATTCCGTTAACAAGTTTTGGCTCGTTTCCAGAGAAAAATCCGACTGTAATATCCAGATAATCCGAAATAATAATCGGCGTATCAATATCATTATGAGCCAAAAGTTCATAAGCGCCGCAAATCAGCACTGAAGCCAGCAGGTTTTGAACATCGCCGATCTCTTGAACACGAGGTTGTATAATTTGTTGGATGTCGCCCCATCTGTCCGTTATTCCGGAAATCAACCCTTGAAACAAGGGGACATCCGGCTCAACCATAAAGCCGTCATCCAGATCCATCCCACGACGATGCGTCATATATTCATCATAAAGAGAAGACGGGGATACCTTATTTTGTAACCCTTGATAAACGACTTGCACCGCCAGAAGACGCGCAGCCGTTTTTCTGGCTTTTAGAGATCCCTTATTCCGATGCTTCACTTCAATATTCACTTCATTGACTTCCGACATGACCTATTATTCCTCCGTCAATCCACAGACTTGTTTCAGATGCAGCATTGACAATGCGGCCATGGCCGCCCCTCCGCCTTTATTTTGGCGCGATTTATCCGCACGATCCAATGCCTGTTCATAATTTTCAACGGTCAGAATACCATTTCCGACTGCCAGATTATGTTTGAGAGAGACCTTCATGACCCCTCTTGCACTTTCGTTGGAAACAATTTCGTAATGAGTGGTTTCGCCACGAATGACGCAGCCCAACACAACAAAAGCACCAAACTTGCGGTCACTTTTTCTTTGCGCGGCATATTGAAGGGCGATTGGAATTTCCAAAGATCCGGGAACAATCAGTTTTTCCCATGTTGCGTGGGCTTTATCCAAAGCCTCAACCGCACCCGCAACCAAATGGTCATTGACTTCGTCATAGAAGCGGGCTTCCAATATCAGGACATGCGGAGGACTGATAAATTGTAATGCACCCATAGAATGAGTGGACTGCCCGATTTGAACCATTTTAATAACCCTTTGATAGATATATCCGGCCTTTGTCCTACGACAAAAGCGATGTTGTCGTCAAGATGATTAACTTCTAGCCTTCCAGACAAGCAAATTTGGAAATTTTAAGGCCGTAAGCTTCGATTCCGGTTACCGGAGATGGATGATTGGTTAGAACCACCATTTCCCGAACGCCCAAATCGGCAATAATCTGCGAGCCTATGCCATATTCCGGTGGGCGTTTTGGTTTCATCAGGTTTTCGCGATTGTGGTCGCGGATCAATACCAAGACTCCACTGCCCTTTTCGCAAATTCGTTTCATGGATTGATCCAGAACGGATGCATCCGCAGATAATATATCCTGAATCGTATTTTCGACATGCACTCTAACAAAGGTTTCATCTGCATTTGAAATATCTCCGACAACAACCGCAAGATGTTCGGTATTGTCCAGAATGTTCCGATATGTATGAAGCATAAAAGGTCCCCCCCATTTGGATTGAAAGGGTGTTACCGAAATATGTTCTATAATTTTCTCATGGGAGCGACGAAACGCAATCAAATCCTCGATTGTTCCAATTTTTAAATTATGTTGGCGAGCGTAAGGAATCAGGTCACTCAAACGCGCCATTGTCCCATCATCTTTCATGATTTCACAAATCACTCCTGCAGGGAGCAATCCAGCAGCACGAGCAACGTCAACGGCAGCTTCGGTATGTCCGGCGCGAACCAGAACACCTCCGTCACGGGCGCGAAGTGGAAACACGTGACCGGGTGTCACGATGTCTTCAGCGCGGGAGTCCGGTGCAATTGCCGTTTGAATTGTGTGAGCGCGGTCTGCAGCAGAAATGCCTGTCGTCACCCCTTCCCTTGCTTCTATCGAGACTGTAAAAGCGGTTTGCATCCTCGTTTGCTGTTGTCCCATCAAAGGCAGACTCAGTCGATCTATCATCTTGCCATCCATGGCAAGGCAAATCAGGCCACGGCCTTCGCGAGCCATAAAGGCAATGGTTTCGGGTGTTGCCATTTGTGCCGGAATAATCAAATCGCCTTCATTCTCGCGATTTTCATCATCTACCAAAATAAACATACGGCCATTTCTGGCTTCTTCAATGATTTCTTCAGCAGTTGCCAATTCATCAACGCATGGTGCAGAGACTACTTTTAACATCTTTTAAGCCGCATCCTTTCCTAGAATTCTGGCCACGTAACGTGCCAGCATATCGATTTCCAAATTCAGAGCTTCACCCGTCTTATGTTTTCCCAAAGTCGTAACGTCCCATGTATGCGGAATAATATTGACGCCAAATACGTCATCTTCGACTTCGTTAATGGTCAAGGAAATACCGTCCAAAGCGACCGATCCTTTGGGGGCAATAAAATGTTTCAAGCTTTGAGGAACACGAATTTTTAAACGACGGGAGTCCCCTTCCGGTGTAATACTTTCTAAAACAGCAACACCATCGACGTGACCAGACACCAAATGCCCACCCAGTTCATCACCAAATCTCAATGAGGATTCTAGATTGATTTTTGTTCCCTCTGTCCAGTTGCCCAAATTGGTTTTGGACAGGCTTTCCGCAGACACATCAACCGTAAAGCTATTTTTTGTTTTATCAACCACGGTCAGGCAGCAACCGGAACAAGCAATTGATGCCCCTAGCGGCACATCGTCCATGTTCCACGGCGTATCAATAACAAACCTTTTATCGCCGCGTGTTTCGTCAACCTTGGCGATCGTCCCCATAGCCGTAATAATTCCGGTAAACATTGGCTTTTCCTTCTTTTTATGGTTTTAGCACAGCCAGTCAGTCAGGATCAATCGCTGTGTCGGTCTTTCTGTATTGTTCAACGTTTTAACAGGACGGATCGAAAATGAATTGGTTAACCATATATAATCTGCGGCGTTTAGGTCAACAACAGACAAGCTTTGCTCTCTTGCTCCGTGTTTTTCGATGAGTTTTTCCCGCGCCATGCCATTCATCGCCCCATCTTCAAGGCGCGGAGTCAATAAAATACCGTCCTTTTGTATAAAGATGTTGGACGCAGAGGCACAGGTTACTTGATCCTGATAATTCAGAAAAATAACATCATCAAACCCTTTTGATTGTACCTTTTTCCGACATAGGGCGCTTGCTCCATAATCACCGGATTTAATGCGCGATAACGGATCATGCTCTCCGCGTCTGACTTCTTCTTCTATTTTTACCGAGACAGGTTGTGCTGCGGCTGGATCCATCGAATTGGTACAGGTTATAAAAACCGTTGCTGTTTCGGGGTAATCTATTCCTCTTGCTCCGATCCCCGCAGAGATTTGAATGCGGATGGCTGAAAAATTATATTTTTTTTCATTCAGAATTTTTTGTGCCGATTCCAGAATTTGTGATTTTGAATATGGACAGATTATTTCCAATACTCCAGCATGCTCAAAGACTCTGTTGATGTGATCTTGCTCCCAGATTATTTTTTTCTCCATTGCCAACATGGTTGTAAAAACCGACATGCCGACATTCAGTTTATCAAATACCGAGAGGCAGTTTTCGTTATCCGTGAATTGCCCGTTAATCCAGATCATTGACAGACCTCTAGAAAGTTCGAAATAATATTTGATCCATAGTCGGTCAAAATTGATTCAGGGTGAAATTGAACACCGTAAATATGGTTTTTAATATCGGATATGGCCATTATTTCCTGATCTTTTGTTGTTGCATCAACCGAAAGATTCGTTTGATTTATGCCCTCCATCATCAAAGAATGATAACGGCCTGCCTTAAAAGGTGATGGAATATTTTTCATTATCCCGTTCCCGTCATGAAAAATATCAGACGCTTGACCGTGGGTCGGATGAGCTGATTTAACTGTTTTTCCTCCATAGATTTCGGCGATGCATTGATGCCCCAGACACACGCCGAGGACAGGGATTTTTCCTTTGGCTGCTTTGATCGTATCAATCGATATTCCGGCCTTTTGAGGAATGGAAGGCCCCGGGGAAACGACAATCCCATCCGGTTTCATACCCAATATGTCTTGAACAGATATTTTATCATTTCTAATAACCAATGTTTCCTGCCCTGCCAAACGAATATAACGAGCGAGATTATGAACGAATGAATCGTAATTATCGATCAAAACAATCATTCAATACCCCCCAATATTTCTAGAATCTTTTTTGCTTTCAAGCAGGTTTCATCATATTCACGCGCGGGATCAGAATTGGCGGTGATACCTCCCCCGACATTGAACCATATTGTATCATCCTGTTTTATCATTGTCCGAATGGCTATGTTTGTTTCCATTGCGCCATTGCTCCCCATCCAACCGATAGCACCGCAATATATTCCGCGACGACTACGTTCCAAAGACTCTATAACCTTCATGGATTCTATTTTTGGAGCACCGGTAATTGATCCACCCGGAAAACAAGCCTCTAATGCATCCAGTGCCGACAACTCCCGTTTTAAAGTTCCATGAATATCGGATACCAAATGATATAACCCTTCGAATTTTTCCAATCGGCATAAATCCGTTACATTTATCGAATGGTCTTCGCAAATCTTGGACAAGTCATTGCGTAACAAGTCCACGATCATCACATTTTCCGCATGGTCTTTTTGACTGCACTTGAGCTCTTCTGCATCGTGTGACGTTCCTTTGATCGGGCTGGATTGAACATGCCCCGATGAACTGACCTTTAAAAAAGATTCCGGTGACGTGGATAAAATTTCAAAACCATCCATGTTCATATACGCAGAAAACGGCGCGGGATTTGATTTCCTAACATACAAGTAATGGTCAAATGATTGAAAATCTGCCGGGCAAATGGCTTGGTATTTACGGGATAAATTGGCCTGAAAAATATCGCCTTCAAGGATATGATTTATAACTGTGGCTACAGCTTGTTCATATTCATTGCGGGTAAAATCGCATGACCATTCCAGATTTTGTAACGGGCTTATGAATGCAGCAGGTTGATTTATTTTCTTTAGAAAAAGTTCAAATTTCTGTGCCGCTATTTTTTTATCTGTGCAATGGCACATATACCACCCTTTATTTTGGGCATGATCGTAAGCATAAACTTGGTCATACACCCCAAACCAAACATTCGGGATATTGTTTTCCTTATGATTTTTTTCAGGAATACTTTCCAGATCACGCGCCAGATCATACGCCCAAAGCCCTGACAGTCCTCCTTGAAATGGCGGCAGATCAGGATTGTTTGGCGAAAAATTCAACCCCTTTAAAATTTCCTTTTGTCTGGAAAAAGAAATATCCCGATAAGTTTCTAGCGGAGCAAAAGCGATGTAACTATAACAGTTCTTTGGATGGTCAGGCTTTGCACTATCAAACCAGATTGTATGTGTTTCTTTACAAAGGAACGGCGCGATTTGCTCGGGGGTTTTATCAACCGGAAAATGGTATAAGGTCATGCTACTACTCCCACAATTATTTTTAAATCAGTTGATCTAGAGTTTTTACGAAGTCCTTGAAATCTTCGGGTGTGCTAAAATCTTTATAAACCGAAGCATACCGAATATAACCGATAACATCCAGCTCCATCAAAGCTTGCATTACCAATGCGCCGATTTGTTTGGATGTAACTTCGTTTTCGCCTGTTACTTCCAATTGACGGACAATACCATTGACGGCACGTTCCAAATTCTCTTCTGCGATAGGGCGTTTGCGTAGTGCTACTTCCATAGATTTTATAATTTTTTCACGATCAAAGGGCTGACGTTTATCCCGCGCCTTGATGACCGTTAGTTCCCGCAACTGTGTCCGTTCAAATGTTGTAAAACGCGCACCGCATTCAGGACACGCCCGACGACGGCGGATCGACGTCCCGTCCTCACTGGGGCGGGAGTCTTTCACTTGGGTTTCTTCACATCCACAAAACGGGCAATGCATGACTTTTTATACCGCTACACCTTCGGGATAAATTGGAAAGCGACCGCACAAGGCTTTGACCTTGGCGCGAACGGCTTGTTCGACGGCAGCGTTGCCCTCTTCACCGTTGGCCGCCAAACCGTCAACAACTTCTAAAATCAACTCGCCGATTTGTTTCCATTCGGCAGCACCAAAGCCGCGCGTTGTTCCTGCCGGTGTGCCCAAACGGATACCCGATGTTACCATTGGTGGTGCGGGATCGTAAGGTACAGCATTTTTATTACAGGTGATGCCCGCATGTTCCAGCGCCAAATCAACGACTTTTCCGGTCAGATTTTTCGGGCGCAAGTCAACCAGAACAATATGACTGTCTGTTCCACCGGACACAATGTCGAGACCACCCGCGATCAGTGCTTCGGCAAGGATACGGGCATTGGTTACAACATCTGCCGCATATTGTTTAAAGGATGGTTGCATGGCTTCACGGAAGGCCACTGCCTTTCCTGCGATCACATGCTCCAACGGCCCACCTTGAATACCAGGGAAAATCGCAGAATTGGCTTTTTTGGCGATGGCTTCATCATTGGTCATGATCATGCCACCACGAGGCCCCCGCAACGTTTTATGAGTGGTGGTGGTCGCCACATGAGCATGCGGGAATGGTGACGGATAGGAGCCACCAGCCACCAATCCAGCATAGTGGGCAATATCGGCAAACAGAATTGCTCCGACTTTATCGGCAATCTCACGGAATTTCGCAAAATCGATCACACGCGGATAGGCCGATGCTCCGCAAACAATCATTTTTGGTTTGTGTTGAAGAGCCAGAGACTCAACTTCGGCATAATCGATCAATCCGTCTTCTTTTTTGACACCATATTGAATGGCATTAAACCATTTACCTGATTGGTTTGGAGCGGCTCCATGGGTCAAGTGACCACCCGAAGCCAAGGACATACCAAGGATGGTATCCCCTGGTTGCAACAGGGCAAAATAGACACCTTGGTTGGCTTGAGACCCTGAGTTCGGTTGGACATTGGCAAATTCGCAACCGAAAAGTTGTTTGGCGCGGTCAATGGCCAGTTGCTCGGTTATATCAACAAATTCGCAGCCTTGATAATAGCGTTTGCCCGGATAACCTTCAGCATATTTGTTTGTTAGGACAGAGCCTTGAGCCTGAAGCACAGCTTTAGAAACGATATTTTCAGATGCAATCAATTCAATTTGATTTTGCTGACGTTCCAGCTCTTTACCGATAGTCGCAAAAATTTCAGGATCGACGTGAGACAAAGGGGATGTAAAAAACTGATCGTTCATGGTTTCGGTTTCTTTCTTTTGTGCGGCGGATGTGGACATGATCGGGGCTCCTTTATCTTTTCCTGTTTCCTAACTACTGACTATTTCGGGGTTATAGCCCCAGAACAGGCCGCTTTCGATGACGCCTGTAATTGATTTAATGTCTTTTTCCAGACTTGCGCCGATGTCCGCAAAACGGGCATCAAGAATAAAGTGACCGGACTCGGTGACAATCGCGCCATCTTTTCCTTTGGCAGGACGTACCTTTGTATCGGTTGCACCAAGTTTCAAGAGTTCTTCTTCAACATAGTTGGCACTTTCCTGATTGACCTCAACAGGAACAGGAAAATTCATGCCCAATTTGTCTACAAATTTACTTTTATCCACAAGAATAAAAGTTTTCGGCGAGGCCACCATAACCATTTTTTCACGGGTCATTGCGCCGCCACGACCTTTAATCAAGTTTCCGTCTTTATCGACTTCATCGGCTCCATCAAAATACCAATCAGGACGCGCATCCAGCAAAGACGCGACGCTCAATCCCAAAGCAAGGCAGGTCATGTGAATTTCCCGGGAAGACGGGATAAAGCGGCAACGATAATTTTTCTCGTTTGCGGCTCTGGCAATTTCTTGCAAAGCAAGGAAAGATGTCGAGCCGGAGCCTACCCCGATGACTTGCCCGTCCTTGACCTCTCCGGCCAGTTTACGGGCGACAGAGGTTTTTTCTTCCAGATTGGCAATTTGCCCATAATCCGGTAATTTTTTTGAAAGCGGGTTTGTCCAAAGCATGACAAGGATATAGTCTTATTCGCCGAAGTTCCGCAACGATTTTTTACGAAATAATGGCTTTTTTCCGCAGAATATAAGTCAGGCGTTGCAACGCGTTTTTCTTTAGAACGGCTTCGCCTGCGTTAGCAGGGCCGGAAATAGAAATTTCGACCATAGACTGAACATCTATGGCCGACACTTTAACATAATTTCCCATAGTGGAAAATTCGAGAAGAACCTCTCTCCCCTTCAGGGAGTCGGTCGTCACGATTAGAAATCCTCGTCATCAAGGCTGGAAAGTCCAGAGAAGGATGTCTGGGATGCCCAGAAGCGTTCCAGCTGTTTCATGGTGTGGTTTAAATCCACGAGATCAGGATCTTCGATACCGATTGATTTCAATTTGTCTTCATGACGCGAGAACATGTCATCCAGTGCTTTGTGTAACTCCGCGCCTTTATCTGTTAGTTTAACACGAATGGAGCGTTTGTCATGGACTGAGCGTTCTTGCGTAATATAGCTGTTTTCCGTCATTTTTTTGACGTTATAGGATACGTTTGACCCTAAATAATATCCACGCAGGGTCAACTCACCTACGGTCATTTCATCTTTGCCGACGTTATGCAGGATCATGGCCTGAACGTTGTTAATGTCCTGAATCCCTTTTCTATCGAGTTCTGTTTTAACAACATCCAGAAAATAACGGTGAAGACGCTCAATCAACTGGATTGATTCAAAATATTGTGACGTCATAAAAAAGCTCCTTAGATGCGTAACAGAATAAAAAAGAGAATTGGATATGATATCCTTAATCAATCTGCATCATAACGCTTTAAAAGTAAATTTTCCGATAAATCTTGGTAAAGTTTTATCTATCCAAGTCAAAATTCTTTACACCGCCCTTAAAACGACCTAGAAAAGTTCTTCTGTAAACATGCACCAAACGGAGCAGATCATGGGACTTCCTCAGCTTAAACCTATTTCAGAACAACAGATTATCGGCGTTACTCCCACGCACCGCCCTCGGCGGTTAAGGCAGTCGGATGCCATGCGTCGCCTAGTTAGGGAAAATAGTCTTTCGACGGATGATTTTATTTATCCGATTTTTGTTGATGAAGCCCTCAGCGAGCCGCTTGAAGTTTCTTCTATGCCAGGTGTCTTTCGTCAAACAGAAAAAAGTATGGAAACTTTATTGAAGCGAGTCGAGGCTGCAAAAATTCCTGCTGTTATGTTGTTTGGAGTCTCTGCCCATAAAGATCATGAAGGAACAGATTCATTCCGCAAAGGCGGATTGATGGATCGTATGGTTAAGCGGGCAAAGGACACCTGTCCCGAATTGGTCATTATAGCCGACGCCTGTTTTTGTGAATATACAGATCATGGGCATTGCGGCCCTCTGGATCACATTCATAATGATGTTGATAATGATCGAACGATTGCCAATATTGCACTTCAGGCTGTGACAGCAGCGGAATCCGGTGCTGATGTGATTGCTCCATCCGGCATGATGGATGGCCAGGTTGCCGCTATTCGTTCTGCCCTGGATGAAAGCGGTTTTAACCGTACCTCCATTATGGCTTATGCTGCCAAATATGCATCCGGTTTTTATGGTCCATTTCGTGACGCTTCCGGATGCTCTCTTGGTGCGGGCGAAGGTCCTGCCAACCGCAAAACATATCAAATGGATCCGGCAAATTCCGAAGAAGCCTTGCGTGAAGTTGCGTTTGATATTGAAGAAGGCGCAGACATGGTCATGGTCAAACCCGGCCTTGCCTATCTCGATATTTTGTATCAAGTGAAAGAGAATTTCGGCATGCCCACTTTTGCTTATAATGTCTCTGGCGAGTATTGCATGATTAAGGCGGCTGCGCGTAACGGATGGATTGATGAAGAAGCTGCCATGATGGAAATGCTGTTAGCGTTCAAACGCGCCGGAGCAGATGGAATTATTAGCTACGCTGCCCTTGATGCCGCAAAATATCTGGCAAAAGGGTAAGCCTGTATAATGCCCCACGAACAAGAAGAGGCTTTTATCAAGAATTTTTACGCAGGCAAAAATCAAATCCTGCATGAATGGATCGTGTCTGATTTTGATACGCCTGTTTCTGCCTACCTTAAACTGACGGATGGCGAGCCATATTCTTTTTTGCTTGAGTCTGTTGAAGGAGGAGAAAAGCTCGGGCGTTATACGATTATCGGTTATGATCCCGATCTTGTCTGGTCTTGTGAGGATTACCGCAGCACTGAACAAAATCCGCTTGATGAGCTGCGCCACATTCTCAAAGATTCCGTAATAGATTTAGGTGAAGCCGATTTACCACCGATGGCATCATCAGGTCTGTTCGGGTATATGGGATATGACATGATCCGCATTATTGAGAAAATTCCGGATCAAAATCCTGATACGCTCGGCATTGCGGATTCCATTTTTATGCGCCCTCAAATCCTTGTCATTTTTGACAATATCAAGCATAAGATTTGCGTCATTGCTCCGGTGTATCAGCATCAGAGGAATTCCGATCTATCTGCGGAAGACACTCTCATTCATGCGCGGGAGCGATTGGAAAAGGCCATCGAATGCATTCGCGGTAATCTTCAAATCACATCCTATCAATCAAAGTTTTTAGCCTTACCTGTTCCACACTTCAATATGACCAAAGACGATTATTTTGCGATGGTCGAAAAAGGGAAAGACTACATTCGTGCAGGAGATATTTTTCAATTTGTTCCGTCCCAAAGATTCACGATTGACTTTGATTTGCCTCCCTTTGATTTATATCGGTCTTTGCGCAGGACAAACCCCTCTCCTTTCCTTTTTTATATCAAGTTTCCCGATTTTTCTTTGGTCGGATCAAGCCCCGAAATATTAGTGCGTGTCCGTGATGGTGAAGTAACCATTCGACCAATTGCAGGAACACGTCCGCGTGGAAAAGACACAGCGCAGGATCTTGCCTTAAAAGAAGATTTGTTAAATGATCCGAAAGAAATTTCAGAACATCTGATGCTACTTGATCTGGGGCGCAACGATGTCGGAAAGGTGGCCAAGATTGGAAGTGTTCATGTGACCGATCAATTTATTATCGAATATTATTCCCATGTCATGCATATCGTTTCCAATGTGACAGGAAAGCTCCGCCAAGGCCTTGATGCGTTGGATGCCTTGATGTCCGGCTCGCCCGCCGGAACTGTGAGCGGAGCTCCGAAAATCCGTGCCATGGAAATTATTGATGAACTTGAGCCCGTGAAGCGCAAGTTTTACGGCGGATGTGTCGGATACCTTGCTGCAAATGGGAATATCGACACTTGCATTGCGCTTAGAACATGTATTGTCAAAGACGGTAAAATTTATTTGCAGGCTGGCGGCGGCGTTGTGGCCGATAGTGTACCGGAAAATGAATTTCAAGAAAGTATCAACAAAGGCAAGGCCATTTTGAAGGCTGCCGAAGAGGCTATTCTTTTTAGCAAGAAAAATTAGCGCGTAAAACAACTGGATGTTAGTGGTTATTGATGATTACTCTTATAGACAATTACGACAGCTTTACATACAACCTTGTCCAGTATATTGGGAATTTGGGGCGGGAGTGTTCGGTTATACGAAATGACAAGAAAAATGTCGCCGAAATCTTGAAAGATTCTCCTGAATATATTGTACTCTCTCCTGGTCCTAGTGATCCAGACCATGCTGGAGTGTGCCTTGATCTGATCGGTGCCGCAACCGATCATGGCATCCCTTTGCTTGGAGTTTGTCTTGGTCATCAGTCGATTGGACAATATTTTGGCGGGAAAGTTATTCGCGCTCCCCAACCTATGCACGGGAAAATTTCTTCTATTCCTCATTGCGGCAAAGGGATTTTTTCTGGAATTCCTTCTCCGTTTTCAGTGACAAGATACCATTCGTTGATTGTGGAAAAAGAAAGTTTGCCCGACTGCCTCGAAATTACAGCGGAAACAGAAGATGGGTTGATTATGGGATTGTCGCACAAAACAAAACCCATTCATGGGGTACAATTTCATCCGGAAAGCATTGCGACTCAATATGGCCTTGACCTTTTGAGTAATTTCTTCACCATAGCACCATTATGATTGCCCGAATTCTTAAATCTGTCAGAAACAATGAGGCTCTTTCAAAAGAAGAGGTTGCCTTTGCTTTTTCCTCGATTCTGGACGGGATTTGGACGCCTGCCCAAATCGGGGCTTTTCTGATGGGATTATCCCAACGCGGAGAAACCTCCGCTGAAATTTCCGGTGCAGCGCAGGTTTTACGTGAGCGTGCCAGTTTTATTTCTGCGCCTGATGGTGCGATTGATTGTTGTGGGACGGGTGGAGATCAGTCCAATTCCTTGAATATTTCAACAGCGGTGGCTTTTGTTGTCGCCTCTTGTGGTGTTCCGGTTGCCAAGCATGGGAATCGTGCCGCCAGTTCAAAATCCGGCGCGGCGGATGTCCTTGAGGAAATTGGCATCAATCTTGACCTTTCCCCTTCTCAATGTGAACAGGCTCTTCGTGAAACCGGTTTTTGCTTTTTAATGGCGCCCCATCATCATAGGGATTTGAAACCGCTGGCGGCATTACGCAAAGACCTGGGGTTCAGGACAATCTTTAATTTGTTGGGGCCTTTGGTTAATCCAGCACGAACGCAGTTCCAGTTGATCGGCGTTTTTGATAAAAGTTTTGTCAGACCGATGGCGGAAGCTTTGGCACAACTGGGGACACAAAAATCGTGGGTTGTTCATGGTTCGGACGGAATGGATGAAATTACATTATCCGGAACAACATATTGCGCCCAAATCGAAAACGGACAAATCAGCGAAATAGAGCTTAGTCCCAAAGATTTTGGTTTGGCTCAGAGTGATGCCCAAGATATTCGGGGAGGTGATGCGGCCTATAACGCTGCCGCTTTGCTTGACTTATTGAACGGCGAACAAAGTGCCTATCGTGAAATTGTTCTGGCGAACGCTGCAGCTTCGCTGGTGATTGCAGGAAAAGCGGAGACTTTGCCAGACGGAGTTAGCATTGCATCTCATGCCCTTGATCATGGAGAAACCCTCAAACTTATGACGACTTATCGTCGTTTTACCAAAAATCAGGAGGCCGCATGAATACGTTGGAAAAAATTTGTGCGGACAAATTGGAACATGTTCATCGGACAGAGCATTTAATTCCTGAAATTGTTTTTTTTGAACGTGCCAAATTTAAAATTGCTCCTCTCGGCTTTTGTCAAGCCATCCGAAATGCAAATGCATCTGGTGAGCCTGCCTTAATTGCCGAAGTCAAAAAAGCATCACCCAGCAAAGGTATTATTCGCGCGGATTTTGATCCGGTCAAAATATCAAGACTTTATCAATCTTCTGGTGCGACGTGTATCTCGGTTTTAACCGATCAGCCTTATTTCAAAGGTTCGGATGAAGATCTGGAAGCTGTTAAATCAACGGTGGCTATTCCTGTTATCCGCAAAGACTTTATGCTGACCCCTTATCAGGTTATTGAAAGCCGTGCGCTCGGGGCGGATTGCATTTTGTTGATTATGGCAGCATTATCTGACCCCGAAGCAAAAAATCTTTATCAATGCGCAGTTGATCTGGGCATGGATGTGTTGGTCGAGGTTCATGACAAACTCGAGCTTGACCGCGCGTTAAAACTTGATCCGATGATGATCGGGGTTAATTCCAGAAACCTCAAAACTCTGGACGTTAACCTGAAAACAGCATTTGATCTACTAACCTCTATTCCCGATCATATTATTCGCGTGGCCGAAAGCGGGATTTCCTCTCATACCGAGCTGGATGCCTTGCATAAAGCGGGCTATAACGCCTTTCTTGTCGGGGAAAGCCTAATCCGCCAGAATAATATCGCTCTGGCTGTTCAAAAACTTCTTGGCAAAGCCCCTGAATCGGCGTAAAACAAAAGAAGAACAAATCAAGAATAGAAGAGAACGAAACTTAGAGGGATCACCATGTTGACCAGAAAACAACGCGAATTGCTGCTTTTTATTCATGGACGTCTTCAAGTTGGTGGCGTTGCACCCTCGTTTGATGAAATGAAAGATGCGCTGGATCTCAAATCAAAATCAGGGATTCACCGTCTTATTACCGGATTGGTGGAACGCGGTTACCTCCAACGGCTGCCAAACCGCGCCCGCGCTGTCGAAGTCACCCGTTTACCTGAGGATATTGACCTGAAGTCTTCATCATCAAAGCCCTCCTCATCTTCTGTTCTGGATAAAATTTCAGAAAAAATTTCGGATGTCACCAGCCTGCCTATGGTTGGGAAAATCGCCGCAGGAACGCCGATTGAGGCCATTCAAAACGATACAGATTTCCTTGATGTTCCTGCCTCTATGCTTGGAAGCGGTGAATATTATGCTTTGCGCGTTGAGGGCGATTCCATGGTCAATGCTGGAATCAATGATGATGACATTGTGATTATTCGCAAAAGCAATCAGGCAAGGGACGGTAAAATTGTTGTTGCTTTGGTTGACGGGACGGAGGCGACTCTGAAACGCATATACAGACGCGAAGGAAAAGTTATTCTGGAAGCCGAGAACGAAGCCTATAAACCCCGCATTCTAACAGCAGATCGGGTGGAAATTCAGGGTGAATTGGCGTCTCTGATGCGGACGTATCATTAAGTTTTGCTTTTACATTTCTTCAGTAGTTTCTTGGGTTATAACTCCATGGACGCCAGCCTCTATAATCACGCGCAGTTTCTATACGCGGAAGAGATCTGCTGTTTTCTCTCGTGATTTGAGCAGCTCCGTATTTTCTAAAAAACCCTGCATCCATAACTTTTGCGTGAGGACAAAACTTCTTTCCCAGCCATTTTGATGTCACCAGAATATCTGCCCAATCACAATCTTTTTGAAGAGCATCATAAGATTCACCAAAAGAAATTTTTGTGCCTGCGGCTATGATCCGGCATAAAGACTGGTCGCAGGTTATCTTATCTTGTGTGGTCAGTATCACCTGCCCTTCCTTCGGGAAAGGATTTTGGGTCGCAATGCCCAGATGTTGCAGCCATTGATTGCGAATAAAACGTTCTTTACGTATTGTTGAAACCCATGACGTTTGACCATCTTTCACCATTATAATTTTTCCGGTTTGAGAAATCAGAATATCCGGTGTTTTTTCAATCATCAAAAAAATCAGGGCAAATGCCAGAAATGGAAGAGAGATAAATTTCCATTTCCCTTTAAACAAAATAAAAATCAAACCGGATAGTGAACAAAGATACAAGAAAGCAGGCGGGGACATTTCACCAGTGATCAAGGCGCCTGGCAAATCCTGAACAAATCGGGCAACTTCCAATAACCAATCGACACCAATGGTCATCATTTGAAGCGAATAGCCCGCTATTCCAAACGGAATCAGCACGTAAGAGATCAACATCATAGGCATAATAATTATACCAGAGAGCGGCATAGCAAGCATATTACCGAGCACACTATAACTTGCCATTTGTTGGAAGTGATACCAAACGAACGGTGCGGTTGCGAGCGAAGCCACAAAACTTGTCAGAATTGCTCCTGACAAATACAGCATTATCTTTTTGATCCAGCCTGCGTCCCTGTTTTGTTTGAGCCAGATCGGGCGCATCCATTCGGCTACAGCAACCAAAGCTGTGACAGCGGCAAATGACATTTGAAAACTGGCCGACCAGATACTTTCCGGCGAAATCACTAAAACAAGAATGGCTGAAAATCCAATCAAGCGTAAAGAAAAGGGCGAACGATCCAGCATGATTGCAATAAGGGCAACCCCCGTCATCAACAAGGCGCGGGTTGTTGGAACGCTCGGAACAACAAATCCTACATAAGCCGAACATACAATAAGAGCCACAAAGGCCGAGATTTTTTTAATGTCAAACCGCAAAGCCAATGCGGAAATCATGGAAAGAAAAAATCTTACAATAAAAAAAACAGGGGCAGCCACCATCGCCACATGCAGACCGGAAATTGAAATGATGTGCGCCAAACCAGATGCACGTAATGCTTGCCAGTCTTGATCGTCTATGGCGGCGCGTTCACCGGTCATCAAGGCCACAACAATTCCTTGTGAAGGCCCCGAGGTATTTTCTTTGATAACTTTTGAAACATTTTGCCGCACTTTGTCCAGTTTGGGAATTATACTTTCTCGATGCTCGACCAAGTATATTCTGGAAACTGCGAAACCAAGCCCCCCTATTCCTTCAAAATAAAAATGGCGGGCATAATCATAAGTTCCGGGCATGACGGGCTGGGCTGGTGGTGATAATTTCGCAAGAAGAGAAATGCGATCTCCGACTTCTATTCCTTCGTCCATTTTTGTTCTGGCAGTAAGCCTAACAGATTTAGGGGTTTGATCCGGTGTCCATTTCTCTATGGCCAAATCTTCCAATAAAATCTGCTTTCCCTTTTTTCCGCCCTGATCTTCCATATGAGCCAAAGTGGCCTCAATTTTCACCAAGCGCGTTTCTTTTTCGATCATGGGGGTACCCGCGATATGACTGCGTATTTGGGACAAGGAAAATCCCAAAGCTATACCGATGATGGCCAATACCAGTAAAAAAATCAGGTAGCGAATTTCCGATTCACTTTTGATACGATAAAGACGGCGAGTCCAGAATATCAATGGAATAATTGCAACCCATGCCGAAACGGTCAAGGTCGGACTTGGTTCCGAATACAGGGAAAAATAAAGGGCAGAACCAAACCCTAGAAATACAGGAGGCCACAACAGACGTGTTTCTTCTTGATGGGCAAAAAATCCTGCCAGAGAAGGTATAGATGCCAAAAATACTTTAAATATTGTCAAAAAACATACTTCCCTGATTTGAAAGCCCTACTCAGGAACTTTTTTTAAACCCAAGTAATGTTGCCACACATCAAGCGCGGGTTTCTCTTCAAAATCCTTGTTCCATAAACCGTTATAAACCCAAGATTTTGCAATTTCTTTCATCAACCAAGGTAATTGATCGAGCATCTTGTTATAATCAACATTCGTCCAATTAATAACAAACAAAAAATGATCACGATTGGCAATTGTAAGTAACGTTTTTAGATAATTGTATTGAGCTTGTGGGCTTCCCTTTATAGGAAAGAAGAAAACTTTAAAGTTCTTTGATGGCCAGCCGGTTTCAGAAATAGCCATCGGCTTTTTATAAGTCCTGATCCCATCAAGATAATGTGAGTTAAATTTAATTTCTTCTGAAGCGTATGGGTACATGCTAAGTGCCGCAATATCCGAATATTTCATCAGCTCGCCGACTTCTCTTTTTTGAATATCTTCCTTTCCTTTTGCATCTTCATTGAGTCCATTGAAATGTTCCATTTGAACCGTCGCAAAGACTGGCAATTGAGGATGTCTTTCTTTGAGTTTTGTATAGATAAATTTATGAAGAGCCAAATATTCTCTCCACGTTTTTAAGTTCTTGCTCACTGAAATATTAACTTCGACGCCAATGGCCAAATAATCAGGATTCCAGTAACTAATAATTTCTTCCGCGTAGCTCAAATAAGCTGTCTTAACTTTATCACTATCAAGAGAAAGATTTTTCCAATCATCTGGTAATGGCTGGTCGTCGTCCTTCTCATTTGCGTATAAGGCCAAACCATCCCGCTCAAAATTAAGAGGGTTAATTGTAACAAATATTTTCTTCCCCTTACTTTCATTCCTTATGTAATCCCACCACGAAACTATCCGTTTGGGTAATGATTGGTTACCGCCCATCTCCACCCACGGAACGCCACCATCCATATGAACTAGACGCATATCACTGTTTTCGTTTGTCAGTTGAAGGCTTTTCGCTATGGCTGACATATCGAAATCTGGCGGCCAATTTGAAAATCCCATATAAAAACTTCGCGTATTTTGAATGGGGGAATAAGTTACAGGGTAATTTTGTTGTTTTATGGGATTTTGTCCACACAACAAAACAATCGAAGCGATAAGAAAAATTAAAAATACAGGTTTTTTGTTATACATCGCGCTAACTTTCCCCTAAAATTTATATCTTTATAAAAACACGGCTTGAACTTTTATAGGAAATTGAATACCAATCTTTCATGACTGTTGTAACCCGTTTTCCGCCTTCACCCACTGGTTTTATGCATATTGGAACTGCCCGCACAGGTTTGTTCAACTGGCTTTACGCGCGCCGTCATGGCGGAAAGATGTTGTTTCGTATCGAAGATACTGACCGCGCCCGTCATTCAGAAGAAGCCGTGACGGCTATTGTCAACGGGTTGAACTGGTTGGGGATTGATTGGGATGGAGATATTGTTTCTCAATTTGCCATGGCGGACCGCCACGCTGAAATTGCCCTTGAACTGCTTAAATCCGGTAAAGCCTATTATTGTTACTGTTCGCCTGAAGAGCTCGAGCAAATGCGCGAGGATGCTAAAAAAGAAGGTCGCATTACATTTTATGACCGCAGGTGGCGAGACAATCCTCCATCTGCTCCGCCTGAAGGCGTCAAACCTGTGATCCGCATTAAAGCGCCTATGTCCGGCGAACGCGTTGTTTATGACAAAGTTCAAGGTGAAGTCCGCGTTGCCTCCGAACAATTGGATGATTTTATTATTTTGCGTGCGGACGGCACGCCAACCTATATGCTGGCCGTTGTCGTTGATGACCACGATATGGGCGTTACCCACGTCATTCGCGGGGATGACCACCTGAATAATACGTTCCGTCAGAATATTATATATGAAGCCATGGGATGGGACATTCCCACCTATGCCCATTTGCCTCTGATTTTAGGGCCAGATGGAGTCAAGCTGTCCAAACGCCACGGAGCAACATCTGTCGAAGAATACCGTGATATGGGATATTTACCCGAGGCCATGCGGAATTATCTTTTACGCTTGGGTTGGTCACATGGTGATGATGAGATTATAGAAACAGATCAAGCACTCCAATGGTTTGATCTGGAAGGGATCGGCCAAAGTGCCTCGCGGTTTGATTTTGACAAATTAAATTATGTGAATGCCCATTATATGAAATTGGCAGATAATTCCCGTTTGGTTGATCTGGTGAGTGATATTTATCAATTACGAAATATCAACATTACACCACTTCATCGCGAACGGCTTCTGGTGCGCATGGATGAATTAAAGTCCCGATCGAAGACTCTGGTGCAACTGGCTGACGATGCTGAATTTTTAGTAAAATCAATCCCTTATGATTTTGATGAGAAAGCCTTGGCTCAACTGAACGAAGACGGAAAATTTATTGTCCGTGTTATCCGTGATAATTTATCGGGATTGGATGACTTCACAGCGGAAGAGCTTGAAACTCTATGTAAATCAACAGCCGATTATCACCGCGACGGTAAGTTAGGAAAAGTTATGATGCCGTTGCGGGCTGCATTAACTGGTAGCGCCTCTTCCCCTTCTCTGGTTCATGCCATGGAAGCGTTGGGCAAGGAAGACGTGCTGTTGCGATTGGATTTTGCGCTATCCCATAATACCTAAAATTTCCATAGCCAATTAAAATCCTGTTAAACTGCGTATGACACACTGCACATAGGGTTTTGTTTCTGCTACCCTTCTCATTGTTGTTATCATTCTGATTCTTGAGATTGGATTCTTATGAAGTTTCTCGGCCTATTACTCGTTCTTGTCTTTACAGCAGGTGGATTGTTTATCGCAATGCACTTTAACTTCGAGCACTTTGTAAAGATCGTGATGATTATCGTCCATGCTTTGCCTGGTGAATTTGTGATTATTTTCGGGTGCGCCGTTGCTGCTTTTATGGTGGCAAACCCTCCTCACGTTATTAAAACAACGATGTCCTATTTCAAGTGTCTGAGCAAGCCATCTGCCTATTCCAAGAAAGATTACATGGAATTGTTGGGCATGATGTATTCGATTTTTAAACTGGTACGGACAAAAGGTTGGCTGGCGATTGAAGCGCACATCGAAAACCCTCATGACAGTTCTATTTTTAAAAACTTCCCTAGTTTTTCTTCCAATCACCACGCCGAAACATTTCTGTGTGATTATTTGCGGATTATCTCACTGGGAAATGACAACCCGATGACCATTGAATCCTTGATGGATGAGGAAATATCAACCATTGAAGCGCACCATGGACATCCCGGTCATGCCATTCAAACCATGGCAGATGGTGTTCCGGCACTTGGTATTGTTGCAGCGGTTCTCGGGGTCATCAAAACCATGGGGTCGATCACAGAACCTCCCGAAGTTCTGGGGGGGATGATCGGTGGTGCTTTGGTTGGAACGTTCCTCGGGGTTTTCCTTGCTTATGGCTTGATCGGCCCGATCGCTGGTGCGATGACAGCTCGCGCCGAAACCGAAGTCATGTATTACAAATGTTTGAAAGTCGGGGTTTTAGCCTTTCTTCAAGGAGCAGCTCCGCAAGTCGCGGTTGAATTTGCCCGTAAATTTTTGCCGCATGATGTTCAGCCAACATTCCAAGAGCTTGAGGAAAGCCTGAATGCTATCCCTGCTCCATCGTAAAATTATGAAATAACATCCAAGGAATACAAGAGTGGCAGACGAAAAAGCCCCTATCATTGTTATTAAAAAAATCATCAAAGGCGGCGGCGGTCACCATGGTGGCGCTTGGAAAGTTGCTTATGCTGACTTTGTAACCGCGATGATGGCGTTCTTCCTTTTGATGTGGTTGTTGAATGCCACCACCGAGGAACAACGACAAGGTATTTCCGAATATTTTGATCCGACCCCTATGGAAGTTTCCAGTTCGACCAGCGGTGCTGGTGGGGTTATGGGCGGGTTGACTGTGTCTAAAGTAGGATCGCGGGTAACGGATGTCCAGCCAATCGTTCATAATGAAAATCCACCTTCCCCGAATGTCAAAATGCAGATTGATCCCGAGCAGTTGGAAAAAGAACAGCTTCAGCAAGAATTGCAAAAACGCGAAGACGCTGAATTCGAGCAAGTCAAAGAAAAAATAGAACAAGCCATTCAGGATTCCGAACTCAAAGATCTTGCCAAAAATTTGATGGTTGATATGACTCCTGAAGGGTTACGCATTCAGATTGTTGACCAAGACGGCGAGTCTATGTTTCCAAGTGGCAGTGCGCGGCCATACGAAAAAACTGTCAAGCTTATCAAAATGGTCGGGGATATTGTTCACAAGATGCCCAACCAAATTTCGGTACGGGGGCATACGGACTCTGTTCCCTATACCAAAGGAGCGGATTATACCAACTGGGAACTATCTGCTGATCGAGCTAATGCCAGCCGCCGCGTTCTGTTGTCTTCTGGCATCGAAGCCAAAAAACTATCGAATGTTGTCGGCAAAGCAGACACCGAACATCTGAAACCTGATCTACCTAAAGATCCTCAAAACCGTCGCATCAGTATTATTTTACTGCGCGAGTCATTGACCAAACCCGTGACTGCTGCAAAAGCGGCCTCCGGTGGAACAGGGTCTGTTCCGGTTGATCCAGGATACCGCAAGACAACCGGGAACGTTCAGTTTCCCTAGCAGAACGCAAAACTAACTGTGAAAACCCGTACCTTCAAAGCGCGTGAAGTAAAAAATTGACTATTATCGGAACTTATTACTGCGTGGGAAGCCGTTGGGTGGAAGCTTACCAACCTGTGCGCGATCACCCAGCCATTCCTTGACATTTGAAACAGACATTTCGCGTATGCCAGAGGTGTAGGTCAGCCCTTTTTTCATGTTGAATGTCTTGGCATCTGCAATTTCTGCACCTTTATATTTCTGCAGGATCACACCTTTTCCTTTTGTCATTTCCGGAATTTGATCCAGTTTAAAGACAAGGAATTTCCGGTTCGTTCCAATAAGAGCCAAATGGTCATCGTCTTTATTCAACAATTTACAAAGCTGTGCATCACCATTATCGGAAACGGACATCACCGTTTTTCCGTTTTTGGTTTGGGCAAGAATTTCATTAGTCGACACAATAAATCCTTTACCATCGCGTGTGGCGACAAGAATTTTTTGATCCGGCTGCCAAACCATCGTTTGAACGATGTCCGCGTCATTCGGAATATCCACCAAAAGACGCAATGGCTCACCAAGGCCTCGGCCAGGCGGAAGTTTATCTCCGGTAATTGTATAGAATCGTCCGTTACTGGCAAAGACCACCAGCTTATCTGTTGTTTGGGCTTCAAGAACGAATTGTTCGCGGTCACCTTCTTTATATTTCAAGTCTGCTGGGTTTACTCCATGCCCTTTTATAGCACGAATCCAGCCCTTTGCAGACAAGATGACGGTGATTGGTTCTTTTTCAACCATCACTTGCTGAAGGTCTATACTTATCGGCGCGGGAGGTTTACCGATTGTGGTACGCCGTGCGCCCAGAACCGTTGTCGGACCATAGATCTTTTTGGTGATGCCGATTTGTTTTTTAATCTCGGCCCATTGCTTGGCTTCTGATTTCAACAATTTTTCAAGACCATCTTTTTCTTTTTCAAGCGCATCGAATTCTTTGCGAATTTCAATTTCTTCGAGTTTACGCAAAGAGCGCAAGCGCATATTCAAAATAGCTTCGGCTTGAACTTCGGTCAGACCAAATTTTTCCATTAAGGCTGGTCTTGGCTCTTCACTTTCCCTGATAATGCGGATCACTTCATCGATGTTCAGATAAACAATCAGGTAGCCCGCCAAAACTTCCAGACGGTGATTGACCTGTCCCAGCCGGAAGTTCGAGCGTCTGACCAGAACATCCTGACGGTGATTAAGCCAGCACTGAAGAACCTCTTTTAAGTTCATAACGCGTGGGACGATACCGTCTTGCAGAACATTCATATTCAATGAAAAACGGTTTTCAAGTTCGGACGCACGATACAAAGCTTCCATCAACAATTCAGGTTCTACATTTCTATTTTTTGGAATCAGAACTAGACGAATATCCTCAGCACTTTCATCGCAAACATCATCAAGCATCGGGATTTTCTTATTGGTGATAAGATTTGCAATTTGCTCGATCAATTTGGCCTTTTGAACCTGATACGGGATTTCAGTGACAACGATTTGCCACTGCCCTTGTTTCAAATCTTCTTTGACCCATCTGGCGCGTGTACGGAATGATCCGCGTCCGGTGCGATACGATTCAAGAATAGAATCGGAACTTTCTACCAAAATTCCGCCTGTCGGAAAATCAGGGCCTTTGACAATTTTCAACAACTCATCAATCGATGCGTCTTTTTCCAGCATCAATTCCATAGCTTCGCACAATTCAGCAACATTGTGCGGCGGAATATTGGTGGCCATACCCACGGCAATTCCCGATGCGCCATTGGCCAGCAAGTTCGGAAAGTTTGACGGTAGAACGGTTGGTTCTTCAGTATCTCCATCATAAGTATAACGGAAATCAACCGCGTCTTGATCAATACCTTCCAATAAAGAAATCGCGGTTTCGGTCAGACGGGATTCCGTGTACCGCATCGCGGCTGCGTTATCTCCATCGATATTGCCAAAATTTCCCTGACCATCCACCAAAGGATAGCGAACCGCAAAATCCTGCGCCAAGCGCACCAAGGTGTCATAAACTGATTGATCTCCATGCGGGTGGAATTTACCAATCACATCACCGACAACCCTTGCGGATTTTTTGGGCGGAAGATTCGGACTGAGTTTGAGTTGGTACATCGCAAATAAAACGCGACGGTGAACAGGTTTCAATCCATCCCGAACGTCGGGAAGTGATCGCGCCATAATTGTAGACAGCGCATAAGACAGATAGCGTTCGGATAATAGATCCGCCATCGGTTCATCAATGATTTGTTCAGGCACTGGATTGGTTGGGGTCTTGCGAGCCATTTATATTTTATTCCTTTGTTATTCTCTAAGCAGCAGATTCAGTTTTTGGTTCATTGTGCTGAAGGCCATATTTTCTTGCAAAAACCGAAGCAAAACGCAAGCGTGGCTCTGGTATTCCGTGCGAATGATGTGCAAAAACCCAATTTTCCAGAAAATATCCGGTTAGTTTGAGTCCTTTGAGCACTTCGTCTTCTTCCATATTCTTGATGGGTTCGGGCTTCAAAAAGTCGGGTAACAGCAATAATTTGTCTTTATAGGGATAGCCTTCTTTTAACGATACGGCGCAACCCGATTTCGGGCTGACATAGGTCAGGGTCTTAACATCCCCTCCTGCTACGCAACGAGTCAAGTCCAGACCAAACCCCAATTCCTTGAGCAAAGCTATTTCCCACAGGATATAGGCCGCGCCCCAGATTTCGTATTGTAAGGTATCCAGCAAGGCTTTCATGCCGAAAAAAATGCCTGAATGGACTTCGCGTTCAGGTAAAGCGGCGTCACATAGTGAACTGGCAGAAAGCAAAGCCGCCAGCTTCATTGAATCTCCCAAGATCATCGCAGCACAGTTTTTTCCATGTTCAAAAGAAAAATTACCCAGTTGATCAGATATGCGGGATTTCCACTCTATTTCCAGAATAGTTCCGACTTCTAAAAGCCCACGCATTTTTGAAGATTTTGCGCCATAGACATATCCATTATGCCGACCATGTTTTTCTGTGAGCAATGAGACGACAGCTCCGCCTTCGCCATGCGCGCGCGCCGATAAGACTATTCCTTGATCTGTCCATTGCTCCATCGCGAGATTATGGCATGAGAAACAAGGCTATGAAAGCCTTTCCGTCTGGTTTCCCACGGTTGAATGCTCTTTTGGCGTGGAGGTCTCTGCTTCCCGCAGATAAATCGGCAAAGCAGGATAATGATTGAATTCGGACTCCTTCACCAAGGCAGCCTGATTGGCCATGAAAAGTAAATCTGGCAATGCATCGACAATTTTATGCCCCGACCATGCCTCTGTTTCGCCTTTACTATAGATGCGTGATGATGTGTTTGTGGTCTGTCCGTAAAAATCACCGCGCTTTGTGTCTATTATGGCTAATGCATTTTTCTGGTCAGGGTGAGACGACAATATTGTTTCCAAGGTTGAAAATCCCAAAACAGGAATAGACAATGCCATGCCCAATGTTCTGGCCGTTGCCAAGCCTATGCGGACACCTGTAAACGACCCCGGACCTCTGGTGACGGCCATTCTATCCATATCCGACATTTGCAGGCTTGCCTGCTCGATCAATTCACCGATCATCGGGATCAAGCGTTCGGCTTGGCCTCGATCTGTCTCTTCATATTTTAAAAGTTTTTCAGAGCTTTCCGAGTCCAGAAAGGCTGCAGAGCAGCCTTTTACCGAGACATCTATGGCCAGAATTTTCATGTCGTTTTTTCCGTATGTTACTTCGCCATTGAAAGTTGATCCGCTCCTGATTATAGTCAGGCCATCATGTCACGCAAGTCGATCATATTGTTTTTATGTGCTTTTTTGATTTTACCCGTCAAAATTGCCATGACAGCCCCTATTTCCGAAGATCTGAATTCAGCGGTGGTCTATGCTTATTTTAAAATCGGCGAAGATGATGCCTCCAATCAGGCTCTTTCTCTGGATGGATTTCGCAGACAAATAGATGAAATTGTTAAAAATAATTACAATGTTGTTCCTATTCGGGATGTTTTGCTCGCGCAAAAAAATGGTGATCCCCTCCCCGCCAAAACGATTGTTTTAACCTTTGAAAATTTTGACCGTGATTTTCTGGATTCTGTGTGGCCAATTCTGAAACATCACAAATTTCCCTTTGTCCTTGTCCTGAATGCCAGCAAATTGGATCGCGCCACAGAAGACGGAACTTCACCAAATTGGAGTGATCTGGAAAAACTTAAAGACAGTCAGTTGGTTGAAATTGCGATGACGGCTTATGTTTACAAACATACAAATGATCTTAAAGAAGAAGATTTAAGCCTCGATATTAACCGTTCCAAGGTCAGGTTCAGAGAAAAACTCAATATCGAGCCTATCTATTTTTCTTATCCTTTCGGAGAATACACACCTGATTATATTTCTGCAGTTTCCAAGCAAGGCTTTCAAGCGGCCTTTACCCAAGCCTCTGGCGTTATCGGCACATCCACCAAAAGAGATCTTCTTCCCCGTTATACAATGACCGAGATTTTTTCCGATGTTGATCGTTTTCTTATGACATCTTCTGCTCTTCCTCTTCCGATTCACGATGTTGAACCGGACAGTGTTTTTTCCGAAACCAATCCGCCTTTACTCGGATTTACGGTTGGTTCGGAAATCCCTGATTCAGATTTAAAAAAGATGATTTGTTTTGCGTCCGGAATCAGCGATGTCAAAATCCAGACTATGTCCCACCGTGTTGAAGTCAGAATGATGAGCCCATTCGATGATAGCAAAGGCCGGATTAACTGCACAATCCCCGTTCCTTCATCCGATGGACTAAGTGATGCCGACACTGTGCGTTGGCGTTGGGTCGGATTTCAATTTTCTTTCGCCGAGTAGTTTTAATCCTGCATAGCCCTGACTTCTAGGACTTCTGGTATATAGTGACGCATCATATTTTCAATTCCCATTTTCAGGGTCATGGTCGAGCTGGGGCAGCCTGCGCAAGCGCCTCTCATCCGCAACCACAATATTCCTTTTTCGAATTCGCAGAACTCTATGTCTCCGCCATCACGCGCAACGGCGGGTCTTACTCTGGTGTCCAGCAATTCGCATATTTTTGCAACAACTTCACTGACAGGTTCAGTTTGGGTTGATTTTTTTTGTTTCGGAACGGGTTTTAAAAGAACAGGATGTCCCATGCTGAAATGTTCAAATAATACACCGAGCACCAAAGTCTTGATTTCTGTCCAATCAGCACTTTCAATTTTTGTGACAGATATAAAGTCTTCTCCCAGAAAGATTGTAGCAACACCGTCCAGCTCAAATAATCTTTCAACCAGCGGAGAGACATCACAGGCTTCTTTTTGATTTAAAAATTCGATACTTTGCCCCCCCGTGACAGGCTTTCCCGGAAGAAATTTCAAGGTATTTGGATTGGGTGTCATTTCTGTTTGTATAAACATTTTATTTTATTTTCTCGTTTTTTATTCTTTTATGAATGAGCATCTTCGGGGATAAAAATAACAGGAATAAGTGTCTTTCTCAGCCTTTTAATATCCAGATATTCTGATAAATCGCTTTTGCCATTCGAAACAATCACTTCGCACAAGCCGGAACTTTCGCATATTGCATTCAGAGCCTCCATCGGGTTGCCCTCCTCGATATAAAATTCGGGGATCAGATGATATGTTTCACGGATATATCCAGCGATCTGCCACAAATCTTTTTCTCCGGACTCTCTTAACTCCTGTTTCATCGTATCTTCTACGATTGCCCAGTTCTGAAATTCTGACAGCTCCATCGTTTTAAACAATCCCACACGCCCATCCACAGAAATGGCGCGCTGGCAAGCAAACAGCAAGGCCTTGCTGTTCTGTTGGGTGGCATCGACACAGATCATAAATAACGGATTGATTTGCCCTGTCATTTTTACCGTCCTTTTCTGGAAAGATTAGCCGACAATATTCCAATTCCGATAGCCATTAGAAACCCCACGAGCGCATAAACCAAAGAATAAGCGTGGGCATAGTGATTAATGACTGCCGACATCCCCGCTTGTTTGACTTCAAGGATTTTTTCGCGTTTATCTATCAGCTTGCCCTCTTCAAACAAGAAGGCTTCAACCTGATATGTTCCTGTCGGTATGCTTGCTGGCAACGAAAAGTCAGCGCGAAAGAGGCCATTACCGATAAATTTAATTGACCGACCTCCAAGCGAGAGATTCCCGTCTCTTTGCCAAATGCGAATTAATGATTCCTGAAACTTTCTAAATCTTGTTCCATCTTCCAAATCGTCACTATCGTCTGGTTCAAAAACAAGCGCATTCAAACCAATTCCATTATCAATCAGAACCTGAGCCGAAGTCATGTCACTTTCTTTCATATTAACGGCATAATCATAAAAATGAGGAATATTTTTAAATTCGATAGAATCGCTGTTTAACCACATTCCTGCTACCGCTTTTTTTTCACGGACAATAACACGTGAATTAGGGCCTTTTAAGATAATTGCCACACCCGGAGATTTTATTTCTCTCCCCTGTTTTTCGATTGTGCCAAAAACAACGATATTGCTTCCTGAAAATCCGGTGGTCACATCCACGCTTTCTTGCGCCATATCAATTACAATTCTGGATTGATTGTCGGCACACGCCAAATGGCTATGTGTCCCAAGAATAAGAACAAAAATCAAAACACATAAAATCAATAATGGGCTTTTTCTCATTCCAGAACCTCGGTTGTAAAATGTTCAACAGGTTCTATAAACAGGTTTTCCCAAAGCATCACACACACGCTTAAAAGAATAAGTGCCAGCATGAGACGCGCAGGAGCACCACGAACGTATTTTGCCAAACGCACACCGATCTGACCACCAATCAGACTGCCCACCATCAGAACAAGAGCCAAAAGAAGATCAACGGTGTTGTTGCTGATAATATGCAGCAAAGCCGACAAGGTTGTTGTGATCAGTATTTGGAACATGGATGTGCCAATCACCAAATTACTTGGCATACCCAAGATATAAATCATTGCGGGAACTAATAAAAAACCGCCGCCAATTCCCAGAACAGACACCATCAATCCCCCGATAACACCAAGGCCTATCGGTACTGTAGCGCTGATGCATAAATTTGATTTTGGAAACGTGACCGGATAGGGAAGTCCATGCGTAACGCGAGACCAAAATCTTGACCGCACACTTTCTGCTTTGTGCTTTTTCTTGAGGATTGCCCGGAAGCTTTCATACAGCATCATACCGCCAATAGATCCCAGAAACAGTACATACAGGCCGTTAATCACGACATCGATCTGTCCCGTATATTGCAACAGTTTAAAGATTAAAATGCCCAAAACTGTTCCAAAGAGGCTCCCGCCAAGCATGACGCTGCCCAATTTGAAATCTACGCTGTTTTTGCGCCAATGCCCGAGAACACCGGATAAAGAAGAGGATATAAGCTGGACGGCTTGTGTTCCGACTGCAAAAGAGGCAGGAACACCAAGAAAAATCAAAAACGGGGTGCAAAGAAATCCGCCGCCTACTCCGAAAATCGAAGACAAAAGCCCAACAGCAACACCCAATCCTACGATGACTTCAAAGGATACTGCCATTTCTGCTACGGGGAGATAAATATCCATTATGCCTCTCTGTTCCAAGAAGGCATAGCGGATAGACCCCTAGGGAATCAACAAGTTTTTAAGAGAATTGTCTTAATATACCGAACGACTCACTGTATTTGACAAAGGAACATTGATTGTTCCCCAATCTTTCAGGAAATTACGGTAATCACCAACTTTGGTTACGCTGTAAGCCGGTTTGAAAGAAATCGTTTTAAAGAAGCTCAAAAACGCGGTGTGATACTGGCGGTAGCTCATGGATGTCGATGTGCATTCTGCTACGTAAACTTTATCGCCATAATTGGTCACCAGCATCAGCCCTGCCTTATCGGCATAAGGTTCGTCGGGTGGTGTGACAAAGGAAATCAAAGTCATGCTTGCATAGCCCTGTCCCAAACCAGCCTCGTTTTGCTGACGAATGACATTCACATTGTCATAGGATGCTGTGTAATCTGTCCAGAAATCATTGGTAAAGTTTGTGTCGCGCACTTCATCACGGTAACGATTCGGGTAAATCACGAAGCGGCGATCCTCGTTTGCCCGTAAACGGCACGAAGCGTTGTCTTCTCCTGACGGAATCGACAGCGTAATAATATCATCCGGTTGTTGGTTATTGATTGTTTTCCAAGTGTCAGGATATGACACTCTTGCGCCTGTATGGATATCCGTCCAGACGATATAATCTGCCTTTGCCGAAGCCGTCATAACCAGCATGGCTGCCGCCACCATCAAACCCAATTTTTGTATATTCATTTCGGAAAACCGCCTTTAGAATTTATTTGTTCTGCATTGTGCTATTTTGCCTGAAAAATTGCAAACGGGAACTTAATATTTAAGAAAAAACTTGATTATCCTATTAACTTATGGCAAATAGCAGCTCAAACAATTAAAGTGTGAAGTATGAAATCTACAGAAAAAATTACATTTCTCGTTCAATCAGTAAATGGAGACTCGTTCTTAGCTCGAACAAAAGATGGGCACATTATTCTGCCTAGAGAAAAAATAAATCTATGCGAGCAATTTGCAAGTAAAGCGGCAAGGAATTTATCCCAAAAAATTGGTTTCGGTCTCAATCCCGAGACAACCCATCTTAACACAACAGAGAATGACCATTTCACCCTATGCTTTGCCGAAAGCAGCCGTGAAACCCTTCCTGAGGGCTGGAAATGGCTTTCTGCTAAAGAAGTTTTAGATATAGCCGGTCTTCCTGACAACGTTAGAACATATCTAAGAAAAGCATCATCAAGACTCCCAGAAACCCATGATACTCTTCACTTCGGATAAGATTGGAGAAGCAACTGTGCGTGCTTTGTCTGCCCCGTTTTTCAAGATTGAATCAATTTCTGTTGGATCGGCCATCAATTCGCGCATGCGGGTTGTGATGGGAGCAATCTTTTCGACGGTGATCTCTGACAGTTTTGGTTTAAATTCAGAGAATTGTTTTCCACCGAATTCCTCCAAAACCTGAACTTTAGTCTGCCCTGATAGAGCCGCATAAATCGTCACCAGATTATCGGCTTCGGGACGCCCTTTCAAACCGTCTACTGTTTCAGGAAGAGGGTTCGGGTCAGTTTTTGCCCGTTTAATTTTATCGGCAATCATATCCGCGTCATCAGTCAGATTGATCCGTGATAAATCCGATTCAGCTGATTTGCTCATCTTTTGATTTCCATCGCGCAAGGACATGACCCGCGTTGCATCTCCCATAATCATCGGCTCAGGCAGAGTAAAGAACTCGCGGTTGTAGCGATGATTAAATGTCGAGGCAATATCACGCGCCAATTCCAGATGTTGTTTTTGATCTTCACCCACAGGAACATGGGTTGCATTATAAATCAGAATATCTGCCGCCATTAAAACCGGATAGGCGTACAGGCCAAGCCCTGCTTTTTCTGTATTTTTTCCAACCTTGTCTTTGAATTGGGTCATCCGGTTCAATTTTCCGATCTGGGTCATAGTTGCCAGATACCACATCAGCTGGGCATGTAAATCCCCAACGGCAGATTGTGCAAAGATCGCCGATTTTTTCGGGTCGATCCCTGCTGCAATATAGGCGGCTGCGATTTCGCGCGTTGCTTGTGCCAATCCGTCACGGTCATAGGGCATAGTGATTGCGTGCATATCCACGACACAATACAGATTTTCGTTGTCAGGTTCGGCGTTTTGTAAATCGACCCAGTTTTTCAATGCCCCGAGATAATTCCCAAGGTGCAATTGATACGTTGGTTGCATACCGGACAAAATGCGTTTCATAGAATTTATCCTTTTCTACGTTTCATATAGGTTTTGATATCTGAAATTTTAAGAACTCCGCTGACCTGAACCGCCAGCGCGTAAGTGATTGCGCCGCCCCCTATAAGGGCCAGCAATGCCAGAATCTTGATGTGCAATGCACCGTGAAAATAATCTTGCAATCCATAGTTTAAGCCTGCCAGAACAATTGCCATTACACAAGAACAAATTGCTATTTTAGGAAAAACTGTCCGCAGGCGTTCATCAAATGCCAATTCCTCTTTTCTTCCAAGTTTTTTATGCAACAAATAAACCTGCATCCATCCGACCAATCCTGTAGCCAGTGATATACCTGCCACGCCCAGAGTACCAATCAACAACAAGCATAAGGCAACATTTGAAAGAGCGGTCAGAATTGAAATTTTTACCGGCGTTACCGTGTCGCCATGCGCCCAGAATGCCGTCATAAAAACTTTGGACGCAATATAGGCAGGAAGGCCAATTCCATACCCCATCAAAACATAAGATGTTTGAAGTGTTTCCGATGCTGTAAATTTTCCATGTTCAAATAATGTTGCAATCATCGGGGCTGGAATAATCAACAAGGCCACAGCCGAGGGGATCGCAACAAAGAAGCAAAATTCCAATGACCGGTTAAACAGATCATTACTTTCTGTTTTGTCTTGGGACACCAAGGCTTTGGATAACATCGGCAGCAAGGCCGTTCCCACGGCGATTCCAGCCATACTCAAGGGAAGTTGATTGAGGCGATCAGCATAATATAAAAAGGAAATTGCACCGGCAGGCAGTAAGGATGCCACAATCATATCCACGAACAAGTTAATTTGGAACACTCCGGCTGACAAAACACCTGGCCCCATTAACCTGAAGAGTTGTTTTGTTTTGTCTCCCAATTTCGGGCGTTGCCAGTGAAACATGATTTTATGACGGCGCACAAAATAGGCCATCATGCACAGTTGGATAATACCAGAGACACTCACACCGACGGCCATTGCGTGGCCTGCCGTTGGAAAGAACGGTGTGCCCAATATCATAAAGGCAATCAAGGTTAAGTTAAATATAATCGGGGCAGCAGAAAACGGTGCAAATTTATTATGGGCGTTCAGCATTCCACCCAATAAAGCCACCAAAGACATCAATAAAAGATAGGGAAATGTAATTTGCGTTAAGCTGACAGCGGCCTCGTAACGATCTGTTCCTTCATAAAATCCGGGGGCAATAACATGAATAACCCAAGGCATTGCGAGCATCAAAATTGTTGAAAAAACAGAGAGAATTAAAAGCATGACCGAGAAAACTTCACCGGAGAATTTTCCGGCTTCTTCTTCCCCCTCTTGTGCCAAGGTTTTTGAATAAAGAGGGATGAAAGAAACGCTGAACGCTCCTTCGGCTGCAACACGCCGGAAAAAATTCGGGAGCTTCAACGCTACAAAAAAAGCATCGGCTATCGGGCTCGCCCCCAGAACAGAAGCGGTTAACATATCTCTAATCATTCCGGCCACACGACTAAGAAGTGTGAATCCGGCAATGGTTGCCATAGCCTTTAGTAATTTCATGTGCTATCTCACAGTTGTAACTCAGGAGTTCAAAGTATGGTTAATCCCGAAAGCCAATGGTTTGGCAGAAAATCCGTCACCCCGCAAGAGAAGACCCAAATGGTTTTGGGAGTTTTCGACAGTGTTGCCAGTCGTTATGACCTGATGAATGACCTGATGTCGCTTGGAATTCACAGGCTTTGGAAAGATACTCTGATTCGTAAAATCCGCCCTACCCCGCATTTGTCCTATCTGGATGTGGCCGGGGGAACGGGAGATATTGCTTTCCGTATTGCCGAAAAAGCCGGAAAAGATGCAAAAATTACCATTTCCGATATCAATGTATCCATGCTTGAGGTTGGAAAGGCTCGTGCCATTGATCGCGGGTATATTCCGACTGCCAATGGAGGTTTCAATTGGGTCGAGGCCAATGCCGAAAACCTGCCTTTTGAAGATAATAGTTTTGATGTTTATACGATCTCTTTTGGCTTGAGAAATGTCACCCGCATTGATACGGCACTCAAAGAAGCTTGCCGCGTTCTTAAGCCAGGTGGACGCTTTTTTTGCATGGAATTCAGCCATCTGGACAATGAAGTTCTACAAAAACTTTATGATCTGTATTCCTATAACATTATTCCCAAAATGGGGCGATACGTGACCGGAGACGAAGACAGTTATCAATATCTGGTCGAAAGCATCCGAGCCTTCCCTTCACAAGAAGACTTGTGTACGCGATTGTTGGATGCAGGATTTAGTCGTTCCATCGTTGAGCCACTCACCCTTGGTGTGGTGGCTATCCATCAGGCGTGGAAGTATTAAAAAGCCAGTCAAAGCAATTCACTTTGCCTCGGGTGGAGGAACTTCTTTCCAGCTGGATTCGGCATAGGGATCGCCACCGAGAAATTGATAAAACTTGCCGAGATCGCCTTCATAGATTTCTCCGGCGATGTATTCTTCTTCGGCCTGATTTTCCTGATCATCATATCCAGAGCTGTATTCCGTGTCTGATTTTCCTTGATGCCCGAATTCTTTCATAGCCCCCATTGCAGTTATACCGATAAAAACCAGATAAATAACAACAGCGGACATAATGCTTAATCTTGGGACGAAGACAGCAAGAAGATAGGCAGCTGGATTGCGATTCGGGATTTTTGTCTCGGTCTTATTTCCAACCCGGGCAAATCTTTTGATTAACCAAGGGTAATTCCCAATCAACTCATGAAAAGACATCCAGAACCCTTTGGTGTCTTTTAACTGATCCATGTAGGCTTCACCATTCAGAAACGTATATTTTGTACCACCTACAGCTAAAGCCGCCAGTCCCAACCGCGATGATTCAGGTAACTCACAGCAAGCCGCGCCGTAAGCGTCACATGTATATTCACGGGACCTGGAATAAGCCGCCCCCAAAAGCGGAAGAACCAAGGCTGGAGTGAGAAAGGTTTCCCATAGTGTGTGTTTACGGTATAAATGCGCCATTTCATGGCCGATATAGAAACGCAATGCATCCGGTTTTTTGTCCATAGCATCCACAATGTCCGATAGCAAAACCACATATTGTTTATGCAAAAACCTGAGCGCAAAGGCATTAAACATGCCATCCATGTGCAAAACGTAGACATTGGGAACAGTTTTAAGCCCTATACAGGCGGCGCAAGATTCAACCGACTCTTGTATGTCAGGGAATTGTTTGGTGGAAACTAAAGCTCCAGATCCTTTTAAATAGGAGACAAAGCCGGATTGAGCGATCAGATAGCCCAGAAAAACAAAGGGAATTATCGCCAGAATCATACCTTTTGTGAGAATCAGTACGCTTCCCCACGCGATGACCGAGATGACAAAGGCTATAATAAACAATTTCCTTTCATGCTGATATGGTATTATGGAAATTTTTTTCTCCATGCTCATTATATTTCCTTCTAAAAACCAGATCTTCCTAACAATTTTATGAAGATACAACGTGTTGCAGAGCTTTTCCAGAGCCAAACCTGCTTTTTGAAATTTGTCTGGACATAATAATGAAAAAGAACTTGAAATCAGAGGGCAATATGATCTATGTATGGCCTACCCCGCGAGAATTTATGCGAGCAGGGTGAAAATAGCCTATTGCTAAAAAGCCCGTGGCTAAAAAAGTACAAAAATAAACTCTCTTTTGGAAGGAAACCTAATTATGAACAAAACAACTTTGACTATTGTTGCTGCGGCAATCGTTGTTGCTCTTGCTGCTTTCGGCATCATGAACAGCCAATCCCAACAAGGCACCGAAATGGAAAGCATTATGCCTTCCGCTGGTGAAATCTCCTCCACAATCAGTGGCGCGGCTGACCAAGCTGGTGCTGCAATGCAGAACGCTTCTGAAGAAGTTGGTGCTGCTGCTGCAGACGCTGCTGCCGAAATGCACGATGCAGCTGAAGAAGCACATGACGCTGCCGCAGACGCTGTAGACGCTGTTAAAGAAGAAATGGCTCCTGCAACAACTGAAGAAGTAGCTCCTGCAACTGAAGAAGTAGCTCCTACTGAAGAAACAACACCTGAAGAAGTTACCGAGTAATTCGTAGTTTCTTTGCTTTGATTATTCAAGAGGCTCTGTGCTAACGTGCAGAGCCTCTTGTTTATTTTATTACTGGATAGGACAACGCTATGCCTTCACTGGTTGGGAAATCTGTTCTTTTGATTATCTCTGGCGGAATTGCCGCGTATAAATCTTTGGAGCTGATCCGCTTACTCAGAAAAAACGGAGCAAGCGTCCGCTGTGTCCTAACCAAGGGTGGTAGCGAATTTGTAACTCCATTAAGCGTTGCAGCTCTTTCTGAGCATCCCGTTTATACTGATCTTTTTTCTTTAAAGGATGAATCCGAAATGGGACATATCCGCTTGTCCCGCGAAGCTGATTTAATTGTGGTTGCACCTGCCAGTGCCAATCTTTTATCCAAGATGGCTAATGGAATTGCAGATGATTTGGCATCAACAACTCTTCTTGCGTCCAACAAACCAATTATGGTTGCACCTGCGATGAATCCTGAAATGTGGGCAAAGCCTGCAACGCAACGGAATATTGATACCTTACGCAAAGACGGCGTTTATATTGTTGATCCGGCGCATGGGGAAATGGCTTGCGGAGAAACAGGTCGAGGCCGCATGATTGAAGCTACAGAGATTCTTCAGTCTATCGAAAATTTTCTTGAAGCATCTTCTCCTCTTTCAGGTTTTTCTGCGCTTGTGACATCAGGTCCGACTTATGAGCCGATTGATCCGGTGCGTTTTATCGGCAATCGATCATCCGGTAAACAAGGCCATGCGATTGCTACCGCCCTTGCACGTGCAGGAGCAACCGTAACATTAGTCACAGGGCCTGTCTCCTTACCCGATCCGGTTGGCGTTCAAACTATTCATGTCGAAACCGCTCATGAGATGCGTGATGCGTGTCTAAACGCCCTTCCCTCAGATCTGGCAGTTTGTGCAGCGGCCGTTGCCGATTGGCGCGTTAAAGCTCCGCCAGAGCATAAAATGAAAAAACAGGCGGGGTCTGCACCGCCTGCGCTAAATTTTACTGAAAATCCGGATATTCTGGCGATGATTTCATCCCATCAAAACCGCCCGAAACTGGTCATCGGCTTTGCGGCCGAAACTGAAAACGCCCGCACAGCTGCGCAAGAAAAGTTAATCCGTAAGGGGTGCGACTGGATCATAGCAAATCAGGTCGGGATAACCGAATTTCCGGTCTTTGGCTCTGACCATAATCAGGTTACACTGGTGACACGCTCGATTTGTGATGACTGGCCTCCTCTTTCAAAACAAGAGGTTGCGACGCGTCTGGTCGATGCCATTATCAACCATATCAAGAATACGGGATCAGACCAGAATGACAACGCAGCAACAGGCCATCCAAATTTCTCAACCGCAGTCTAACGACAATCAGGTTTCTATCGATATTAAAATTCTCGATCATGCCCAAGACCTCCTTCTTCCGGCTTATGCCACACCGCAAGCGGCAGGGATGGATTTGGTTGCGGCCATTGATATTGATACGCCGATGGTTTTGGAAGCCGGTGCATATGCCATGATTCCAACCGGCATTTCGATTGCTCTGCCTTTAGGGTATGAATGTCAGGTGCGCCCGCGTTCCGGTTTGGCTGCCAAAAACGGAGTGACTGTTTTGAATTCCCCGGGCACAATTGATGCCGATTATCGCGGCGAGATCAAAGCCATTTTGATTAACCACAGCAAAACTCCATTCACGATTGAACGCGGGATGAGGATTGCGCAAATGGTTATTGCCCGTTACGAACAAGCCGTGTGGAATATCTGTGATGATCTGAATGAAACATCTCGCGGTGCAGGCGGGTTTGGTTCAACAGGGACGAAGTAGGCATATTTCGTTATCCCCGCGCAGGCGGGGATCTGGACTAAAAAAATGACTATATTTTAGGAACTTGAGCTGACGTAAAATCGGATTGGTGGTTTTTCTTAGATAGCGCATAACATCCATCCGCAAGCATAAATGACGCTCCAGCCAAACATTTCATAGGATCACTTTGCACTATGCCATCCATAAACAAGTTCAAAGAAGCTCCAATGAATTGCAAGCTGACCATTTGCATCGGGTTTCTTTCGAAGTGGTCATTGATTGCCACCCTGAAGGTTTTCTTTTCAGGTTCATTTTCAACTTTCTTTGGTTTTTCTCCATCCGATTTTAATCCCCACATCATTGCAAGAAGACATTGGACACCAGATATAGTTTCATTGTTTAGCAATGTATGACTTGTTGTTGCTCCGGCTACGATATATCCGGCGGAAGCCACTATTCCCAATATGAAATGTGGCTCTAGTGGAAAATTCTGGTAATCATTCAACCGTTCCCGAACTTTCTTTATTCTTGTCAGAAGATTTTCTTTTTTCTGACCTTCTTTACTCACACTCTCGGTATTTATTTCGGCATCTTGAGTTTGTGCGTTTTGACCAGAGTCAGAAGCTCCGCCGCGCGCGTAACGCAACATAATTATTTCTCCAACAAAGGATGACCATGCAGATGAAGACCTTGCACTGTTTACTGTTGTATAGCTGGATGCTCCAGCAAACGCAGATGCCAAAAGGCTAAACCCTGAAGCAAATTTCAGGGAATTTTTTCTAAACCACCTATAGAGGGAATTTTCGTTAAATATCTCTTTTATCATCTATGCTTCTTTATCATCTATGCTTCCATTTAGCGGGGACATTACCACACCCATGTTTATTATGTCAAATATTTGTTTGCTTTTTTATTGATTTAACGACAGAGTAACCGTAGAAAAAACCATGTCCCAAACAGTATTGAAACCAGCCTCCCCTCCTCAAAGTCCCGACGATTTTATCGCCTTGGGGCATACGCCGATGATGGCGCAGTATATGGCCGTTAAGACTACCCATCCTGATTGTTTGTTGTTTTACCGCATGGGGGATTTTTATGAGCTGTTTTTTGATGATGCCGTGAAAGCCTCTGCCGTTCTGGATATTACCCTGACCAAACGCGGAAAAACGCAAGGGGATGAAATTTCCATGTGCGGTGTCCCGTTTCATTCGTGTGAGCCTTATCTGGCACGTCTTATTCGTGCGGGGCATAAAGTTGCTATTTGCGAACAAACCGAAACACCCGAACAAGCCAAAAGGCGTGGTGGATCAAAAGCCTTGGTCAATCGTGAAGTGGTTCGCATTATTACACCTGGAACTTTAATCGAAGACACACTTCTTAATGCCCGTTCGAATAACTATTTGGCGGCGATGATTGATTTGGGCGGGCAATGTGGAATTGCCATTGCCGATGTCTCGACCGGTGAGTTCTTGGTTCAAACCGTTTCGCGAGATCAATGCCTATCCACACTTATTCGCCTTGATGCCAGTGAAGTTCTGGTTTCTGATTCTGTTGATGAGACTTTATTTTCTGCCGTTCGCGGCATCACCCACCAGCCAACACAAAATTTCGATAGTGAAAAAGGCCGCGCTCGTCTTGAAAGTTTATTTGGCGAAATAGTTTTGCCTTCGCTCGGTGCATTCAGCCGTGCCGAGATTGCCGCAAGTGGAGCGTTGATTTCCTATATCGATGCCACACAAAAAGGCCAGCTGCCCCATCTTTTAAGCCCGCGTCAAATTTCGTCTTCTTCTGTCATGGACATTGACCCGTCCACGCTACGGTCTTTGGAATTGATCCGCACCCAATCAGGTGAAAAATCGGGATCATTGCTTGATACCATTGATATGACTTTGACGGGGGCTGGTGCGCGGATGTTACAATCCCGTTTGACTGCACCGTTGCGTGATGTCGGTGAAATTTCCCATCGCCATAATGACATTGAAACTTTGATCGGACAGTTTTCCCTGACTATAGTAACTTGCGATAAGAA
>DIMG01000018.1:0-206 GCA_002425415.1 Micavibrio sp. UBA5572
GGCATTCGCATGTTATGCACAAGGCCTGCTGTTATCTTTTCTATTTCTTTTTTAAAGTTTTCTTTTCTTCCTTTATATGGTGTGGACACTTCTGGCGTGTCTAGAGTGGACAGTTTCGGCGTGTCTAAACACGACACTTCTGTCGTGGTAAGTTTGGAGCTGTGGATAAGTATCGACTTATCCACATGGTAGATATTCGATTGACC
>DIMG01000018.1:549-63333 GCA_002425415.1 Micavibrio sp. UBA5572
GGGAAAGCCTGCCCATCCTTGCCCGCATACTGAATAAGACGCGCACAACAGAGCTTTGCGCCGTGACTTAAATCTGTCCGGCGCAGTATCTCATTCGGGATCGGGGCAAAGGTCAGTTGGCTCATATGCGGGCGGCAATCTTACCCAGCGCGCATTTATACATCTCCCAGGCTTTTGTGCGCCCCACGCCAAACTGCGCGCAGATCAGCTTCCAGCGCACACGTTCGGCCCGTTGCCAGACGAGCTTGCGCTCGTCCACCTCCAACCAGCGCAGCCACACAAACAGAACTTCCTCCATCTGCGTGATATCATCCATGCTTGGCCTGATCCGCATCGGCTCTTTCTCCATCTGTAGGATTTCCATTTCATCGCGCTTAATTTTTGGCCACGTGCTGAAATATCCCTGAACACGCTCCTCGGGTAATCGGCGGAGCGTGCGCGCCGCATTATGAATGCGGTCTTCCACGTATTTCTGCTTTACAGTGACGGTCTTGGCTTGTTTCATGAGCGCACCTCCACAACTGGATTGGAAGGCTTTTGCTCAATCGATTTGAGTTTGATAATCCCATCAATCCAATGCAGTGCTCTGCCCACCTCACGGACTTCCTTGATCAGTTGCTGGCGGATCATTTCCAGATCGTCATCGCTCAAATCTTTCAGATGCCCCACCGGCGTGTGTTGCACCCATTTAAAAACGGCATCACCAAGGTTGATTTTTTCTTGTACGGACATAGTCATATCTGCTCCTTCTAGGTTTTGTTGGTCCTAAAAGGCAGGTCTGCGAAAACGTCCCAAAACGACGAAAAATAATCAAAAATAATTTTTGAACTGACTTTGCATCAAATATTCCTTCAATTTTTTGACACGGGATGAAAATGTGGTGCGCGGTATTTTTAAGATTTCAGCGGCTTCACTGATTGTATGCTCCATAACAAGATCGAATGTTTGTTGAAGCTCCTCTGGCAATGACTCTCTGATTTTCAAAATATCGATGCGCTGGATCGATAAATCTGCATAGCTCTCAAAAGGTTTGTCCCCCCACAAGCCACCCGTGTCATCAAGTTGATCGATGAATAACGTCTCATCGTCATCAAAAGCAGGTTGATCCAATGAAACTTCTTTTATTCTGACCTTCCGTTTATCAGCCGTAATCTCCCGGATCATTTGAATGCTGCGGTGATTAATCACCATGCGTGTAAAGACATCTTTTTCAGCCCGATCACCTTTGAAATTTCCTTCATCCTTCAGGTAGGCCATCATTAACTCTTGCTCGATGTCCTCTTTGTCTTCTGGCCTGAAAAGCCCAGTCCTGATCATGCTTTTAGCTTTTATAGACACAAAAAAAGCGGCGTGGGTATCCACGCCGCCGTAACGGTTCTTTGACATTTTTTCTTCTCCAAGTTGTGGAACTCAGAAAGAAAAAAAGCAAAAAACGGTTCAATTAGAAGCTGTTAATCTTATAAAAATACAATCATATTATGCATGATGCATGAGAAAGCCTTATTACCAAGGAAGTAGCTCAAATCATTCATATTTTTTGGTTGCGGTTGTATGATCTTTATCATCATACAAAGATGTGTTTTCCAAGAGAATCGAAGGGCTTTTTACTTGGCGAATGATTGCCGCTGCCAATATTTCGGCAATTTCAGAAATATGATTATGGTTGTCTGTTTTTATGTTTGTTTCCATCAGGTTTCTCCAATTTGGTTTGTCCTGATGGGTTAGGTCTGCAGAATTTTTACAAAGCGACGAAAGTTTTTATGTATCGGTTAAAAACCCGAAAACTTTTCTTTGTTCCTGCCAAGAAATCGGGAAACCACGCACCACATTTTGCAGAGTAAGTGTGCGGGGTTGCTTGCCATTTAAAACCGCTTCGATGATGTCAGGGGCAAGAAGCGTCAGGCGCATCACACGATACATATGGGTGACTTCTACATTCTCTTTTTGCGCCAGTTCTTTTGGCGTTGCATATTTTCCCTCATCAAGCATGCGTTGCCACGAGAAGGCTTTACCCAGCGCTGATATAAACGTGTAATCCGTATTTTCTGCTTCAGGGTCAATCATTTCACTGAGCGTTTTGCCATCTGGCCCCACAATCATCTTGCGAGAACTGCGACGGCTAAATTGCATCGGAATGCGAATATGCAGAGTGTCCAGCGCTTCATTAACTGATATGGTAGTCATTATAAAAAATCTCCTTTCGTAAATGTGTTGGCAATTGTGGTAAAACCGTCAAGGCGCATATCAATGGCCACTTCGTCATTGGTGATGGTGACATTCTTCACCAAAATCTCTGCAATCCTATTTCGTTCTCTTGGTTTTAATGATTTCCAAAAGCCATCAAAATCGCCGATATGCTCACGAAGCTCTCGCAAGCCAAAATCATGCGGACATTCATCACTGGATTGAAGTTTGACATGTGTTTGGGTGATGACCTCAGGGCTTTCTATAAATTTACGGATGTGGCCGACCACCAGCGCATCAATCTCTGCTGCCGGCACCGGACCAACCTTGCAGGCATCATAGCCCCTGTGTATGGCGCTGGTGGGGGTATAATAGCGGTAAATGCGCCGATCTTTTTTGGTAAAGGTTGGTGTCATCGCACTGTCACAACATCCGCACCGCACCATGCCCCGCAAAAGAGACGGGTTAGTATTTTTGTTGTGATTGCCTCGTTTCACACGATCTTGCGATAAAATAGCGTGAACATTATCCCAAAGCGCTTGAGAAATAATGGCATCATGCTGGCCTGGATAGATTTTATCTTTGTGAACAATCTGGCCAAGATAAAGCGGGTTATTCAAAATCCGATAGATATATTGCCTGTTAAACTTACGCCCACCGCGTAAATTACCAGTGCCACTTTCATACATCTTGGTTCTATAGCCTTTAAGGTCGAGCTCTTTGATAATTTGCCCGATTGATTTTATCTGCACATAGCGTTTGAAAATATGCTCCACCAGCGCAGCTTCTTCCCGCACAACAACCAGTTTACGATCCACTGAGTTATATCCAAGCGGCAATGCCCCGCCCATAAAGATGCCTTTTTGTTTGGAGGCGGCAAACTTATCGCGAATACGCTCGCCAATAACTTCACGTTCAAACTGGGCAAAGCTGAACAGGATGTTCAGCGTTAAACGGCCCATAGAGTCTTTGGTGTTAAAGTGCTGGGTGACGGATACAAAGCTCACATCATGCGCATCAAAAATCTGCACCATCTGAGCAAAGTCAGCTAAGGAGCGTGAAAGACGGTCAATTTTATAGACCACCACCACATCAATCTTTTTGGCCTTAATATCTTCAATCAGGCGCTTTAAAGCGGGTCGATCCATATTTCCACCCGTGAAGCCACCATCATCATACCGCGTGGACAGTACCTCCCAGCCTTCATGGCGCTGGGACTGGATATAACTCTCACCGGCATCGCGCTGTGCATCCAGCGTGTTATATTGCTGCTCGAGTCCTTCTTCGGTTGATTTACGCGTATAAACCGCGCAACGAATAACTTTTTTCTTATCCATTACGCATGCCCCCGTGCAATCAGGCCAAAGAACAAATTGCCGTTCCAGTTTGTGCCTGTGATCCGCTTGGCTATAGCGCTGAGGCTTTTATAGGTTTTACCCTGATATTCATAGCCCTTTGACAGAACAGTGACATAATGCTCTTCGCCTTCATATTCCCGCATCAGGCGTGTGCCAACGACGGGTTTCATGGCTTTGCGTTTGCGTTTCTTCTTTACGCCATTACCGTAATCCATCAGCAAATTGATGACCTCTTGCGTCAGGCCACCATATTCTAATTCTTGCATGCGGTAGGCGAGCTTATTTACCAGCGTGAGCTTATTAAAATGTGGGGCGGGCGTATTGTAATAGCTTTGCCAAAGCTCTTTGAGATGTGCCATCGGCATGTAATTCAACTCGGCAATATCTCTTTCTAAGGTGTTGTTTTGCATTGTTTTTCCCTTGGTTTTTAGACATAAATGCTTCGCTTTGGTACTTAGTCCAGCGAAAACTCTCTGTTTCTTCAGGTCTGCAAAGGGTTTGAAAAACGACGATAAAAAATAAAACTTTTCGAAAGTTTTTTTTGATGGGCGATTATTCTTTCGAACTGCAAAAAATTCTGATGCGCTGAAACCGTTGAAAAACCTTACTTCACAACCTGTTGGTCGTTTACAAAGTAGCCGACAGGTTTTTAGACGGATGGGGGTATTTTGAGGGTACAAAGCCTGTTTTCACAGAAATGATGGACTGAGCTTGTGAACAGGTTGCACCCGAAAACGGCACGGAAACTGGGGTTTTAGGCATTAAAAAACCGCTCATAACTGGCGTTAGAACGGTTCGTAATTAGTAAATTGGTTGCGGGGGCCAGATTTGAACTGACGACCTTCAGGTTATGAGTGCTGTGCGGCTCCCTTTCTCGCCCCTATGAAACATTACGCACATCCACGCTAATGCGCTGATATTACTTGATAATATCCTCTTTCCAAGCATCATGGACTTATACGCGCCTTGGCAGCTTTTCGCAGGAATTTGCTTCCGGAATGCTTCCAAAGATGCAGGGCTGCATCGGCCAGCATCACCAGCGCATCGGCCATGACCAACGAAGGAGGATCCACCCATGCCCATTAAACTCACCAAAACCATCATCGATGAAACCAGGCCGCAGGATAAGGAGCTGCTGATCTTCGACAGCCTGGTCTCCGGCTTTGGCCTGCGGGTCAGTCCGGGCGGGCGAAAAAGCTTCATCCTGCAATACCGTTTTCGCCGTCGCACAAGGCGCTTAACGCTAGGCGCCTATGGCACCATGACGCTGGATCAGGCACGCAGCCGCGCGGTCAAATCCCTCGCGCTGGTGCAGGATGGCACCGATCCCGCCTACGAAAAACAGGCCGATAAAACCGCGCCGGACATGAACGATCTGTGCGACCGTTTCTGGGAAGAGCATGTGCAGGTGCGCCTCAAGACCCGCACTGCGGCTGGTTATAAACGCGTGCTGGATAAATTCATTCGCCCGGCGCTGGGCGAAGTTCTGGTGCGCGACATCAAACGCGCCGACATCGCCGATCTGCATCACCGCATGCGCCGCACGCCCTATGATGCGAACCGCATGCTGGAGGTGATTTCCAAAATGTTCAATCTGGCCGAGATGTGGGGCTGGCGCGATGAGCACTCCAACCCGCGCCGCCACATCGCCAAATATCCCGAGCGCAAGCGGGAGCGGTATTTAACGCGGGAGGAGCTGCAGCGTCTGCTCTCCACCCTTGATTATGCCGAAGGGATTCTGGATGGTCGCATATTGGAAGGGCGCGAAGATCAAACCCCGCTGATCGTCCACCGCTCTGCCATTAATGCCTTTCGCCTGCTGGCCTTTACCGGCTGCCGCCTGATGGAGATCCAGACGCTGAAATGGAAATATATCGACCGCGAGCATCGTATCCTGCGCCTGCCTGACACGAAAACCGGAGCACGCGCTGTGCCGGTCAGCCAGCATGTCATCGACCTGCTCACCGCCATCTGGAACCATGCCGACACGCCGCAGGAAAATGAATTTGTGATTTACGGCACGCTGCCGCTCGCGCATCTCACCGATCTGCAATCCCCCTGGCGGCGCATCCGTAAGGCAGCCGGGCTGGAAGATGTCCGCATCCACGATCTGCGCCACAGCTTCGCCTCATACGCCGTGTCCGCTGGGCATTCCCTGCCGATGATCGGCAAAATCCTCGGCCACACGCAAGTACAAACCACCGCCCGCTACGCGCATCTGATGACGGATCCCATGCATAAAGCGGCGGATGATATTGTGGGGAATATGTTGGGAGGGTAGTATAAAATGCACAAGAAAGAGGAGTGATAATGTCATTAGAAAAAACACGTGTATTTGTGCTTGGTGCTGGATTTTCTGCAAGCGCTGGAATTCCAATGACAGATACTCTGCTTACAGGTGCCATGGAACTTATGAGAGTAGAATGTAATGGCATTTATCAAAGGATAGAAGATTCAGCACAAATATGTTTTGAAAATGATCTGCCATTAATAAATCAAAATCTAAATGCACCAGGATTTTCGAAACTTTGTTCTTATCTACACTATGTTGAAATGCGCAACTTTGGAGGCGGCGAACGATGGTCGGATGCAGGTGATAGAGAGTTGCTCACGCTTAAATACTATATATCAAAAAAAATTGCTCAAATCACACCAGCAGAGATTCCTGAGCCATATATAAACTTTGCACAACAGCTCGACTGCTATGACATAGTCCTTACTTTTAATTGGGATTGTCTACTTGAAAAGGCTCTGCTTGCAGCAGGAAAATCATATACGTACAACCCCTATGAATCTGATTGGTGCGATCCTGCGAAAGAACATATTGTTCGAGTAATAAAAATGCATGGATCTATAAACTGGACTTTGCCACATGGAGGAATACCAGATCCCAGAATATACAATCAGATTAATTTTGATCCCAATTTCAACTTAGATCCTATTTTTCATTCAGGAGCCCTCATGAATTCTGTAACTTGGGAAAATAACGATTGGCTACTAAGTCAGAATTATGCCGATAAATATAGTGTACAACCCTTTATAATTTTGCCTGGCATCGGTAAGTCTTACGATGTAAGAAAACTTGCTTATTTTTGGGATCGACCATCGGGAGCGTTTTCAACACGGCGAGATTCATACATAGTTGGAATGAGTTTAAGTGATGATGATTTTTTTGTCCGGTTTCTCTTTTTGGAGAGCTTACCAATGGAAAATTGGGATACAATGGAAAGAAGCACGGTTATTATCAATCCTTCTGATCAAGATTTAATAAACTATAATTTTATCGCTGAAGAGGACAAAATAATCAGACAGAAACCATTCGATATGGAAGATATTAATTTTATGATTAAGCATAGAGAGAGATAACTGGCCTCCACAAAAAATCAAAGCCTGCATGCTGATGATGCAACCATCATGAAAGTAAGATTAATATGGTCAGCCCTAATGTCTCCGCTGATATTGCTGAGAATATGCTGCGCGGGTGAATTATCAATATAGCGCGCTATTATTTCTGTAATTCTGCTAAGATGCTGTAAAACATACCCAGACTTTACGAGCCGGAAGAAAAACTATGGCAGAGCTTTCAAAAAAAGACATTATCGCTTTCCTAAAGAAAGCAAACCAAGAGTTTCAGGCAATTGCGCTTCAGCAGGGCATCAAGTGGCAAGCAGCAAATTTTGAGCCTACAGAAAATGGAAATTATAAAATTGCCATGCCAAACCGGCCAAATATGGGACACTTTTTATCAGAACTGCCTGCGAGCCTGGAATTTTCTCAGACAATACAGGAAACAAATCTATTTAATTTTTACCTCAAAAAATACACAGTCGAAAAACCAGCGTGGTTAAATTCTGAAATGTTAATGCGCGGCGTTTTAGATTCTTATTTTGGTGTTTGCGCTAATTTTGAATTTGAAACCGAACTTGCAGATGAAGTGGCCGATAACTTTATTAAAAGCTGGGAAACGGGCAAAACTTCGTATGTTTTTAGAGCCGTGCTAAGGGGCGCATATGGAGAAATTGAAGAAATAAAAATTTCAGATGATTTAAAAATTCGCAGAATGACGGACTCCGAATTGCGCCGTCACATGGAGTGGTTTACTAAATCGATTAACGAAGATGCATTACCGTATAACAGATACATATTAGAATTAATCAGAACCGAGCATCATGATGATACCGGCATACATTTTCCACACATCATATCAGCATTACGCTTAATACAGCCGGGAGCCGTTAAATATGAGACAGCTTACCAGAGATCGAAAATCGGTGAAATAACGGCTGGTTCTTCAAGCGAAGGTTACCCTCTTCATAAGAGGCCGCCAGTAAAAAACACTTATCTTCTAACAGATAACGTTGCAAACGAACTGTTGATTTTCTACCCCCTTTTTCAGAAAGACGATTTTGGAAAAATGCTGAATATTGCACTTTCCCGTTTGAATATCGCAGCCGAACGCGTAAGCCCCGAAGATGGAATCTTGGATGCTTTGATTGCACTGGAAGCCGTATATGGGGACGGGCAAGGAGCTATTGGTTATAAGATAGGTATGAGATGTGCTGTGTTTTTAGAAACCGAATGGGAAATGCGCTCGAAAATAAAAGATGATATAGCAAAAGCTTATTCATGGAGAAGCGCAGTTGTTCATGGTAGCAAGAAAAAAAATTCCTTTTTAGAGGCGCAGAAACAGGCGGATCAAATTTACGATCTTGTCCGTTGCTCAATCAAAAAAATATTGAAGCTCAAATCGGAAGGCAAGGACATTCCCTCCGCTGAGGATTTTGATTTAGCCTTATTGGGAAAATTATAGAAGAACATTTTAATATCATTAAATTCGAACCTTTTGGGGAAACATGCCGCAAGGCAGAAAATGGTAATGATGACAAATGAAAATCTGATACAAAGAGAATATGCATAATTTGAACGAGATCGCGGGAAAAGCCGATGAGGCCATATTTTCTTCTAATCAGGAAGAAATAGAGCAGCTTATTCAAACACTGGAGAAAACACTGGATGATACGATCTCAAGTGATCTTGAATGCTATACCCGATATATACTTGGCAATCTTTACCATAGACTGTCATACATCACCGCAGAAAATCCCTCTAATTGGCGGAGTGATAATTATCCCGATAACTTAACCATAGAAATAAACCATCTGAGACAGGCCAAATCGTTATTGTCTGACAAAACCAGCGCAATAAGAAATGAAATCAAAACCAATCTGGCCAATGCTGTATCTCAACAGCGGCGAAATATAGAAGTTTTAAGTGATTGGCACCATGATTTTTCTGCGCTCAGTGATGCGCCATATGTTTCTTCTCTAAGCAAGGCCAGAGAGTTGATATGGATTAGCCACTGGCTGAACGATCCCAGTCATCAAAATTTATACCGGTATGAGGCTTATAGACTGCTCAGCACCTTACAGGAAAATGTAGACAAATCAGATCATCCTAAAATCAAAGAAACTCTGAACACGGATCGACAAATTGTGTCAATTCTTGAAAAAGGTGGAAATTTTTTTGATGGATATGAAGATTGGCAATCATTATACAATGACGTTCAATACGAACCTGATGAAAAAAATTACAGACGATGGTGTTTGCAAAATAGACTCTTTGCTAATCCTATCAATGATCTCACTACGGAATGGATTGCAGATCAGGACATCCTGCAATTTCCAAATCATATCGTGAGCATCGGAGACGGCCCTTATTTTCTAGCTGCGTTTTCTGCGTTAAAACGTGAATTCTGTTTTGCCCGGTTCATGGCGTTTGAAGGCATAAACGGCTTTCATCCAGAATACGAAAATAAAAAACTATTTCTGACGAACACATTAGACTACGTCCACTATGACGGAGCGATAGAGAAAATAAAAGCAGCGTACAGAATCTGTTTCAGTGTCTTTGACAGTATCGCATTTTTGATGAACTCATATTTCGAGTGCAAATCAAAACACATCTCTTTCAGCTCCCGCTGGATAAAGGACAATTTCAAAAACAAAGATTCTAATTATTTCATAGATGCGCTTTACTGGCTTGCCTGCGACCTCACGGATAATCCGGACGTAACAAGCAACCCGGAAAAATGGAAAGCCCCCAATCCACACGCTGCCGAAATCAGAAAAATCAGAAATGCGATTGAACATGGCTGGTTACGCGTAGCAGAACAAGACAGCAGAGTGTGGGACAAAGACAGCGATTTTGCCTATGTAATAACCCCGCAACTCCTGCAAGAACGCACTTTAGAAGTTTTAAAGCTGGCCCGATCTGCCATGTTATATTTATGCATGGCTGTTTCCTATAACGAGTCGCAAAACGAAAAATCAGAGGGATTAGTCGTCACATCCCCTGTTTTCATGATCGATGATGAGTTCATGTCCTTTTAGGCTTTCAACTTGACTGTGTTTTGAACCGAAGCCTTCCTTTCATGATGCAACCATCATGAAAGGAAGGCTTGATATGACCAGTCCCAATCTCTCCGCCGATATTGCCGAAATGCTACTGGCCAAGGCCTATGCCGAGGCACCCAGCGATAATAAACAGTGGCGCATTTTCTTTCAGCCCGCGAGCATGGACACACGCTGGTTCGTGCATGAAGGTGGCAAAGTCCGGCGGGGAAAAAGCGTTCATAATTCCACCGCGATCACACAGGAAGCCCGCCGCATGCTAGGCCGTTACTGGCTTGAGAAGCGCGGTAGCAAGACTGCGGTGAAAATATCAGCACCAGTCGCCCGGCACCGCGCCACAAAGCCCACCCCAGCGCCGCAGCCGCAAACCGCCAAAGACAAAATCCTCACCCTGCTGCAAAGCCCGAACGGCGCCACCGCAGCGGAAATGATAAAAGCCTCCGGCTGGCAGGCGCATTCCGTTCGAGCGTTCTTGTCGCGGTTGCGCCAAAAACATACAATCGTCACCAGCCAAGCCGGAAACCTTCTGTACTACCAACTGAAATCCGCCCAAGTATAAAGCGTTTTCACAAATCAGTTATCCGGAAATCCCGGACAACTCAAAATATCCTTGATATCTCAGCTTCTTAACTTGCTGTTTACACAAAATTCCATTATTTTCTCAAACATGAATAATGACATCATGACGATTCGGGAGGTCGCAGAATATCTGCGCCTTAACGAAAAAACCACATACCGCTATGCCTCCGAGGGTAAAATCCCTGGCTTTAAAGTCGGCGGCGCTTGGCGTTTTCGCAAAAGCGAAATTGATAAATGGACCGTTGATCAGAGCAGAAGGAACGTAGCCTAATGATGTTACAAAAAATTAACATAATTGAGAGATTGGGAAAGTTTCAAAACTGCACCGCAAATGATCCTAGCTGTCATTTCGAACAATCAACCGTTATTTTCGCGCCAAACGGGCATGGCAAGACCACATTAACTGATATTATTCGCTCTCTTTCAGAAAAGAACCCTGATTATATTCTCGGCAGAAAGCGCCTGGGAGAAACCGTTTCTCCGAAAGTCAGCGTTAGCATCAGTGGCCAGACCTATAATTTTGAAAATCAGACTTGGGGAACCGTATTACCCTCAGACCGCATTCACATTTTTGATCCAGTCTATATTTCAGAAAACCTGTTCACTCAAACGATTACTGATGAGCACCAAACCAAGCTTAGCAGGATAGTTTTGGGGCACCAGGGGGCCGCTTTAGCCAATCAATTAGAAGAGAAAAAGCAGCAAAAAACTGCCAAAGATACGGAATTAAAGCAGAAAAAACAGGCTTATACTCGAAGCCAGCATACGCTTAAGGGGCAGGCCGTTGATATCGACCGCTATTCGCAGATAGCGGAAGGGCATACCTCCGAGGATGTTGAGAACCAGATTCAGACCACGACTGCAGAAATTCAAAATTTCCAAAATTTGCAGGAAATACAATCGCTACCCTTAGCGACCAAGATTGCTTTTGCGGCTCCTGATCTTAACGCGTTGAAAAACGCATATAGCGAAAATATTGATGCCTCACATGAAGAGGCAAAAAAACGTGTTGATGAACACATTCAACACCATCATGCCAAACAGGAAAACAGCGCGCACTTTATCAAGCAGGGCTTGGAGCAAATAAAAGATGATGCCTGCCCCCTCTGCAGCCAGTCGTTGACAGGAAGTGATGTGGCGGCACTTCTTGATGCCTACAGATCATGCTTTGATGGCCTGTATGACGATTTTATCACCACTCTCAAACAGTCTGGAGATCTCTTCCGTAACTGGAATCTGGAGGCCCGCACAAATGAGCTGGAAACGGAATATCTGGCATCAAAAGACCGCATCGAACAATGGGAAAAACACATTGGTAAAATTGCATATCCTGATATATCGCAGCTAATAGCGGCAGCGAAAACCGAACTGGAAACAGAGTATAAGCAAATCGCCGCAGAACTTTTACAAAAAGAGCAAAACCCACGCTCAGACCTCAACGAGGCGCTATTTGACGGGTTCATCGAAAAAATCACTGCTATTACAGACGCGGTAACAACATATAATCAGGCTATAGATGACATGGCCCCCAAAATCGCTGCCCTAAGGGCGGGTTTGGATACAGCGAATTTGGATACCCTGCAGTTAAAATTGGAAGAACTGAACCTCATCAAAAAGCGCCTTACGACAGAAGAGGAAACGTTCTGTACAGAATACAAGGCCCTAAAAACAGAGGCAGAGCAACTGGCACAAGACGTTGAAACCTTAACAACACAACTGGATCAACATGCCAAATCCATTCTGGGCGATGATTCCAATCCGCTCTTTAAATCCGATATAAACCAGGTACTTGAGGATCTCGGTGCAGAGTTCCGCATAAAGAAACTGGAAATCAAAATGGATGGCCGTAAAAAAACAGCATCCCAGACAATTTTTGCTCTAGAGATATTAGGGCAATCGGTGTCTCTGTCCGCCGCAAATCAGAACCAGCCCAACTTCAAAAATACCCTCAGCGAAGGCGATAAAGGAACACTGGCGTTTGCCCTGTTTTTAACCTCTTTAAAAAACGACCCTTCTTTATCCAATGCGCTTGTCGTTTTCGATGACCCGCTTTCCAGCATGGACGAGCACAGACGTTACAACACATGCAAAAAACTGGCCAAACTTTCCCAACAATGCGCACAGGTTATCACCCTATCGCATAACAGGCACTTTGTTCTCCAGATGGAAGAAGTTTACAAAAAGAAAAAACTAACATCTCCTCGCTTTATAAAAATCCAGCGCAAAGCGACAAAGGACAGCGAGATTGTGGCTCTTGATATCGAAGAAGAAAGAAAAGAGCAGCACCACAAAAACATCGATGATTTGAATACGTATCTCACGTCAGATCATAAAAGCACGGCTGATATCCAGGATATGATCCGTGAAACATTAGAAGTCCATTTGAAATTCAAATTTTACCTGCACTTGAAAGGCAGAGGATTAATTGGTCTGGGCACAATCGCGGACACTCTTCAAGGTCTGAATAAAATCACTGTAGAACACTGCGCCAAAATTAAGGAGCTGGCGGGATTATCCAATGATGCCCACCATGGCAATCTTCCCGCGCCAGTTTCTGCAACATTATCGCGAGATGAAATTTTGCCAGAAGTGAGAGATACACTGGCATTATTGGAGAAGATTTAGAGTATGGACATTACAAATAGCGCAGCAGATTTTATGACACAAACTATGGATACCATTGCATCCTATGGTGCGGATAATATCATCGCGGCTATGGCCATGCTTGTGGCGCTGTTCACCGGAATTTTTACCGCCTATCAGACTTTTCTTACGCGCAAACATAATCGTCTGTCTGTAAAACCGGATGTAACAACATGGATAAACGAAGATAATGCCGATGGTTATTATATCCTGCGCTGCGATGTAAAAAACAATGGCATCGGCCCGGCTATTATCAGGGATTATTCTGTTTTTTACGAAGGCCATAAAATCGGCAGCAATCAAAACCGTAAAACTCTCGAAGCGGCTATTGAGGAAAAGGTCGAGGCGCAAGGCGGCATTATTCGCAAAAGCGTTGCCGTCTTTGGCAAGGATTACCCCTTTCCTGCTGGTGCAGAGCATACTCTGCTGGAAATACAGATCCCCACCGACCTGCAGTTTGATAAAAAACCATATCAAGATTTCGTTGATAAATTTGATGCGGATTTCACCTATGAATGCATATACGGCAAAACATTTAAGCACAGTACAAAAGATAGTAAGGATCAGAATTAATGCCCATATTACACTGGCTGAACAGAGAGGAGAGCATCAAGGAAACGGCGCGGGTGCCGTATCGTCTGCTCAAGGCCGACCCGAAATTGTCTTATGGGGATGAATCATCCGAAAACATGCTGATCCAGGGGGATAATCTGGACGCGCTCAAGGCGCTTCTGCCCTATTACGCCGGAAAGGTGAAATGCATCTTCATCGACCCGCCCTATAACACCAAAAGCGCGTTCGAACATTACGATGACAATCTGGAGCACACCAAATGGCTGGAGATGATGTATCCGCGTCTGGAACTGCTGCGCGAGCTGCTATCGGAAGACGGCAGTATCTGGGTAACGATTGATGACAACGAAGCCCATTATTTGAAAGTCATCATGGATGAAATTTTTGGACGGAAGAACTTCGTTGCAAACGTTTTGTGGCAAAAGAGAACATCCCCAGATGCGCGCATTCAATTAGGAGCAGCACATGACCATGTGATTGTGTACGGAAAAGACACTCAAAAAATAACCTTCAATAAACTGAACCTTTCCCAAGACCAAGCAAAAAACTATAAAAATCCTGACAATGATCCTAATGGCCCTTGGGTTTCTACAGATTTTACTGCACAGGGTTGGCGACCAAATCAAATGTACAAAATTGTAACGCCTGGGGGAGCAGAATATGAGCCTCCCCCGGGAAGATGTTGGGGTAACATTGAGCCTGAATTTAAAAGGCTTTTATCTGAAGATCGTATGTGGTTCGGAAAAGATGGAAAGGGCAGGCCAAGGGTCAAAAATTATTTGTCCGAGAACAGCGGCGTTAGCTCGTGGACATGGTGGGTCAATGGTGAGGTTGGGCATAATCAAGAAGCAAAAAAGGAAATCAATACCCTTTTTGGAGCTGATAACGCTTTTGATACGCCAAAGCCAGAAAGGCTAATACAGCGTTCACTCCAAATTGCCACCGACGAAAACGATCTTGTCCTCGACTCCTTCCTTGGTTCTGGCACTACTTCGGCTGTAGCGCATAAAATGAACCGCCGTTATATCGGCATTGAAATGGGGGAGCATGCCAAGACGCATTGCGCCGCGCGTCTGCAAAAAGTCATTGACGGGGAACAAGGCGGCATATCCAAGGATGTAAATTGGCAGGGCGGCGGCGGTTTCCGTTTTTATCATCTGGGTGAGGCGATTTTTGATGAAGACGGGCATATCAACCCCGATATCAAATTCCCCCATCTGGCGGCGCATATCTGGTTCTCCGAAACCCGCACGCCTTATACGGGAAAAGGCAACAGTCCGTTGCTCGGCATTCATAACGGCGTGGCCTATTACCTGCTCTATAACGGTATTCTGGGCGATAAGCGCGTCAATGGCGGGAATGTGCTCACCAGCAAAATCCTTGACGGCCTGCCCGAACATCCCGGCCCCAAAGTCATTTACGGTGAAACCAGCCGCCTCGGCCCCGCGCGCCTCCTCGAAGGCCAGATCACCTTCAAACAAACCCCCTACGATATAAAGGCACGGTGATGGGAAAGCTAATCGTCAAAATCATTAGTTTTTTGGTGCTGGGTTTTTCCCTGTCATATGTCTTTTGGGTTTATAAGCCAGGAGATCTTATTCCCGTTCAGACATTCCTGTTTTTAACCATGCCGTTGGCAATCATCACGGTATTTCTAATAGAGCATATTGTGACTGAAAGGCTGAGCCCTAAGCCGGTTATTCTTCCAAGATTGAGAGCCATTGCAAATGATAAATATTTGTTTGAGCCGTCACCATTGTTTTCAAACTTATCATGGGTTTCCCTTTATCTGATTGACGATTATGAGCAGTTGGTCGGGATCGGCTATGTAGAGTCCGTTCTTCAAGAAAAGAAAACCCTTCAAGTCGTAATCGCAGAATTTCATGCCGATTACGACCCTGCCCAAATTCAAAACAAGAAAAACCGGATCGTATTAAAGCCTTCTGTGCCTTATCCATACGCCCAGTTTGTAAAATCATCCGAAGGAGAAAACAATGACCAGTGATAAATTCCCAGCAAGAGTGGTTCAAATTTTGGATGATGGAAGAATTGCGATTAATCGTGGAACAGAACACGGAATATATAAAGGGCAGACCTTCCTTGTTTATACGTTAGGGGAAGAGATTTTCGATCCTGAAACAAAAGAATCTCTTGGGGTTTTAGAAATCACGAGAGGGAAAGGAGAGATCGATCATGTCCAAGAAAAAATGGCCACCATTATCTCCAGTACCTTCGAAATTGATGAAGAAGAAATTGAACCAAGCAGACATGGTATCCATGCCCTCATGGGAGGTGGCCACCGCAAAAGAAAAATCAAACATCGGATACCTTTTGAGAATGTTAACACTGGCGATTACGCTAAGCCAATCTAGGAATGTAATATGATTAAGCTCAAAAAATATCAGGAAAGCTCTCTCGAAATTCTGCGCCAGTATCTGGAACTGGCACGGTTTAAAGGCGCGAAGCAAGCCTATGACGAGGTGCAGTATAACCGCTATGGCAGCACGAATTTCAAACCGCATCAGGCCTTGAACGGGCTGGAGGATGTGCCCTATGCCTGTTTGCGCCTGCCGACCGGCGGCGGGAAGACGTTACTCTCCGCGCACACGATCCGTCTGGCCGGGGAAAGCTATGTGGAGAATGATTATCCCCTCACGCTTTGGCTTGTGCCGACCAATATTATCAAGCAGCAAACGCTGGAAACGCTCAAAAACCCCGATAACGCGAACCGCCGCGTATTGGAAGATACGTTCAATGGCCGTTTCCGCGTCTTTGACATTACCGATTTCCGCCAGATCAGGCCGCAGGATATTTCCGATGCTGCCTGTATTGTTGTGTCCACCTTTGCCGCGCTGCGCGTGGATAATACCGAAGGACGCAAAGTTTACGACCATGATGAAAATCTGGAGCCGCATTTCAGCAAAATTCCTGCGCATACGGATAAGATGGAGCGCGATGAGACGTCAGGAAAGATAAAGTTTTCCTTCGCCAATTTACTGCACTGGCACCGACCGCTGGTGATTGTGGATGAAGCGCATAATGCAAAGTCTGACCTCAGCGTTGAGGTTCTGAACCGCGTCAATCCGGCTTGCGTGATTGAATATACGGCCACGCCCGCAAAGAACAGCAACATCATCCATTCCGTATCGGCGGCGGAACTAAAGGCCGAAGAGATGATCAAGCTGCCTATTATCCTGTCCGATCATGTGTCATGGGAGCAGGCCATAACGGCCAGTATCCAGACGCGGCAAAAGCTGGAAGAAATTGCACTGAAAGATAAAGACTATATCCGCCCGATCATCCTGTTTCAGGCCGAAAACAAAGGACAGGACATTACGGTGGAGGTGCTGGAAAAATACCTGGTAGAGAATGAAGGCATTGACCGCGCCCAGATTGCTATTGCTACAGGCGAGCAAAGGGAACTGGACAGCATCAATCTGTTCGATCCGAATTGCCCGATCCGTTACGTGATTACCGTTCAGGCGTTAAAAGAAGGCTGGGATTGCTCCTTCGCTTATGTTCTGTGCTCCGTAGCCAATACAAAATCGGCGACATCGGTGGAGCAGTTATTGGGCCGCGTCTTGCGTATGCCCTATGCCAAAACCCGCACGCAGGATGAACTCAACAAGGCCTATGCCCACGTATCATCACAAAGCTGGCCGCATGCAGTGACGCAGCTCCATGACCGTTTGGTCAGCATGGGATTTGAGCAGCAGGAAGCCGAAGAATTTATCTACGCGCAGCCGTCTTTGGGACTATCCGATCAACCGCAAAAACCGTTTGAGGTGACGCTCACCAGCGCGCCGGATCTCTCGCATCTGGATATCGCCGAAAAATCATGTGTGCAGGTGGAGGAAAAGTCTGCTGGGATATTTACCATGACAGTCACGGGAAATATCGACAAGCAGCTTGTAGAAAAACTGTCCAAGGCCGCCACGGATAAAAAGGATAAGGCTGAGATTTCCCTAAAAGGCCATATCCACATCAAACACATGGCCGAGAATTTATCACCCTCGCAGCGCGGTGAAGTATTCTCCATCCCTCAGCTCTGCCTGAATTTTGAAGATGGGCCGGAATTGGCGGAACGGGAATTGTGCCTGAGTGACAATGGATGGGCAGTGCTGGATTATTATGCGCCGCTCACCAAAGACCATTTCACGGTTGATGATAAAGCCAAGCAATATGTGGCCGATATCGCGGGGCAGAAAATCGTCATCAAGTCGTTAAACGAAACAGAGCAGCTTAATCTGGATGGTATCCGCACCGATATGACGGATCAGGATCTTGCCCGTTGGCTTGACCGCAAACTGCGCGCCATCGATATCAAGCAGGAGCATTTGCTCGAATATCTGCGTAAGACAATCCGCGACCTTCTGGCGCGCGATGATCTGGATATGCCAAAACTCGTGCGCGGTAAATTTATCCTGGAAAAAGTTTTGCGCGAACGCATCAATGCCGCGCGTATGAAAGCCTATGAAAAAGGCTATCAAACCTGCATGTTCGGCCCAGATGCCATTGCAACGGTTGAGCCCGCCGCTTTCTCATTCACCTTCCCGGCGGATTATCCGGCCAACCTGCTTTATGAAGGGCCGATTGGCTTTGACAAACATTTCTATCCCCGCATGGGTATCATGAACGGCGAAGAAGCCGAATGTGCGCAAGCCATTGACCGTAACCCTCTCATCAAATTCTGGGTGCGAAATCTGGAACGCCAGCCGCAGCACGCGTTCTGGCTCCCCACCTCCACCGATAAGTTCTATCCCGATTTTGTCGCTCAGTTGAATGACGGGCGTTTATTAGTGATTGAATATAAAGGGGGGCATTTGGCGGGCGAGGACACCCAAGAAAAAGAACTGATCGGCAAGGTCTGGGCTGAAAAATCTGGCAATCTGTTCCTTATGGCCTGGAAAAAGGACAAAGACGGGCGTGATGTTTATCAGCAGATTAATAAAGAATTGGGGATTTAGATGGCAAATAAGATCAAATTTGTACGGGAGTGCGTTGAGAAATATAGAGCGAAGCTTCTAGATACCAGCAAGCGTAACAGCCTAATTTCCTTTAACCATAGTGAGCGGTCACGCCAGCACATTCGTATCATTGATGAACTGCCAGATTTTCTTTATGGACAGCTTTTAGATGGAAAAACCTTTACATTCCTGCCACTCCCTGAAGAAGATCAAATCCCACCTGACGAAAAAACTGATGAATTTCGCCGTCGTTTGGAGCAGGCAAAGCTGACGGACGAAGAATATCGTGAAACTATCGATGCCGTTGATGAAGATCAGGAAGGTGCGCTGGATAAAATCAAGCAGATAGACAGAGAGCTTAGAAATAAAATCAGACAAGAGCTTGGACTCCCAGTCTGGGATGGCCAGAAAAGTCTTTCAAACTCGGAGCTTGCCAAAAAGCATGATTTAAATCCCAGTTATGAGATGCCGTTACCAACACCGGAAGATCATAAAGATCCAGAACGGCATACAGACAAATTCATACAGACGCTCCTTAGACCGGAGGAAATGTCTAGAAAGCTCAGCGGCCTGGCTTCATGTGTGAAGTCTGACATCGATGAATCCGGCGTTAATACGCTTTATATGGCCTTTGGCTTTTTACAATGGTACGAATCTGAAAGCTCAGACAAGGCTTGTACTGCCCCGCTTTTACTCCTGCAGTTGGAAATTGAAAAGAAACAATCTAATCAGGGATACATCTATAAAGTCCAGGCAACAGGAGAAGAGCCGGAGATCAACCTGTCACTTTCAGAAAGATTGAAACAGGATTTTGGATTTGCGTTGCCAGATTTTACAGGGGAGGATAGCCCTGAAGCCTATATGGAGAAGGTCGCCAATCTTGTACAAGGCGCAAAAATTCCTAAAAAAGATAAATGGCGGGTGAGAAGATTTATCACCGCAGGCCGTTTCCGTTTCGCTCGCCTTGTGATGTTCCATGACCTCAACCCCGCCAAGTGGCCTGGTGAAACAGAGGTAGCATCCAGCGATGTTGTGCACGGCTTGTTCTCGGGGTCTGAAGATTCAGGGGACGGTGATAATGCTGAAGACTATGATATTGATACGCAGGAAGTAGAAAATACAGTACCTTTGTTGATTACTTCGGCAGACGCTTCCCAGCACAGCGCCCTTGTTGATGTTATGAAGGGAAACAATCTGGCCATCAAAGGCCCTCCTGGTACAGGAAAATCCCAAACCATAACGAACATAATAGCCTGCGCGCTAGCCAAAGGTAAAACTGTACTTTTCCTTGCTGAAAAGATGGCCGCTCTAAATGTGGTCCATGACAGACTGAGCAAAGCCGACCTTGGCCCTTATTGTATGGAACTGCATTCCACAAAAGCCAAAAAAGCTGAAATTCTGAAATCCATCGAAGAACGCCTTAAGCGCAGATCTTCGAAACCAAAAGGTGATCTAGCAGCTAAAATACGAGAATTTAAAAAGCACAGAGATCACATTACGGAATATATTGATATTCTGAATTCAAAATTCGGCAGGCAAAATAAAACCGTTCATGATTATTTATGGGGTGCGCAGCTTCGTAAAGAACGTACTGCGGATCTGCCTAACACGGTGCGCCAGGTTCGCATTCCCTATGGCCAAGCCAATTTATCCGAGGAAGAGTTATCATCGCACACTGACGATCTTAAATTGATACAGGAGCTTAAAAAGGAAATCGATAAAGACACTGGGGATGGTATACATCCCTGGGCTTTCGTACATAATTTTAATCTCAATCCTTTCCAGCAGGATGAATTAAAGCAACTGTCCAAAGAATGGAAAGAGCAAATTGAGAGGCTGCTCGACCTATTAAATGCCTTTGAGAATCAATATGGCTGTCATTTGAATAAAAGCCTGGCTGGCATTGGCAAATTGCTCCAACAGACCGAGACGTTGTCTCATTGGAATGTGGCGCAAGTCGATATTGATTTATTGGCAAGAATAGGTACAGCCTCCGCAGCTTCTGACTTCACGGAGTTTGTCGATAATGTCCACGCCTACAAAGAAGCGTTGGAAAAAATAACAACTATACAAAATGTTCCCGCCCACCTTAATGAAATTAAGGAGACAGAAGCTGCGATATTCTCTTCGCAGCGCCTGTGTGTTCAGGATAAAACCGCTTCTGAAATCAAGAAAAAGGTGCGCGAACTAGAGGAAGACCTTAAGCTCTGGGAGAAAAACTTAAAAATTCTCTTCGATGTCGGAAAAGCACTCGGTTTGTCTAAAAATGAAGATTTCGGACAAGTGTCCGACCTAGCCGAAATTCCTGGCTACATTGCCTCCATACCCAGAGAATATTTGCTTTATAGAACAAAAGACATTGTCGATGAAACCAACGCGGAGCGTTTGAAAACAGCTTGCGAGGTACAAGAAAAAATACAAACAACTCTAAAAAATATAGAAGAACTATACGATCTTTCTCTTTTGGGTGCGCCACATGAAATCCGCACTGATGCAGCGATTATTGAAGGCGTCGGATTTTTTAGCATATTTGATCCAGCATACAGAAAAGCCAAACGGGTTTATAAGCTGGCATGTAAAAACAAAATAAAATTTGATCCGAGAAAAGCTGCTGAAACATTTAGAGAAATTGCGGGAACAAAGGATAGCCAACAGAAAATTGAACAAGATGTACAGCTCAAAGCCATTTGCGGCTCTAATTTCCAGGGCATTGATACAGATTTCCGAAAGCTGCAACGGATTAACGAATGGGCATCCGAAGTAAGAAAACGTTATGCCGGGCCGAGTGAGTTTTTGAGAAACGTCCGGCACTGGTTGTTAAATGCCGATATGGACGAGATGGATTCCGTAAGAGAGCTTGCGGATGATCCGGGGTTTACAGCGTTAAAATCACGCATCATAGATACAAAGGAGACGGTGCCTCCTGAAACATCTGTGCGCGCATACCTTGACGACATGGTTAATCAGACGGAAAAACTGAATGATCTGTGTGGCAAGCTCAATAAATATGCAGCGGGCGAGAAATATAGTTTTGTTGATATTGCAAACGATCTGCCGCGCCTAGAAAAGGTTAATGAGTCAAAAGCAACAGCTGAGTCCAATTCTGTCGTCAAAAAACTCTTGGGCGATACTTACAAAGGCGCAGAAACCAACATTCAAGATTTTGACCAGACATCTCGTTTTGTTCGGGATTGCCTTGGCATAGAAAGCGTTAAAGAATTAATAGATCAATTCTTCAAAAAGGATTTTGCTAAAATCTGGAAAGAGTACATCAGTAATCGGGCAGAAATCCAAATAGCCTATGTAAAGGTAAGCGATCTTGCCATATCTCTTGGAAACCAGGGCCACTTTCCAGAGATGTTGGCATTTTCAGACCTAGCTTCCTCTCTGGAAAAAGCGCTGGAAAATCCAGACAGCCTCAATTACTGGGTTGAATTTAACAGCCATGTAGAAAAAGCAAAGTCAGACATTAAAGCCGACCTTGTGTTCTCATATATCAGTGAAAATATCAGCTTTGAAACGCTACCCATGGCGTTTGAGTATGTAATCTATAGCTCCATAGCTAGAGAAATTTACAGTCAGTATCCGCAAATAAAGCGCTTTAATGGACATAGCCTTGATCAGGCGCGGGCACGCATAAAGGATCTAGATGAAGAGATGCTGGAACTTCAGAGAGAAGAACTTTGCAATGAGTTAAACAAAGTCAGACCACTATCCGGCATTGGAACTGGCCGGAAAAGCTCGTGGACAGAAGGCGCGCTTATTCATAACGAATTGAGTAAACAAAAGCGCCATATTCCAATCAGGGATCTCATGCGGCGGGCGGGCACATCTATCCAAAAGGTCAAGCCATGTTTCCTGATGTCACCATTGACTGTTGCTCAATATTTGCAGCCAGGACAGTTCCATTTTGACCTTGTGGTTATTGATGAAGCTTCGCAAATGCGCCCAGAGGATGCCTTGGGTGGCGTTGCCCGTGGCGCGCAGATTGTTGTTGTCGGCGATCCCCAGCAATTGCCTCCTACGTCCTTTTTCCAATCTACTGGAGCAAATGACGATGATGACGAAGAGGATTTTATAGCTGATGCGATCATGGATATGGCTTTGTCCTCATTCAGACCAGCTAGAATATTAAGCAGACACTACAGGTCGCAGCATGAAAGCTTGATTGCGTTCTCAAATTACCATTTTTACGACCGCAACCTTATTTTATTTCCTTCACCCATTAAAAGCCCAGAAGAGCTGGGTGTTCGTCTGGAGTATGTGGGGGGAACATATGCCGCCAATTCAAATATGGACGAAGTTCAGACCATAACGCAGTCCGCTCTTGATTTTATGAGAAAATACCCCGACCGCAGCCTTGGTATAGCCACAATGAACCAGGTTCAGAAAGACCTGATCGAGTCCGAGATGGACAGAGCCTTTATTGAGCATCCCCATGCGGCAAAATATAAAGCAAAATGGCAGGGGACGCTGGAATCCTTCTTCGTGAAAAATCTGGAGAGCGTTCAGGGTGATGAGCGTGATGCCATCTTTATTTCAACCGTGTATGGCCCTGACAAAAACGGCACGGTCATGCAGCGCTTTGGCCCCATTAACAGGGCTGGGGGCTATCGTCGCCTGAATGTGCTATTCACACGCGCAAAGAAAAACATGGTCGTATTTACATCCCTGAAGCCCGAAGATATTAAAGTATCCGAAAGCTCCTCCGAAGGATTGCGTGCATTCCGCGGGTTCTTAGCTTTTGCATCCAAGGGCGTTTTAGACGAGGGACGACCCGTTTCTCCCGATCCAGACAGCGACTTCGAGATATGGGTTAAGGAGCGATTGGAGAGTATTGGCTGTGAGGTGCATCCACAGGTTGGCGTGGCTGGCTATAGAATCGATCTGGGTGTCAAACATCCCAAATATCCCTATGGGTATTTGCTGGGCATTGAGTGTGATGGCGCTACCTACCATTCATCCAAATCAGCTAGAGAAAGGGATATTATCCGCCAACAGGTGCTCGAAAATCTCGGGTGGAGGATTTACCGTATATGGTCGACAGACTGGTTCTCCAATCCAGTGCAGGAACTTGAAAAACTGAAAATCTATATTGAGAATCTTCTGGCAAGCGATGATCTGCCGATGGCTAGGCAGGATGACGATGAGCATAAAGTTATTGAGTATGACTTTATGCCGGATGAGAAAGAAAAAGAACAGGATGATCTCTTTGAGCACAAACCACCAGCGCCGTTAAAACCGGAAGAGAGAAAAAATGTCGTTGAGCTTTTTGATAATGTAACCTTCCGCATGATTAAAGAAGGCGGCAAACAGGAAAAACGTTCTGCACAGATCGTTCCAACCCAAGGCGATCCTAATTCGGGAACTATTGGCCAGCACTCCGCTGTCGGGCGCGCGCTGTTAGGCAATCAAATTAATGATGAGCTTGAAGCAATCCTACCTGTAGGGGAAATAACTTTAATCATCGACGAGATTATAAAATCATCCAATCGCAGTGACTTGAGGAATGCGAATGTCTAATCTAAGGCTACAGAAAATCTGCGAAAAGCGAATTTCAGGATATTTGTCAGAAAAAATAAACCAAGGGGTAAACTGGGGCAGTTTACCGGTCAACTAAACTATTCAAGAAAATCAAACACTTATCATGACCAGTAAGTTGACTGTTTACCCCGTTACTTGACGTTTTTATTTAAATAAAACAAAGACTTGTGCAAAATCTGTCAAGTAAGCGAGTCAACTAAGTTGAAAGTGCTGACGCTAAAAAAGTCCCGCACGTTCCCCGCCCCTATAGCATTCGGCCCCACAGTACCTTTTTTTATTTGAACGTATGATCGCGACAGCCCTGCGAAAGACCACGAACAGCCGCAATAGCAGTGGGTATCTCTGCGCATGTGACTGGCTATTTCAAACGAAGGAAGCGTTCATGCAGATATGGACGAGATACCAACCATCACCATTTACACGCGCGGTCATCATCTGGAGGCAATGATCATCGGTATGCAGGATTTGCCCAGAGAACAGGTGGACGAGGAGCTGGAACTGTATGCCAAGCAGCATGACGCCGTTGTCCGGCACCGTTCTGGGTATAACGACCGATGCTGCCGTCTTTACGCCGGCGACCGGCTGGGCATGAAAACGGCGGTCACAGGGATCTTCCTATTCAGCGCGGCCCGCAATTGGTGCAGTGAATAAACGGATAACGGCGGCGGTATGCCGGATCGTTAATTTACCGTGGGCAATCCGCGCATATGACCAGATCAGGCAGGATTGAGGCCGAAATATTATCACTGTCGGCGCTGAGAATAATAGGGAAAGCTTAACCAGGTTTTCTTAATCTTAAGATCGTTATTCAATCGCTGTAGCAATTTCATCGGCCATTTCATCCGGTGTTTCTGGTTTTTTCCGCCCTTGCAGCAGTGCTAGAAAAGGCACGGAAAACAAAACGACATACATCATTAAAAGAAAATCGTTCAAGTAGGCAATGGTTGATGCTTGTTTCGTTACTTCCGCGTTTAAAAATGCCAGCGCGACCGCTCCATTCGTGTCTGCGACGGTTTCAGTATAGGTAGAAACTATATTTTCTGCATTACCAAAAGGAAGCAGATGGGACACCAAATCGGAATGGCTAATCTGTGTGTTGCGAGCTAGCAGCGCAATGACGACAGATATTCCGACGCTGGAGCCGATATTGCGCACAAGACTGAAAATTGCCGCCGCATCATTACGGTAATGCGGCGCGAGCGTGGTGTAAGCCAGCGTGCTAAGCGGCACAAAGACAAACCCCATGCCAAAACCTTGAATAAGGCCTGTATAAACCAGTGTAGAGACAGGTATCTCGGTATTAAATAGACTCATTTCATGCAGGGAAAAGGAAGTCAGCAAAAGCCCGAATAAAATCAGCCAACGCGCATCTATTTTTCCGACCAGCCGCCCGACCAACATCATGGCGACCATCACGCCTACGCCGCGCGGTGCTAGAACCATGCCGGTCAGCAGAACGGGATAACCCATGAGATTTTGCAAGAACGGCGGCAAGAGCGCCATACTCGCCAGCAGGACAATCCCGACAACGAACATCAGAACCAGACTGACCGCATAATTGCGGTCTTTGAACATGGCAGGTTCCAGAAACGGCTGGGCTTTTGCAGTCAGAATATGAACTATGAACAGGTAAAAAGCAGAGCCTGCAAGAACGGTTTCAACAATAATTTCCGTCGAAGAAAACCAGTCCAGGTTTTGCCCCCTGTCCAGCAGCATTTGCATTGAACCGATGGACAGGGCCAGCAGTACGAAGCCGAACACATCGAATTTCCGGCCGGGCGTTTTTTCTGTTTCCTCCATGAAAATCGACATTCCCATAAAGGCGGCGATGCCGATGGGAACATTGATGTAAAACACCCAGCGCCAGTCGTAATATTCGGTCAGCCATCCACCCAGTGTCGGCCCTAAAATCGGCCCCAACATCACACCCACACCCCACATAGCCATCGCCTGACCGTGCTTTTCCCGGGGGTTGATATCCAGCAGAACAGCCTGCGAGAGCGGCACAAGCGCCGCGCCAAACACCCCCTGTAAAAGGCGGAAAACCACCATTTCAATCAATCCCGTTGCCGCACCGCATAAAATGGAGGCGAGTGTAAACCCGACCACACTGACCATAAAAAGACGTTTGCGACCCATCCGGGCGGCCAGAATACCGATAGGAGCGGTCATGATCGCGGCGGCCACGATGTAAGAGGTCAAGATCCATGTCGCCTGTTCTTGCGTGGCGCTCAAAGAGCCTTGCATATGCGGTAAAGCAACATTGGCAATTGTCGTGTCCAGAGCCTGCATGATTGTGGCAAGCATGATGGAAATCGTCACCATGCGTTTCTGGAAGAGACTATCCATAGCCTTAATGTCCCTTGGCAAAGGCGTTTTGCATTAAACCGTGTGGGTAATGGCCGGTATCGATGCTGACATGCGTACTCATACCCGTACGCAGCGGCAAATCGCCCGATCCAGGATCGACGGCGATCCGCACGGCGATCCGCTGTACGACCTTCACCCAGTTTCCAGTCGCGTTCTGGGCAGGCAGGATAGAGAATTCTGAACCCGTAGCCGGACTGATACTTTCCACATGACCTTGCCATTCATGACCCGGATATGTATCAACTTCAATCGTGACCGGCTGGCCGATCTTCACATCGGTTAGCTCTGTTTCCTTGTAATTGGCCTCGATCCAAACATCGTTGCTGCCCACTAGATTAAGCAGTGGTACACCCTCCCGCGCATAATCACCTATATGCGGCGCCGCGCCTATCATACCGCCTACGGGAGCCTTCACAGTCGTCCGGGCCAGATTTAGTTCGGCATCATGCAGCGTTGCCTGCGCTTTTTGATAAAGAGGGTGCTCTTCCGGTTTGATATCAGGATCACCAGTCAAGGCTGCCAGAATACCGTTAATTTCTTCCTGAATAGCTAAAACGGCTTTAATGGCCATGTCACGCTGCCGCTTTGTATCGCTGAATTCTGTTTGTGCCACAGCCCCCTTTTTAGCCAGATCAATCCTGCGCTCATATTCTTCCTGAGCAAAATTAACCTCGACCTGCGCCTGCGCCATATCCTCCTGCTTCTGGCGATATTGTGCTTTGAGTTGTTCAATTTCCGTATAAGCATTGGCAACATCCGCGCGCGCCTCATCCACCGCAATCTGATAGGAGGCAGGATCGATTACAAACAATATATCCCCGGCATGCACATTCTGATTGTCTGTGACAGGGACGGACATAATCGTACCGGCCACTTGGGGCGTGATAAGAATTTTAGCGGCTTTGATATAGGCATTATCCGTTGCAATATACCGCCCGCTGGTCAGGTAAAGCCAGGCACATCCCACCAGAACGATCAAAACGCCGCCGAGCATAAGGACACGGCGCACTAAATTTCCTTTTTGTTTTTTATTATTATCACTCATTGTTTTGTCCTTCCTCCCCAATCAGGTTTTTGCGCATGGTTAAAAGCGCGCGCAGCATGATTTCCCGTTCTTCCTCCGGGATGCCGTTTAAAGCCTGCATTCTTAATGCAGTGCCGTGTTTTTGCATTTTCGTTAAAATAGGCTCGGCCTTCTCTGTCAGATACAGATTGATCGCCCGGCGGTCTGTCGGATCAGGCCGTCTTTCTATCCAGCCGGACGTCTCCATCCGGTCGATTAGCCGCCCAACGCTGATCGGCTGAACTTCAAGAATATCCGCAAGCTGGCTTTGCTTCATTCCCTGATTGCGCGAAATATGGGCCAACGCCTGCCACTGCGCCTGTGTCAGATCAAGATCCAGAACGCGGCGGTTGAAATTGCGCCGCATCAGGCGCGCTACATCATTCAAAACAAACCCAAGGCTCTGTTCCGGTTTATAATGGGACATATCTTTACGCTTTCCTGTAAAATAGTATAAGTGTATATTATATATATGTTTACTATATTTTGTCAATTATCTGAAAAATTCATGGAAATCGTGACCGGAAGGCGCGTTGTCAGGGAAAATGCGGGAGGATATACCCCATTAGAAATTCTTTTCTTGTAATGCATCATGTTTAGATGAGCGCATACCAGCAATCTGAAATACTCCCGCGTTAAAGTCTTTTAAAAAATCTAAAGAATTGCGTATGCGTGCGATGGTGACTTTGCCAATAATATAGCAACTAATATTTGAGGACGTATTCTCGATATTTGTGTCTGCACGAATTTCTCCTGAAGATACCAAATCAGCTAAAGCACATTCATAATATTTTTCGTAAGAACGAATAATTTCACTTGCCTTTTTTCTGATATCATCATGACAAACCATTTCTGAACCCAGAGTAACAGACAGCGCTCCGCAAACGTGACCGAGTTTTTCGTGCAGGTCAGCCTGAGTCCTGTAGATATACTCAAAAAAGTTCTGGAATCTTTCAATAGGAGAAAAAGTAGAAAAAAATATACCGTCACATACGCTTTTTGACTCTTGATAGTGATGATCCATCGCTTGCAGTGTTAAATTCGTTTTGGAATCAAAGAAATGATAGAAGCTGCCTTTTTTGACGTTTGCCCAGGCACATATTTCATCAACGCTTACTGCGTGGTAACCGTTTCTTAGCATTAATTCTATGGTGGCATAAATTAGATTTTCCCGGGTCGTGCTCACATCTTGCTTCCCCCGCCCAGCACCTTATAAAGATTAACCAGATTGGCCAAACGCTGCCGTTCGATCTGGATTTCATTTTGCTCGAACACATAAAGCTCACGCTGTGCATCAAGGACGCTTAGGAAGCTATCGATTCCTGATTTATAGCGCGCCTGAGAAATATCATAAACTTTCTGTGCGGCAGCCACAAGACGGCGCTGAGATTTTAACTGCTCATCAAGTGTCTCGCGCGCCGCCAGTTCGTCGGCAACCTCACGAAAAGCGATCTGAATAGCTTTCTCATAACCAACCACAGCTTTTTCTTTGCGAATTTCAGCCAAATCGAGATTAGCTTTATTACGCCCGCCCTGGAAAATCGGCAGTGTAATTTGCGGCAAAAAGGCCCAGGCACCGCCTGCACCACTGGCGAAGAGATCACCAAGGCTTTGGCTGGCAAATCCGTATGTGCCGGTCAATGTGATACTGGGGAAAAAGGCGGCTCTGGCGGCACCTATATCGGCATTGCGCGATAACAGGTTATATTCTGCCTGACGTATATCCGGACGCATGAGCAGCACTTCGGAGGGGAGGCCGGGATCAAGACTATCCTTAATTGCCACCTCATCCAATGTGGTTTTCGGTAAAAATGCATCGTCCTGAGCCACGCCCATCAGTAAAAACAGTGCGTTTTTATCCTGCGCGACGAAGCGGCTATATTGATGCTGGTTCACCCGCGCGGTTTCAACGGCTGTTGCGGCCCGCGCCACGTCCTGCTCAGTGGATACGCCTTTTTCCAGACTTTGAGACAAAATATCATAGGTGCGCTGCTGCGCTGTGAGTGTTTTTTGCGTCAGAGCCAACAGTTTCTGATCGGCCAGAAGCTGAAGATATGCATTCGCCGTTTCCGCAATCAAAGCATTACGGACGACTGCATGCGCTTCCGTTGTCGCCAGGTATTCATTGATCGCTGATTCATTGTTACTACGGATTTTGCCGAATAGATCCAATTCGTATGCGGCAACGCCCAGATTGGCCTCATAAAGATCGGTTTTTTGCGCCCGGCCTGTCGCGCTGCTCTCATCCGAGCTTTCGGCAATCGCTCCGTCTCCATTAGCATTAACACTGGGGAACAAATCGGCACGTTCAATCCGGTAGAGCGCACGCGCCTCTTCGATATTGAGAGCTGCAGTCTTCAGGTCTTTGTTATTTTGCAGAGCTGTCCCAATGACCAGATGGAATTCCTGGGAATTAAAAAACTCTTTCCAGTCCATTTGCGCGGCCATATCCGCCCCGGTCTGTAATTCATAGCCCGGTACGTCATTCCAGTTTTGCGCCGCTGAAAAATCCGGTCGGGAAAAATCAGGGATCATGGTGCAACCGGACAACATTGTGGCCATCAGTAAAAAAGATAAGGGTTTACGTGTCATGTTCTTGCTCTTTCTTTTGGTCTTCTGATTGTTTTCCGTCCCGGTGAAAGATGTTTTCAACCATCACATAAAACATCGGTACAAAGAATATAGCCAGGAAAGTGGCCGCCGCCATGCCGCCCATAACGGCAATTCCGATAGCATTCTGGCTGGCCGCACCTGCGCCGCTGGCTAGCGCAAGCGGCGTTACACCCAGCATAAAGGCCATGGAGGTCATGATGATGGGGCGAAAACGCTGCTTGGCCGCGATAGAAACAGCTTCCATTAAACTATGCCCCTGTTCCCGTAGATCTTTGGCAAACTCGACAATCAGGATGGCATTTTTGGATGCCAGCCCCACGGTTGTCAGCAAGGCCACCTGTAGATATACGTCATTGGGGAGACCAAAAATATAGGCCGCCACAACCGCCCCTAAAATACCCAAGGGGACAACCAGCATCACGGCAAACGGCACAGCCCAGCTTTCATAGAGCGCAGCCAGACACAAAAATACGATCAGGATAGACAGAGCGTACAGCGCCGGAGCCTGCGCTCCCGTCTGGCGTTCTTCATAAGACAGGCCATACCATTCAAGCCCCAGCCCTTCGGGGAGGGTCTTGACAATCTTCTGAATCTCTTCCATCGCCGCGCCCGTACTTACGCCCGGCGCAGGTGACCCCTGGATATTGACAGATGAATTCCCGTTAAAACGCTCCAGCTTGGGAGAGCCGTATGTCCATTCCGCGCTGGAGAAAGTGTTGAACGGCACCATTTCTCCGGTATTATTGCGAACATACCAGTTATCGAGATCCTCCGGCATCATACGGTGCGGTGCATCGGCCTGCAGATAGACGCGCTTAATCCGGCCCTTGTCAACAAAATCATTCACATAGCTGGATCCCCATGCGATTTGCAACGTCCGGTTGATATCACTTAAAGACAGACCAAGCGCAGAGGCTTTTTCGCTATCGATATCGATCTTGAATTGCGGCACATCACTCAGTCCATTGGGGCGCACACTGGTGAGTTTAGGGTTTTGTCCTGCCGCGCCCAAAAGCTGATTCCGTGCATTCATCAATGCTTCGTGCCCAATTCCGCTACGGTCGACAAGCTGAAAATCAAAACCGGACGAGTTTCCCAGTTCGCGGATTGGCGGCGGAAAGAAAGCAAAAGCCATGGCATCCTTGATCTGATACAAAGCGCCGCCCGCGGCCTGCGCGATAGCGAATACGCTTTGGTCGTCTTGCGTGCGCTCATCCCAGTCTTTTAAACCCACAAAACCGAACGCCGCGTTTTGGGCGGAACCCGCAAAGCTGAAGCCGACAACGGTGAAGAGGTGTTCAACCGTGTCCTTTTGTTGCTCAAGGAAATAGTCCTCAACCTGTTTAACGGATTCCAGCGTACGCTCCGCCGTTGAACTGGGCGGGGTATTGACCATCAAATACATTGTCCCCTGATCTTCGTTGGGCAGGAATGAACCGGGAAGCTGCATGAATATACCCATCATCCCACCAACCAGAACGACATACACTATAAAGAAGCGGAAGGACCGGCCTGCTATAAAAGAGGCGCTTTTTTGATAGCCATCGCGGCCCTTATTAAAATATTTATTGAACCAGCCGAAAAATCCTTTATCCGCACGCCGTTTTTCGCCTTTGTGTTGCTTCAAAAGCGTCGCGCAAAGGGAGGGAGAGAGAATGAGCGCTACGATGACGGATAGCCCCATGGCTGATACAATCGTGATTGAAAATTGACGGTAAATTGCTCCGGCAGAGCCGCTGAAAAAAGCCATCGGGATAAAAACCGTGGACAGCACCACGGCAATTCCGACCAGCGCGCCCGTAATCTGATCCATGGATTTACGCGTGGCCTCCTTGGGCGATAAGCCTTCCTCGCTCATGATGCGTTCGACATTTTCCACGACCACAATCGCATCATCGACCAAAAGTCCGATAGCCAGAACCATGGCGAACATAGTCAGCACATTGATTGAAAACCCGAAAGCCAGCAATACGGCAAACGTCCCCAGCAATACGACCGGAACGGCGATCGTCGGGATTAAGGTTGCCCGCAGATTTTGCAAAAACAGCAGCATCACGAAGAAGACAAGAACAACCGCCTCGATCAGTGTGTGAACAACGGATTCAATGGAGAGTTCGATGAAAGGTGTCGCATCAAGGGGGTAGACGACTTTTACCCCTTCGGGCATATATTCCGACAGTTCTGCCACCTTGTGCTTAACAAGCTCGGCTGTCTGCAATGCATTGGCACCAGTTGCAAGTGTAATGGCCATTCCCGCCGCCGGTTTTCTTTTATAACGCACAATCCTGTCGTAACTTTCGGAGCCAAGTTCCAGTGTCGCCACGTCTTTCAGGCGCACTTGCGATCCATCCGTATTGACCCGCAAAACGATACGCTCGAAATCTTCAACGGACTCCAGCCGTGCCTGCGCTTTAACTGTCGCATTAATTTGCTGGTTAGGTGCGGCGGGCATGCCGCCGAGTTGCCCAGCCGAAATATCGGTGTTTTGGATTTGAACGGCATTTTGTACATCCAAAGGGGTCAAATTGTAACTATAGAGCTTGGCCGGGTCGAGCCATATCCGCATTGCATGTTGGTCTCCGAATATACGGACATTTCCGACCCCGTTCACGCGCGAGATTGGCTCACGGAAGGTGCTAACCAGCATATCGCCGAGTTCGCCCTGTGACATTTCACCGTCTTCCGAATAAACGCCAACAACCAGCAGGAAGCTGTCATTGGATTTTGTCACGGTAACACCAAGAGCCTGAACCTCCTGCGGCAGTTGCGTGACTGCACCTTGCACCTTGTTTTGCGTTTGCACCTGTGCGATATCGGGATCGGCCTCTGGCTCAAACGTCAAGGTGATGCTCATAGAGCCGTCCTGACTGCTTGAGGTGAAATAGCGCAAATGATCGATCCCCGTCAGGCGCTGTTCAATGACCTGCGTGACCGAATTTTCAACCGTTTCGGCGGAGGCACCGGGGTAACTTGCATTAATAGCGACAGTGGGCGGAGCGACTTTTGGATATTGCTCAATCGGCAAGGCACGGATCGATAAAACGCCGGCCAGCATAATAATAATGGCGATAACCCATGCAAAAACGGGGCGATCAATAAAAAAACGAGCCATAAATTTTACTCCTTACCGCCTGATGTTTCGCTTTGCTGCCAAGGCACAGAGGAGACAGGCGCACCGGGGCCGACTTTCTGATAGCCTTCGACAATGATGGTATCGCCGGCCTTTAACCCATCCTTTACAATCCAGTTATCTGTATAGGCTTGCTCAACCTTAACAGGACGTGGCTGCGCTTTTCCGGATTCATCAACAACCCAGACCGTCAAATCGCCTTCCGGTGTGCGAATTGTCGCCCGCTGCGGCACCAGGAGAACATCATCTTGCCCCAGATCAAGCGTTGCCCGCACAAAGAGACCCGGCAGCAGTAAACTATCCGGGTTTGGAATCAGGGCGCGCAAAGCAATAGAACCAGTCGTTTCATCAATCGTCACTTCGGAAAATTTCAAACTGCCTTCATGGGGGTAATCCATGCCTGTTTTTTCATCCAGCCTTAAACGGACCGAAACCGTCTCCTTACCCATCATGCGGGAACGTAAATAAATGGCTTCCGATCCGGATTGCTGCATATCGATATAGACCGGGTCAAGCTGGGTTATGGTTGCCAGGAATTGTTCCTGATTGGCTGTTACCAAAGTGCCTTCGGTTACGAAAGATCGGCTAATTCGTCCGGAAATCGGGGCATACACTTTCGTATAATCCAAATTGACTTGCGCCACATCCAGAGCCGCCTGCGCGACCGCAATGGCGGCCATGGCCTGATCGAACTCGGCTTTCACATCGTCATATTCCTGCTCGCTCACCGCATTGATTTTGACAAGCTCTTCGTAGCGTTTTGCGCGGGCTTCAACGGTTTTTACATTCGCGCGGGCGCTGGCCAGATCCGCCTTGGCGCTATTCAGCGCCGCCTTATAGCGGGCGTCGTCAATTTGATACAGTTGCTGGCCTTTTTCAACATCCGCCCCTTCTTCAAACAGGCGCTCGGTGATGATTCCATCCACTTGAGGGCGCACCTGCGATTGACGGTAGGGCGAAACACGGCCGGGAAGTTGTTGTGTAAATGTAATTCTTTGCGGTTTTAATTCCAGAACCGCCACGGCCTGCGGCGGCCTTGCCGCAGCGGAAGACGCGTTCTGTGTGCCGTCGTCGTTCTTGAGCCACCAATACCAACCACCTCCGGCGAGCAGGAGCGCCAGCATTAATAAAGGGAATATTTTCTTCATATTTTGTGTTTCCTTTTCCTGCTGTCTTTCGAAGCTGGACAAATATAAAAATTACAGCTATGTTTAACCATACATTTATGTATGTATGATGTCAAGGCAAAGGATAACTCTTATGAGACGCACGAAAGAAGAGTCAGAGAAAACGCGTGAAGACCTGTTAAACGCCGCTGTTCGGATTTTTTCTGAAAAAGGGGTGGCCCGCAGCACGTTGGATGAAATTGCAAAAGCAGCAGGCGTTACGCGGGGCGCTGTCTATTGGCACTTTGAAAACAAAACGCAGATTTTTGAGGCTTTACACGAGCGCCTGCATCGCCCTTTTGTTGATATGATCCTGGAAGACCTGGAAAAAGACCATCCGGAACCGATGGTGCAGCTTCGTGATTTATGTATCCAGATCATGTTGGATCTCGAAAAAGATGAACAAAGACAGCAAACCCTTATTCTATTTTTCATGAAAAGCGACTATTCCGGCGATCTTGCACCCTATAAAGACAAACACCGCGAGAAAAAAGCGGAGAGCATGCGGCTGTTTAAACGTTACATCGAAAAAGCCAAAAAAGCCGGAAAATTAAATACACAGGCCGATCCCGAACTTTTAACACAGTGTATTTCGTGCTTTATGAAAGGTATCCTCTTTGAATATCTGGATAACCCGGAAGGCTTTGATATTGAAAACAAAGCCCCCAAATTGATCAATTTGTTTTTCAATACTCTGGAATTGGAAAAGAATTAAATGCGGCGGCTTATTTTTTTTACAACATCTCTTGCCTTTGTAACATTATCCTCCCCTCTTGTGCCACAGGCCTATGCCGACCCACAGGCCGGTAATTTTAAAGATAGAATCCCCAAAGAGCTTCTTGATGAAGATGCCGATTTTTTCACTTTCACGGTTGAAAATGATAATTTTGGCGGGAATACCGATGAAAACTACACAAGCGGGGTGCGCCTCACCTATTTCGATTATAGTGCCGATCCGCCGTGGTTTGCCGATATATTGGATCGCTATGTTCCCACTTTTGAAATAAACGAAACCACCTCAACCTACTATTCTTTTGGACAAAATCTGTATACGCCGGAGAATATCACGGTGCGTACGCCCGATCCGAAAGATCGTCCCTATGCTGCGTTTTTGTATGTTTCTGCCGGACTGACCAGTTTGACGGATAATCATGTGGATGACCTGGAAGCCACGATCGGGATCGTTGGCCCCTGGGCCTTGGGGGAGCAGACTCAAAAATTTGTTCATGACGTTCTTGATGCAGACGACCCTTCGGGCTGGGATCACCAACTGGAGAATGAGCCGGGACTGATGCTCTCCTGGCAGCGCCAATGGCCGGAAGCCTATGCAGCCGATATAGACGGATTTACATTTCGAGCAGCACCTCATGCAGGCATTACGCTTGGCAATATATATACATACGGCTCCGGCGGTTTGAGTTTCCAACTCACGCCCAGCCAGTATAAATGGCAATCCACCCCTTTGCGGGTTCGTCCCGCCATTCCGGGCAGCGGCTTTTTTGCCGTGCCGGAGGATCATTTCGCTTGGTCATTGTTTGCAGGAGTGGAGGGCCGCGCCATGGGACGCAACATATTTCTGGACGGCAATACGTTCGAGGATAGCCCCTCGGTTGATAAAAAATACCTGGTGGCTGATGCCAATGCGGGCGTGAGCTTTACCTACGGCAAAGCGCAGCTTTCCTATACCATCAACTGGCGGTCAAAGGAATTTGATGGACAGGACGACCCGTCTCTCTTCGGAGCGATCTCTTTAGGGTACAGGTTTTAGATTGCGAAAGCTGACAACTGAGAAATTCTAGTAGCGTTTTAAGGATTTCAGGTTTTGCTTAAATGCCTCAAATTCCTGAGGATCAATATTTCCATCGGCATTTTTATCGATATTTTCAAAGACAAATTCATCTTGCAGCTTTTGCTTGACGCCACCTTGACGCATACCGCCTACACAACCGCTCATCAGCATCATCGCTATCAGGCCTGTCATAAGTATGGCTTTGCTTTTCATAGTATTTTCTCCTTTTATACTGGGCAACCGTAACATTTTTTTTCATTAGACACATTCTAAAATCTTATCGGGGCGCTTTCTCCAACTTAAGCCGCAATTGATCGGCGAAAAGCCAGAGCGGATAATGTTAACAGTGATAAGCCCACCACGCTCACGGCCAGAAAATTCGGCCAGACAATATCAAGCCCCGCCCCGCGATACAAAATCGCCTGCGCGAAAGATACAAAATGAGTTGAGGGCACGAACCACATGATATGCTGCAGCCACTCCGGCTGACTTTCCAGAGGCGTTTGGCCTCCAGAAAGCAGGTTCATCGGCAGGATCGTAATAATAAACAGCAGGCCGAATTGCGGCATGGAACGCGCAGTCGTCCCCAGAAAAATACCAAGCGCCGAAGCAAAAAACAGATAAAGCAAGGTCCCCAGCAAAAAGAGCGGCACCGATCCGGCAATCGGTACTTGCAAAACGCCCTCAATCATCACCCACAAACAAAATGCCGTTGCCGTGAGGATCACCAGACCGTTAGCCCAGACTTTGGAGAGCATAATCTCAATCGGCGTCACCGGCATGACCAGAAGGTGTTCGATTGTGCCATGTTCGCGCTCCCGGATCAGCGCGGCGCCGGTGAGCAGAATAACAAACATCGTGATGTTGGAGATGACCTCCATAATACTCGTAAACCATTTGGAGGACAGATTCGGATTAAAGGCATAACGAAGCCTCATATCGACCGGGCTTTGCGATGTGGACGGGCCGTTGCTTATAAAACGCGATATCTCGTCATTGACGATGTTTTGAATATAGCCCGATCCAATCCCGGCGATCATAACGGCGGTGGCATCCAGATTGACCTGAAGGGTTGGCTGGCGGCCACGCAACACATCAGCCTCGAACTCTTCGGGAATAACCAGAACAAAACTGTATTTGTCCAGATCCATACCTTCATCGATGTCCTGAAAGGCGATGATGTCCGGCTGTTTGAAATAGGGCGGCAGGAATGCGCTGCGGATCCGCAGGGACAAAGGCGATTGATCTTCATCGACAATGGCGATGGACGCATTGTGAAGGTCGTGGGAAATCGATGTTCCAGCAATATAGATCGACGCACTGAACGCCCAGATTATCATGAACAGCATCACCGGATCGCGGTAGAGGCTGCGCAGTTCTTTAATGCCAAGACGGTATATATTTTTTACACTTCTCTGCATTGCTTACGCCTCCTGCTTTTTTAAAAAGAATATTCCGGCGGCCAGAATGATCGGCCAGGAGATCAGCAAAGCGCGCAAGCTGGGCCATAATTCGGCAAAATCCAGATCCTTGGCGAAGGCGCCCTTGGCCACCGTGATAAAATGTGTGGTCGGGTAAATGCGCCCGATAAAGGCACCCACGCCTTCCAACGTTGATACAGGCTGCATCAGGCCGGAAAACTGTACGGCAGGCAGCAAGGTCATAATGGCCGTCACCGCGAGCGCCGCGATCTGCGTCCCTGTAAAGGCGGAGAAGAACAGTCCCAAAGCCGTTGTACAACCTGCATAAAGGAACGCACCGATGAACAGGGCAATAAAGGATCCCTTCACGGGAACGCCAAAAACAAGCCAGGCCGTTAAAACCAGCAAAAGGAAATTCATCATCGTAATGGCGACATACGGAATTTGCTTGCCCAGTAAAAACTCAAACTTTGAGGTCGGTGTGACATACAGATTGGTGATTGATCCCAGCTCTTTTTCCCGTACGACGCTTAAAGCCGCTAGAATCGAGGGAATAAACAGCAGCATCAGGGCAATCACGGATGGTACAATCGCATAGGCGCTTTTAAACCCCTGATTATAGAGGAAACGCGGTTCAATCGAGACGGGAGAAAGTGCAACCTGTTCGCCGTAATACTCTTCATAGAGCCTGCCGATAAAATCATAATGCAGCCCCTGCATGTAACCGCCCGCCGTTTCCGCCCGAAACGGCATGGCGCCATCCACCCAGACCGCGACTTCCGGCGATTTCTGCCGCAGCAGGTCTTTGCCAAAACCGGGCGGAATATCAAGCGCCAGCGTAATTTGCCCGCTCTTCAGGCGGTGATCCATATCGGCGTGATCGATAAGCGGCGCTTTTTCCGTGAAATAACGTGAACCTTCGAGAGCTTGCGTATACAGGCGACTTTCCGGCGTCTTATCCTGATCCAGCACCGCAAAAGTAATGTTTTCAACATCGAACGTAATGCCGAAACCAAAGACCAGCATAAGGATCATCGTGCCGAAGAAAGCGAAAGCTTCGCGGATTCGGTCACGTGATAATTCCTTGGCTTCGCGCATCGCATAGGCGGCAATACGCCGGGTACCCTGAACAAGAGCAAGTAAAGCGCCGGTCTTTTTATCATCTTCAACGCTTGCCGTTATGTCGCCGGCAGCGCTGCTGTCAGGTTTCGCGCCCTTTTCCGCATTGGCTTCTTCCATGTAGGCAATAAAGGCTTCTTCCAGCGTTTTTTTGCCCTTATCCGCGATCAGCTTGTCCGGCGCGTCGCACGCCAGAATATTTCCCTCATGCATGAGCGTAATCCGGTCGCAGCGCATCCCCTCATTCATAAAATGGGTCGAGATAAAAATCGTGGTTTTTTTATTGCGGGACAGATCGATCAGCAGCTTCCAGAATTCATCACGCGCCACCGGATCAACACCGGAGGTAGGTTCGTCCAGAATAAGCATTTCCGGCTCATGCACAACCGCCACGGCCAGAGAAAGGCGTTGGCGCACGCCCAAAGGCAAGGAAGATGGCAGTGTGTCTTTATGCGTCTCCAGGCCAAAACGTCTCAGCAATTCATCAATGCGCGGTTTGATTGTATCGTCCGGCACATGAAAAAGCTGTGCGTGCAGCTCCAGATTCTGCCACACGGTCAATTCTGAATAGAGCGAAAAGGCCTGGGACATATAACCAACGCGATGGCGAAACTCCATATCGTTATTGCTCGGCGTTTTGCCGAAAATTTTGACCTCTCCCTCGCTTGCGGGCAACAGACCGGTCAGCATTTTCATGGTTGTCGTTTTGCCGCAGCCGTTCGAGCCTAAAAAGCCGAAAATCTCTCCCGGCATGATCTCAACCGAAACATCGTTGACAGCCGTGAAAGCGCCAAATTTTTTAGTCAGGTTTTTCGTCACAATAACCGGATCTTCTCCATGACCATCTTCGTAAGGCGGCAAAGCCAGTTTTTCATGCTTGACCTGCTTCCCATCATCGACCAAAGCGATAAAGGCTTCTTCCAGCGTTCCGCCACCCGTTTTGTCTTTCAATTCTTCTGCCGTGCCGGTGTCAAGAATTTTCCCGTCATTCATAGCAGCCAGCCAGTCAAAGCCTTCCGCTTCTTCCATATAGGCGGTGGCGATCAGAACACTCATCTGCGGGCGATCTTTACGGATAGAGCGGATCAAATCCCAGAACTGACGGCGGGAGAGCGGATCAACGCCCGTTGTCGGCTCATCAAGAATCAGCAGGTCAGGATCATGAATCAGGGAACAACACAGCCCCAGCTTTTGTTTCATCCCGCCCGAAAGCTTCCCGGCAGGTCTATCGGGGAACGGATCAAGCCCTGTGGCTTTGAGCAATGTTTTAATCCGCGCCTCCCGCTCAGCCTTGCCTTGACCGAACAGGCGGGCGAAAAAATCCAGATTTTCGAATACCGTCAAATCCATATAGAGGTTCTTGCCCAATCCCTGCGGCATATAGGCAATACGGGGAAGAAGGTCTTTGCGTTTTTTATCGTTGCCGATATCCTGCCCTAAAACCTTTATTTCGCCGCTCTGAATTTTTCGCGCGCCCGCGACAAGGCCGAATAAGGTCGATTTCCCGACACCGTCAGGGCCGATAAAACCGATCATTTTTCCAGCAGGGATCTCCAGAGAAACATCATCAAGCGCCTGCGTTTTACCGTAGACATGTGTCACATGCGAAAGGGTGATAACACTGCGCTCTTGCCTGTTCACACCTTACTCCTGTGATTGTCCGATATTCACCTTTAAATGCTCAGGCCAGTCATTTGTGTCCCCCAGCATGACATAGCCGATGCCCGGCAATCCGGTACGGACTTTCTCAATATGTTTGGAAAGCAAAGATTTAGGGATACGGATTTTTACGCGGAACATGAGCTTCTCACGCTCTTCTCTTGTTTCTACTTCGCGCGGCGTGAATTGCGCCTCAGAGGAAATAAAGGAGACTTTGGCAGGAATGACTACATCCGGCAGGGCGTCCAGCACGATCCGTGCCTCGCTGCCGACAATGATTTTGCCGATATCTTTGGCGGGCAGAAAAATGGTCATGTAGACATTCTCAAGATCAAGGATGGTGACAACACGTGATCCGGCGCTTAAAACCTCGCCCGGCTCAGCCAGACGATATTGCACGCGTCCACTCATAGGGGCTTTTAATGTCGCGTCTTTGATCAAGACATTCAAACGGTCGATTTCGGATTGCGCCGTTTCCACCTGATTTTCTGCCGAAGCCAGTTGTGCCTTGGCAACATTCAGGGCGGCTTCTGCCGTTCTAACCGAGGCCTTGCGTTGATCATACAGTTCTTTGGAAACCCCGGTGCCGACCAGGGCCTTGGCGCGCTGCTCTTCGGCCTGGGCCAGTTCCATCTCGGCCTCACGGTGAATAACTCCGGCCTGCGCTTCTGCTACGGCATTTTTTGCAGAGGAAAGATTGGCTATTGCGCCGTCATGTTGTGCTTCCAGATCTTCTGCGTCAATATGTGCGATAATGTCGCCTTGCTTGACCATATCGCCTTCATCGAACAGAACGTCGATCACGCGGCCTGCATATTTGGCCGCGACATGTGTTTCTTCTGCCTCAATACGACCATTACCCGAAGCTATAAATTCCGGCAGACTTGATTGCTGCGCTTGCCAGAAAAAATAGCCGCCTCCGAGGATCGCTGCAAGCGCGAGTATAATGGTGAGGCGTATGAATGTGTTTTTCTTTTTCATGGATTTACTTTTTCCGTTACATATTTACCGTTCAGCATAAAAAACGCGGAAACGGCCTGCTCGATATGCGCTTTTTTCTCTTCCTTCGAAGGATGATATTCTTTATTTAACAGCGTTTTTGTCAGCAATGTGCCAAACATAAAACTTAAGAACTGTTCTGTGGCGCTCTGTGCCTCCCCCTTGGGAAACCCGCGTGCGATTAAAAAATGACTGAGACGGTCGGTAAAAGCCTGCGCTCCTGATTGCCAGTAGAACTTCCCAAGCTCTGGGAAACGCGGTGTTTCAGATACGATCACGCGGTACAGCGCCAGTGTGTCGCGCTTGAAGAGCATATCCATCGCTCTTTCTCCCATGATGTGCAGGAATTCTTCTATATTCTGAGTTTGATCATCATTGTGAGGCAAAGTAGCAAAAAACGCATCGCTTTGAGCATGAATAATGGCTCGAAATAAACCATCTTTGCCTTTGAAATAGCTATAGAGCGTTTGTTTGGCGACATTAGATTCGCGTGCAATCTCTTCCATGCTTACACCGCTAAACCCTTTACGCAGGAACGAACGTGTTGCCGCTTCTAAAATAGCGCTTTCTTTCGACATATCTTCCCTTTGTTGCCTTATCTGCATGGTGTCCATCCTGAAAATTCGCCCACTTCTAACATGTTGTGACTAGACAGTCCAGTCTAATTATGGCACAGTGCACAACAAAACATGGGATATGTGGAAAAATGACCAATACGCCTATAGAGCAATTTACGTCTGCTATGGATGATCTGGATGACTTTTTTCAGATGAAACTGGCGCACCTCACTTACGGCCTCAGCCCCGCCGGATTGGTGCAAATGTATGCGACATGGCTCTCGCAGCTTTCCTTATGCCCGGGGCGGCTCGCGTCTTTGGCGGCTTTTCCTTCCGTTAAACTTGCCGCTCGTCTTTTGCAAGGCTGCGATGACGATAATCCGGCCTGCGCCGATGATCCTCGCTTTTCCTCGGAAAACTGGAAGATTTGGCCGTGGACCATGTATTTGCAAACATTCCATGCCATGGAGGAGTTTTGGGATCTGGCGACAAAAGATATTCCGGGGCTGGACCCTCAAACTGAGCGGGCCGTTTCGTTTATGGCGCGTCAAATTCTGGATGCGCGTGCGCCCTCAAACTTTTTACTCACCAATCCTGATTTATTATTCGAAACGCTTCGTAGTGGTGGCGCAAACTTGATTCAAGGCGCGGTGAACGCCGCCGAGGATTTTAAGCGTAATATCAATAGCCGGCCCCCTGCGGGCATAGAAAACTTTAAGCCCGGCGAGCATCTGGCGATCACAAAAGGCAAGGTCGTTTTCAAAAACGACCTTATGGAGCTGATACAATATGATCCCCTTACCCCGAAGGTGAGTAAGGAACCTGTTCTCATACTGCCCGCCTGGATCATGAAATATTATATTCTGGATCTTTCGCCACATAACTCGCTGGTAAAATGGCTGACGGAGCAAGGCCATCAGGTCTTTATCGTCTCATGGAAAAATCCGACCAGCGAAGACCGCAATCTCGGCATGGATGATTATGTCCGTGACGGTGCGCTGGCGGCGGTTGATGCCGTGTCCTCCATTACGAACAATGCGCCGATCCACCTGACCGGCTATTGTCTGGGCGGAACGCTGGCCATGATTACGGCGGCTTATATGGCACATGAAAAGGATGACCGCCTGAAAAGCCTGTCCTTGTTCGCCGCGCAAGGTGATTTTACCGAGGCCGGAGAAATGATGGTGTTCGTGACCCCCGGTGAAGTGGATTACCTTGAGAAAATGATGAAAGGGCAAGGCTATCTCGATACCAAGCAAATGGCGGGCGCCTTTCAGATGCTGCGCTCTTATGATTTGATCTGGTCTCGCATGGTCAAGGAATATCTGATGGGACAACGCGGAGAACTGTTTGACATCATGGCCTGGAACGCCGATGCCACCCGTATGCCCTATAAAATGCACAGCGAATATCTGGAACGGCTTTTCCTCAACAATGAATTCGCAAACGGAAGATATAGCGTTCTGGGCAAGGCGATTGCACCGGAAAACATCACGCTTCCCGTTTTTGCTGTCGGCACCGAAAAAGACCATGTCGCGCCGTGGAAATCGGTTTATAAAATCCACCTGATGGTGGGTAATGAAGTGACGTTCGTTTTGACCAATGGCGGCCATAATGCGGGTATCGTCTCAGAACCGGGGCATAAATACCGCCATTACCATATGGCCAGCACAAAACCGGGAAGCGCTTATGAAGCGCCGGATGAATGGCTGGAGAACGCGAAAGATTTTGAAGGATCATGGTGGGTTGCCTGGGATAAATGGCTCCAAAACCACATGGATAAAAACACTATCCCCGCCCCGAAAAAGGCCGGGAACACCGCATACAAACCACTTTATGACGCGCCCGGCAAATATGTGCATCAGGCTTAAAGGACAAAAACATGACCCCGGATATGTTAGAAAATATCACCTTCGAGGAGCTTGAAATCGGTCAAAGTGCCGAACTGAAACGCACACTCACGCAAAAGGATATTGAGCTGTTTGCCGCCGTTTCCGGGGACGTCAATCCTGCGCATATGGATGAGCATTATGCAGAAAACAGCCTGTTCCACGGCGTAATTGGTCATGGTATGTGGTCAGGCGGGCTGATTTCTACGGTACTGGGAACCGAGCTTCCGGGGCCAGGCACAATCTATCTGGAGCAGGATATGCGCTTTAAAAAACCTGTGATGCTGGGCGATCAAGTCACGGTACGCGTTAGCGTCAAATCAAAGCGCGATGATAAGCCCGTTGTTATGTTCGATTGTGTTTGCCTGAACGAAAAGGGCGACACGCTCGTTGAAGGCACGGCGACCGTTCTTGCGCCGACCGAAAAAATCAGAATTCCCCGCCCGGATATCCCCTGGGTCGATATCCGTGAAAAAGACCACTACAAAGGCACGATGGAAAAATGCCGCGCTTTTGGCATTCTCAAAGTCGCGGTTGTTCATCCGGTACAGGCCAATGTCATAGAGGCGGTCGCAGAAGCGGTTGAAGAGAATCTTATCGTTCCTGTGCTTATCGGGCCGGAGGCGCGTATCAAGGCCGCGATCAAGGAAAGCGGTGTGAACGCAAGGGGATGGCAAATCATCAGTACCGCGCACAGCCATGCTGCCGCCGCTAAAGCCGCTAAAATGGCCGCGTCAGGCGAAGTGGGCGCGATCATGAAAGGCTCGCTTCATACCGAAGAATTACTGGAGGCCGTTGTGCCATCCTCGGCAGGATTACGGACAGAGCGGCGGATTTCTCATGTATACCTGATGAATATCCCCACCTATCATAAGCCGCTCATGATTACAGATGCGGCGATCAATATCGCGCCAACGCTGGAACAAAAAGCCGATATCTGTCAAAACGCCATTGATGCGTGGCATGTGTTGTTCAACCATGAGCATGGCGATCCGAAAGTCGCCATTCTCTCCGCCACCGAAGAAGTCACCTCGCGCATTCCCTCCACCATCGATGCGGCGGCTTTGTGCAAAATGGCCGACCGGGGACAGATCAAGGAAGGCCGACTCGACGGGCCTTTGGCTTTTGATAACGCGATCAGCGCGCAGGCGGTCAAGGATAAAAATATCATTTCCGAGGTGGCGGGTGATGCCGATATTCTGGTGGTGCCGGATATCGAGGCCGGAAACGCGCTCGCCAAGCAGCTTATTTTTCTTGGCACGGCGGACGCCGCCGGAATTGTTCTGGGCGCGCGCGTGCCGATCATCCTGACCAGCCGCGCCGATTCCAAGCGCACGCGTATGTTTTCCTGCGGTGTGGCGATGGCGCTTTCGGCGGCGCGGCAGGAAGGGAAAATCAAGTAATGACCCATCTTCTGACCCTCAACACAGGTTCCTCAAGCGTTAAATTCCGCCTGTTTGGGTTGGAAAAAACTTTGCCGTTATTGGCGGGCGGAAAGGTCAGTGATATCGGCGGACATCCTGTTTTTGATGTGCGTAAGGAGGGTAAGAAGCTGGAAAGCTATACCTTAAGCGAGGATGCTTCCCATGAAGAGGCAATTGATCTGATCCTAAAATGGCTCGATGACCAGCGTTTTACGCTTAAAGCCGCCGCCCACCGCATCGTTCATGGCGGCGAACAATACGCCGCGCCTGTAAAACTTGATGAGGGTGCAATGAAATATCTGCGCAGTCTTGAACCTCTCGCACCGCTACATCAGCCGCATAATCTGGCCGCCGTCGATATATTGCAGAGTCGTCAGCCGGGTTTGCCGCAAATGGGATGTTTCGATACGGCCTTTCATGCACGGCATGGTCGATTATTCCATGAATTTGCCTTGCCGCAATCCATCCGTGACCAAGGGGTAAAACGCTATGGCTTTCACGGCCTGTCTTATGACTGGATCGCCCATTGCCTGAAAACCGATTATCCACACTTGGTTGAAGGTAAGGTGGTGGTTGCACATTTGGGCAATGGCGCGAGCCTGTGCGCGATGCAAAACGGACGCAGCATCGACACGACCATGGGTATGACGGCACTCGACGGTTTACCGATGGGCACGCGCTGCGGTGCACTTGATGCCGGGGCGGTGCTTTATATGTTGCGCGATCTTGGCTTGTCGCCGGATGAGACGGAAAATATCCTTTATAATGAATCCGGCCTCAAAGGATTGTCCGGCCTGACCAATGATGTGAAAGTCCTGTCTGAAAGCACGGATAAAAAGGCCGTATTTGCTCTGGATTATTTTGCAATGAAAGCCGCGCAGTTTATTGCAACCATGGCCGTTTCGCTCGGCGGCATGGATGCGCTGATTTTTACCGGGGGTATTGGAGAAAATTCCGAGAAAATCCGCATCATGATTTTAAGGCATTTATCTTTCCTGCCGCCTTTCGAGCATCATATCATTCCGGCCAATGAAGAGCGCGCAATGGCGATAGAAATTTGGAGAAATTTTCAAAAGGAGATGTATCCGTGATACAAAAAACACAACAAAGATTCTTGGGAAAAACGGCTGTCATTACGGGAGCAGGCTCCGGAATTGGGGAAGCGACCGCAACATTATTCGCGCAAGAAGGTGCAAAAGTTATTGCTTGTGATATTTCACAAAGACGCCTTGATGCTCTCTCCCGCACATTGGAAGCATACGACATAAAAACCTGTGCAGGTGATATATGCGATGGGAAGGTGATAGAAGAAATCGTTGAAATGGCTCAAGAACGAATTGACGTACTTGCTAATATCGCAGGCATTATGGATCGTTTTTTATCCGCCGGTGAAATCGATGATGCCACATGGGACAAAGTGATAGCTGTAAATCTGACGGCTGTTATGAAACTAACACGGGCAGCTTTACCTATTATGCTGCAAGCCGGTCACGGATCTATCGTCAATGTTTCGTCAGAAGCCGGTTTGCGTGGATCTGTTGCTGGTGCTGCTTATACGGCTTCAAAATGGGCCATTAACGGGCTGACCAAAAACACCGCCTTTTTCTATGGAGATAAAGGCATCCGTGTCAACGCCGTAGCGCCAGGCGCTGTAAAAACCAGCATTGAAGCCCCGATGGAATCGAAACTTTCGATTAATAGAATCGAACCTTTAATGAAAGCCTTAATGCCGCCAACAGCTGAAGCTATTGAAATCGCGCAAGCGATTGCATGGCTTTCCAGCGATGAAGCTAAAAATATTAATGGCGTCATTCTTCCTTCTGATGGTGGCTGGGGAGCCGTTTAAAATGAGCAAAAAACCGTTAAAAGGCCTGATTGTCGGTTTTGCCAATGAACAGTCTATTGCCTGGGGCTGTATTCAGGCTTTTGACTCTCTGGGCGCGGAAATGGCCGTAACGTACTTGAATGAAAAAACTCGGCAATATACCGAGCCTCTCATGGCCAAGATCAACGCACCGCTTTACCTGCCGCTCGACGTGACAGACGAGGCGCAGATGGACGCCGTTTTTTCTGGCGTAAAAAAACAATGGGGCGGGCTGGATTTCCTCCTGCACTCCATTGCCTTTGCGCCGAAAGAGGATCTGCAAGGCCGTGTGCTTGACAGTTCCTCGGCAGGATTCCAGATGGCGATAGATATTTCCTGCCATTCCTTAATCCGGCTGGCAAAGCGTGCCGAACCGCTTATGAAGGATGGCGGCTCTATTCTGACCATGAGCTATTATGGCGCGGAAAAAGTCATTGATAACTATAACCTCATGGGACCGGTCAAGTCCGCATTGGAATCATCGATGCGTTATCTGGCGCATGAGCTGGGGCCAAAAAATATCCGCGTTAACGCGCTTTCGCCCGGTCCGGTGATGACCCGTGCGGCCTCTGGCTTATCTCATTTCGACGCTCTCATGGAAAAGGCCGCGAAACAAGCCCCCATTCACGCATTGGTGTCTATTGAACAGATTGGCGAAGCGGCTGCATTTCTGATTTCAGACAAATCCCGCCATATCACCGGTCAGACAATTTATATTGATAACGGGTATAGCGTTCATGCGTAAAATATTGCTCAAAAATAGACTAGACTGGCCAGTCTTTTTATGTGATACTTCGCGCATGCAAAAAAGGAAATAGGATGGCCCGCGTAGTCTTAATTACAGGTGGAACGACCGGAATCGGTGCGAAAACAGCGCTGATGTTCAAAGAGAATGGATATCAGGTGGTTTGCAATTATATTGGCAACAAGGAAAAAGCGCAGAGCTTTTCTGCAAAAACCGGTATTGCTGTCTATGAATGGGATGTCACAGATCCTGACTCCTGCGAAGCAGGCTTTAAAAAAGTCAGCGGTGATTTCGGCCCCGTCTCCGTTCTGGTCAATAATGCGGGCATTATCAAGGATCACACCATCACCAAAATGACCGTCGAGGAATGGCAATCCGTTTTAAATGTGGATCTGAACGCTTGTTTTTATATGGCTCGTCAAGCCGTACCTGCAATGAAAGAGCAGAAGTTCGGACGCATCATCAGTTTAAGCTCGGTGAATGGTCTTGCCGGGCAGTTTGGCCAAACCAACTACGCGGCGGCCAAAGCAGGCATTATAGGATTCACCAAATCCCTTGCGCTGGAAACGGCGCGCTACGGCATCACAGCCAATGCGGTTGCGCCAGGCTATACCGACACCAGTATGATGCAGGCCGTGCCGGATGAAACGCTGCAAAAAGTTATCGATAAAGTACCTGTGGGCCGTTTGGCAAAGCCGGAAGAGATCGCTCGCGCTATTCTATTTTTAGCGCACGATGAATCCGGCTTTATTACAGGGGAAACGCTGTCCGTGAATGGCGGGCTGTATATGCAATAGGAGAAAAATATAATGTCTGCCCTTTATAAAACACAAGTTATTGCCACAGAAGGAAGGCACGGACGCGTTAAAAGCAGCGACGGTCTTCTTGATCTTGCTTTAGCAATACCGAAGGAAATGGGTGGTAAGGGCGATGCTACTAATCCCGAGCAACTTTTTGCAGCCGGATACGCTGCATGCTTTGAAAATGCAGTCATTCACTTGGCCAAAAAACAGAAAATACAAATAAAGGATGCAGATGTCAGCGTGATAGCAGATATTTCCCTTCACGCCAACGATCAAGAAGGCTTCGATCTGGCAGTGAGCTTGACGACGATTATTCACGGCTTAAGCCAGAGAGATGCCGAGGAGCTGGTTCAGGCGGCACATGCTGTTTGTCCATACTCTAACGCAATCAAAGGCAATATTGATGTTGTTTTGAATACGCAAGGCAAGCCGTTTTCTCAAACATTGGGTTTAAATTATAAAGGACAAAAAGCATGACTGATACGGATCATAAAAAATATAAGAATCTTCTGAACGAGATTTTGGAGCTGCGTGATGAAACGCGGCTGAAAATCCATTTAGGTTCGAAAGACCTTCAGGATGAGTGGCATGAGCTGGAAGAGAAATGGGAAAAGTTTTATAAAGACGCCGATCTCGCAAAAAGTGGGAAGGATATTACAAGTGCTTTCGGCATAGTGGGTGAAGAACTGAAAAATGCCTATAAACGAATTAAGGGTGCTTTGTAGAAAAGTATCTGGAAAATTTAACCCAAACCAAAAGGAGAAACTAAAATGAGCGAAGCAAAAAAAGACGATGTTTTCGGATTCGGTGGAACGATTCAGGAAACCCAGAAAAAATTACAAGATTTGGGGAAAGAACAAAGCGCTTTCTTCACCGATCTCATGGAAAAAAATATGAAATTCCAGAAAGATCAGTTCGATCTCTTATCAAAGATTGTGCAAAACCAAGTCGATCATAATAACAAAATTATACAGGACTATGTTAAAATAGCCAGCAATGGCGCAAAAACAACAGTATCCAAATAATATCACAGCCTCGCTACCTACCAGGTGTTTTTGAATGCCTGGAACGCCCCGGATCGTAGCCACTTGTGTTGAGTTTTATTGAGTTTATTTAACATCGGTTTGTGTAGAACTTATTTTTTTGCAAACTGCAATGGTAAATGGTGCTGACAAAAATAATTCAAAGGAGAGCCTTATGAAATATATATTGATGATAGCCATCGCTGTGACGGCGTTTACGACAGGAGCGCACACAGCATCGGCAGAAGGTTTTAAGGACAAGGTCTCGAAATTTCAGTCCATGTCTAACGAAGAAAAAGCAGCTATGGGGCAGCAAATAAAATCAAACTGGGAAGGCCTGTCAGAAGAAGAAAAAGCTGCGGTTTCCGCGACTGTTCAGGCGAAAGGTCAGGAAGCCATCGATAAATGGAACACTTTACCCGCCGAACAACAACAGGAAATACTGGATGCGGCACACATAAAAGCACAAGATACGGCAGCGCAGGCAAAAACAAAATGGGATTCGATCCCGGAAGAAACAAAGCAGCAGGCGGAGGAAAACGCCAAAGCCAAGTGGAACTCAATCCCTGAAGAACAAAAAGCAAAGGCTAAATCTATTGCCTCAGAGAAAAAACAAAATGCCAAATCAAAATTTCAGGGCAGATTTGGTCAATAAGAGGTTTTTTATTGATGCGGAGCAAAAGCGGGTCATGTGCCCGCTTTTTTTGAATCCATACGCAACCGCCTTCTCGATAGAACGGAGATGGGAAGATATTGAGAATGTTATTACAAAAATGCCTGATGTGGAATTTATTTTCAGATTTTGTCAACCAAGCCTGCGAAACGGCTGATTTTTTGTCAACTAAACTAGTTGATAAAATTAAACACTTACCATGTCAAGGAAGTTGACTGACCTAGCTGTTACTTGACGCTTTTATTTAAAGAAAACAAAGGCTTGCGCAAAATCTGTCAAGTAAGCCAGTCAACTAAGTTGAAAGTGCTGACGCTAAAAAAGTCCCGCACGTTCCCCGCCCCTATAGGAAATGCCCCCACAGGACCCGCGCGAATTCCTGCGAGAATGCCAGACCGCTCTGCGCAGGCTTGCGTGCATCACTGAATGATGTGCGAAACCCTGCATATTCCACTGGCTATTGCGGGCGAAGGAAGCATTCATGTCTGCATGGATGAGATACCGACCATCACGATTTACTCACGCGGTCACCCATTGGAGACCATCATCCTGGGCATGAACAAACTGAACATGGGACAGGTCGATACTGCGCTCGAGATTTATGCTGAGCATAACGGCACTGTTGTTGGGACCGTTCTTGGCGTCACAAATGATGCCGCCGTATTTACACCCACAGAAAACTGGACGCGTGATCTGGGGTTTGAAGACAACACCGTTCATTTCGTTACGTGGAAAGAGATCCTATCATTACTCCACATCGAACCCTGACCGACCGGGATGGGGTGCGTGGATCTGTATCCCACGCCCCCTCCCTTTAGGGAGGGGCAATATATTCCACACTTCGATAGTGCCTGTAATCCGCATAAAATATGGGCTTCAGAGAAGTTTACAAAGTTTTTAGAGAAGTTTTTATTTGTACACTTCTTCCCACCTTAACCCCTTCAAAAATAACAAAAGTGCCGTTTAAAAAGTTTTTAGTGTTTAAAAGTTTACAGCTCACACACATCCCCACCATCGGCACATACCCACACATCCGGATCTTCTACTGGTAGCAACGCGCCTGTCTGTTTGTCTTTGAAATGCGTAGGCTTGACCGGAATAAACTCTTCGGACAGCTCGCCAGTCTCCTCGTCAACGGTTTCCGTTATCGGCCCCAGACGCATGTCCGGCACACATAAATACCCCCGGTCGGAGCCCTGCGTGCTTTGCTGCGTGACGGGATGCGGCGCGTTAAAAAACTTGATGTCGCCCTTGGTGGCCAGAACATTGACGCGGTTATAAATGCTGGAATAACTGCCCAGTCCACTCTTGCCCTCAAAATTGCGGGCAAACTGGCGGGTGGTAAACAAGAAACCTTTTTCGGCCTGGTCGTATAGTATCTGCAAAATAGCGTCCTTACGCCGCCTGCGCTCGTTCTCCAGCTTACGGCTGTAATCCTGCCGCACGAGGGTGATACTGCTCGGATCAACCTCAACCCACTGCCCTTTTTCCTTGGCGACATGCATGTTCACAATGCCAGGGCCATTGCGCAGCTCAAAATGCAGGGAACGGACATCCTCCGCCTCGTCAGGCCGGAAGATCAGCATACCGCTGGTGTAATAACTGCGCAGCGAACTGGCACCGCTCAAAGCCTGAAACGGGTCATCCTTGAACATGGCCTTGCTGATTTTCTTGGTGTGGTGGACGAGGATAATGCCAGCGCGCGGATTGATCATATCGCGCAGCATTTCCACGCGTTGCTGCAGGAAAAACAGCATGGCGTTGTTATCATTCTCGCCGAGATTGCCAAAGTCCGGCCCGCCGTCGAATACATTGCGGATCGGATCGATGACGATAATATCCGGCGGCGCATCTGAGAATTTCTCATGGATCAGGTCTTTGAGGATGTCCAACCCGTCATCATTCAGCAGCATCTTTAATTGCGGCGTAATGTGGATGTTCTGCCCGGCTTTTAGGATTGCCTCCTCAGACAATCCCATTTTCTGTAGACGCTCGCGCAGATAATCATATTGGATTTCTGCCTGCAGCACGAACACGCGCAGCGGCCTGGGCGGTGTGAATTTCAGAAACGACTGCCCGGCGGCCATGTGTGTGAGCAGCGAGAGCGTAAAATCACTTTTGCCGGATTTGGGCGCACCGCCAATGACCAGCATACCCGACGGCGTGAGCAGACGCGGGGCAATCAGATCATCCGGCATCGGGCTTTTATCAGCGATCAGCTCCGCCAGAGAGAAGGCTTCGTATCGCTGCAGCTGGATTTTTGATTGTGGTACGGAATTCAAAAAGGCATGAATGTTAAGGCCGTCCTGCACAGCATTGGCGGCATCCCATTTCTCCGGCTTGTCGGCAGGCGGGATAATGACCCGCAGGCTTCTGGGCTTGATGGATTGCACGCCGGTTTTCAGGCGCTCGACATACTCTTGCCCGACCTTATCATTGTCCGGCCAGATGATGATGTCCTTGCCAGCCAGTGGACTAAAATCTGTTTTTGCCGGATCAAAATTTGCACCACCCATGACGGTCGTGGTCGGGATACCAAGATCGATCAGAACCTGGGCGCATTTCTCGCCCTCGGTGATGATTATACGCTCGCTGGCGGCAATGCCGGGCAGATTATAGAGCGACCTGATCTCCGGCATGGAATTCTTCCCGGCAATATGATCATAAGGCAGAAAAGTCTTTTTGCCGTCTGCGCCGTCTGTGCGTTTGACAGTGACCAGCGGTTTTCTGGACACATCCGTATATATCCATTCCCTGCGCTCCAGTGATACTGGCGGCACAACCGGCGACATTCCCAGCCAGTCCGTGCAGGAGCGCAACACAGCCGGAAAGTCACTCTGTGTATCCAACCCATGCGCCACCGCCCACAGATCAAAAATATCGCCGCTGTGACCGCTCTCAAAATCCTGCCACAGCCCGGCTTTGTCGCCAGACATGCTGACTTTCAGGCTCTGGCCTTTTTCACCCTGCAGACTGCCGATCTGGAATTCCCGTTTCAGCTGTCTGCCGTTCGGGAACAGGTGCCGCAACACTTCCGGCAATCGCGCCAACATCGCAGCCTTGATCTCATCCCGGGTCGGCAAGCCGGGATCGTTGTAATTCAGCGTGCGAATGCTCATAATAATTCACATTCCAAACGTTGCCATTCATAGGGGAAAAAGGTGCGCAGATGATCTCTGGGACTACCACCTAAAACAGATAAATAGCGACCTCTCAGAGAGAAATTATCGACATAGACGGCTGCTTCGAAGGTTTCATTATAATCGGTAAGCATGTAAGCCCACTGCATCCCGGCATTCAGAGGTATACAGATGTGCATCAGATCCTCAACATGCTCGCAAAGCCAGACAGGCTTTTGCTTTTTGCGGTGGAATATAACGCCAAGTTCCCACTGGGTGGTCATCAGAAAGAATTCCGGATCAGTCGGAGCCAGATACGTTTCTTTCAGCGGAACGGGCTTTATGACACCTTTATCCAAAACAGCAATATAATTATGCTCCCTTGTCATCGGCGGTATTTCTGCAGAGATTTTACAATCCTGTGCAAAGTCACGGAGATAGTCTTCTGTAATCATTGTGCACCCCCATGCTGCTCATCCATGGTGGAGGTAAAGCTGCGGCCATTCTCGAACTCTTCAATGTCCGAGAGCCTGTAAACAACGCGCCCGCCGATTTTGTGATAGCGCGGCCCGTTGCCCAGCCAGCGCCAGCGCTCCAGCGTGCGCGGTGAAATCTTCCACCGCTTGGACAGCTCGTATTGATTGAGAAATTCTTCCGCCTTTCGGGGTGTCTGTACGACAGGCGGTTTTACCATCCCGGGTTTTATAAATTGTTCGCTCATCTGTTTCTCCTTTCGCATGTGTTAGAACCGATGATGGGTTCAGTGTGCGAAAATGAGAAAATGCGCGCTACGTTGTCACGGCGGGAACCGTATGGGTGTCAGGGTATCGCCCTAATATTTGCGCCCGCCGCCTTTGCGTGATTTGGGGGAACGAACGAAGGAGGCCATATAAGAGGCGTCATTGGCGCTGATGGCCTCGCCATTGATGGTCTGCTCAATAAACCAGGCTTCCAGTTCTTTTTTCAAAGGCTGGTTCTGATCAGTAATGCGGTGAACGTCAATCGCCTTTTGCATCATCTGAATATACGGCGTTGAATAGCCGGGTTGGCTTAAAGCGTTATCATTTACTGAGCGTGGCTCCAGCCCCAGCTCTTCCAGCAATTGTGACGGCGGCGCATAGCCCTTATCTTGCGCCCAGAGCAGGAACGGCTTAGGAAAAACTTCCGCCTGTGACTCGCATGAATCGCGCAGGACGAACAAGGACAGATCCTCTCGTACTTCATCATCATTCGCAATCTCGAGTTTACCAGCGCGCCAGCTACCACGCGCGGTATCAGCCAGATAACTCGCGCGAGCCAGAGCGTCCCGTTCGAAATGATCGCGGCCCGGCTGTAGGTTCGTGCGCCGGATCAGTGCGGTCATGCTTATTTCTGGATTGAAGCCCAGCGTCAAAAGCACAGCATCCCACAAAAGCCATGAATCCTGCTTTGCCAGTCTTCTGATGACACGCAACATAGCGCTGTTTTCGGAATAACGAAATGCCTGGCCGGTTTCGTCCAGGTGATTTTGTAACCGTTCATGCCAGGGAATATGATGATCGAAACAGAGCTTTAAAAATGAAACAGGTGTCAAATCTAAAAGGCTTCCGCTTTGTGCCCTTCGGATCAGTACATCATGCAGCAAATCCCGGTATTTATCGACCAACATCAAATGTTTGCCAAACACCATTTCATACTGGCGCAGCTCGCCTTGCGCGGCCTCCGACAAAGCGCAATTATTTATGCTCGCCATTGCTGGATCCAGCCCAACCAGAAGCCACGCAGCGTCTTCCAGCTCCCATGACGCCGCCGTCAGCCATGCATCATAGTCTGGATAAATGCTCTCCAGCTTCTGCGCGGTTTCTGCTGTCTGTTTTAATGCCTGTTCCATTACGCATAAATATGCAACTGCTTGCTTTACCTTTGAAATTTTACGATATACCATGTGTACAAAACAAGAACGCTTTGGGCAAGAATTTATTTGGCTTTTGGTTACAACTGTATTTTTTGATCAAATAGAGCCTATTTAATAGTATTAGGCACTTATAATTCATATTTTCAGATTATATGTTTTAAAACAATATATTGAATGAACTCAATCTTAATTGAATGTCAGAAAAATATATGTTATAATCTGACATATAGGAGTTAAAAAGCATGAATGCCGTCGCAGATACCGTTATCAGAAGAATCCGTGCCAAAGGGCGTGGCTGGGTATTTACGCCCAAGGACTTTCTGGATGTCGGCACGCGCGCAACGGTCGACCAGACTTTGTCACGTCTGGTGCGTAAAGGTGCCATTCGCCGCCTTGATCGCGGCGTATACGACTATCCCAAGCAACACGATAAACTGGGAACGCTCTCTCCCGGCGCAGATGATCTGGCGCAGGCTATTGCGGCAAAAACAGGCGACAGGGTTTTCCCGTCTGGCGCAGCTGCGGCAAATTATCTAGGGCTATCCACGCAGGTTCCAGCACGCCCTGTTTACCTGACTAACGGCATGTCCAGAACGAAAAAAGTTGCAGGCAGAACCATTACTTTAAAACATGCAAGAGTGCCGATCATAAACACCATTACAGACCGGGCCAATTTTGTGCTTCAGGCATTGTCGTATCTGGGTCAGAATAACATTGACGATACGGTGATTCAGCGATGCGCAAACCGTCTGGATAATCGTGACATAAAAGATTTAAGCGCGTCGGCCTCACGTCTTCCGGGGTGGATGGCCGATATTATTTTGAGGATACAGCAGACAAGACATGGACAACTTCGCCAGACAGCCTGATGATGAACGTAAAGCGCTTTTGCAAGAAGTTACCAAACGCCGCGACTCTACCGAAATCATACTTGAGAAAGACTTCTGGGTCTGCTGGACGCTAAAACGCCTGTTCTCCAATCCCACTCTTGCGCCATATCTGACGTTTAAAGGCGGCACATCTTTGTCAAAAGCATACGGCCTGATTGAACGGTTTTCGGAAGATATCGACCTGACGATCAGCCGCAGCGCCGATTTTCTAAAAGAAACACCGGACCCTATGGATGCGGATATTTCCGGCAAGGAGCGAGCGCGCCGCCTCAAAACATTGAGTGAAAACGCCCAAAAATATGTCAGAGAGATCGCTCTTCCAACCTTGCAGACAGAAATTGAAACATCACTTGGCCAATCCACAAATTGGAAGATTGTGTTGGATGACGAAGATCCTGATCGTCAGACCATCCTTTTTCACTATCCCAAGGTCTTTGCATATGGCACAGAGTGGGACAATGCGAAATGGGATGAAGCTGAATGGGACAAGGAAACCTACATACGCCCCCACATAAAACTGGAATTTGGCGCACGCGGCGATATTACGCCCAGCGAAAAATGCAGCGTTAAATCTTACGCCGCAGAAGAATTCCCGGATATGTTTGAAAGTCCCTCTGTAGACGTCGGCACACTTGCCGCCCATCGCACTTTCTGGGAAAAAGCGACCATTCTTCACGCGCTCCATCATGGATCAAAAATGCGTGACCGGATGTCCCGTCATTACTATGACACGTTTATGCTCGATCAACACGGCATAGCGGACAAGGCACTTCTCAATCCGGATCTACTGGAGAGTGTTGTGCACAACAAAAGCCTTCTGTTCCGTGATGCCAAAGCCTCATACGATACGGCTGTTATAGGAAGCCTAAAACTCCTGCCTACAGATGAACAGCGACTCCCCCTAAAACAGGACTATGAAAGAATGTCCGAAATGTTCATGGGTGAATATCCTGATTTTGATACCGTCATGGACGGGCTTTCAAAGCTTGAAAAGAAAATAAACAGCGTTGAATAAATGGAATACATCGATAACGTTCTTGATAGCGTGGTAATATCGATTTTAGGAAAAAGAAGATATTAATAAAATGAAGAGTACACAAAAAAACTATGCGCTTTATTGAGAATGGCCCTGATATACCCAATGAATTACTCTTTGCTCAAGATGAAGGGAACGTTGTTTTCTTCTGTGGGGCGGGTGTTTCTAGAGCCTATGCAAACTTGCCTGATTTTTCGCGCTTAGCGCAACAGGTAATTGATGATCTAGGAGCCACAGAAGAAAGCAAAGCCAAAAAGCTTTTTGCCAAATATGAGCAGCTTAATAAAGACCAAGATACTAGAGGTTTAATTTCCGCAGATCATATCTTCAGCGCATTAATAAGAAGTTTTGATCGTCAGGATATTAACCAGTCAGTTGCAAAATTATTAAACCCTCCCAACAATACCGATCTGACAGCTCATAAAATTATTTTAGATTTAGCGCGACTGCAAAGCGGTCACATGAGATTAATTACAACCAACTTCGATCTTTTGTTCGAGCAAGCCAGTAGCAAAAAAATACATACAGCAACCCGCTCCAACCTTCCCCGAATTCAATACACTGATAATAATTGGGGCATCGTTCACCTGCATGGAAAAGTCACGGAAGACTACTCAGATGCCGCATATGACGGATTGGTATTATCTAGCTCCGAATTTGGTGATGCCTATCTAGCACAAGGTTGGGCCAGAGAATTTGTAAAAGAAGTCCTTAAAAAATTTACAGCCGTTTTTATAGGCTATTCCGCAGATGATCCACCAATTCGATATCTTCTTGAAGGCCTTCAAGAGGGCAACGGTGACAAAAATAATATTTATGCATTCCAGTGCTCGGATGAGGAAGCCATAGCGCAGTGGGCAGAAAAAGGTGTTAAGCCAATAATATTCGAACTCGACAAAGAAGGCTCATATGCTCCGTTATGGGACAGCCTTGCGGCTTGGGGAAAAAGAACAAAAAACCCTATTAAGTGGAAATCACAAATATTAACCAAAGCACGTAAAGGGCCGACAAAAATGCAACCGCATGAGAGGGGAATGGTGGCCCATTTGGTAAGTTCGCAATCTGGAGCACGAGCATTTGCTCAACAAACCCCGCCTATGCCGTCAGAATGGCTGTGCGTATTTGATCCGGCGATAAGATTGCAACAAGTGCAAAGGGGGGACTATTGGAATTATCAAGATAAAGCCGTAATCAACCCTTATCAGCTCTACGGTATAGATAAAGATCCGCCACCATCTGATAGAAACGAAGAATTCAGCAAAGAGGATATCACTGAAGCGTGGGATGCATTTTCCTTAAACTCTCTTGATACCGAAGATTTAGGTAGGAAATACTTACCAACATTTCGAAATTATAGAGCGTCAGAACCATCACAATTACCAGACAGACTGTCTTACTTAGCCTACTGGATATCAAGAGTATCAAACCAAAGAATTTCTCCTTGGTGGGCAGGCCAACAATTAGCCCTGCACCCTACCGTTATTGAGAGTGTGAAGCGCGCAACATTGTACGGAGATATAGAATGCTCTGAAGCGATACAGTGGGCATGGAATGCAGTTTTTGAGTTAAGCCAATTTTATGGACGCGAAGAATACCAAGAGCACAGCTTAAGCGGCTTAATTAAAAAGCAAGGTTGGAATGATTTTATAGTAAGAGAATATGGGCGCATATCTAAACCCTTTCTAAAAAAAGATAATCTGTACGCAAGGTCTATTCCAAGGGATAACCGCAAGAAACTTGCTAAATTTTCCCTGATAAAACCTGACGTGGGCTATCCAGAAGGCGTGTATTCCATACCTATACCAGATGAATATCTTGCAAAAGCCATTAATTTATTCAGAGAAAATGTAGAACATGCTGTCGATTTAGAACAGAGCTTTTCTGGTTGGCTCAGAGATTTAAGCTCAATAGAGCCAGATGAAGATAAATCGAGTGATACTACAAGAAGATACGATCTCTCGGGTTATGTTTTACATCTGACAGACTTGTTTAGACAGCTTTTAAAATTTAGCCCTGAAGAAGCAAAAGTAGAGTTCAAAAAATGGAGTGCAGACAACCCTGTCTTTGTTCGATTGAGAATATGGGCTTCAGGATTGGAAGGGTTGCTTACTGGAGATGAGTTTGCAGACGGAATTTTATCATTAGCCGATGATGATTTTTGGTCTTCGAAAGGCGGGCGTGATTTTTTGATTTCATTGAAAAGAAAATGGGCTGATATTCCTGAAGAGAAACAAAAATTAATTGAAAAAAGAGTTTTAAAAGGGCCGCAAAGATACAAAAAAGAAACCAAAGCGGAGCATGGCCAAAGATCTGCTCATATGCGATTAAGCAGGTTACATTGGATGAAAAACAATGGCTGTGATTTAAATCTGGATATTTCCAAGATTACAAAAAAATTAAAAGAACACGCTCCTGAGTGGAAAGATAAATATGCAGAAGCTGCAGCAGAAAGCATGGATATGCGTTCTGGTATTATAAGAACTGATACCGATTGGACAGTTTTATCTTCTTTGCCACTGTCAGAAATCATCAGCAAAGCCAAAAGTAGCAGAAGTAGAAATATTGGCGAATTTATCGAATATGCGCCATTTTCAGGCTTGTGCGATGACAAACCTTTGATAGCTATATCGGCATTAAAACTAGAATTTAAAAAAGGTGAATTTCACACGGACCTCTGGGAAACTCTCCTATCAAGAGAAACGAGAAAACAAGACAAATACAGAATGAAACTTCTTATTGCAGGCCGAATTACACAGCTCCCAAGCAACGATTTCAAAAGTATCCTTTTAACCGCATCAAGATGGTTTGAAGATCAGGGGCCAGAACTTAGAGACAAAAGTCAAAATATGTTCAATGCGGTGTGGAACAAATTTATTGAAACGATTAGAGAGCATGAAAAATCATCTGGGTCTGCTTTGGTGCGTCAAGAAAACAAAGAAACAGATTGGACAGGTGAAGCAATAAACTCGCCCTCTGGTAATCTTGCCGAACTGCATATGACTGATCCATTAAAAGACAATTTAAAAGGAGGAAAGGGCTTCCCTAAAGCATGGTTATCTAGGGCTGAAGAATTACTATCCCTTCCAAACGATGCGCACCGATATGTAATGGCTATTTTTGCATTCAATTTAACGTGGTTTCATTACATTGATCCAAAATGGACCGAGAAGGTATTTTTAAAATTAATTGAAGACAAAACCTCTTCTCAAGACGATGTCAGGGCAATATGGGCTGGATTTATGTGGGGGGCAAGATTTCCTAATTCGGAATTGTTTATAAAGCTTAAGCCCCATCTCTTAGAGATGGCCAAAAGCAACATATCTGAACGCCGCAGACACACAGAAGTCCTGTCCGGCTTGCTATTATCAGGCTGGGCCTCAAAAGACGATAAGAAAAAGCGGTATATTTCTAATGATGAACTTCGAAGCGTTTTGCTCAATGTCGGGGACAACTTTAGAGCAAATATTCTTTGGCATCTTGAACGCTGGTCGTCTGACAAAGATAGCATTTGGGCAAAGCAAACTTTAGAGTTTTTCAGAGATGTTTGGCCAAAACACAAAATGGTCAGAACAGCAAAAATATCAGCGCGCTTATGTGAAATTGCTTTAAATCAAAACGAAAAGTTTCCTGAAATTTGTGACGTTGTAATTAAATTAGTTTCAAAAGTTGAAGGTGAGTTTGTCCATATCCCAGAAATCAGGAAGACTGCAAAAGATGAAGAAGGGTCAGATTTAGCTGAAAAATATCCTGAGGATTACTTAAACCTTCTATATGCGATTTTACCTGACCAGCCTGAAAAATGGCCGTATGGATCTGCTGATGTGTTGAAGAAAATCGAAAAAAGCGATCCAAACCTTCTAAAGAACCCAAAGCTGATCGAGCTCAAATCTAGATTGAACGACCTATAGAAAAAAGTTTTTTACGGCTGTCGCATCTTCTCCGGCACGTTACAAATGGACGCATGCCATACCGGCGCGAAAATCATATGCCGTTAACGGATTTAAAATTGAGCGCGGACGGCGTGTCTCCCTGACCTTCCGAACTGTTATTTAAGATGCAGCATATTGCTGCTTATAGCTTATAAGCGTTAGGATCGTGCACTTTACAGGCTTTTTAGTCTAAAATTCATTCAAATATCGATTTGACTGTCCCCGCGAATGAAGCGTTCATCACCGAAAAACGCTTCAAACGAAAGGGATCCCATGAAAATACTCACTTACAGCGATGTGCATCTGGAATTTGGGCACAACTGGCATCTACCTACTGATATTGACGGCGATGTCATATTACTGGCCGGAGATATTGTCAGCTTTAAACATTATAACCCGCTTAAATTCCTGCTGAAATTCTGGAATAAGCCGGTGATCTACATTTCCGGCAATCACGAGTATTACAACACCAATATGGACGTGGCCGAAAGAGTGGCACTGGAATGGATCAGCCGGAAACTGCCGAACGTCAATTATCTGAAAAACAGCGCGGTCGAAATTAACGGTGTTCATTTCTATGGCGGCACGATGTGGACGGATTTTGATGGCGGTAATTATCAGGCCATGCGCTGCGCGCAGGAATACATGAATGATTACTGGGTCATCCGTACCGATAAAACGCAGAAACTGATGCCGGAAGATACACTCAAATTCCATGAGCGGTACGTTGAAAAACTGATTAAATGGTTTGAGACTGATCTATCAGGGCCAAGGGTTGTTTTGTCGCATCATGCGCCAATACCGGGGCCGACGGGATTAAACCGTCATGGGATGAGGGAGATTGAACCCGCATACACATCCCGGGATATGATCAAAATTATTGATCAGTATCAGCCAGATCTCTGGGTTTACGGCCACACACATCAGCCCAATGATCAGACCTTTGGCAAAACCAGGATTATTTCCAATCCACGCGGTTACGCCTTCAGACACGAACTATGCGAAGGTTTCGATCCTTACGGCAAGCCGGTGGAAATAAAATGAGCGACAGCGAAAAAGCAAAGCACGAGCGGTGAATGTTATTCACTGTCCGGCCCTTACTTTATCTCTGTTAAGTATCCTGTCCGGCCAGAGCAGGCTTACGGTGGCGGCCATGGCCAGAATTTCACGGCGGTCGATCATGGGTTCCTTCCGTTAAGCCCAGGTTTCGGGAATCCAGAGATTCCATTTACTGATCAGACGCGGGCTGGAAATGGCGGGATCAAGCTTGGCGTTTCCGGTTGTCATGCGGTCATGGCAGGGCTGGAGTAACGCTTCGATGCCTGCTTGTTCCGCCAGAAAACCAAGCCTCTTGA